>JAYUVY010000041.1:0-43864 GCA_043753835.1 Lysobacterales bacterium | reverse complement strand
GCTAGGGTCAGCAGGGCGCCGATTGCCACGACCCACCAGTAGGCCGGTGGCATCTTTGCCAGCGCCGCACGCGAGATCGGGAACGGCTTTTTCGCAGCGCCGGTAATGCCTGCCGGGCGCACTGGTTCGCGGATGCCGAACACCAGCATCGCAACGGCCAGCAGGCCTGGCACGACAGCAACCCAGAAGACGGCACGAAAATCGTTTTGCCAAAGCAGCATCAGTCCCATTGCCAACAGCGGCCCGGTGAATGCGCCGACGGTATCGAGCGACTGTCGCAGGCCGAAGGCGGCGCCGCGAATCGCTGCCGGCGTCACATCGGCGATCAGGGCGTCGCGCGGCGCACCGCGAATGCCCTTGCCGAGGCGGTCGACGAGACGCGCACCGAGAATGAATCCGGCACTGTTCACCAGCGGAAATACGAGTTTGGTCAATGCCGACAACCCGTAGCCAATCACGACCAGCGGTTTGCGCTTGCCGATGCGGTCACTCAGTGCACCGGAGAACAGTTTCACCACCGACGCCATCGCCTCCGACGCGCCCTCGATCAAGCCGATCATCAACATGCTGGCACCGATCGGACCGGCCAGCAGCAGCGGCAACAACGCGTGCACCAGTTCCGACGAAACATCGGTCAACAGGCTGACGATGCCAAGCGCCCAGACCGTGCGCGGCAAGGCCGGACGTGTCATGGCCGATGCTCGCGTGCGAGATAAGCCTTGCTCTGCATCTCGATCAGGCGCGATGCGGTGCGCGCGAATTCATGCGCATGGCGTGTGCCGCGATACAGCGTGATGGGCTGCGCGGCGGCGCTGACCACGAGATTGATGTTGCGGTCGTAGAACTCATCGACAAGATGGATGAAACGCTTGGCTGCATCTTCGAGGCGCTGGCTGGCGTCGAATATCGGGATATGCGAGATGAACACGGTGTTGTGGCTGCGCGCGATCTCGATGTAGTCGGCGACGGCACGCGGGCCTTCGCACAAGTCGGCGAACTCGAACCAGCAGACGCCGTCAGCACGCAGGCGCGTCGCGATCTCGCGGTCATTGATGCGCAGCGCGCCGCCGCTCATGGCGGCATCCGGTGCGACATCGTCGAACATCCGTGCCATCGCCACATCAGCCTTCGCCGCGTCGGTGTGATAGACGCTGGCCTGGGTGAGGGCTCGCAGCCGATAGTCGGTGTTGCTCGCCAATTCGACCACTTCGCAATGGCGCTCGATCAATGCGATCGCGGGCAGGAAACGTGCGCGTTGCAGTCCATGCTCATACAGGCGCTGCGGCGGCTGGTTGGACGTGGTCACCAGGGTCGCGCCGCAGTCGAACAGGTGCGTGAGAAATTCGCCGAGGATCATGGCGTCGCCGATATCGTTGACGAAACATTCGTCGAGACAGAACAACTGCGCCTCGCGCGCGAACTTCTGCGCCACCAGTTTCAGCGGATCGGCTTCGCCAGAAACTTCGTGCAGCGACTCGTGGATACGCCCCATGAAACGATGGAAATGCAGACGCAGCTTGCGCCTGCCGGGCACGGCTTCGTGCAGCAGATCGATCAGAAACGTCTTGCCGCGACCGACACCGCCGTGCAGGTACAGCCCGCGCACCGGCGGTACCGAGCGGAAGCGCGCAAAGAAACGCGTCAACGCGCCATCGTCGGCGTGTTCGACGATCTGCGCATGGATGCGGTCGAGCTGTGGCAACAGGACGCGTTGCGCCGGGTCATCGAGGCGATGACCGCGATCGATCTCGGCTTGATAGGCGACGCTCGGCGTCATACGCGCTTTGTCATGACGGTTGCGGCAGATGTTCGGCGACACCGGCCGCGATCGCCGCACGCAGTTCGAGCAACTTGCCATGGAAAAAATGCGAAGTCGCGGCGAAGCGGACAAGCGTCGGCGGCGAGGGCTGTTTTGCGACCCAGACGTAAACGGCTTGCGCGTCCACCACTTCATCGGCGTCCGGCTGCAGCACCAACCATGGGCAAGTGGGCACCGCGAATGACTGCAAGTCGAAGCGCCCGACCGGTGGCGCGATCGAAATCAACAGCGCCGGAGCAATTTCTGCGGCGCGCGAAATCGAGACGTAAGCGCCGAAGGAAAATCCGGCCAGGATCAAGGCTGCATCGGGGTGCGCGGCACGCATCCAGGCGCAGATCGCGGCCAGATCATCGCCTTCGCCGCGGCCCTCGTCGAACACGCCGGCCGTCTTGCCAACACCGCGGAAATTGAAGCGCAAGGTGATTGCGCCGAGATCGCGCAGCGCGCGTTCGCAGGTCGTCACCACCTTGTTGCCCATACTGCCGCCATGCAGCGGGTGGGGATGGCAGATCACCGCGACGAGATCGCGCCGTCGCGCTGCGTCCGGCCATTCGATGTGCGCTTCGATGGCACCAGACGCGCCCGTCAGCAGCAACGCGCCGGATGCTTGCGGGAACCCGATCTGCGCCATCGGAACCGGCGTCATCGTGCGCTTCAGTTGGCCGCGGCTGCGGGTGCGCCGGGAGCAGTGGGCGCACGCAAACCGACCAGCAGCGGATCGTGATCGGAACTGCGAAACGGATCGGGGCGGTAACGCGTGGTCAGGGCGCGGCGATCATAGTCGGGCTGACCGTATTCGAAGCCCGGGGACTCGTCGGCATTGATATGCCATTCGCCGACGCCGCCGACCAGCTCGGCCAGCGCGCTACTTGCAAGCGCATGATCCAGTCGCCCGGATTCGCCGTTGAACACATAGCTGTAACTCGGTTCGGCGAGATGCGCGGCGAGCACATCGACATACCCCCGGCTAAGCAGATGCCGCACCGGATCTTCGGCGCCATAGGCATTCAGATCACCGATCAACAGCACCCGATCGTGGCCGCTGTGCACAGGGTCGGTCGCCAGCCAATCCGCCAATACGCGCGCCGACTCGACGCGACGTGCATTGAAGCAGCCCTGACCATCTTCCTGATTCTGTTCGGTGGCGTGCGCGTCCTGGCAGCCTTTGGACTTGAAGTGATTGGCGACCACGGTGAAGTCCAGTTCACCGGCCTCGAAGCGCTGTGCGATCGGCGCCCGCGACCAGCGGTCGAATGGCGCATCAAGCAGCACCGCAGGCTCACCGACGGTGTGCACGCGACTGCTGCGATAGATCAACGCGACCGTGATTTCGTCGGTTCCCACACGTTCGAGTTTGGGATCGACGAAGACGTAGTCGCCGCCGTCCTTGCCGCGTGCCTTGTTGAGTCGTGCGACCAGATCAACCAGGGCCGATGTCGGGCCGAAGCCGTCGTTTTCCACTTCCATCAGCGCCACGATGTCGGCATCAAGCGCGACCAGCGCGCGCACGATCTTTGCCGCCTGGCGTTTGAACGCCGCTTCGTTCTGGGCGCCTCTAGTGGTCGGAAAACCGCCGCCGGCACCGTCACCGTTGAAGAAGTTCAGCACATTGAAACTGGCGATGCGCAGATCGCCGTCGACATCCGGCGGCGTCAGTGGGCGCGGCGCGTGCACGACGTCTTCGATGGCACGGATGAGTTGCACGCGGTATTCGCCGTCGCGCTGCTCGAGCACACCCTCGATGCCACGCAACTGCGAGTCGGTGCGATAGCTGGCTTCCGGCGACAACGGTTGCGGTAATGGCCAGAGTTTGCCCGGATACTCGTTGAGGCGGGCATCGTCGAGGATCAATCGCGTCGCCAGATTCGCCTGTGCCAGCGCGCGCGCTTCCGGCCCCGGCGCGTGGCGTTCGGTCGCGGCGAAATCGCGCCCATCGAATGAAACCGTCAGCGCGCCGTGGCGCAGCAGATTGTCGTTGCCGACGATGGTGACCGGCCCGGCGATGGCGATGCGTTCACCCTCGAATCGCTCCCAGAACTGCGGATCGGTGCCGGCGCCCGCGACTGCGCGCGCAGCGAGCTTGATCGGTTTGTCGCACTGGATCAGCTGACTCAGCTCGATCAGGGTGGTTTGCGTATCCGGCGCCGCGCCGAGTTCGGCGACGGTGGCGCGCACACGCACCCTGGTACCCACCGGCCACGTCAGTGTTTCGCTCTGGCGCACGAACAGGCCCTCGGAACTCGCGGCATCCTGATCTTCGCTGCCCGGCTCGCTGACGAGGAAAAAACCACCCAGACCGTCGATGAACTTGGCACTGATGCGTGCTTCCACTTCAACGATCTCGCCGACCACCGGGCTCATCGCCTGATTGCCCTGCAGCACATGGATCGGCGCTGCCTCTGCACCACACACCAAAGCGCCTTCTCCGGCGACCGGAATGCCGTTCGGGCCGAGTTCGGGCTGGCAGGCGGTGAACATCGCCGAGGCCGCGACGACGAATAGGGCAGTGTGCATCGGTTGCATGGTGTTTCCATATCGGTAAAACCAGAGCGCCGCCCGGAGGCGGCGCACATGAGACGAACGCAGTAAGGTCGGCCCCGTGATTACTTGAGGTTGTCGACCATCCACTGGACGGTGGCGCGAACCTGTTCGTCGTTGAGCGCGGCATTGCCGCCGCGCGCGGGCATCACGCCGGCACTGCCGGTATAGCCTTCGATCGCGTGCTTGACCAGAGTGTCGACGCCCTGTGCGACGCGTGGTGCCCAAACGGCTTTCTCGAGCTTCGGCGAACCGCCAGCGCCCGAAACGTGGCAGGCGCCGCAGAGCTTCTCGAAGATCACCGCACCGTCGAGCGTACCGTCATAGGCGACCACGCCCTTTATGGCGGCAGCGGCGGCGGCTTGCGCGGCTGCCATCGCCGCCATGCCGGTTGCGCCAGCGTAGACATCACCAACCGGAACGATGCGCGCATCGGTCGCCGCGGCCATCAACGAACTCTCTTCGCGCGGTTGATTAATGTGGAGATAGCTGGCGCCGAGAATCAACACCACAGTCAACACCGCCAGCGCAACGATCAACTGGGCAAAGTGCTTGAGGAATACGAGGTCATGCTTGTTCATTCGGAGTCTCCACGGCCAAGGCACGGCTGGGCAACCAGCTGCGTCGCCTCGGGAGGCAAGATTAAAGGTGCGGCATTGTGCCGGGGCTGCAGCGAGGCGGCAAGGCAATTACGCGCAAGCCGACCCCTCTAGACGTCGCCGTCTTGCAGCCAGCCGGCCCCGGTACCGCGGTTGAACACGCGGTCTTCGGCCAGCACGATGCCGGCAGGCACAACCTCGGCGCCTTTCATCTGGTAGTAGATCGGCCCGAAATCCGGGTCGACGGTGGCCTTGAACAACTGGTCGAAACTGTCGATGACGAAATAGGTTTTCTGATAGGTGTCGATGCGATAACGCGTCTGCATCACCCGCTTGAGGTCGAAACCGATGCGGTTCGGTGCATCCGAGTCGAGGCAGTAGATCGACTCGCCCTTGGACGACAGGATGCCGGCGCCATAGATGCGCAGCCCCTCGACGCTGTCGATCAGCCCGAATTCGACGGTGTACCAGTACAGACGCGTCAGGTTGGCGAGCGGCTCGACGCCGAAGGTCGACGCGCGCACGCCACCGGCACCATAGGCCTGCATGTAGTTCGCGAACACCGGATTCATCAGCAGCGGCACATGCCCGAACAGGTCGTGGAACAGGTCTGGTTCGGCGATGTAGTCGACCTGGTCGGGGCGGCGGATCCACCACGTCACGGGAAATTCGCGGGCGGCAAGATGCTCGAAGAAAGTCAGTTCCGGCAGCAGTCCTTCGACGCCGATCAGCTTCCAGCCGGTGGCGCGCATCAGGTGCTCATTGATGTCGCTGAACTTGGGAATTTGCTCGGCGCTCATCGGCAGGGCCGTCAGTGCGTCGATGAATTCCTTGCAGGCGCGTCCGGGCAACAATTCGCTTTGTCGCCGGAACAACTGGCCCCAGACCTGATGGTCAGCCGCCGTGTAACTGGCCCAGGGCTGCTCGACGACCGCCGTCGTGTAGACCGGCACATAGCCCTTGTCGGTCATCTGGTGTTCGACGCGTTGGGCTTCAGTCATGGCCTTGCTCCGCAGGAAACGTGGAATGGGGAGTTTAGAAGCGGATCGGAGCAATTCAATCGCTTTATTCGGCTCATTCCGTTGATCGGCCGAGAAACCGATCCGGTAGCACGCGGCGTTGCGTTCGCGGCGCTGTCATGCGATCTCTGAGCGCACGCCTCCGGATCCGACCATGCTCGACGACCTCGCCCTGCTCGCCGCGCAGCAATTGCGCATCAGCTTCGACGACTACAACCGTCGCTTCCGCATCGTCACGCAGCGCGCTCGCGTTCGCTTCGAACGGCGCGAGTGGGTGCAGATGCAGGCCGATCTGGTCGAGCGCATCGAGTCCTATGACCGCTGCGTCGCCGAGGCCAGCGATACGCTGACGCACGTGCTCGGCGTGCATGCCGGCGAGCGCGAGTTGTGGGCTCGCATCAAGCCGGCGTTCGAGCAGGCGATCAGCGGACTGCTCGACGGTGAGCTTTACCAGACCTACTACAACACGCTGACGCGGCGCTTCTTCAAGACCCGCGGCGTCGATGCTGACATCGAATTCGTGGCACTGCGGATCGAACCGACGGATCGCATCACGCATCCGGTGGCGCGTCAGAGCTATTCGGTGGGTGACTCGCTGACGGCGAGTTTCCGGCGCCTGCTCGCCGACTATCCGTTCGCGGTGCCGTTCGCGGACCGAAATGGCGATGCGGCGCTGGTCGCGGAAGACGTCGAGTCGCGATTCGCGCACTGGGGCGAACGCCCGATCCGCGCCATCGAGATGCTCGAAACCGTGTTCTATCGCGAACGCCGCGCCTATCTCGTTGGGCGCGTGTTCGGCACCGACCGTTTTGCGCCGATCGTGATCGCGCTGCATCACGGCGCTGATGGTCGCGGCATCGGTGTCGATGCGGTGCTTACCGATCGCGACGATGTCGCGGTGCTGTTCGGGATTACCCGCTCCTACTTTCTCGCCGACTTCGAAACCGTCGGCGACGCGGTCGTATTCCTGAAGACGCTGCTGCCGCGCAAGGCGGTGGACGAGTGGTACGCGATGCTCGGGCGTTTGAAGCAGGCCAAGACCGAACGCTTCCGCCATTTTTTCCGGCATTTTGAGGCCAGCGACGAACAGTTCGTGCATGCGCCAGGGGAAAAGGGCATGGTCATGGCGGTGTTCACGCTGCCCGATTACCCGTTGGTGTTCAAGGTGATCCGTGACTATTTCGCGCCGCCGAAAACCGTCGCGCGGCAGGACGTGATGAACAAGTACCAGTTGGTGTTCAAGCACGATCGCGCCGGCCGCTTGATCGATGCCCAGGAATTCCGCCATCTGCGCTTCCCGCGCGCGCGCTTTGCAGCGGTCGTGCTGGACGAGTTGCTCGGCGGCTGTCGCGAATCCGTGGTCGCCGATGGCGACGACGTCGTGCTGCTGCATTGCTATGTCGAACGCCGCCTGCGCCCGCTGAATCTCTTCGTCAAGGAAGCGACGCCCGAGCTCGCACGCCGTGCCGTGCTCGATTACGGTCTGGCGATCAAGGACCTGGCGATGAGCAATGTGTTTCCGGGCGATCTGCTTCTGAAGAACTTCGGCGTCACCCGTCACGGCCGCGCGATCTTCTACGACTACGACGAGTTGTGCCTGATCAGCGAATGCCGCTTCCGTGCACTGCCGACAGCGTCGAACCACGATGAGGAAATGCACCACGGCGCCTGGTTCCATGTCGACGACCACGACGTGTTTCCCGAGCAGTTTCCGCAATTTCTCGGGCTGAATGCGGGTGATCGCGCCGCGTTGATCGAACGCCACGGCGAGATCTTCGATGTGCGCTGGTGGCTTGCGCTGCAGGAACGCATTCGTCAGGGCGACGCGCCCGAGATCGCCCCGTATCCGGAGGCGTTGCGGTTGCGCGATCGGTGTTGACCTTGGATGCGGCTCGCGTCCGTTGAGCGTTATCTCTGCCTCAGATCATTGCAATGACCAGCGCCGCAACGCATAGTGTCGACATTGTCGATACCGTGAGGTGAGCATGCGCGTTCTGGTAAAAAAATGGCGATATTATACTTGACGTACCCAGCTCGCGGGCGTAGCATCGCTCCATAGTCTGGAGTTACGCCATGCCCTCTTTCCTCTCCGCAGCTCACTTTCACAACGAAGAAGCCGCGTTCGAGTACGTCGAAAAACACCTGTGGGCAGACGGCCGTTTCTGCCCGCACTGCGGTGTTGTCGGCCAGTCCAGCAAGATGGCCGGAAAGAGCACTCGCCTTGGCGTCTACAAGTGCTACGCATGCCGCAAGCCGTTCACCGTCAAGGTCGGCACCATCTTTGAATCCAGCCACATCAAATTGAACCTCTGGCTGCAGGCGATCTTCCTCATCGCATCCAGCAAGAAGGGCATCAGCAGCAACCAGCTTCACCGCACCCTTGGGATCACTCTCAAGAGCGCGTGGTTCATGTCGCACCGGGTGCGTGAAGCGATGCAGGAAGGCGGCTTCCTTTTCGGCTCTGGCGGTGGAACTGTTGAGGTTGATGAAACCTTCATCGGCAACGACCGCACCAAGAAGCCGAAAGGCGTCAAGAAGGGTCGCGGCTACGATCACAAGAACAAGATTCTCGCGCTCGTTGATCGCACCAGCGGCAAGGCCAAAGCCATGGTCGTTGATGACCTGAAAGCCAAGACCCTTATCCCGCTTCTCAAGGCGAACATTGCCCCGGAAGCGCGCATCATGACCGACGAGGCTGGCCAGTATCACAACTTGTCCAACGAGTTCGCGTCGCACGACTTCGTGCGCCATGGTGCTGGCGAATACGTGTCCAAGGACAACGGCAGTGTGCACACCAACACCATCGAAGGCTACTTCTCCGTGTTCAAACGCGGCATGGTCGGCGTGTATCAGCATTGTGCACACAACCATTTGAACCGCTACGCGACTGAATTCAATTTCCGCTACAACAACCGCAAGGCGTTGGGCGTTGATGATGCCGAGCGCGCGAGCCGCATTTTGGCTGGCGTCACCGGCAAGCGCCTGACCTATCAATCAGCTCGTTAACGAGGAGCCTTGGCGTAGGAGAATCCGGCATGGCAGAAAACCCAATACATAGGCCCGACAATCCGGAACAGTCTGAGCGATTTCAAAAGCACGCTCAGGAACTGGGTGGGCTAGACACCCCTGACCATTTGGAGCGCGCGATGAAAGCCATCGCCGGAAAGGCGGGTAATCGACAAGCTCCGTCAAAGGCGATGCCTAAATCGAGACGGGCTCCACCGTAGGCGGATCGACCCAAATTGTGCGGACGAACACTCCGCTCGCTTGCGGCAAAGGCTTGTTCGGCTTCTCCGCAGTAACCAATTCATCAGCAGATCCAGCGATAGCACACGCCACATGGAGCGCGTCGGCCGCGGCTAGAACGGGCCTAACTGAGGCCCGACGAATCGCTTCTTTCTGAACATCCGGCGTGCAATCAACGCGCTTGGCTGATTGAAAGTAGCCAACCAGGTATTCGAGTTCACGCTGAGACTTGTTGGCTGAAGCCGAAGGGAGCGTCTCTAACTCGACAATGCTGCTGTACAAGAATTCAACGTCATCTGCGTTGATTTCTTCCCATGCCGCATCGTGGCGATCCCCTGTTTCGGAACCGAATGCCGCGATCAATATCACTGAGTCGAGATATACGCGACGCAACACGGAGCACTCATCCTCTGCGCGAAGCCAAGAATTCCTCGATGATTTCTTCAGCAGGCCGCAGAACCAGCCCCTCAGCGATAGCTTTCTGCTTGATCGCCCACAGCCTCTTGGCAAGCGGCGTGCTCGGAACAAATTTCGGACGATCGAGCACCGCTGTCCCAGTAACCGACTTGCTCTCCGTAGCGGTGAGCTTGGACACATGGCACTTGTCGGCAATCACTGTCGCTTTCTCTACTTCTCCGCCATGAACGCACAGACAAATGGCACCCATCATCCCAATCGTGGCGATAGTGAACGGGGCTTTGTAACTATGGACTTCGGCTTCGTATTTCATGACTACTTCGTTGCTTCACCAAACCGTCTTTCCCACGCGGTGGCGGCTTCGGGCGGGAGCGGAATCTTGCCAAACAATTCTTCATACCGAAGCACGACATCCATCAGTCCGGGAAGGAGCGCTTTTGCATGAGAAGGGCTCATGCAAACTGACATGGCGTCCTCTTCCGCCATGACAGCTTCAGAGGTCGCAAATCCTGCCTTGCCGCCCGATGCTGAGCGCGCCCCGTTTCGAACTAATCGCAATGTCACGTCGTAACCCGACATCGCGATCTCTACAGAGTTCGCATAGAAGAACTTTGCTTCGTCTGCCATGGCGGCTATTTCCCCAAAACGGTCTAGGCCGCGACTGTACCACGACCATTTTTGGGTACGCAAAGTATAATATCGCCAAAAAAATGGGGCAACAGCGCGTCGGTGCGGATCCCGACCACCGTTATGGCCGCTGCTCGCGTCCGCTTGGACGACGCGGTCGACATACGCGAAGAAAACGGGCGAATCATCATCGTGCCGATCCGGAACACGCACCTTGATCTGACGCAAATGCTGGATGCAATCACGCCGGAAAACGTCCATGCCGAGGTGAGTTTCGGTCCAGCGCGCGGCAAGGAAGCGTTCTGATGGCGGCGCGATTCGTGCCCGATGCCGGCGACGCGGTTTGGCTGCATTTCGATCCACAACCGGGTCACGAGCAGGCGGGCCACAGACCAGCACTCGTGCTCAGTCCAGCGGCATACAACGAAAAAACCGGCTTGATGCTCTGCTGCCCAATGACGACGCAGATCAAGGGCTATCCATTTGAAGTACTGGTTGCTGGTGTACGGCCGAGCGCGGTGCTTGCCGATCAGGTCAAGAGTCTGGATTGGATCGCGCGCAAGGCAATCCGGAAGGGAAAGGTCGCGCCAGAGGTATTGACGGAGGTGAAAGCCAAGGCCATCGCGCTTATTGGCCTACCGTAGCCGCGACGCACGGTGCCCCGCTGTCGGCCAATTCGCCGTAGCATGCGCGCCGTCCACTCACGGACGCTTGGAGATCAAGATGATCGCGTTCCTGCTCTGGTTTTTGCTGCTCGTCGTCTGCTGGCCGCTCGCGTTGATCGCGATTGTGCTGTATCCGATCGTGTGGTTGCTGCTGCTGCCCTTCCGCCTGATCGGCGTCGTCGTCGGCGGTGTGTTCGAATTCCTGAAAGCGGTGATCATGTTGCCGGCACGCGTATTGCGCGGACCGAAGGCGGTCTAGTCGGCGACGCCGCTCGGCGGCCATCACGATTTGGCCGAGAACCGGGAACGTCGATACGGTGTCATCGACAATGTTGGCGTCTCACCGAGCACAGACTGTGCGATCAACTGGCCGCTGATCGGGCCTTGGGTGAGACCCAGGTGGCCGTGACCAATGGCCAGATGCAAGCCGTTTGCGGCATCGTGCTCGATGATCGGCAGCGAGTCCGGCGTACACGGACGAAAGCCCGCCCATTGCGAAGCGCGGCTGCTGCCGAGTGCGGGAAACAGCCGGCGCGCTTCAGGTTCAAGTCGATCGATCAGGGCAAATCGCGGTGCTCGATCAAGCGCAGTCAATTCCTTGACGCTGGTGACCCGAATGCCGGTGTTCATGGGCGTCATGACGAGATAGCGCTCGGCCCAAAGTGTCGGGCGCGACGCGACACGCGCTTGCGTCGGAAACATCAGGTGATATCCCCGCGCCGGGATCACCGGCACATCGATGCCAATCGACCGGAGCAGCCGCGTGCTCCAGGCACCGGCCGCGACCACGACTTGCGCGGCGCTGATATTGCCCTCGGTGGTGCCCAATTCCCAAGCGCCGCCCGCGCGCTTGAGCGACATGACCGACGCCCGCACGTCAGCCATCCCATGGGCCGACAACCAGGCATGCAGGCTTAGACAGAACGCGCCCGGATCACCCAGCGCCAGCGCGTCGCGTTGAAACATGCCGTGCTTGAATTCGGTCCCGATGTCGGGCTCGAGCGCACGCAACTGGTGTGTATCCAGCACGTCGAAGCGGACGCCACGTGCATGCATCAGTTGACGTTCCCACAGTGCTGCGGCAAATGTCTCCGCGCGGCTGTACACGTGCAGATAACCGCTGTGTGCGAGCAGATCGTCGGCATCGATGGTCGCCGCGATCTGCAGCCACGCCGCGCGCGACGCCGAATTGATGGCATGCAGCGCATCGATCGTCGGCAGCATCGCGCGTGTTCGACTGCTGTCGACAAACTGGCATAACCATCGCGCGTAGGTCGGCAGACGCGCGAGATCAAACTTGAGCGGCGCCAGTGGATCGAGCAGCATCTTGATGCCCTTCCACGCGATGCCCGGTGTCGCCTGCGGCAGCAGATTGCCGACCGAGATCGAACCGGCATTGCCGAACGACGTTTCGCCCCCTGGCCCTTTCGGATCAATCAGCACGCAGCGCAAGCCACGCTGCTGCAGGTGGAATGCGCAGGAAAGACCGACGATGCCAGCACCGATGATCGCGACGTCGGCACCGGGCCTGATCGACGCGCTCACGAATTCGCTTGCGCAAATAGCGGTTGCCACTGCGGCGTCACCGATTCGAGCGCCAGCATTTCGTCGATGCTCTGCGCACGCCGGATGACGGCGAAAGCGTCGCGATCGATCATCACTTCCGCCAACAGTGGTCGACTGTTGTAGGTCGAAGCCATCGACGCGGCATACGCGCCTGCGCCGAGAATCGCGACCAGGTCTCCGGCTTCGCATCGTGGCAGTTCGCGACCGAACGCAAACGTGTCTCCGCTCTCGCACACCGGGCCGACAACGTCGTAGCGCACATGCTCGTTGCCGCGCGGATGCAACGGCACGATGTCGTGCCATGCCTCGTACAGGGTTGGGCGCAGCAAGTCGTTCATGGCCGCGTCGACGATCAGAAAATTGCGGCCAGTGCCCTGCTTGACGCGGATGACGCGCGTGATCAGCACGCCGGCTTCCGCGACCAGATGACGGCCAGGCTCAAGCAACAACTGGCCGGAAAAATCTGCGAGCGCATCAAGAATGATTTCGGCGTGGCGCTCGACCGGCACCGGCTGTTCGTGGCCGGCGCGATAGCAGACACCGAGGCCGCCACCCATATCGATGCTGCGGATGCACACACCAACTGCCGCCAGTTCACGGCGAAATTCCGCAACCGCCTGCGCACACGCAATCAGCGGTGCCTCACTCAGTATCTGCGAACCGATGTGCACATGCAGGCCATCGAGTTGCACGTTGGCATACTGCGCTGCGCATGCGAACAGGCATCGTGCCGTGGGCAAGTCGATGCCGAATTTGTTGCCGCTGCGACCGGTGGAAATCTTGCCGTGGGTGGCGGCGTCGATGTCCGGATTGATGCGCAGGGCAGCGGCCGCAACGATGCCCTGTTCGCGCGCACAGGCGTCGAGCAGTTCAAGTTCATCGGACGACTCGATGTTGAAGCGCAGGATGCCGACCCTTAGCGCTTCACGAACCTCGGACGCGGTTTTGCCGACCCCCGAGAACACGATCCGGGCGGGCGCGATGCCAGCACGCAGCGCACGTTGCAGCTCACCCACCGAAACAATGTCGGCACCGATTCCGGCTGCTGCGAACTGGCGCAGCAGGGCCAGGTTGCCGTTCGCCTTGACCGCGTAGCAGATCAGCGTTGGGCGCGCCGAGAATGCTGCTTGCAGGCGCGTCACACGTTCGCTCAGTGCATTCGCAGAATAAGCGTAGAACGGCGTCGGCACGAGCGCGCTGAGCGCCGCAAAATCGACGCCCGCAAACCCACCGCCCACGAGCCCACCGTCCGCAAGCGTCACGGCGACGGTCATGGTCGAGAACCGCTCGCCGTGCGCCTGTCGCTCAAAATCCCATGGTCACGGTCAACTGGGCGTAGCGTGGCGACTGCCAACCGGTCGGATCGAGGAACGTCGAGTTGCGATCGCCAATGTCGTTTTCACGGAATTCGTCGACCTGGGTGACGCGCTCCTGGTTGAGCAGGTTGAACACCGACAAGTCGACACGCAAGCTGCCGTCACCGATCGCCTGGGTGTAGCTCACGCTCGCGCCAAGATCGAAACTCCATGGCGTGCGACCGAATGCGCCGCGCCGATTGAGTTCGTAAATCCGCTCGGACTGGGCGGAGTCACCCGTGCAATTTTCGACGCAAGTGTAGAAACTGAGAAACGCGGTGTCGTCGCCGGGTGCCGCGACACCGAAGCCGCTGATCGGCCGACCCGACGCCGCACCGAGGGTGCCACCGACCGACCAATGATCATTGAATCCGTAGCTGCCGCGAAACTTGAACTGATGTCGACGATCATTCGGCAGCGGGCCGTCTGCATCGATATTGACCGACGGTAGATCGAACGCTTCGGTGCGGCCAGCGTCGGCGAAGTCGGTGTCCGAATTCACCGGGCCTTCGGCGTTGCCTTCACTGTAGGAAAGCGTGTAGGACGCGTTGAACGCCCATTGCGCGTCCCAGGCGCGGTCAAGCACGAGTTCCAACGCCTTGTAGCTTCGCTCCGGCTTTACCCAGCCGCGTTGCCCGATGTAGTCGCCATTGTCGTCATACAGCGCCCAGCCTTCGCGCGCCGTGTCGATGTCGATGAAACTGTCGGCTTCACCATCGCAGTCACTGTCGCCCCAGAGGGTCAGCACTTCGCCCGGATTGGCCATCACGAATCCGGCCGCGCCGTCTTCCCCACACTGTGCTGTAGCGGTAATTTCCATGTCGTCGATGGCGTTGCTCAAGTCGCGGTAAATGCCGCGCGCGCCCCATGACCACGCGTCTGAAAACATCGACTGGAAGCCTAAAATGAACTCGTCCTGGTAGACCGGATCCATGTCGGCGTCGACTTCGCCACGCAGGTCGTTGACGCTGCCATCGCCCTGCGAATTGTCGACCGCACCGAGTTGTGCACCGAGGATCGGGCGCCGGAACGTGCTGCCGTTGTAGCTGAAGTTTTCAAACCCGCCGAACTGATAGAACGTGCGCTCATCGAGAAAGCCGCCGGCCTGCTTGATGTTGATGACGTTGGCCACGGGCAGGAAGTAACGACCGGCGTTGCCGAACAACTTGCTACGCCCGTCGCCCGTCGCGTCCCACGAGAAACCGAGGCGTGGCGCCAGCATGTCGTCGATCTTGATGTAACTGTCGCCGTCCGAATTCTTGTTGTCGAACGCTTCAAGACGCAGGCCCGCGTTCAATACCAGCCGCTCATTCACCGTCCAGCTGTCTTCGACGTAATAGGCCGAATTGACGCTCTCGAACTGTCCATTGACCTCGACCTGCCGCGTCCGCACGTACGCGTTGGCGCCCGCCGGGATGGTTGCACCATTGACGATTGCGCCTGGCGTGGTCGAGAACACTTCATAGACCAGACGCTCGGGGCCGGGCAAGAACTGTTTGTGGTCGGACGCATTGGTCTCGCGGTCGAGCCCGAAGCGCAACAGGTGATCGGCGAGCGACCATTCCAGATCAATGCGGCCGGCTTCGCGTTCGTCGGTCCGGTCGACAAGGGCGCCCGAGCGCGTACAGCCGACGTCGCCTGCGCCACCTGATCGTCGATCGCGAACGCGCGCGCAATCGATCGTGGTCAATGCCTTGTTGGCCGAGACGCGGTCATTGCCGCCGTAGAGCGCCTTCAGGGAAACGTTGTCGGTGAGGTAGCTGGTCCAGGTGAGCGCGTAGTTGTCACCGCCGCGTTCGCTGTAGCGGGTGTCGACAAAGGCGCCGGCCGTGCCGGTGGTGTAGTCGTAGGCGTAGTCATCGATGACCGTGTCATTGCCATCGGAGAAGGCGAGCAACTCGATCAGATTGTTGTCGTTGAGATGCCAGTCGAGTTTGGCGCCCCAGAAGTCGTCGCCCGAGGACTCGCCATTGATGCCGTTGCCGCTATTGGTGGTGGCGGTGCCATCGAAGTCGCGAGCTTCGTAGTTCACGTAGACGAACAGGGTATCGGCGATCAGCGGACCCGAGGCATGGGCATTCAGATTCACGCGATCGAACTCGTCGTCGCTGCTGATGCGCACGGCATTGCCTTCGCTGTCGAAACGATCGGTGCCGCTGGACTGCAATGCCGAAGGCTGCCACACCAGCTCGGCACCGTAATGCCAGTCGTTGCCACCGGATTTGGTGACCGCGTTGATGACACCGCCGGTGGTTCGGCCGAATTCGACCGAATAGCCGCCGGTCTTGACCTGAAACTCGTTGAAGAATGAATACGGCACCGACGAGAAGCCGACGCGGTTGTAGAAATCGGTGACATTGAGTCCGTTGATGTAGACCGTGTTTTCGGCAATCGATGAACCGCCGAAGGAAATGCCGCCAAGATCCGGATCACCCTTGTTCACGCCGGGCGTGAGCAGCGCAACGGCTGACGCGTCACGTGCGACCGGCAAGCGCGCAATTTCGGCGGCGGTGAAGTTGCTGGCGGATTCGACCGAACTGAGATCGACTGCGTTGACGACAACCGGTGCCTCGACCTCGATCGCTGCAAGCCTGGTCTCGCCGAGCGTGATCCCGACCGTGGTCGCACTGCCTAGCGCGACCTGAACGTTTTCCACTTTTTGCGGGGTGAAGCCGGCCTTGCTGGCTTCGATCACGTAGGCACCGACCGGCAGGAACGGAAAGCGATAGTTGCCGTCCGCATCCGAGGTCACGCTGCGTTCGAGACCCGAGTCGAGATGACGCGCGGTAATGGTGGCACCACCGACCGCACCGCGGTCGCTCGTAGCGAGGCGCCCGACCACCGAGCCATCCGTACCGGCAGCGATTGTCGGCGCACTGGGCAGCATCGCCAGCAGACAGGTGGCGAGCGCCAAGCTCAATGCGTGCTTGCGCAAATGGATACGGTTCATGGGGAGTGCCTCGCGGTTGGATGGCCGATGGGGGTGTCGGGCTGCGCCGTTGCCGGAACGATCTTCCAGCGCACGTCGTAGTCCCAGGTGTCGAAGTAAAGATTGCCGCCGGACCATTCGACTTCGCCGCGTTGCGAGTCGATGGTTTCCGAGCGAACGTGTTGCTTCACCGGCACGAAGTCACGGCTGAAGTCGTCATTGAAGGCAACGCGATAGGCATCGAGATTGCCGAGGTAGAAGCCGGCGACGGCGTCGTCATTGCTGGCCAGCCAGCCATGCGTCACGTCCATCGGCAGCCAGCCGTAGGGTGCGATATAGAACATGCCCCAGTCGTGCATGGAGTCGAAGTCGGTCGGCGAAAATTGCCAGCCCGACTGCCAACGCGCCGGGATGCCGTGCATGCGCAGCAGGGTGATCAGCAACATCGTCTGCTCACCGCAGTCGGCATGGATGGCCTGATGCGCGTGCATGCTCAGGTTGCCGATCGTCGAGTACTCGCGCGCCACCGCCCAAGGTTTCTGGTCGACCGCGCGAAACAGACGCTTGGCGATTTCGTAGGGTCGGGTTTCGTCGCCCACCAGCTTGCGCGAGTAGTTCCGCAGCGCTTCGGTGAACACGATGTGTGGCGGCCGTTCTCCGAGTTGCGCAAGCGCATCGGCGGGCAAGACTGCGTCGCTGGTGCTGGCCGGATCGAGCTTGCGCACTTGCGTCCGCGTTGTCAGTTCATAGCTGACCGAAAATACGGTCGGCTGGCCACGCCGTGCCTTGCGTTCGAGATAGGCGGTGCGTTGCAGCGTCGATTCGGGTGCAATGCGCGCACCACGCGGCGCGCTTGAGATGAAACGAATGTCCTGTTGCTGACCCGGGATCACCCGTGGATACGGAATCCAGGCACGCAGCACTTCGCCTTTTGGAACAACATCGGCAGCCACCGTAATCGTGTGTGTGATGCGCAGTCGTTGCGGGTCGACAAACGGGCCTGCACCCGCCGCCGCCTGGGCCAGCCACTGCGCATGCAGCGCATGCGGCGCGTACAACGGGCTTTCCGTCGGCAAAGCCGTGGTTTCGCGCCGACGTGCGGCGACTTCGGGAACAATTTCGAACAGGTTGCCGACGGCGCGATGGAAATAGCGCTTTTCGCCGTCGATGCGGCGCATTTCGATGTGACCGCCCGCTTCCCACTGCGCGAACTCCTGTTCGGTGTACGCACCCAGCCGCTCGTCCAGCTGCTTGCGGATCGTTGCCTCGTCATGCCGGAAATCACGCCGGATGCGGCGCATGCGTTCACGTTCGAAAGCGAGCGCAGCGCCGCTTGCGGCAGCGAGTCCGGGTTGCTTGAGCGCCGTGGCAATCGCGACTTCCGCAGCAGCGAATTCCCCGGCCTCCACCTGCGCCATGACGCTGGCGACCGGTTCCGCCACGGCCATACACGGCATTCCGGAGATCGCCAGCAGGGCACAGCACGCAATGGTGGCGAGGCGAGTCAACACGGCGGTCTCCGAATTCGGGCGGCGTATTTTTAACACGCCGATTTCGCCCTTGCAATAAATTATTCTTTGGCTTTGTAGCAAAGATGCATTTATGATTTAGAGCGTTCGGCGGACTCGACAGACCCACTGTCACGCCGCACCGGAAGCGACATCGCATGATCGACTCGACTTGGCCCTACATTGCCGTGCTGTTGCTTGCAGCCGCGTTTTTTCCGGTGCTCGAAGCGCGCACGCGGGCCCGTGTGTTCGAGGTGTTGCCACCGATCGTGCTGTGTTATCTGCTGGTCACCGCACTTGCCGTCGCGGGCACTTGGGTGGCGAGCGCGGAGATCGTCGCCACCCAGAAGTTGCTGATGGCGCGCCTGCTGCCTGCGCTGATCTTCCTGCTGCTGGTCAACTGCGACTTGCGCGCAATCATCGCGCTCGGGCCGCGCGTGCTCGCGACGTTTGTCTGCGCCGCAGGCTCGATCCTGATTGCCTTCGTGATCGCCTACCTGCTGATGCGCAACGTGCTGCCCGCAGACGGCTGGAAGGCGCTCGCTTCGGTGAGCGCGAGCTGGACCGGCGGTTCCGCAAATCTGGTCGCGGTCAGCCAGTCCATCGGTGCCGATGCGACCGCGGTGTCGCAGGCGCTGTTGACCGATGCATTGTGTTATTCGGTCTGGGTCGTGGTGTTGTTTTCAACCGCACCGCTCGCGGCGCGCTTCAATCGTTGGAGTGGGGCGATGTCGAGCGTGGTGATGCTGGATACGGCACGCGCAAGTCGGGCCGAAGTCGAACCGCAGCCGCCCAGCCCCGCCGCGCCCAACCCCGGTGACGTGCTGCTCTGGCTTGGGCTGGCACTCGTGGTCGGCCTGCTTGCGGAGTTTCTGGCATCGCTACTGCCGGAATTTCCGATGCTCACCAAGACTTCCTGGATCATGTTGATCGCTACCGTGATCGGTGTTTGCGTCGGCCAAACGCCGTTGCGCACGTTGCCCGGCGCAATGCCGACGTCGTCGGCGCTGTTGCTGATCGTGGTCGCGGCGCTCGCTTCGCAGGGCAACTTCGCCGGACTTGCGAGTGCGCCATGGTTCGTGGTGACCGGTTTCATCGTGCTCGGGCTGCATGCCGCCATGATGTTGCTGTGCGCGAAACTGTTCCGCTTCGATCTCGCGTTGTGCGGCATTGCTTCACTCGCGAATATCGGCGGTATCGCCTCCGCGCCGTTGTTGGCGGCCACACATTCACCCGCGCTCGCACCGGTCGCGGTGTTGCTCGCCATGCTTGGCTATCTGATCGGAACCGGCGCGGGCATCGCGCTCGCGCTGGTACTGAAATCAATCGCACCGACTGGAGCCGGATGATGTCGATACGCCGCTCGTGGTGGCTGGCGCTCCCAGTCGCAATATTGCTCTCGCCATGTCAACACGCGCAGGCCGATGGTGCCGCCGCGCTCACACCGACCATTGCGATACCCGGACTGAGCGAAGCCAAACTTGATGCCGCGTACTGGATTGCGCGCACCGCCGATGCCGAGCACGTGCGTCTCGCACCTGCGCAGATCGACGCCCAGAACGCGCGCCTGTTGGCGATCGAGCCATCCATGCAGGATCTGCACGCGATGCCGAAGACACTGCGCCGCAAGCAGGTTCGCGACTGGATTCAGGCGCTTTCGCAGAAACCGACACGAGACTTGTTTGACGACCAGGGTGCGCCGGTCACGCCTGCACAGATCGATGAGTGGATGGAAGCGCTCGCGCTCGATCAGGTCGCGCGCCGGCAACCGACCCGATTCGCCCTGGTGACCCGGCGCGCGGATCTGCGCACGTTCCCGACCCGAACGCGCGTGTTCAGCAAACCGGGAGAGACCGACATCGATCGCTTTCAAGAGTCGGCGTTCTTCCCCGGCACTGCGATCGTCGTCGCGCACCAGAGTCGCGATCAGCACTGGCTTTTCGTGATCGGCACGCGTTATGCCGCATGGATCGAGTCGGAGGCTGTCGCCATCGGTGCGCGCTCGGCCGTACTCGACTACACAACACGCACGCCGGCCCTCGTGGTCACCGGGGCGCAGGTGCGCAGCGTCCATACACCAGAAGCGCCGGCACTTTCAGAGGTCACGCTGGACATGGGCGTGCGCGTGCCACTGCTTGCGGATTGGCCGATTGATCAAAGCGTCAATGGCCAGGCTGCATTGGCGCATCACGTGATCGAACTTCCGGTGCGGCGTTTCGACGGTGCGCTGCAGTTGCAGCCCGCGCTGCTGCCGCGGTCGGCCGATGTCGCGCGAGCACCGCTGGCGCTCAGCGCCGCCAATCTGCTCAGGCAATCGTTCAAGTTCATCGGTGAGCGCTACGGCTGGGGACACGCCTACAACGCCCGCGACTGCAGCGGGTTCGTGTCTGAGGTTTATGCTTCGTTGGGCATCTTGCTGCCGCGCAATACCAGCGCGCAAAGCATCAGCCGTGCGTTCGATCGCCTGGCACTCGGTGCCGAGCTCGACCGCGGCGAACGCATCGAAATATTACGCACCCTGGAAGTCGGCGACCTGATCTACATTCCCGGCCACGTGATGATGGTGATCGGTCACGACGACGGCGCGCTCTGGGTGATCCATGACACCCATGGCGCGTCGCTGCGCCACGCCGATGGCAACGCCAGGTCGCTCGCCGCAAACGGCGTGATCGTGACGCCATTCGCACTGCTCGCTTACGGCACCGACCAGACCTACATCGACGCGGCCACCGCCATCCAACGCATCCGCAGCAGAGACCCACGATGAAAATTGCCAAGATCCGACTGGGCCGCTTGTGCGTGCCGCTGAAAACACCGTTCAAGACCGCGTTGCGTACTGTCGAGCAGATCGACGACATCATCGTCATGATCGACTCCGACTGCGGTCACACCGGTTACGGTGAAGCGCCGGCGACGGCGGTGATCACCGGTGATACCCATGGCTCGATCATCGATGCCATCCGCAACTACATCGCACCGCGCCTGCTCGGCCAGGACATTGCCGATCTGAACCGCATCTCGAAGCTCATCGACACTGCGATGGAGCGCAATACCAGTGCCAAAGCCGCCGTCGATATCGCGGTGCATGACCTGTTCGGCCAACTGTACGCGGCGCCGCTCTATAAATTGCTTGGCGGCGGCGATCCGGTGATCACGACCGACATCACCATCAGCGTGGACTACATCGACAAGATGGTGAGTGACGCGATCAGCGCGGTCGATCGCGGCTTTGCGGCACTGAAAATCAAGGTAGGCAAAGACATCGGCGTTGATATCGAACGCGTGAAGGCGATCCATGCTGCGGTCGAGGGACGTGCCTTGTTGCGGCTCGACGCGAATCAGGGTTGGACCCCGAAACAGGCAGTGCGCGCCTTGAACGCGCTGGAAGACGCCGGCATCCATCTGGAACTGATCGAACAACCGGTGCAGGCGCACGATCTGGAGGGCATGCGTTACGTCGCCGACCGCGTGGTGACGCCGGTCATGGCCGACGAAAGCGTGTTCGACACGCGTGAAGTGATCGAGATCATCCGCCGTCGCGCCGCCGACATCATCAATATCAAACTGATGAAAACCGGGGGCATCGCCAACGCGATCAAGATCGCCGATATTGCGTCGAGTTATGGCGTCGAGTGCATGATCGGCTGCATGCTGGAGAGCAGCATCAGCGTCGCTGCGGCAGTGCATGTCGCGATTGCAAAGTCGGATGTGATCACCAAGGTCGATCTCGATGGGCCGTCGCTTGGCCAGTTCAATCCGGTGGATTCTGGCGTTACCTTCAACGAGTCGGAAATCTCGGTAAGCGACGCGCCCGGCCTCGGGGTCACCGCGATCCGCGGTCTGGTGATGCTCGACCATTGACCGGAAGCCCATGTCGTCACTGCTCAAATTGCGATCGGAGCGCGGCCAGATGTCGGCGATCGAGCGACGCATTGCCGATTTCGTGCTCGACAATGCGCATCTGCTGCGCGACTACTCGTCGCAGCAGTTGGCCGACGCGCTCAAGATCAGCCAGTCGAGTGTCGTCAAATTCAGTCAGCGCCTCGGTTTCAAGGGCTATCCGGATCTGAAGGTCTCGATTTCAGAGGAGGTCGCGCGTGAAGCCGCAGGCCACGCCGAGTCCGCCAGCAACAGTGGCGGCAGCAAGGCATCGCCGGAGGCGGCGCGGTCGGAAGCATTGTGGCGTGGCAAAGCCGAAGCCGGCGAAGAAACGCGCATGCTCAATCCGCCCGAGCGTGTCGCCGCGGCGGCCAGTCTGCTCGGTAGCGCCGGCACGATTTTTCTGGGCGGCACGGCGCTGGATGGCCGCTTGGTCGAGTCTCTCGCGCAACGCATGGCACTGCTCGGCCGGCGATGCATCGTGCACACCGATCCATTGCTGCTGGTGGCAAGTTTGTCGGCCGCCGAAGGCCACGACGCGCTCGTGCTGGTATCCGAACTCGGTGAACAACCGGAACTGCTGCAGGCCTGTCGCGACATGCATGCCTTGGGTGGGTGTGTGATCAGCGTCACCCGCCATCGCAGCAATCCGCTGCGTGCGCAGGCCGATGTCGCGCTGCTGGTGTCGGCACATGACGCGCATCCGCATGTCGAGGAAATGCTCTATCAATCGGCGTTGCAACACTTGCTGGATGTGATCGTCCTCGGTTTGTTCGACATCGTTCCCACGGCCGCGGCGCGCTTCGGCAGCAATCGGGCGCGCATGCGCTTTTCCCACTCGAATTGAGATGCCAATGCGACAGCTTGCGCTACTAACGTTGATCCTCACCCTGTCGGCCTGCGTATTGACGCGCGATGCAGATCCAGCAACCACGCCGATCGCGCCCGAGGTGCAGCAAGTCATTGTCGTCATCACCCCCGGCTGGGATGCGCCGATTGGTCGACTGCAACGCTTTGCGCGTGATGATTCGCAGTGGGTCGCAGTCGGTGAGCCAATCGCGGTCAGCGTCGGTCGCACCGGGTCGGCCTGGGGTCACGGCCTGCATCCAGAGCAAGCCGATGGCCCGCGGAAACGCGAAGGCGATGGCCGCGCACCGGCCGGTGTGTTCAAGATCGGCAACGCCTTCGGCTATGCCGCGCAAGCGCGCACCGGGCTCGACTACCAGGCGCTAGACGCGGACGACTGGTGCATCGATGTGAACGGTTCGCCGCTATACAACCGCATCGTCGACGTCAAAGAGGTCGGCGCCGCGGCCATTGTCGGCTCCAGCGAGCCGATGCGCCGCGATCTGCATCTGGATGGCGACCAGCGCTACCGCGAGGGCTTCGTGATCGAGCACAATCCGGATCGCGTCAGTGGCGGCGGCAGTTGCATCTTCGCGCACCTGTGGAAAGCACCCGGCGAACCCACCGCCGGCTGCACCGCAATGGCCGCCGACGATGTCTCCGCCCTGCTCGCCTGGCTCGATGCCAAGCACAAACCCGTATTCGTGTTGTTGCCGGCGCACGAGTATTCGCGTCTTCAGACCGCGTGGGGCTTGCCTGCGATTTCCCACGATTGAATAGACATGATTGAACAGAGGTACCGATGACCCCGGCCATGCGCGTGTTTTCCGGTTTGCTGCTCGGTGCCATCACCGGGTTGCTGTTGGCCCACTACAGCCCGGACATGGCGGCGACCGCCACCGCCATTGCCAAGCCAGTCGGAAAACTGTGGCTGAGTGCGTTGCAGATGACGATCGTGCCGCTGGTGGTCGCACTGCTGATCGTCGGCGTGAATACCGCCACCGATGCCGCGTCTTCGGGCCGGGTCGCGCGTCGCGCCATCCTCTGGATTCTGGCGCTGCTGCTGGTTGCGGCCACCTACGCCGCGCTGGTGGCGCCGCTGATGCTGGCCTTCGTGCCGGGAAATGACGAACTGGCGGCGACCTTGCGCGCGAGTACGGCCGCCACGCCGACGACGACGGTCGGGATCGGCGACTGGATCGGGAATATCGTGCCGACGAATGCGATTGCGGCGGCAGCGGCCGGTGCCATTGTGCCGCTGGTGGTGTTCACGCTGTGCTTCGCATTTGCGCTGACGCAAATCGAGGCGGCGCGTCGGCAGCTGATCGTCGATCTGGCGAAGGCAGTCAGCGAGACCATGATCGTGATCGTGCACTGGGTGCTCGCGCTCGGACCGATCGGCGTGTTCGCCTTGATCCTGCCGGTGACGACCGAGGCCGGCGCCGGCGTGCTCGGCGCACTGGGTGCCTATATCGCCATGCAGTGCCTGCTGTATCTCGGCATTACTCTGGCGCTGTACGGCGTCGTCAGCTTTGGCAAGGGCGAATCGTTGCGGCGCTTCGCGAGCGCGATCCTGCCGGCGCAGGTGGTCGCGGCGAGCACGCAATCTTCGCTCGCCACCTTGCCGGCGATGGTCGAGGTGACGACCAAGTCGTTGCAGTATCCGACGCAGGTGACTGCGCTGGTATTGCCGATGGCGGTCACGCTGTTTCGCATCACCAGTCCGATCCAGTATCTTGGCGTCGTCAGCTTCATCAGCTGGTCCTATGGCATCGATCTCTCGGCTGCGCAGATCACGACCGCGGTCCTGCTCGCCGTGGTCATCAGCATCGGTTCCGTCGGCTTGCCCGGACAGGCGAGCTTCATGGGCACCAACCTGCCGGTGACACAGGCCGTCGGACTGCCGATCGAACCACTCGGTATCCTGCTCGCGGTCGATCTGGTGCCGGATATTTTCGCGACGCTCGGCAATGTCACCGCGCAGTTGACGGTGACCAGTCGCGTTGCCCGCGCCGAGGCGATCGATTAGGGCAACGGTGGCGTTTCCGCGCAGAGCACGCCCATGCGCCAGTCGCGGCGATCGCGCAGTTCGAGATGGGCATAGCGCGCCGCCAATTCGGAATCGATGGCGGCGGGTACGTCCCACAGTTGTGGTGCAGCAGCGACATCGGGGCACAGATCGATCAGACGCCGTCGCATCGATGCCGCGAGCAGTCGGTCGTAGGCGTTTGGATAAAGCGCTTCGTCCCACCACGGATTGACGTAGTCGGCGAAATCGAATGCGCGCTGCTGGTGCCAACCGCTCTCGCTGCGCACGAAGATGGCGGGCTTGCCGGGAATGATGTCGTCTTCGAACAGTGATCGATAGAAGCGGTGGCCTTCATAATTTGCGATCAGGTCGGCATTCGAATAGACGCCGGTGGTCGCCGCGCCGAAGATCGCGCGCTCGGTAAACGCGGAATGCCTGGCCGCCTGCACCTCGTCCTGGCTACGCGCGAATCGCCGCCAGAACTTGCGCCCTTGCGACAGGAAATGGCCGAGCTTGTCGGAACCGATCAAGACCCCAGCAACCCGGAAGCTCGGGCCGATGCCGAACAGTCGCCCAAAGCGTGCCGCGCACAGCGACATGCCGGCGTAGATCGATGCGCGACGCGGCGTCGGCAATTTCTCGACTTCACGCGAATGCATCGCCCAGCGCTCCAGCTTGTCGACCCAGTGGTGGCCGCCAATACGGTGATAGATCGCATCGACCATACGCGCATCGCTGACCGGACCGCGCCAGTGCGCTGCGATATCGGCGAGCGCCGCGTTGACCTCACGATTGAGCACCACACCGGCATCGGCCGTGGCGACGCCACGGTTCTGGTAGGCATCGGTTTCATAGGCGAAGGCCACGCCACCGACGCCAAAGCCGATCGCGAAGACAAGCCGCCGCAGCATCGGCGTCGGCATCGCTGTCAGTCGGCCCTACTCGCCGAAGCGCCAGGTGAGGTTGAGCAAGGTGCTCTTGCGCGAGGCGTCACTGACCTCAAGGGCTATGTCGACGGTTTCGGCCAGCGTGCACTTCACCCCAAACGCGGCGCTGGTGCGATTCTTGTTTTCGAGCTCCACCGCGAACGGCACCGACCCGATGAACGGCAATGCGATCGCGCCGGCGTGGTCTTCCTCGACATCGAGAAACATGCCCCCGACCCAGAATGCCCAAGGGCCTTTGACAAAACCGAGGCGCGGTTGCCAACTCTGCGACGTGACGTTGCTGTCGAAATCGCCGGAGAGTGATGTCTTGGCATAGGTGCCGGTGACCGAGGTGAACCACTGCTCGCCGCCATAGGCGAGCGTTGCACCGCCACCATAAACCTCGCCGCTGTAGCGGATCACCAGCTGGTCGAGCAGACCGGCCGGAACATTGGGAATCGAGATCGCACCGAGATCCACTGGCGTGCGCGCATGCACCTTGCCGATCACCCCGAACACATTGAGGAAGGGAAGCACCCAGGCATCGGCTTTCAGATCGACATGGTTCAAGGCATTGCTGACCCGGATCACGCTCGGGTCATCGATGGTCACCCCCGGCAATTCGAAGGCGAGCGCCTTGATCGCATAGTCCTGGTTCAGCGTGAACAAGTCGACGCCGACGCCATAGGGCTGGGGCAACTTGCGGTCACCGACCCAGGACTTGCCGAAAGGCAACAAGCTCTCTGCATTCGCGGCCCCGCATGCCAACAGTAATCCGACCGACAGAATCCTGACTGCTGCCATTCGCTTCATCTGTGCTCTCCCCGGGTGGTGGTCCAAGTATAGGCATGCGCTGACGCCTGTCACGCGTCCGCGCTACCTTAGACGCATACGCCGCTGCGGAGTGCCAGCCATGTCCTCACGCGAACCCAATCTGTCCCGGCCGGACAACGATCAACGCCGGCTCGCGGTGCTGATCGACGCCGACAACGCACAGCCGTCGGTCATCGATGCATTACTCGCTGAAGTCGCAAAATTCGGCGTCGCCAGCGTCAAGCGCATCTATGGTGACTGGACCTCGACGAGCCACAGTCAATGGAAAAAGAGCCTGCTCAAGCACTCGATCCAGCCGGTGCAGCAATTCGCCTACACCAGCGGCAAGAATGCGACCGACAGCGCGCTGATCATCGACGCCATGGACCTGATGTACACGCGCCGTTTCGACGGCTTCTGCCTGGTCTCAAGCGA
This sequence comes from Lysobacterales bacterium, assembly GCA_043753835.1. GTDB lineage: Bacteria > Pseudomonadota > Gammaproteobacteria > Xanthomonadales > Ahniellaceae > JADKHK01. The sequence goes on along the minus strand of JAYUVY010000041.1, from coordinate 16,648 downwards.
CAGCGATTTCACCCGGCTCGCACAGCGGCTGCGTGAGGAAGGCCTGATGGTGCTCGGCTTTGGTGAGAAGAAAACGCCCGAGCCCTTTGTGGTCGCCTGCGACAAGTTCGTCTACACCGAAGTGTTGCGGCCCGCCACCAAACCCGCCGCCGCGATCAAGGCGACGGGCGGCGAGGCTCCCGCTAGTGTTGCGAAACCTGGGCCCGACCCGAGGTCGGCAGTCGCAGACGTCTCGGTGTTGCCGACGGAACTGATCGTGCAGGCGATCGACGAAGCCGAAGACGAGAACGGCTGGGCGGCGCTCGGCACGGTCGGCAGCTACCTGACCAAATTGCGACCTGACTTTGATCCGCGCCTTTACGGTCACCGCAAGCTCAGCGACTTGTTCAAGAAAAACCCCCGCCTTTTCGAAGTCGAGGAGCGCGCGCTGCCTGGCGGTTCGGCCAAGGCGATCTACGTCCGCGAGCGGACACGCCAAAGCTGAGTTTGACTCTGCGCTGCACCTGAGCGCTCGGTCTGTGCGTTTCCGCACCGATCAAATCCCGGTGTTTGTCTAGGCTCAAGCCATGGTGAGTAGCTGCTTGGGCGGCCGCCAGAGCGGAGCGAATCTCATGTTGCATTACGCCATCGTTTTTCTGGTTATCGCGCTGATTGCCGGCGTGCTCGGGTTCGGCGGCATCGCCGGCTCAGCGGTCGGCATCGCGAAGATCCTGTTTCTCGTCTTCATCGTGCTGTTTGTCGCCTCACTCTTGCTCGGTCGCCGCGGTCGTTCATGACCGTGTCGAAGCCGTCGAGTGACACCGTATTCAATCTCAGGGAGCAGTCGCAATGAACTCAGGAAAAGTGGTCGGTTTGATCTTGATCGTGGCAGGCGTCCTCGCGCTCGCTTACGGCGGATTCACCTACACCAAGGACAGCCACGAGGCCCGCATCGGGCCGATCAAACTGTCCGTCAAGGACACCGAGACGGTGAATATTCCGATCTGGCTCGGCGCAGTCTCGATCATTGCCGGCGTGCTGCTGGTTGTTGTACGCGGCAAGAACTGAAGGAGTACGACATGTTCAATCCATCGCGTTGGCTCACCCTGTGTGGTGGATTGTTGTTGTCGCTTGGCTTCGTCGCGACTGCACAGGCCGCCTTTTCCGATCCCTCCGGCCGCGTTGCGCGGCTGAGTCATGTCGAGGGCGACGTCAGTTACTCGCCTGCCGGCGAAGACGAGTGGCTGGATGTCATGCGCAATCGCCCGCTGATCAGCGGCGATCGCCTGTGGACCGAGGACGACTCGCGCCTCGAACTGCAGGTCGGCAGTGCCGCGATCCGCCTCGGGCCGGAAACCAGCTTCGAACTTCTGGATCTGAATGACCGCATCGCCCAGGTGCAGGTGACCGAGGGTTCAATCAATCTGCGCGTGCGTCGCCTCTATCGCGGCCAGACAATCGAAGTCGCAACACCCGCGCTTGCCTTCACCATCAATCGCGCCGGGCGTTACCGCATCGACGTCGACCCGTATGACAACCAGACCACGATCGTGGTCTGGGAAGGTGCCGGCATCGCCTACGGCGAAGGCAGCAACTTTCCGCTGCGTGCCGGGGACACCGTACGCTTCTTCGACAGCGACCTGCGCGACTACGAGTTCTATGGTCTGCCGGAAGCGGACGATTTTGACGATTACGCCTTCGAGCGCGATCGTCGTCTCGACACATCGCCTTCGCTGCGTTATCTCGACGACGATGTCGTTGGATATGCCGATCTCGACGAATATGGCCGCTGGCGCGCGGTGAGCAACGTCGGCAACGTCTGGTTCCCGACTTCGGTCAGTCGCGACTGGGCACCGTATCGTGATGGTCACTGGGTCTGGCAGGAGCCGTGGGGTTGGACCTGGGTGGATGATGCACCGTGGGGCTTCGCACCTTCGCATTATGGTCGCTGGGTGAGCGTCTCGAATCGTTGGGGCTGGATCCCGGGTCCGCGCAATGTGCGCGCCACTTACGCGCCAGCCTTGGTCGCCTTTGTCGGCGGCAGCAACTGGAGCGTCTCGCTGTCCTACGGCAACAGCGCACCGATCGGCTGGTTCCCACTCGGGCCAAGTGACACCTATGTGCCTTCGTATCGCGCCAGCCGCGACTACTTCACACGCGTGAACGTGAACAATACGGTGATCAACAACACGGTGATCACCAATACCTACAACAACTATGCAAGTGGCGCGAACATCATCGCCCAGAAGACCTACGCCAACCGCACCATCGCCGGTGCGGTGACCGCGGTACCGAGCGATGTGTTCGTGAACGCGCGTCCGGTGCGTCAGGCGGCAATGAACATCGACTACCGCGCCATGACCACCGGCGAAGTGCGCCGCGCGGCCCCGGTCGCGCCGAGCATGCGCAGCGTGCTGGGCGTCGGCAAGGCCAGTGATGACCGACCGTCGCGCGCCGCGCTCGAACGCCAGGTCATGGCCCGCAATGCGCCGCCACCGGAAGAGCGTCCGTTCGCGACGCGTGAGCGTGAGCTCAAGAGCAATCCGGGTCTGCCGCCGCAGTCACGCGGTGTCGAGAAGTCGCGCGGCAAGTCGCAAGACGCTGCCCAGCACATCCGCATCATTACCGATCAACGTGCCACCGTGAATGCACGCGAGGCCGGCTCCACCCGCGATGACGATGCACCGAAGTCAAACACGATGAATGCGCCGAAGAATCGTCCCGCACTTGATCGCAATGCACCGGACAACAATGGTCGCGGGCGCGGTCAGTCCGATCGTGCAAACGGCAATGATCGCAGTGCACCAGCGGCTCAAATGCCCGACCCGGCTGGCGAAGCGCAGGCCGCACAGCAAGCGCGCGCCGCAGCCCAGCAACAGCAACAGCAACAGCAACAGGCAGATCGCCAGCGGGAAGCCGACAGCCGCAATCAGCAGAAGGATCAGCAGCGCGCGCGTCAGACCGAACAACTCGAGCAGCAGGCTAAGCACCAACGTGATGTGCAAGCACAGCAGGCGCAGCAGACGCTGGAGCAGAACCAGGCACGTGATCGCGCGCAGATGCAGCGCCAGCAAGCGAGTGAACAACAGGCTGCCGAACAGGCGGCGCAGGCGGCACGTGAGCGTGAAGCCCTAGCGCCGACGCCCAGCGGCGACGCCGAACCGGCCGAGCGCAGCAATCGCCCCGATCGATCGGACCGCAAGAATCCGCGCGAAGGCTCAGTCGCGAATGCAGATGAAGCCGCCAGCGATGCTGATGAAGAAGCCGAAGAAGACGACAAGTCCGACAAGGGCAAGAACAAAGGCAAGGACAAGGACGACGATCAGCGCCTGCGCTGATCCGATCCGACCAAGATTCGCTCACACCATGCAACCAAGGACCACGCCATGAACCTACACCTCAGCCTTGCCCCGATCATCGCCTTGCTGGCCGGAATCCTGATTCTGGCGCAACCGCGCCTGCTCAATTACATCGTCGCGATCTATCTGATCGTCATCGGCGTCCTCGGCATCGTTGGTGCCGGCGGCATGCAGTTGAATTGACCTTCGATCCGATTCGCGATTGCGCGTAAATACGCGCGGTTTCGACATTCACCCGTCTGCGCGCCGCGCCGGCTTTTGCTTTCAATCTGGAGAAACACCCCATGTCCATCGGCACAATCCTGCTCATCATCCTGATCCTCATGCTCGTGGGTGCCTTGCCGAACTGGGGACATAGCCGTTCCTGGGGCTATGGCCCGAGCGGCGGACTCGGCCTGGTCGTTGTCATCCTCATCGTGCTGCTCTTGCTCGGCAAGATCTAAACGATGGCCCCCATGATCCTTTCCAAGCCGGCGCAAGCCGGCTTTGTCATGAAGCGGCGCCTGAGCGCCTTGGCGGTCTTCGCTGCACTTGGCAGCATGGCTGCCATCGCCGATACGCCCACGGTTGTTGTCGCCCAAGGTGGGGTTGCGCGCTGGGCTGGTCTGGCCGCCGCAGAATGTGGCCTCCATGGCAAACGCTATCCGGCAGTCGACGCCGTCTGCTACTACCCGGTCGATCTCCACGCGAAGCCAGGCATGCACGAGATCGCGTTGTACGACCAGGACAAGAAACAGCACCTTGGTGCCTTGACGGTCGAGGCAGTGAGCTTTCCGCAGGTCGACATCGCGCTCCCCGACGACACCTATGTTCATGTCTCCGCAGAAAATCTTTCGCGTCACCGCGCCGAGCGCAAACGCGTACTCGCGCTGTTCAAGCAGGACCTCGGTCCAGTGCAGTTTTCGTTGCCCTTGGCACAACCCGCGGCATCGATGCCAGCAAGCGAGAACGATTTCGGCAGCAATCGCCTGTTCAATGGCATCCGCAAGAGTCAGCACACGGGTCGCGATGCACCGGTCGCCCTGGGCAGCGCCGTCAAGGCGGTGGCCAACGGCAAGGTCGTGCTCGCCGAAGATCAGTTCTTCACCGGCAACTCGGTGTTCGTCGACCACGGCGGTGGCTTGATCAGCATGAACTTCCATATGGGCGAGCTCACCGTCGCGACCGGCGACGACGTGAAGCGTGGCGACACGCTCGGCAAGGTCGGATCCAGCGGACGATCAACTGGCGCGCATCTGCACCTCGGCATGCGCTGGCTCGGCGCACGCATCGACCCCTACCTGTTGCTCGACTCGCCGTCCAAACTGCCGAGCATCGGCGACAGCCCGCGCAAGGCCGAAGCGAAGACCGATGTGGCGCGTGAGAAGGAACCGGAAGAAGTCGACGACACCGGCATTGCCCCGAAGCAATAGTCGGCGGTCGCAACGGCATAAAAAAACGCCCGGATTTGTCCGGGCGTTTTTTTTACCGTCGGGCATTCGCTAAGCGGGTCAGATCAACTCACTGCGCGACGCGAACGGCGAACGATCAGTCATGGCGTTCGGCACTGACCAAGGCGTTGTCACGCGTCTCGGTGATGGCTGCCTGTTCGGCGGTGAACGTCGCCTTGGCAGTGCTCAGGCAAGCATCCTTGTCGACACCGGCGAGTGCGTCGCACTTTTCTTTCTCGACCGTGTGGCGACCTTCAGCCTGGGTGGAGGCGACGTCGAACTGCGCTTGCGCCGCTTGGGTCATAGCATCCGATTCAGCGGCCGACAATTCCTTGCGGGAGGCGTCGTCGGACGCGTTGTATTCCTGGCGCGCTTCGGCCACGTCGGCGTTCGCGGCGTTCACGTCCTTGTTCGCGTCTTTGCGGGCGTCGCTGACATCTTCAGCGGCTTCCTCACGCGCTTCGGCGACGTCCTTGGCGGTTTCGTTGGAAGTTTCCTGGCAACCGGCCAGCATCAGCGCGGCAAACGCCGCGATTGGAATCAGTGTGGTTTTCATGTGACGTAATCCTGAAGGTTGGTGAGCGCCACAGTGGGCGAAAATCGGATCGGGGCAAGCGTGTTGGCGGACGACATTGCCGCAGTACCCAGGCGCACCGGCGCCGCAACCGCAACGACCGGCGGCAAAGGCCGCCGGTCTGCAGTCACGTCCACCCAGTCGCACAGGCACAGCGTGGTCATGGCAGCGTCCAGCCTCAGGGCTGGTCGTGTTCCTGGTTGTCCATGTTGTCGTCTTCGCCGGTGTGCTGGTCGGCTTCTTTCTGCACCTTATGGGTAACCGTTTCGACGTCTTCAGCGGCACCATGGATGGTGCGGCAAGCGCCAACGCTGAGCGCGAAGGCGCCGACGGACAGCAGGATCATTGACTTGCGGATAAGCGTGTTCATGAAGTTCTCCGGTAGTTGGGTTCTGGAAATACGGACTCGCAATCCACGCGGAAGCGCGACGGACGAGTGCTGGAACGGAGGATCGACATGCACGACCCTGTTGACATGCTGGTAGGCAAACGTCCGCATGTCGGTGCGCTGGCGTACATGACGCCAGCCACAGTCCGGCGACGCGGCGGTGCGTCTCAGGCCTTGTTCTTCTCGAAGAACTCTTTCACCTGTTTCTCCGCATCTTCGCGGGCAATGGCGTAGCGTTCCTGCACGAGGCCGGTCAGCTTGTCGCTCCGACCTTCAACCTCCAGCAATTCATCGTCGGTCAGCTTGCCCCAGGAAATCTTGGCAGCGCCGACTTGTTGCTTCCATTTACCTTTCAGTTCTTCAACGCTTGGCATGTGCATGATGATCTCCGGAAGTATTGGCTTCCTGCGGGATGCAGGACGCGACAATGGGACGTTTGGTTGCAGCATGGCGGACGCAATCGTCGTGGTCGGTGCGCCAATGCACCGAATAACGTCGGTTCAGGGAACGTGGTCCAGCGATGTGTTCGCTGTCGAACAGACGTCGCCGCGACGCAGGTTTAACTTGCTGGCAGTTCGTCGCGTGCCCGTCATTTGATGCGACGCCTGCAACCCCCTCATTAAAGGAACGGCCATGAACAGCAACTCCAACAATCCGGAATCGATCGCAAGTGGACTCGGCATCGGCACCAGCCACGCGGCAAAGTCGACGCGCGCAGGCGTCTCGAAAGAATTCCACAGCTTCCTCGCCGACATCGAAGATCTGGTCAAGGACACGACGTCGATGACTGGCGAAGATCTGGCGAAGGCGAAAGCCAAGCTCAGCGAGCGCGTCGCCGCTGCGAAAGAGTCTGTCGAAGACATGGGCAACGCGATCTCGAAGCGCGCACGTGCCACCGCCGCCGACACCAACCAGTACGTGCATGACCAACCGTGGAAAGTGATCGGTGCCGGTGCCGCCGTCGCCTTCCTGCTCGGCTTCGTACTCGCACGTCGCTAAGTCAACCTGGAGCGCGCCATGAACTCGATGCCGCATCCGCATGCGTCCGACCCGGAATCAAATCCGGGTCGTGGCGCACCCGCGATCAGTCCGTTGAAGGCGATCGGCATGCTGCGTTCGGCCAGCGGTGCGTTGATCGCACAATTGGGCCTGCACGGGCAATTGGCACGCGTTGAGTGGGCTGAGGAAAAGGCACGCCTGATGGGCATGCTGGCAGCCGGTCTGCTCGGCTTCGCCGCCCTGCTGTGTCTGATGTTGTTTGGCGGCGTGTTGTCGCTTGCCTACAGCTGGGATACGCCCTACCGCAGCATCGTTGCCGCCATTCTGATGACGATTTATGCGCTCGCAGCCGGGTTGGCTTATCGCCGACTGACCACGCTTGCCGCACTCGGCGAGCACAGTTTCGTTGCGACGCGCGAAGAACTTGCCGCAGACATCGCCATGATCAGGGAACGACTGTGAGCAACAGCAGCAGTCACGAACTGGCGACACAGCGTCTGGCCTTGCGCGCAGCCCTGCGGACGCAGCGTCTGCACATCGCTGCGCAACTGGATCCACCACTGCCGGTGCAGCGCGACTTTCCGCGCAGTGCAACCATGCGCTTCCTGACCCGACAACCAGCCATCATCGCCGGCATCGTCACCCGATTCGCCCCAGCCTTGCTGGGTCCACGTGTGGCGCAATCGGCCCTGATGGCAATCACGCTCGGCAAAGTCGCGCGCGCATTCATTCGCGCCGTCTAGTTGCAACGCAGCCACCCACCTTCGGTGCGCGTCGCCTCGAATCGACTATCGTGCACACTTCGATGCCGTTGGAGTTTGTCATGAGCGACACCCCATCCACTGCCGCCGCGGCTGACGCACCGCAATCGTCATGGGCAACCAACGGTTTGTTTCTGTTGGCGATGCTTGCGGTGCTGCATGTCGCGCGCGACTTGCTGTTGCCGGTCGTGGTCGCGTTGATCCTGAGCCTGGTCTTTCTGCCGCTGGTGCGCGGGATGCGGAAAATCTGGATTCCGGTACCGATCGGCGCCGGCATTGTTGTGCTCGGTCTCTTGGTCGCTTTCTTTTCCGCCGTCTATACCCTGGCCGAACCGGCCGGCAACTGGCTGGAACGCGCACCCCAAGGCCTACGCGAAATCAATACCAAACTCAGGGGCATTTCCGGCTCCGTGCAGGAAGTCGCCACGGCGACCGCGCAGGTTCAGGACATGACCGAGCAACTGGCGGGCGCTGGAACATCGGCCAAAGCGCCCCAGGAAGTTGTCATCCAGGGGCCCTCGATGGCCGTCGCGGCGCTGGATGTCGCCAAGGGATTCTCGATCACTGCGATCAGCACCTTGGTACTGCTTTATTTCCTGCTCGCCTGCGGCGACCTGTTCCTGCGCAAGACCATCGGCGCGATGCCGCGCTTGTCGGACAAGAAGCGCGCCGTCGACATCGCACGTCAGGTCGAAGCTGCCGTGTCGACCTATCTGCTGACCGTCACCACGATCAATATCGGACTCGGCGGAGCCGTCGCACTGACCTTATATCTGCTCGGCGTCGACAACCCGCTGCTGTGGGGTGTGATGGTGGGGGTGTTCAATTTCATTCCATATCTCGGTGACATCGCCAGCATCAGCATCCTCACCATCGTTGGCTTGCTCAGCTTCGACGAACTTTGGCGCGGGCTGATGGTGCCCGGTGCGTTCTGTCTGCTGACCGCCGCCGAGGGCTATCTGATTACGCCATTGATTGTCGGTCGACGATTGAGCCTGAATCCGGTGGTGATCGTGCTCTCGGTCATGTTCTGGGGCTGGATGTGGGGCATCGCGGGCGTGTTGCTGGCGGTACCGATCCTGGTCGCGATCAAGACGCTGTGCGACCGCGTCGATTCACTCAACACCTTCGGCGAATTCCTCGGCGCCTGAACGAAGCAAAAAAAACCGCGGCAACGATTGTCGCGCCGCGGATCAAGATGTTGATGCATTGACGCAAGCACTGTGCGCCACTCGGTCACACTCGCTCGATCAAATGCGCCGCGGCGAGACGGCGCCGCAATCAGCGGTGGATGTATTCGCCTTTCGCACTGTTCCATTCGCTTTCAAAGTGCAGTGCGTCCTCGTTCGAACGCGGCTTGACGCCGATCAGGATGCCGCCATCCTTGATGCCGGTCTGGTAGATCTTGACGCGATCTTCCGGGATGCCCCAACCGATCAACGCACCAACCAGGCCGCCAGCACCCGCACCCGCAAGCGCCGCGACGATCGGGCCGGCAATGACAAAGCCGAGGCCCGGAATGACGACGGCGGTACCGATCGCCGCGACTGCCGCAGCGATCGCGCCGATGGTGCCGCCAATCACGCCGCCGACGCCTGCGCCTTCGGCCGCCTTGTTGCCGAGTTCAGTCTCGGTTCCCGTCGTATCGCTGAAATATTTCGTGCGGGTCGCGTCCGACATCATCACGTTGACGTCATTTCGGTCGTAGCCACGACGGGTGATCGCGTTGTAGGCACTCTCGGCGCTTTCGCGGTCGCGGAACAGACCGGTGACCACGTGCGGGGCAGTCGGGTTGGCGATCGCGTTCGACGAGTCGATGGTCACGCGTTCTGCAGGTGAGGTGAAATTGTTCATCGTGCTCTCCAAATGGGTTCCGCACCCGGCAAGATCGCCGGGTGTCGGGGGTGAAACAGGGCGGTGGATGGACCGGCGAAGCGGATTGCTTCAACCGGGACGTCGGGGCTGCTTCAATGCTCGCTTGCAGGCATGCCCTGCAGCAGATCTGCGAGTTCGTCGGCATGGCCCTCTTCGGCGGCGAGAATGCCCTTGAGCAACTGCGCGGTCGTAGGGTCGTCGTTGCCGATGTAGGCGATCATTTCGCGGTAGCTGTCGATCGCGATGCGTTCGGCCACGAGGTTCTCCTTGATCATGTCGCTGAGCGTCGTGCCGGCCACATATTCGGCATGGCTACGCGCGGTGAGGCCATCCGGCGCGAAGTCCGGCTCGCCGCCCAACTGCACGATGCGGCCGGCGATCTGATCGGCGTGCGCCTGTTCCTCGTTGGAATGGATCAGGAACTCGTCAGCGACCGGTTTGCCATGGATACCGCGCGCCATGAAGTGATGGCGGCGGTAACGCAGCACACATACGATTTCGGTGGCCAGCGCTTCGTTGAGCAGCTTCAACACCTGTTCGCGATCGGCGCTGTATCCGGTGGTCACGGCACCTTGCTCGATGTGCTTGCGCGCCTGTTTGCGCAAGGTCTTGACGTCGGTCATCGTGGTCTCGTTTGTCATGGCGCGCTTCCGTTGGTGTAGCGGCAGCATGCGACGCACCAATCGCGACGTCGGTGCGCGATCACACACACCGCTGACGCCCGCCTGTGTGGGCGAAGACACGGACGCGTGGTGCGATCACCCACTAGCCTCGGTGCATGCGATTTCAGCATCGACCACGATCGCCGCCACTGGAGCACGTATGCGCCGAATGTCCTGTCCAACAACGACGTTGTCGCCATGAGGAATCTTTCGGCGCTTGAAGCGCTTGAGCCGCGCGAAGCGGAGATGATCGCCGAGATGACCGACATCCTGCGCCGCAAGATGGAACGCGACTACACAGCCGATGCAACCCTGCGCGACGCCCATCCGAAGACCGTTGGATTGCTGCGCGGCAGCTTCCGCATCGCGCCGGACCTGCCACCGGGGCTGCGTGTCGGCATTTTCGCCGAGCCTGGCGATTACGACTGCTGGATCCGCTGCTCGAACGCCAGCGGCAAGGTCCAGTCCGACGCGATCAAGGACGCACGCGGCATCGCCATCAAGTTGCTCGCGCCCAAGGCGCGGGCAAAGGCGGAAGAGCAGTCCCATGGCCAGGACTTCGTGTTGATGAATTCGCCGGTGATGCCACTCGGCACCATCGCCCTGTTTCGCGACGCGGTGTACTACGCGATCGAGAGTTCACCGATCCTGCTCGCCGCCAAGTTGCTGCTCAGCGGCCGTGTCGGCGTGATGCTGGGTCTGCTCGGACTGCGCACGCTGCCGACCTCGCCGCTCGACATCCGCTACTGGAGCACGACGCCCTATCGGTTCGGTGCCAAGTCAGCAGTGAAATATTCGCTGCAGCCAACCGCGACCCATCGCAGCACACTGCCGGACGACCCGGGTGAGACCTACCTCGCCGACGCCATGCAGAAGCATTTGTCGCGGCACAACGCGAGCTTCGACTTCTGCGTGCAACTGCGCCGCGACAACATGCCGATCGAAGACGCGGCCGTGCGCTGGGACGAAGGCGAGTCGCCGTTCATCAAGGTCGCGACGCTGGATATTCCAAAGCAGAAGTTTCGCACCCAGCAGCGGGCCGAACTCGCCGAAGCATTGTCGTTCTCACCCGGCCATGCACTGCCCGCCCATGCACCGCTTGGCGGCCTCAATCGTGCCCGCGTCGCCATTTACGCGGCACTCTCGAAATTTCGCCACCGCCGCCAGAAGCGCGCGGACCTTGCCTGACGTCCGATGTCATTCCATGCAACACCTACGGAGCCTCGTCCCATGAACTACGTCACCACCACCGACAACACGCAACTCTTCGTCAAGGATTGGGGCAAGGGCCGCCCCGTCATTCTGCTGTCCGGATGGCCGCTGTCGGCCGACAGCTGGGATGACCAGGCGCTGGCCATCGCCGACGCCGGCTACCGCAGCATTGCCTACGATCGTCGCGGCTTCGGCCGCTCGTCGCAACCGTGGAGCGGGTATGACTACGACACGTTGTCGGACGACTTGGCGCGTGTCATCGAATACAGCGGCGCCGAGGACGTGGTGCTGGTCGGCTTTTCGATGGGCGGCGGCGAGATCGCCCGCTACATGTCGCGCCATCGTGGCAAATCGGTCGCCAAGGCCGTCTTGGTCTCATCGATCGTGCCGTACATGCTGAAGACCAGCGATAACCCGAAGGGCACAGACCAGGCCGTATTCGACCAGATCGCGCATGCGATCGGCGAAGACCGTGCGAAGTTCTTCGCCGCCTTCTTCAAAGACTTCTTCGGCGCCGGCATGATCTCGCTGAGCGTCAGCGCGGAACTGCTGGAATGGATGCGCAGCGTCGCCCTGCAGGCGAGCTTGCGCGCAACACTTGAATGCGCCCGGTCCTTCTCCAGCACCGACTTCCGCGACGAACTTGCCGCATTCAACGTCCCGACATTGCTGATTCACGGCACAGCCGACAAGACGGTGCCGATCGACGCATCAAGCCGTGCGGCAGTAAAAGGCATCGCCGGCGCGACACTGATCGAGTACGACGGCGCGCCACATGGCTTGTTCGCCACCGAGAAGGCGCGCCTCACCCGCGACTTGCTGGCGTTCATCGGCCGGTGAGCGCAGAGCGTTGCCGAACCGACACGCCTGCGCAGCGCCCATAGATTGCCGGCGCAATCGCGGTAGGAATGCGCATTGCTGCGCACCCCCCGCACAGATCCCGGCGAGCGCAATTCACGCACCGGGCTCCCACCTTGAGTAGTTGACGAGCAAGCGAGCGATGAACTGCACACCAGTTCGTACACGCACAGGTTGCTGGGGCATGCTTTCCCGGCTCTGAGTCCGGCACATGTTCAACACGGGCGCGTTTCCCTTGGCCCCTCGCCTTCGCTCCATCGACTCCGCACTCAGTCGCCCGAGTTTGTTCACCGACTTCATCGCTACTACGCAAGGGTCTGACTTCTCCGGCCCGTACATCATCGGCTTCGGCTCAACGCCTTCCCGATGCGGACCCCACGCCGACATCTCGTGTGGCCAAGCTGGAGACCTCCCGGTTCCCGGGCGGAGTGTGTTTCGACATGCCCGGCGCCTGGTCGGCGAGAAGAAAAAGCTTGTTAGGCTATAGCCCCAGCTTCGACGGGCCCAATCCCCCGCTCCGACGGCACTCGAACATCTGTAGACGCGTTTGAATCAGGCCTAGGGAAGACTTCCATGCAACCGACACAGGATTTCAATGAGACAAACCTGTTGTGGATGCGAGGACGCGGTTCGAATCTAAAGCTCAAAGAAAACCGGCGGCCCACTCAAGACGAATGGCACAGCTTGGCAAAGCGCATCGAAGGCCAAGTGTCCACGGGAGCCTTTCAATTCAAAGGCATCTACTCCACAACGAAGAACAACAAGCGTGTACTTTCAACAAACAACGCTGCTGACACGCTCGTCCTGCGGAAGTTGAACGACAATATCCGGCGCGCATACGGAATCCGCCAGACACAGCGTGCTCAAGCAATAAAACTCGCCAAGAAGGCCCTATCGGAATACACGCCCAAGGGCATTGTCAGAATCGATCTGAAGTCATGCTTTGAAAGCATTACTCCTCAGAAGGTGATTGAGAAGCTGAGACGGGACGGTCGCGTTTCGTACCAGACAATTCACCTTCTTGAACTCTTCTTTCGGCAATCCAAAGCCTTTGGATCGAATCGCTATACGAAGGGACTTCCACGTGGCGTCGTGTTTTCATCGACTCTGGCAGAGCTCTACTTGAAGGAGCTGGACAAAAGCGCCTTTCTTATCGATGGGCTTTACATTTACGTCAGGTATGTCGACGATATTTTGGCAATTGCAGCCAAGCCAGGGATTGCGCTACATGGCGAATTGGAAAGGAGTGCGAAGAATCTGGGACTGAGGCTGAACACGTCGAAGACAGAGATAAAACACTCGGGATGCGCATGCGCTTTCGCATGTGTCCATGCGGCAGGGAAATGTTCTTGTCAGCACAAGTGCGCATGCAGCAACGGCAGTCACAATCTCGAGTGTGTTGAATATCTTGGCTACAAGCTGATTTTTGCGACGGGGAAATCGCTCGTGAAGCAGGGCGCCTGCTACGCACTTCTCAGCCGCAAGAAGATGGCAACTACGAAACTAAGAGTGTGCAACGCTCTCAACGACTACCGAAAAACTCGCAACTTCTCGTTGTTGCACGACAGGCTGAGGTTCCTAACCAGCAACGTAGCTATCGATCATTCTTTGCGAGGCAGGCGTCTACTAACTGGACTCGCTTTTACGCACGACCAATATTCTGAGCCGCCAACGCCACACCCGTTCGTCGACTCCACCATTCCCAGTCTAGATACGTTCCTTCGGACCAAGATACGCCGACTCGCGAAGCACTATGCGCTTAGCACGGCAGAGCGAAACCTGCTGATTAGGCGCAGCTTCTCGGCAGGGCATAAGCACAGGCATCGTGCCAATTTTCACCCATCGAAGATTCGCGAAATTACGGGGTGTTGGTCCCATGCATAAGCGGAAGCGAAAAATTGATCTGCGTCGATCAGAACGGGCGCTACTCACCGATACTCTTCCCTACGAACTGCCGTTCTTTTTTACGAACGCAAACCTCGCTGCACTCTCACACGCTGTCTTGAAGGAAGGCAAAGATCACAAATTCCACGCTTCCTTCCTGCTCACACTTGGGACGCGTGGCATCGATACTCGGCCGTTGCATTTCGAGATTAGGAAAAATTCAACGGCTTTTCGGCGACTGTCAATTCCTCATCCGATCAGTCAGCACGGAATTTCTTGCTTCTATCGTGAGCACGAAGAATTCATCGTGAACTACTGCTCTCGGAGCACATTCTCACTTCGCTATGCCAGCCGAGTGGCCACGCACTATGTCGACAAGCGGTACGTTGCGGAATCGGAGGATCCGCCCACGCGCCGAACCCCCGACGAGGATCCCATGGGATTCCGCGATCAGAGCAAGTGGGCCTCTTCGTACTTCAGCTATCGAGACTACAACCTGATCTACAAGTTCTTCGATAGTGATGAGTTCATTGGACTTGAGCAGCGATTCACTCACCTCTTGAAACTCGATATTTCGCGGTGTTTTGACTCCATCTACACACACAGCATCGAATGGAGCATGCGAGGGAAGTCCTTCGCGAAGCGAAATCTTCCCAACCGCGACCGGAAGACTTTTGAATCCAGCTTTGACGAGGCTATTCGGTTGGCGAACTGGAACGAAACGCACGGAATTCTTGTTGGACCAGAGTTCTCCCGCATTTTCGCGGAAATTCTTCTGCAATCGGCGGACCTAGCAGTAAGGCGTCAGCTTGAGTCCTCCGGAATTAACGTGGAAATCCGTAGGTACGTGGATGACTATTTCGTTTTTGCTTCGAATGAAGAGGATGCGGATGCAACGAGGAAAATGCTCGTTAGGGCGCTCCAGCAACTCAATTTGCATCTCAACGATGCCAAGACTCAGTTGCTTACACGCCCGTTCATTTCGCGAACGAGCGCTGCTCGCTGGCGGGTGGCTGACTGCCTTGAACTGCTTTTCATCGTCGCGCAGCCCATGTTTGTTTCTGGAGAAGCGCTTCCGACAGCAGCAAGAATTGAGCGACTCAGATCGCAGGTCATAAGGGCAATTCGCGTCGCATCGCTTGAGCTGAATACTCCGTATGAAGAGTTCGCGTCATTTGGATTGGCCGTGCTGCATCGCAAGTTGGCTGCAATGACGGGCCCCATTGAGGCCTCGCCCCCTGTGGAGTCCGGGGCACATGCCCGGCTCGCGTGGCTGACGTCGGTTATACGGGTCGGCCAATTCCTCTACTCGATGGATCGAAGAGTCACCACTTCGCTACGACTCGCCAGGCTTTATACGACGGTCATGTCGATGTGCGAACGAATGAACTGTTCCGTAGCTCCTATCAAGGCACAGATTCTTGACGGATTGAGAAATGCGCTCACAGAGCAGGAATTTTCGACGCAGGATCCAATCGCAAGCATCAATCACATCTGTGCAATCGACCTACTCTTAGGTTCAGGTGCACGACTCACTCTTCATGATGTTCGCAAACACATAGGTGTCACCGAGGATCCAGAAGGGCTCAAGAAATGTAGCTACTTCCAACTCATGGCGTCGCTGTTCATCTCGAGAAGACGACACAAGTTCAGGTCACTCAAAGCGGCAGTCGTGTCTGAGGTAACTCGTCGTTTGATCCAAACGGACATCAAGTTTTCAGAAGACACTGAGTCCGCTCTGTTGTTGGCGGATTTTATAGCGTGCCCTCATATCGACGAGAAAGACAGATTGAGTTTGCTGGACGCTGTCTATCGGCGCGTCACCGGAGAGAATGCCACGACATCCACTGCGTCGGCCGTCCTCAAGTCCTCGGGATGGATCAGCTTCACCGATTGGACCTCACGTGCGGATCTATCTGACATGCTCTCGAGGAAAGAATTGACACCAGCGTACGAATGACCATGATGGCGGCGGGGAGAGTTTGGTTCTGTGCCCCTGGCGCGGCTTGCTTTCGCCCGTCAGCAAATCACCGATATGCTCGGTTTTCCTTCGGTGGTGGTTCCAAAGTTTTACCGGCTCTGAACGTTTTGGCAGAGCAGCCGAAGCAAACAAGAACCAGAGCTGTTCACACACTAGCGCGTCCATCTTCGACCCTTTGAGAAGCCCGCTCCGGCGGGCTTTTCTTATGGCTCAAGTTCATTGGTTGCGAGGAGCCAAGGGTTTGGGCAGCGGCTTTACGTTTATCGGGACAGTCGCAACGCGCTTGGCTGCGGAGATCGATCGTCGCCGAGTACTCGTCCGGCCCCGGGACGATCGGATATTTCGCAACTATGATCGCGCATCCCCAGTCAGCTGTTGCCGGCCTGCATGCGTGATCTGATTCTGTTCGTACTGGTTTGTGCGGTGATCTACGGCCTGTATCTGGTGGGCACCGACCCGTACCGGACTACGCTGCCGATGGACGTCGCCGACCTCTCGCCGATCCAGCCGGCGCTGGACAAGCTGCCGCCTAAGGATCGCGAACTGGTCACCGATTATCTGAAGCGCAGCAATGGCGACGTCCTGCCGGTGACCTGCCGGCTTTCTTCGGACGAAGAATTAGTTGAGGACAGCACCCGCGGTTGGGTTTGATTTCTGATCCTGTTGCTCTTCGCCTGCCGACTTCT
>JAYUVY010000040.1:0-16108 GCA_043753835.1 Lysobacterales bacterium | reverse complement strand
ATCGCTGCGTATTCTGCTGCGCTGAATCCACCTGAAGCCCGGCCCAGAATCATACAAAAGCTGGCCTGCATGGTTTCTGCAGTGACGACATCTCTGTTCAAATTTCCGATTTCACGGACGTTGCCGCTACACAGTGAGGATCGCCTTGATCCCAACGCCGCTTCATGAATTTCCGCATTACCCGGCGTCCCGTCAGCCCCGTCGCGCGGCCTCGATAACAGCGACGTCGATCTTTTTCATCAGCATCATTGCTTCAAATGCGCGCTTCGCCTCACCACCACCAGCTGCGATCGCCTCATTTAGCACGCGAGGGGTTATCTGCCAGGAGAGGCCCCAGCGATCCTTGCACCAGCCGCATTGGCTTTCCTGACCGCCGTTCCCGACGATCGCGTTCCAGTAGCGATCGGTCTCGGCTTGATCGTTGGTCGCGACCTGCATCGAAAACGCTTCACTATGCTTGAACGCCGGCCCGCCATTGAGACCGATGCATGGAATGCCCATGACGGTGAACTCCACGGTCAGCACGTCGCCCTTCTTACCCGAAGGGAAGTCCGCGGGCGCATGATGCACGGCGCCGACGGACGAATCGGGAAACGTCTTCGCATAAAACTGCGCGGCGGCTTCAGCGTCGCGGTCATACCAGATGCAGATCGTGTTCTTCGCGGGTGACGTCATCGCTCTACTCCTTTGGCATCGTCATGGTACGAACCTCCGGCAATGTCACCGTACGCTGGCACGCGGACAATCGCCTGCACACGTTTTCGCTCCACTTCGCACCGCTGCACGGGCACCGTCATCGATGCGGACACCCCGGCCAGCAGCAGGGCCGGCGCATTCCCGAGCGCATTTTGTCGATACCGACCTCGATCCGCTTCGTTCGGGTCTCTTCCTTTTTCGGTGAGGTCACCCAGCAAATCCATTCGTTGCGCGCCAGCGGCGTGATGTCGGTCCAAACGCCCGTCGCGACATCATCCGCGGCGATCGCGTCGCGCAAATCCTTCGGCAGTTCGTGCACAGTGCCGTCTTCAAGCTTCGCAGCGCCCATCCATCCGTCCTCTTCCGACCTGCGCGATGCTGATCAAACGAAGCAAGCGAATCAACCGCGCCGCCAGCGTCTTGTTCGGAGCCATCACGAACGTCGGCCGCTGTACCGCCTGCACGACATCGGCGATTCGGACACAAGTTGGAAACGGTCGTCGCTCATCCCGCCTATTGTCGCAGACACGATCACTCATCCGATGCCGAGGCAACGCACTCCAAAGGCGAAAGATCGAGATCAAGGGCTTCGAAGAACGCGAGTCGCGCGGGCACCGTCTCGGTGACGGTCGTCAGTAACGAAGCGTCGATCCGGTCCGATTTGCAGGAAACCGCAAGGTGCAGCAGCCAGGTTTCGGCGACGTCTTCGCGTTCGGGATTGTCGCGGGCATAAGCCGAAATGAAACCGGCGTCTGACGCCTGCGCGGCCCGCCAGTCTTCATGTTCGGCCCATTCGGGATCAAGCGATGTGTGCGCCCCCTCGTGCACCAGCGCTTCTTCGAGAATGCCGTCCCTGATGTAAGACTGCGCGGTCTCGCCGGTGTGGATGAGCAGGTTGTCGTTGCCGCCACCGAACAGCTGATCGCCGCGATGGATCCAGCTCGTGCGCACGCGCTCGCGCACCGCACGCGGCAGCCGGCCGATCACCGGCGCGTAGAACTCGACCTCGGCACGCGCCGCTTCGACTTCGCCGAACTCGGGATTCACCTGAAACTCGATCTTCAGGCCATCGTTGTAATTGGCCACGAACAGGAACGCATCGTTCTCAGCCCATCCATTGATGCGCCGATCGAACATTTCGCGAGATTCCTGGCCAACGTATTCGAGGCTTTCGAATGCGGTGGCATCGTCGTCGCGGATGATGTCCGGATCAAGAAAGATCGTGCCGTGGAACGGCGCCGCTGCTGTCGCGAACGACGTCAACAACACCAGCAGAACAGCATAAACCCGGGCGCATTGTAAGAATTTCATCGGGCAGTCCTTGGTTAGCCAACGCGAGTCGCCGGCGAGCGTGTCATTGCGACAATCATTCGTCTAGCCCTCGCCACCCAGATGTCGAGCCTGACGTGCCGGCGTCGACGCGGCGGTCTTGCGCGGACGCGGAACCGGCAATACCGAGTCCGCAGACTCGAAGTTCAACCGCGTGCGCCCACCAGCATTGCGGTAATCGCCGAGCAAAGCATCATTGACGGCCGTCTCGGGCAATGACCGAACGGTCAGCAAGTGTTCGTGCAACAGATGCACCAGACGCTCGTGCGCGAGCGCATGCGTCTGATTGGTCTTCGCGTAGAGCCAGTCGGCAAACGCGAGAAAATTCCGGAACGGTGCATCACCGAGCAACAGAACCAGCGTACGTGCGTACCGACCGGAATTCGCGACGATGTCCCAGTAGCGGGAGAAGCGCGACAGGCGCTGCATCGTCGCGAAATCGATCACGTCGGTGGCGAGGATGTTGTACGGCGGCTCGGGATTGAATCGCAGGCCATGTTCGCGGGTGTGGCGTGCAATCGGCGCACCACGCAAGCGCTTCAATATGCCGAACTGGATCTCGTGCGGTGCGAGTCTCACCAGGCGATCGAAGCCGGCAGCGAAGGTATCGACATCTTCCCCCGGCAATCCGGCGATCAGATCGACATGCAGATGCGCGTTGGAATGGTCGCGCAGCCAGGAAATGTTCGCCGCCGCGACATCGTTCTTCTGGCGCCGCGAAATGCGCTGCTGCACGACCGGATCGAAGGTCTGGATGCCGATCTCGAATTGCAGCGTGCCGGGCGGGAACGTCGCGATCGCGGCTTTCAGTTTTTCCGGCAGATGGTCGGGAATCAATTCGAAATGGGCGAATGGCGGATCGGTGGGATTCGCTTCGAGCTTGGCCGTGAAAAAGCCGAGGATCGCAAGCGACGTCTCGACCTTCAGGTTGAACGTGCGATCGACAAACTTGAACTGACGCACGCCGCGTTGCCACAGCGTTTCAAGCGCGGCCAGGAACGGTTCGAGGGCGAACGGCCAGGCCGTCTTGTCGAGCGCGGACAGGCAGAATTCGCATTTGAACGGGCAGCCGCGTGAGGCTTCGACGTAGATGTAGCGACGTGCGACGTCTTCGTCGGTGAATTCGCCGTAGGGCATCACCAGATCATCGAGCGGCGGCTGTTCTCCGGGAATGATGCGCGCTGCGGGCTTTTCACCGGCGAGTAATCCGGTCACGAGTTTGGCGAAGGTGACATCGCCCCAACCGGTGACGACGTAGTCGGCGATCGCACTGACTCGGCTCTGGTCGACCTCGTAGCTGACCTCGGGCCCGCCGAGTACGATGGTCAGATCCGGCGCGATTACCTTCAACTGCGCAACGAGTTTCGTCGACTCCTCGACGTTCCAGATGTACACGCCGATGCCGACGATCTTCGGACGCTCGGCGAGGATCTTCTCGACGATCTCCTCGGTCTTTTGCCCGATCACGAATTCGCGGATACAGGACCGGTCGCGCAGCGCACCGAGGTTCGCACGCAGATAGCGCAGGCCGAGTGAGGCATGTGCATAGCGGGCATTGAGGGTGGCGAGGACGATGTCGGTCATGCGCCATTATGACCGACCCGTCGCCAGCGAGGCATCGCAACGAATGTGAAGGCTCAAGCATCACTGGCGCTACGATCGCCGCACCTCGAACGGAACCGCCCCCATGCGCATGCGTCACTCAATCTTTCTCGTCCTCATCGCGGCCCTTGCCGGCTGCGCCATTGCGCCGGAGTCCGCGACGGCACCCGCAGCCACAGCTCCGGTCGCAGCCACACCCACAACCGCGCCCGCGCCTTCCGCATTTGAAAAGGCGGCCGTCCACGACCACATCATTATCGCTGGGCAGCCGACACTTTCCGATCTGAAATCGCTGCGCGAGCGCGGCATCGTGCAAGTCTTCAACGTGCGCAGCATCGAGGAGATGAAGCCGGACACCATCGGTTTCGACGAAGTGCGGGAATTGGCCGCCCTTGGCATCGGTTATCACAACCATCCGGTCGCTGGCGGCAACGCGTTCACAGCCGAGCTGCTGGCGGCGTTCGCAGAACAAGTCAAGGCCAGTGACGGCAAGATTCTGCTGCACTGCGCATCCGGCGGGCGCGCCGCGCAACTGTATGCGGCCTATGCGGTGAAGCACCTCGGCCTCAGCGTCGATGCCGCAATGCGCACGCTCGAACCTTTCGGAGGCTGGCCGCTGCCGCTTGAGCGCATGCTCGGGGAACACCTATCGGTGGTCCGCAGCAGCGACGTGCAACACATTGGCACCCGCCGCGTGCCGGGCACTGCGGTCGATAGTGCGCTTGGCCGCAGCGAGTACGCGACCTGCCCGCAGTGATCTCGACCGCGCTCAAACCACCCGACAGAACACCGCCTTGAGATAGCGCGAATCCTGCGCGTGCGCCATCCACGGATGATCTGGGCCAGCGCCGCGCACTTCGAGCACCTGCACGGTGCGGCCGGCGTAGAACGCAGCGCGACGGATCATGTCGAGGAACTGTTCTTCGCTGACCAGGCCCGTGCACGAACAGGTGACGAAAATGCCGCCGGGTTTGACGACGCTCATCGCGAGCTTGTTCATGTCGAGATATTTCTTCAGCGCCGGGATGATCTGCTCGCGATCGCGCGTCATCTTGGCCGGGTCGAGAATCACGGTGTCGAACAGTTCGCCGTTGAGCGCGGCATCGCGCAGCCAGGAAAAGATGTCGGCGTGCACGAAGCGCACCTTGACCTTGTTCATCTGCGCGTTCTGTTTCGCGACTTCGATGATCTCCTCGTCGAGATCGATCGCGACCACTTCCTCGGCGCCACCGAGCGCTTTCGCGTAAACCGCGAAGCCTCCCGAGTTGCAACACAAGTCGAGCACCCGCGCACCCTGGGTGAACTCGGCAAAGCGCTTGCGATTGTCGCGCTGGTCGCAGAAGAAACCGGTCTTGTGACGGCCGCCGGCCGCGACGCGGAATTTCAGACCATGCTCGGTGATCGTCACCGGCGGTGGCGGCGCCGGCACATTGCAATCGAAGCTTTCCTGCTTGGCCACGTGTTCTTCGGCGAACCAGTACATGGTCGAATCGGGGAAATGCTCATCGAGGATGCGCCGCACCAGATCACGCAGTTTCCACATGCCGGCCGAAAAATATTCGATCACCAGCAAGGAGCCGAAACGATCTACGACGAGACCGGACAGGCCGTCGCCCTCCGAATGCACGACGCGATAGGAATCGGTGACCGCATCGAGCTTGAGCACATCGCGACGCAGGCTGATGGCCTGGGCAATCTTGCGACGGAAGAAATCGTCGTCGATGGCTTCGTCGGGGTCTGCACTGAGCACGCGCAGGGTGATGCGCGAATGGCCGTTGTAGAAACCACGCCCGGCAAACGTGCCTTCGCGATCGTAGATTTCGACGATCGTGCCCGGCCGCGGCTTCGGCTCCGGCTTTTCGACCATTTTCTGGAAGATCCAGGGATGATTCGAGCGTCGTTCGATCTTCAGCTGCACGACGGGCAGCGCATCTTGTGCCGATATGTTTTTCATTCTGGGTTTCCGCAAAATTGGGCGCGAATCTGCTGCGCCTCGTCCATCCATTTTCGAAGTTGCGCAATGCGCTTGGTTGAAGCCGGGTGCGTCGACATGAATTCCGGCGGTGCCTTGCCGCCCGCATTCGCGCCCATGCGCTCCCACAGTCCAATCGATTCCTGCGGATTGAAGCACGCCGCCGAAGCCAGCATCAGGCCGACATAGTCGGCTTCCGATTCATGACTGCGCGAAAACGGCAAGGAAATCCCGAACTGGGTACCCGCGCCAATCGCGGCAAGGATCAACTGCTGCCGGCGCGGATCCATGTCACCCGTCGATACGCCAGCGGCCATGCTGCCGATCTGCACCAGCTTCTGCTGCGCCATGCGCTCGGCACCATGTCGCAACAGCGCATGTGCGATCTCATGGCCCATGATCGCCGCCAGCGCGTCGTCATTTTGCGCAATCGGCAGGATGCCGGTGTAGACCGCGATCTTGCCACCCGGCAGACAGAACGCATTGGCCTCATCGGAACGGATGACGGCAACGTCCCATTGGAACTTGTCCCATTCGATATTCGCCTCGATCTGCTTCTTCGCGGCGACGTACTGCTCCATCTTTGGACCCGCGGCGATGAGCCGATCGGCGATGTCGCGGATCTGTTGCGGCAAATTGCCGGCGGTGAGCACGTCGGACTGGTCCAGTATCTGTTCGAAACTCTGCAGACCAAGCGCCGCTTCCTGTTCGAGCGTGGTGTCGACCAGTTGCGTGCGGCCGGTCAATGACGTTTCCTGACGATGGCTGAGCCAGTAGTAGCCCAGGTACACGGCAAAAATCACCAAGACCCACCAGCGCATGCCGCCGCCGCGACGCTGCCCGCCACCGATGCCGAATCGTTGTTCCATGAAGCCTTCCTTGTCGCGTGAGTCGCGGATTGTAGGCGCTACAGATCGCGGGCGACGCGAAATCCGACGCGTGCACTGCGCGTTTCAGCCGTCACACCCAGTCGATAAGCCGATCGCGCCTGATCCGGCTCGCTACCCCAGGACCCGCCACGCACGGTGCGTTTGGCACAGCCGCGATTGACCCAGGGAGAACCGTCCTCCGGCGCTCTCAGATAGTTCTGGTGCCAGCAGTCTTCGACCCACTCGGAGACATTGCTGCCCATGTCATACAGGCCAAACGGATTCGCTTCGAAACGCGCGACCGGCGCCGGACCCCAGTAGCCATCGCGATAGCCGGCGAACGATTTGCCCCAACTGCGCTTGCTGCGCGAAAGGTCGCGCTGTCCGGTGAGGTTGCCAATATTGCGCGTCGGTGAACCGTCGCCCCACCAGTAAATCGTCGTCGTACCAGCACGCAGCGCATATTCAAACTCTGCTTCGCTGGGTAACCGATAGCCTTTGCCCGTGGTCTTTCCGAGCCATGCGGCATACGCGGCGGCATCGTTCCAGGACACATGCACGACGGGCTCTGCGCTCTTGGCGCGTCCACCCTGATAATCGTTCTGCCAATGGATGCCGTTGCGTTTGGCCATGCGCCCGGTGCGTTCGTCGTAGAAGCTGGACGAACCGACGCGCTCGGCATCGGTCTGATATTTCGACTCCTGCAAAAAGCGACGGAATTCGGCGACGCTGACCTCGCTGCTTGCAAGCGCAAACGGCCGGGCGATGCCGACGCGATGTTGCGGACTTTCGCTGACCGAACGACCCGGCTCGGCCTCCGGTGAACCCATCAGGAACTCGCCCACCGGCACGACCACCATCGCCGGCCCTTCGCCGCTGCGATCACTGAAATCGTCGTTGAATCGATCGCCGGGCTGGTAACTCGCGTACAGCGCGGCGTTGGCACGCTTTTGATCGAGTGCGGCGATCCGTTCGCTCGATGCGCCCAGAGTGCGCGCCTGCTCAAGCAGGATGGTTGCGCTCGCGGTGTCATTGGTCGCGAGCGCGGCTTCAGCGCGCAACAACAGGTCTTCGCCGGCACGCTGCTTCAGCACCGCGATACGCGCTTCGTAGTCGCTGCGATTGCTCGATTCGGCACCAATCGCCTGGGCTTGCACCAGCAACGCGTCGGCATCCGCAAAGCGCTGCTCGGAAGCCGCGCGCAAGGCGTCATCGAGCACACTGTTTTCAATGCCGACCAGCCCCTTCTGCGCGGCCCTACTGCCCGAATCTATTTCAAGCGCGGCGCGAAAAGCCTGAATGGCGCTCGCATCGCTGGGTTCGAAAATCGCACCCGCTTCGATGTGCTCGGCGGCTTCGGCCAATCGGTCACGCACGTCACTCAAGCGGGTGATGCGCAGCGCGAGCATATTGGCCCGCGGGTCGGCCACACCGTGCAGATCAAGCGCAGCAAGCAAGTCCTCGGCATATTTCGGATCACCGTCATCCAACAGGTTGTTGCCCTGCGCAAACAGTGAATCGAGCACCGCCGAGCGACCAATGCGCGCCTCGCTGTTGCCGGGATCGACACCGAGAATGTCGCCGAACCATTTCAGCGCGTTGTCGTCCTCGGGCGAGATCCACCGTCGTTCCGTCACTGCGAGTTTGGCGGAAACAAGCCAGGTGCTTATTTGTATTCGCTGCGGCTCGTCGAGATCCGCGGGAATCTCGGCTTCCAACTCGGGCTCCGGTGGTGGCAGCGCGACCTCGGTCGCGGCGACCTCAGCCGGTGCTATCGCTTCGGCCTGCGCGGCCATCTCGAGCACGCGTGCGCTACGCGCGAGTTCGGCCGCATCCTCGCCCGGACGCCACCAGTCGATGCGCTCGATCCACGGAAACACCCAGCGATAGGCCATGGCGAACACCAGCAGCGCGACGCCGGCGATGGCACCGTACAACTCGCGCTTCTGCATCTTTTCCGCCATGCCGGGTTACTCCCTGCCCCGGCGTCTGCAATGATCGCGCGCTCTCGGGTTCCGGATTTTGACATGGCGCGTTGGGTTTCAGATGGGCAGTCACTGAACGACTGCATAGCCGCGATACGCGAATTGCCGCGCATCGCGCTCGATACCGAGTTCGAACGTATCCGCACGTATTGGCCGAAACTCGCGCTGGTGCAGATCGTGTTGCCGACCGAGGTCGCACTGATCGACCCGCTGCCATTCACCGCACTTGCCGATCTCGGCGCTGCCATGGTTGAACGCGACCAGACCTGGCTGATGCACAGCCCGAGTGAGGATCTGGTCGCGCTGAAGCCCCTGCTGCCACGTGCGCCAACGCGACTGTTCGACACGCAACTGGCCGCCGCGCTGGCTGGCCTGGGTACCGGACTGGGCTATCAAAAACTCGTGTCGCTCGTGCTCGGCGTCGAATTGTCCAAGACCGAGACGCGCTCCGACTGGATGCGCCGGCCGCTCAGCGCTGAACAACTGGCGTATGCCGCCGACGATGTCGTCCATCTCGATGCGCTCGGCGATGCCTTGCTGGGCAAACTCGACGTGCTCGGACGCATCGACTGGATCACCCAGGAAGGCAAACGCACGCTCGACGCCGCGTTTGCGGTGAACGAGCCCTGCAACCTGCATCACGACTATCGCAGCAGTTTCAAGCTCGGCCTCGATGCGCAACGCCGGCTCGATGCCATGCTGCGCTGGCGCGAACGCACCGCACGCGATACCGATCGTCCGAAACCCTGGGTGATCGACAACCAGGTGGCGTTCGATCTCGCCGCTACACCACCCGCGCAAGTCGCCGATCTGCAACGCAGCCTGCAGGCGCAACGCGCATTCCCACGTGCGCGTCTGGCCGAGTTGCTCGCGCTCTTGCAGGCACCCGACGAGGATGCCCGCTTCAAACCGGCACCGAAGCCGTTCACGCGCGACGAGGAAACCGCGCTTGAGCGCATGAAAGCCGCGATCGAAGCGGCAGCGATCGAACTCGCCATCGAACCCGCCTTGCTGGCACCACGCAAACTGCAGGAAGCACGACTGCGCAACGGCGCTTGGCCAAGCGATCTGCCGAGCTGGCGCCGCGCCCTGCTCGAACCGATCAGCGCACAAGCCGGTCTGGATTGAACGCGAAGACCACAGTTCACGCCTCAAATCTTCAGTTGAACTGGCGCGACCGGCAACGCTAAGATGCCACTCCGCCGCACCCTCGGTGGAATCATGTGGGGGGGTAGCTCAGCCGGGAGAGCGCGTCGTTCGCAATGACGAGGTCGTGGGTTCGATCCCCATCCTCTCCACCACAAAATTTCGAAAACATCACACCGGAGTCCGCAAGGGCTCCGGTGTTTTTGTTTCTGGATACCGTTGCGTGGCCGGCGATGCGGTTGTCCGGTGAAACAGTCTCGATCGAGACGAATCGCAGGTCAGGGCAGCTCGCCACGAAACAGCTTGCCTGTCGCCTCGATGACCACCTCGGGCCACGCACGCGTTATCGCCGGCGTTCCATGAAAAACTGACTCGATACTCGCAGCCGCTGGACCGCGAGCGACAAGGCGTTGCAGTACATCGGAGAAAGTTGCGCCTTCGGCAACACAACGAGTCAAGACAAGCTCTAACGTTCCGATCGAAAGGAATGAGTAGCGCTCGGGCGGCAGCTCGGGAAACGCTTCTGTCCGCTCCCACACAGGGTCCTTCGACGTTACCGCTCTGAGAAAATGCCCTCTCCCGGTAAGTGTCTCTTTCATTGTCACACAGACGAAAAACGTTGATGGTCGTTTGAGGTCATCGGGCAGCAATTCCATGGTGTTCATGGCTTGATGTATCGCTGCAATCTCAATAGGAGCCATGGCGTTGGCGATCTTTACCTGATCGACGCCATTGAGCGCTGCGTACTGACTCTTGCCACTCTTTACCTCGACGAGCACAAGCGAGTCTTCAGTGTCGACGGCGAAATCGACGCACGACAACTGTTCGGGGTCCCGTCCAGCGACCTTCTTCAATCGAATTCTGAGTGCGTTCTCGTCGATCACAGTGCCATGCACTTTGCGCAGCGCGTCACCCACATAGTTCTCGAAGACCTTTCCAAAATCACTGAAATGGACCTGTGCATCTTTGAGGCCACGCAATCGGTCATACAGCAGCGTCTCCGTATGCCTCCAAAAGAGGAAAGGATGAACCATCTTGGCTTCGCCATTAATGCGGATGAACGGAACCTCCGTCCATTCACCTTGCTCGCAAATTTCCTCGGCCAGGTCCATCGCCTGCACCTCTCCAGCGCTCAGTTGCTGCGCTCGATGCAGCGCGGCTTCAGTTAGCGTCGGAACATCCGTCGCAAGCCGCTCGCCCACCCATTCGAGGAGTTGATCGTCCAGTACGGAGATCTCGCCCGCTGGCAGCAACGCGTCTATGAACGCGTCCCCCATCATCCACCCTAGCGTTGCTGCCAACGTTCCCACATGCCGCAGAAATTCCATAGGCGTCGCTGAATTTGCTCTGCGAAACGCCTCCTTGATTTCCCAGAGGCTTTTCGGATCGGAGAAAAGTAATGCTTGACGGCCTAGAGAACCTCGATCGAACGGCCGTTGATACCAGAACTGCTGCCTGGCCAAACGAGGCACGATTGCCAGTGGTTGTCCGAGAATCCGCAATAGAGGCTGCGTGTGAAAGATCAACTCGCGAATTCGACTTAGGTCGGCACTTGTGGCCTCGCGCCGCGCTGCGGAATGAACAATGCTTGCGACCGACCACTTCATCGCCAGCAGAATGATCCATGGATGACGACTACACCATTCGGGGCCAGTATTCGGATCGCGGTTCAGTTCATCAATCGCGACACCAAGAAACGACTCGATTTCTATGCCGCTTAGGATGAGCTTTGCCTCAGTCGCGCAGTCATGCGCTCGGCGAGATTGCACTTCGTGTTCCTCGAGGGACGTACCTACCTTCATGCCCGCTTGGTCCAATGCCAGACTTCTTGCGCTCAATTAGATCAGGGTGAATGTACGAAATCTCATCACAGACCCTGGCACCGCGAGGGGGTGGCTCCTCGTCGCATCACCTTTGTGTCGCCAAGCTGAACAGCCCCGCTCTTGCAGTTGCAAAGCAACTCAGGGTGGCATATGGTTATCCCAACGCGATCGGCAGATGGACAGATTCACGTTACCCATTGGTTCGCGTCTACACAAAGCCCCTTCAGCGGGGCTTTGTCGTTTTCGGCACTCTGCCATCTCCCTTCGGTATCACTGAGAAGACTTCGACCCTAGGCTTCCGAGCTGTCATTTCCAGCACCGCTTGGTCACGGACTTGACAACCGTAGCCATCGCTTCTCAATCGAATGCTTCTCAACGACGTCATCTTGCCTTGAAATAGAGGCTCAGCGTCATGCGCGGTTGCCGCGTCAATTTGCAAAAGTAAATCTTCCAGCGTGTAGCCTTGGAGACACCTACTCTCAACATGGTGCCGACCGATGTAGACGATGCCCGGAGACTCGGCTCCCGGCAGGCCAGCACCATTTCGCAGCTCATTCAATCGGAGATGCTGTTCCGTGGTGAGTTGGCCGATCTCGAGGAGCGGCACCTTCCGGCCCGCCATGATCTCGGCCAAATGTCTTCGAAGCTCGTCGATTATCCCAGCGTAAAGCGGCATCCGTGTCCCTTGTTCTTGCGGCGATTCTGGCGCAAATATCGATGAGGACAATCGAATCAAGAGCAGACCGCGCGATGAACTTCATGGATCCGAATTTTACCCACGGAAGGGTCATCAGCCGTCGAATTGCACATTACGGAGTCACAGTGACGACACCGGAGTCCGCAAGGGCTCCGGTGTTTTTTGTTTGGGTTCGCCGATGGTTATTCGAAACTATTGCGGAACATCGGATCGCGGCAGGCCAGGTAATTCTTCATGCGCGTACGCGCTTCGTCAAAAGTCAGGCGTGGCGTATCGTTCAACAGACCTGCATAGCATTCCCACAATGCACCGGCCCAGATCTCGCCGCTGCGGTTTGCTACCGAGTTGCTGACGCCGTTCGCTCCGGTGGCCGGTGCCGGGTTCAACGGTAGCGCAACACCCTCAACGATATGCCGAAACTTCAACGGACTGCGATTCAGGTCGGTCGAATATGGATTCCGGTGGATACCGGAATAGGAATTTGCAGCCGCGTAACCGGCAATTGCATACAGATCGGAGAAATCCGGCGTTGTGCCACCGGCACGATCCTCTTCCTTCACCATGGCCAGCAACGCGCTGAAAAACAACCCCGGCCGAAGCCGGGGTTGTTTCGTTTTTCAGTGTTGCTGATCGATGAGGATCAGAACGTGATCGACCAGCTGTTGATGAAGCCCGTGTCAGCGGCGGCGCGATCGGATGCGCGCAGCTTCCAGGTGCCGTTCAAGACTTCGCCGGACAGATTGATGTTGACCGTCTTGACGATGTTGTCGGTGCTGGTGCCGGTAAGGTTGTGGATGTTGTAGACCGAACCATCGGGCGCGACGAGGTCGACGATCAGGTCACCGATGTACGGATGGGTGATGTTGACCGCGACCGGCGTCGATGCCTGTCCGTTGCCGGTACGACCCGAAACCACGATGTCGCTGGTCACGCCGGTCACGTTGTTGTCCGGAATGTTGACATCGGTGTTGTTGGTGTAGGTCTGGGTGACAGGGCCGGTGGTGAAGCTGCCGGTGATCGACAGGCCCGAGAACGCCGCATAGGCCGAGACCATCACATGGTAGGTGCCGGCCTGCGCTGTCGCGATGTTGCAGGTCTCGGCATTGGTGCCGCCTTCCGACTTGCAGTCATTGACCGTCGTGGTCGGCGCGCTGCCGAACTTGACGTACAGGTCGGCGTCGCCGGTGCCGCCAGAAGTCACGAACCTCAGGTTCGTCGCGCCGGCCGGGACGACCAGCGTGTACGCCAGCGAAGCGCCCGTCGCCGCAGCCTGGCCTGTCACCGCGACGCCATTGGTCAGCACCGTGCCAGACGAGATCGAGACCGTGACCGCGGAGGTCTTGGCATGCGTGGCACCGCCGTTGTCGGTCACGGTGAGCGTCACGTTGTACGTACCCGCGACCGCGTAGCTGCGGCTCGGACTTGTCGCCGTGGAGGTGCTGCCGTCGCCGAAGTTCCAACTGCGCGACGCGATCGTGCCGTCGCTGTCGGTGCTGCTATCGGTGAAGGTTGCGGTCAGGCTAGATGTCGTGAACGAGAAGTTCGCGACCGGCGGCACGTTCGTGGGCGCCGTCACGGTCACCGCCTTCGTGATCGCATTCGTCGCACCGCCGTTGTCGGTCACGGTGAGCGTCACGTTGTACGTACCCGCAGCGGCGTAGATGCGGCTCGGGTTCGTCGCCGTGGACGTGCCGCCGTCGCCGAAGTTCCAGCTGCGCGAGGCGATCGTGCCGTCGGAGTCGGTGGAGCCATCCGAGAACGTCGCCGTGAGGCCACTGGCGACGAAGCTGAAGTTCGCGGTCGGAGCGACGTTCGGCGCGGCCGAGACGGTCACGGCGCGAGTCAGGGCATTGGTGGCCCCGGCGTTGTCCGTCACCGTGAGCGACACGTTGTACGTACCCGCAGCCGCGTAGGTGCGCGTCGGGTTCGTCGCGGTCGACGTCGCACCGTCGCCGAAGTTCCAGCTGCGCGAAGCGATCGAGCCGTCGGAATCAGTCGAGGCGTCCGTGAACGTCGCAGTGAGGTTCGACGTCGTGAACGAGAAGGTCGCAACGGGGTTCGCGTTCGCGGCCGGGACGAGTTCCCACACCGAGCGGCCGAACGTCGCGGCACGAACGAGCGAGGAGTCGGGCGCGATGTACAGGTCAGTCACGTTCACGAGCGGCAGGCCCGTGCCGAAGCGGGCCCAGGTCGTGCCGCCGTTCGTCGAGCGATACACGCCGAGGTGGGTACCCGCGTACAGGTACTGGGCGTCGGTCGAATCAGCCTGGATCGAGTTGACCGGCACGCCGTTCGGGAAGCCGCTCGCGGCAGCGTCGATCGCAGTCCAGGTGGTGCCGCCGTTGGTCGACTTCCACAGGTGCGTCTTGGTCGCATCGGGCGCGACAGAAGCGACGTAGACGATGCTCGCGTTCGTCGGATCGAACGAGATATGGCTCAGGCTGCTGCCGTGGTTCGGCAGGTTGGTGCCGCCGAGCTGAGTCCAGCTGGTGCCGCCGTTCGTGGTGATCGAGACGCCACCGCCGCTGGTGACGATGCCTACGACATTGCCATTGCTCTGTGCGACACCGAGGTTGCGGATCTGCGCGCCCGACGCGAGCATGCCGGTCGTGCCGAGGCCGGTCCACGATCCGGCATAGTTGGTCGTGCGGTACACGCGCGTCTTCGCGAACGTGTACAGCGTGTTGCCGGTGCTGTCGCCGCGATGCTCGACAATGCGCGTGATGAACACGCCGGTCGAGTCGTTATTGCACTCGGTGATGCCCGAGCATGCGCTGACGAACGAGGTGCCGCCGTTCGTCGACTTCTGGATGCGGTTGTAATAGAGGCTGCCCAGCATCAGGCTGCCGTTCGCGCGATTGATGTTGCAGCCGAAACCGTCGCCGCCGATTTCCTGGTTGAACGTCGACGTGTTCAACTCGCGCACGCGCGTGCCGTTGTCCTGCAAGCCCGCGATCACCGCATTGCGATTCGCCGTGGACGAACCGACCTGGTAGATCAGGTGCGACGCGATACCGACGTTGAGCGTGTGCGTGAACGTCGTCGCGTTGTCGGTGGAGCGGAAGATGCCGCCGTCGGTGCCGATGTACAGCGTGCCATTGCTCGCCATGTGCGCAGAATGGAAATCGGCGTGCACGTACGGCAGGCTGAACTGCGCGAGCCAGTTCGACACCTGTCGATAGGTGCTGCCGCCGTCGCTCGTCTTCGCGAGCAGCAGCTGGCCGCCGAAGTAGGCGATGTTCGCGTTCGCATTGTCGACGAGCACGGCGTGGTTGTACCAGCCCTGGCCGCCGAGCAAGGTCGAGAGGCTCGACGATTCGCTGTTCGTGTTGGTGTAGCTCTTGTACGTGGTGCCGGTCTTGCCGACGCTTGTCCAGGTGGCGCCGCCGTCCGTGGTCTTGAAGATGTTCGCCAAGTCGTTGGCGGTCGTCGGATTCGGCACCGCCGCCATGGCGTACTGGGTCGCACGGTTGGTCGGCGCCGACGCGAGCGTGATGCGCCCGACGCCGAGCGTATCGGTCACGCCCGTGCCGCGCGTCCACGTCGCGCCGTTGTCGGCGGAACGCCAGATCTGGCCTTCCGTGGTGCCGGTCGCCGCGGCCTTGTTTGCTTCGAGGCTGAGCGAGAAGTTGCTGCCGCCGCCCCACGCGATGGTCCACACGAACGGGTCGCCGGCCTGGCCGGTCGCGATCGTGACCTTGCTGAAGCTCGCGCCGGAGTTGGTCGAGCGATACAAGCCGGCGTCGGTCGCAGCCAGGATGATTGACGGCGTGCCCGGTGCGATCTGCAAGTCGGGGATTCGAGTGGAATTGCCGAGCAGGACCGGCGTCGACCAGGTCTCACCGCCGTTGGTCGTCTTGGCCAGACCGATGCCGGTGCCGTCGAACGCGTCGCCGAGTCCGAGGTACAGCGTGTTCGGGGTCGTCGGGTCGATCTCGAGCGCACCGACCGTGAGGCTGCCCATCGCCTCGGTCTTGGCCTGCCAGGTC
>JAYUVY010000039.1:0-44472 GCA_043753835.1 Lysobacterales bacterium | reverse complement strand
AGCGGCGGCAGCCGCGATGCTCTGTTTCGACACAGCAACAAAATCAGCGCACCGTCACCCCATGTGGCTCGATCCAGCCCATCCAGATGCCGAGGCCGACGAGGGCGAACAGCGCGACTGAAATGGCAATACGCCGCGTCAGCGCGTTCACCGTGCGGTTGGTCGCGCCCTTGTCGGTCATCATGAAGTAAAGGCCGGCGCCGAGGTTGTAGATGATCGCGATGAACACGAGCACGATGAGCACTTTTTGCCACATGGAACGCACCTGCCCTGAGGTCCAAAACTGGGCGCAAAGTATACGACCGGGTGCGCGCGACAATGTTTGCGTTTCGTAAACCGGCATGGTGGTTGATCGCGGTTTTGCTGGCCGCTGAAATCTGCTTTGTCGCGGCGGCGCAGTGGCAATGGCAGCGCGGCGTGTTCAAGGACCAGCGCGCGCGCGAATTCGCAGCCGCCCTGAGAGAACGCGACGCGGCACCACGGCGCAATTTCAATGCATTACTCGCCAGCACCGCGGACTTCAGCGCGGCGCGACTGCGTGGCCGGCTTCTGTTGGAACACATCGTGACACTCGACAACCGCATCGTTCAAGGCCAATACGGTGTCGATGTGTTCGTGCCGCTGGCGCTCGAAGGTGGCGGCCATGTGCTGGTCAATCTGGGCTGGATCGCGGCCGATCGTTCGCGGCGCGTCGCGCCCCAGTTGCCGGCGATCGCACCTGAGTTCGAAGCCAGCGGACTGATGGCCCCGGCACCGTCGGCCGGTTTGTCGTCGCAGGTGCCCATCGAGCGCGATTCGCGCACGCCGCAGATGTTGCTCGCCATCGTTCCGCATGACATCGCCGCAGCGCTGCAGTTGTCGCCGATGCTCGGTCGGGTGTTTCTGCCGGCGGCGGAATCCGCATCGCCGTTTCATCGCGACTGGCAGCCATCGGGCATGAGTGCCGACCGTCACCGTGGCTATGCGCTGCAGTGGGCAAGCTTTGCTGTCGCCTGTCTGATCCTGTTCGCCATCTTCCACGTACGTCGCAAGGAAAAATCCCGATGAACAGCGTGTTCCGATGAACGACGCCGGCCCCGGTCGCCGCAAGTTGATCCTGCTGGCCTTGCTGTTTGCAGCGCCGATCCTGCTTGCCACCGTGCTGGCGTTTTCCGGCTGGCTGCCGAGCGGACGCCGCAATTACGGTGAGCTGGTCGATCCGCCGCAACGGATCCAGGTTGCGGGTGTCACGCTGGCGGGCCAACCGTTTGCATGGACGACACCGCAGTGGCACTGGACCATGATTGTGCGCATTCCCGAAGTTTGCGATGCGCCTTGCCGTGCGCGGCTTGATCAGGTTGGCAACCTGCGCATATCGCTCGGTCGACATGCGGAGAAATTACGGATCGCCACCGACCGCGGCCTGCCCGCGGACGTTGTGCTGGCCAAGGTGGGTGGCGTCTATGCGCTGGCCGATCTGCCGCCCATCGTGCAGCAGCACGTCCCGGTCGCAAACGCCGACATCGCGCTCGCACTAGTCGATCCGGCGGGATATTTGATGCTGCGTTACCCCGAACAAGCCGACCTCGCGCGTGTGCGCAAGGATGTCGGCAAACTGATTCGATAGAGGAATGACCATGAATGCAACACTGTTTCGACGCTTGTCCTGGTTTGCCGTGGTGCTGGTGCTTGGGGTGATCGTGCTCGGCGCGTACGTGCGCCTGTCGCATGCCGGGCTCGGCTGCCCGGACTGGCCGGGTTGTTACGGCGAAGTCACTTGGCCGAATCACGAGGCAGAAGTTGCGGCGGCCAATGTCGCGCATCCGGATCGTCCGGTCGAAGTGCACAAGGCCTGGAAGGAAATGGTGCACCGCTATTTCGCCGGCCTGCTGATGCTGACCACCTTCGTGCTGGCAGCGCTCGCATGGCGCAATCGGCATGACATTGCGCAGCCGAAGCGCGCGCTCTGGTTCGCTGCGGTGTTCATCCTGTTCCAGGCCGCGCTCGGCATGTGGACGGTCACCTGGAAACTCAAACCGATCATCGTCATGGCGCATTTGCTCGGTGGCATGACCACGATGGCGCTGCTGGCGTGGACCGCATTGCGTGTAAGTGGTGTCAGCGGCGCTACCGACATCAAGCGCAGCATGATCATCGTCGGCCTCGTGCTGGTGTCGCTGCAAATCGCGCTCGGCGGCTGGACCAGCGCCAACTATGCGGCTTTCGCCTGCGGCATCGATTATCCGCATTGCCTCGGCCAGTGGTGGCCACAAACCGACTTCCGCGAGGCCTTTGTGCTTTGGCGTGGCATCGGTGTCGACTACGAAGGCGGCGTGCTGGACGGCCCGGCGCGTTCGGCCATCCATCTGGCCCATCGCTGGTTTGCCGTGCTGGTCGCGGGACATGTGCTGATGCTCGCGTTCAAGGCCATGCGCCAGACGCGCCTGCGCGGCATCGGCATCGGTATCGCTGTCCTGCTGACGGCGCAGATCATGCTCGGCATTCTCAACGTCAAGTTGGGCCTGCCCCTGCATGTCGCGACTGCGCACAACGGCGGTGCCGTCCTGCTGCTGTTTGCACTGCTGGTGCTGCTCGCGCGCACCACGCCGGCGCCACGATAAGCTCACCGGATGAAGCTACTGCAGACGATTTCCCAGTTCTGGGCTCTGACCAAGCCGAACGTCGTTGCGCTGATTGTGTTCACGGCGGTCGTCGGCATGTTCCTGGCCGTCGAGGGTTGGCCGCCGTGGCGCGAAGCGATCGTCGGCAGCATCGGTATCTGGCTTGCGGCGGCGTCTGCGGCGGCGATCAACCACTTGCTCGATGCGCGCATCGACGCGCTGATGGCACGCACGTCGCACCGGCCGCTGCCGATGGGGCAACTGACGCCGCGGCAAGTGCTGGTGTTCGCGCTGACGATCGGCGCCTTGTCGATGCTGCTGCTGGTCGTGTTCGTGAACGCGCTCACTGCCGTGCTGACATTTTTCGCGCTGATCGGTTACGCGGTGATCTACACCATGTTCCTGAAACGCGCGACGCCGCAGAACATCGTGCTCGGCGGTGCCGCTGGTGCGGCGCCACCAGTGCTCGGCTGGGCTGCAGTCACTGGCGAAGTGCATCCGTATGCGCTGCTGCTGTTCCTGATCATCTTCATCTGGACGCCGCCGCATTTCTGGGCGCTCGCGATCTATCGCCGTGAGGACTATGCGCGCGCTGCGGTGCCGATGCTGCCGATCACGCATGGCGTCGAATACACGCGCTGGCATGTGTTGTTCTACACGATCCTGCTGGTACTGGTGACCCTGCTGCCCTACCTGACCGGCATGACTGGCCTGATCTACCTCGGCGGCGCGGTCGTGCTCGGCGGTGGTTTTCTTTACTACGCCGCGCGCCTGATGAATCCGCCGAACGAACAGTTCGCGATGGAAACCTTCCGCTACTCGATCATCTACCTGATGGCCCTGTTCGCCTTCCTGCTCGTCGACCATTACCTGTCGCCGCCGGTGCCGATGCAGTCGCCCGCGGCGGTGATGACGTTTGAGCGGATCGGCTGAGCGGCGGCGCGTCCGGAGTTCTGTCGTGCTGATCATCCCCCTGCACAAGAAGCCGACGTTCGCGACGTTTCCGTGGATCACGGCGCTATTGGTGCTGATCAACATTTACGTCTACGTCGCCCTGCAGCGGCCGGATGATGCGCGGCAGAACCTCGCCGTCGAAGCCTATGCGCAGAGCCCGCTGGCAGCGATCGAGCTGCCGGCGTATCGCGACTACGTCGAACGCACGCCGACGATCGCCTGGCGCGAACAGTGGCGGCAGATGCCGGAGCCCTGGCAGACGGCGGCACTCGCCGAACAGATCCACTTCGACGATGCCTTCCTCGCCGAATTGCGCAGTGACCGCGTCATTCGTGCCGACAGTGCCGCGCATGCCGAATGGAAACCGTTGCGCCAGCAGTTCGACGCCGGCTGGCGACCGTCGTTCACGCAGGCGCACCTGCTCAAATATTCCGAGTTCGACCTCGGCCGCATGTTCAGTTCGATGTTCCTGCATGGCAGCGGTGGCCATCTGATCGGCAACATGATCTTTCTGGTGCTGCTCGGACTGGTCGTGGAACCGGTACTAGGCGCGTTCGGATTCCTGTTGCTGTATCTGCTGGCCGGACTCGGCGGCGATCTGTTCGCGCTCGGTTGGCGCTGGGGCGACATCGGTGGCTCGCTCGGCGCATCAGGCGCCATTGCCGGGTTGATGGGCGCCTATGCCGTGCTCTGGGGTCGTCGCCGCGTGCGCCTGTTCTACTGGTTCTTCGTGATCTTCGATTACACGCGTGTGCGCGCGCTGTGGTTGCTGCCGGCGTGGTTGGGTTGGGAGCTGGCCCAGTTGCTGCTGACCCAGGGTTCCAATGTGGCGTTTGAGGCGCATGCCGGCGGGATCATCAGCGGCGCCTTGCTGGCGTTCGCGGCGACGCGGCTCGGCCGCATCAATCGCCCCTATCTGGATGAAGACAGCACGCGTGACAACCGCGCCGAAGGGCTTGCGGCGGGCATGGTCGAACTCGGCAAGCTACAACTCGGCGCCGCGCGTTCGCGCTTCGATGCACTGGTGCGACAGCATCCGGAAGACACCGATCTGATCGAGCCCTGGTTGCGCAGTTGGCTGTATGCGAAGGATCGTCCCGAAGCGCGCAGTGCGGTCGCGCACGCACTCGCGCTGCGGGTGCGCATGCGCAGCGACGTCCTGCGCCAGGTGCGCTGGCACGCCGAGGCCACGAAGGCGTTCGCGCCGTCGTTGCCATTGGCGGCGGAGCTGCTGTTCAATCTCGCCGAGCGTTGGCAAGCACAGGGCATGTTGACCGAAGCCGGCACCGTGCTCGCGCAGATCGAAGCGGCGCAAGCGGACGCGTCACCCTTGCCGGCCGCATGGTTTCGCCTCGCCCTCGCCCATCAGGAAGCACGCGACGAAGCCGCCTCGCGCCGTGTGCTCGCGCATTTGCGTGCGCGCCATGCGCAGTCACTGGAAGCCGGCAAGGCGGCCTTGCTGCTTGGCTGAACTGCTCAGCTGGAAGCGGGCTCTCGTTTCGGCGCGGCATTCTTCGCGAGCGCGTCGAGGAAACCGAGGTACTGGTCGATCTCGGGGATCAGGGCATTGTCCGGATACATCGTCTTTACCTGTGCGAGCAAGGCGCGCGCCTGGTCTTCGCGATTCAGCTTGTCGGTCAGCAGCTTCGCGGCGAACAGGTAGTTGCGGGCGATATCCCGGTGCTTGGGCCAGCGTTTGTGGAAGCCGGCGATCAGTTTCAGGGCGATCTGGTGCTGCCCGAGTTGCGACGCGCGCGCAGCAAGCCGATGGGTATCGTCGGCGATGTCGGCGGAGAAATTGGCGTCGAGCG
Source organism: Lysobacterales bacterium (assembly GCA_043753835.1). Taxonomy (GTDB): domain Bacteria; phylum Pseudomonadota; class Gammaproteobacteria; order Xanthomonadales; family Ahniellaceae; genus JADKHK01. Next base: position 39,107 of record JAYUVY010000039.1, on the reverse strand, counting down.
CATAACTTTCCTGCAACACCTCGACCGCGCGTTTCTCGTTGTCCTGCGCCAGCAGCGAGGGCAGATAGACCTGCGCGTGTTGCAGCAGCGCGGCGTTGTCCTGGCGCGCCTTCTGCAGCTTCCGGTACAGGTCATGCAGCAGCACGGTGCCGCCGCGCGAGGCGATGTGGTCGCGCAGCAGGGTTGCGGCTTCGTCGCCGCGACCGTCGGTGACCAGCGCCTCGACCTCGTCGATCAAGCTCTGGTCCGGGTCCGCGCGCAGATTCCGCAACTTGGTCGGGCCGACTTCACGCCGCACCTCATGGCCGATGCGATCCGCGTATTGATAGACGAGATAACCCATCAGGTGAAAGGTCGCGATCAACACGTAGTGGGTGAGGAACCACGCAAGCAGAAAGGTGACGAAGGACGGCAGGAACGGAATCTTGCTCGCAAATCCCGCGGCATTCGCGCCGCCGAGTTGATAGAGCGCGCACAGGCCGGCGACCGCGAAATAAGGCCAACCGAAAGCCCGCATCAACTCGATCCAGCCACTCGGATTCAACGATGCCCACAGGTTGTTGGTCATTGCGAGCGTGATCGTGGCGCCGGGTATTGCGATCAATACAAACCCGGCCCAGATCAGGGCAGCGGCTGTACCCAGAAACATCCCGACAATGAAGGCGCCGCCGATCAGGATGATCCATAGCAGGATTTGCAGCTTGATCTGGTTCCACGCCTGCGACTCGCTGACGCTCGGGTTGAACTCGGGTGCGTTCAAGCGACCGTCCGCGGTCTGCACCAGCACTTCGACGGCATATTTCAGTATTCCCATCCACAGGAACATGGAAATGATCGTCGACGGAATGAAACCGAGCGGCAGCAGATCGAACAGGCGCAACCCGGTGAACAGCGCGACGTTCAACATCGCGCCGGACTGCAGCGGATAACGCGAAATGTCGCCGAGGCGATGCCAGAACGGAACAACGGAAGTGGGCGATGCGGTGTTCATGGCGGCGGGACATCCGTGGTCGTGGGCTTGCGTACCTCAGCAAGCAGGGAAAGGAGTTCTGGCGACAGGCTGCGCAGATGCAGGTCCTGTTGCGGAAACGGAATGAGGATGCCGGCTTCGCGCAATGCAGCGAAGACCGACAGGCCCATATTGCTGCGGATCGCGACCCAGTCGGAGTCGTCGCGAGTCCATGCGCGCAACGTGAAGTCGAGCGCGTTGGCACCGAAACCGACGAACAAGGCCGCGGCGGCCGGTTCCGCGAGCAGGCCATCGGTGCGCGCCGCGACATCGCGCAGCAGCGCCAACACCTGTTGTGGATCACTGTTGTAGGCGACGCCGACATTCACTTCGATGCGTCGGCTGCTGTTGCTCAGGGTCCAGTTGGTCAGACGGTCGGACAGCAGCATGCCGTTCGGCACGACGACATCGGCGCCCTCGAAGGTGATCAGTCGCGTCGCACGCAAGCCGATATCGCGCACGCGTCCGGTCACGCCATTGATCTCGACCACGTCGCCGGGCTGGATCGGCCGCTCGACCATCAGGATCAAGCCGCTGACGAAATTCTTGACGACATCCTGCAGACCGAGACCAATACCGACGCCGAGGGCGCCGAGCACAATCGCCAGTTGCTGCAGATGGAAGCCGGCGATGGCCAGTGCAAACAGCAGACCCAATGTGGCCAGCGCGTAATAGCTCAGCCGCGAGACACTGTGCGCGACACCGCGCGGCAAGGCCATGTTCGGGAGTACGTCTTCGGCGAGTAGATTGCGGATCGTCGCCGAGATCCACAATGCCGCCCACGCGGCGACGCCGAACAGCACAATGTTGCCGACCGAAATCGAGACATCGCCGAAGCTGGCACGAAAGTCGAGCACGATGCGCGCGGCCTGATTCAGCGGTTCCAGGATGCGAAACGCCGCCAGCGTCGACAGCAGCCAGAGCACGGCGACAACGCCGCCGCCGAGCGTGATCGCGGCACGACGCAGGGCGCCAGCGCGTGCCGTCACCGGCTGCGGCATCACCATGGCGCCGCGGCGCAACGCGACTTCACTGAGCGCCGCGATCACGGTCGCCGCTGCGGCGAGCGCGACCGCGAGGTAGGTCGCATCGAGCAGGCCGTCGAGCAACACCGTGGCGAGCGTGACATTGCCCAGCACGACTGCGACGAGGGCGATGGTGGCGAGCACGGCCGACCCGTTCAGCAGCCACAGCGTGCGCGTGCGTGCGCGCGATGGCTCCATCGCACGCCGTCGCCGCTGTGCCAGCAGGAGCAGGGTGGCGATCAAGGCCACACTCAACGCCAACAGGGCGTAGCGATAGATCAGGGCGTCGGCGGCGAGCAGCGATACGCCGAAGTTGAGGGCGTAGAACACCGCGCTGATCCACGCCCATGGCCCCATCGCCTGACGCAGCACGGCGGGCAGCAGGCGCAGCACCGGCAACCACGCGATCAGCAGGGTCACTTCGTGGCGCAGCACCGGGCCGTCCCAGTTAAACAGCATCCAGGTCAACGCGTAGAGCACGATCCACGCTGCGAATGGCCGCGACAGCACCGCGAGCGTCGCCTCGGGCACGTGTTCGCGGCGCGCACGCGCACGCGTCCGGCGCGAGATCCAGATCAGCAAAGGCAGCAGCAGGAGCATGCTCAGCGTCATCGTGTCGATGCCGCGCCGGTACTTGCTGTCGTAGTCGGCGGCGAATGCGGACTCGATCGCCAGGCCTTCGCGATGCACGCTGGCGCGGTTTGCCTGTTGGGCAAGTTCCTGCGTCTGCCAGATCGGTGGCGCATCCAGACGCAGCAATTGCCGGTCCTTCAACCGCAGTTGTGCGCGTGTGCCTTCCAGCCCGCCTTCAATGTCATTGCCGAGCGCCCCGGCACTGTGGCTGAGCCGCAACAAGGCGGCGCTGGGTGCGGTGAGCGTCGCTTCGGCAGCATCAAGACGTCGCAATACCTGGCGCGCGCGCACCGACCACGGCGACGCGGCGGCATCGGCAGCCGTCAGCGTGGCCTGCCACTCGGCACGCTTGCCAGCCAATGCTTCGGCCTCGGTCGACAAGGGTTTGATGGCGCGTTGGATGTCCGCCCGCCAGCGTTCCATTTCGCGCAGCAGAAACTGCCAATGACGTTCCAGCGATTCCAGCCGACGCAGCGGCAAGACCGACAACTGCACTGGGCGCAGTGCCGCTTTCAGACGATCTCGCGATGCGGTCAGCGCCTTCAGTCGTTCCGCGAACGACTCATTCGACGCCAGCCCCTGAACACGCCGTTGCACGCTGTCCGCGAGTTGTTCATCGGCGTCGGCACGCGCCGCGACGTCGCTGGTGGCGATTGCTGAAGTGCTCGGCTCGGCGCTCGGCGGCGTCGCGTCCTGTGCGCTCGCCGTCGACCACACCAGCGCCATGGCAACCAGCAGCCTATGGACCCAGATCATGCCCGGTCGGGTAGCTTTCATCGCTTCGCCCTCGTGACCAGCGCTTCGCGCAATTCGTTCTTCTCGATGCTCGACAGCGGGAAGCCGGAATCCTGCTTGGCCAGCAATTCGTCGATGCGCTGCTGCAGCGTCTGCCGATTGAGCTGCTCGCAGGCGTCGACGAACTCGATGTTCCAATGTTCCGGTGCCGATGGAAACTCGACCAAGGCGAGCTTGGCGAGCGCGTCGTATTCCTCGCGCTCGGCAAAGTGTTCGAGCAGCATGCTGGTCTTCAGGCCAGGACGCGAGCGGCACAGACCGATGATCTCCATCAACAACTCGACGCCCGGTTGTCGCAGTGTGCCGAACACATACGGCGGCTCCAGCGCCTGCGCGACATCGGGTTTTTGCACCAGCAGCGAGATCGCGGCGCGCACCAGACTGCGCTGCGCCGGCTTGGCGATCACGCTGCGTGGTGACGCCATCGGCAGCTCGGGCGTACGCGTCGGCGCGCTGCTCACGCCAGTGCGGCTGACCAGGCTTTGCTGCATCAGATCGCGAAACGAGCCTTCGGGAATCTGCGTCAGCAATGGCTTGGCGCGTTCGGCCAGGCGCGACTTGCCTTCGAGCCCACGCAGATCGACATCTTTCGCGAGTTCGGCGAAAAAGAATTCCGACAGCGGCATGGCCTGTTTCAGCCGTTTCTCGAAGCCATCGGCGCCTTCGCTGCGCACGATGGTGTCCGGGTCTTCGCCGTCGGGCAGGAACAGGAAGAAGGCCTGACGCCCGTCCTTCATGCGCGGCAGGACCGATTCCACCGCGCGCCACGCAGCGCCGCGCCCGGCCTTGTCGCCGTCGAAGCAGAAGTAGACGTCGGCCGAATTGCGAAACAGCAGTTCCGCGTGGTCCTTGGTCGTCGCGGTGCCGAGCGTCGCCACCGCCTGGGTGATGCCAAACTGGAACAGGGCGATCACGTCGAGATAACCCTCGACCACGATCAGCCGCGGAATCTTGTTGTGCGTCTGTCGCACCTGATACAGCGCATAAAGCTCGCGGCCCTTGTGGAACAGCGGTGTCTCCGGCGAATTCAGGTATTTCGGGCCGTCGGCCTCGCCCATCACGCGGCCACCGAAGGCGATCACGCGACCGCGACGGTCGTGGATCGGGAACATCAGGCGATCGCGGAACTTGTCGTAGCTGCGGCCGCTGTCATTGCTCGACAGCATGCCAGAGACATCGAGTGCCTTCAGTCGCGATTCGCTGCTGCCGACCGCATTGCGCACACCGTCCCAGCCGTCCGGCGCATAACCGAGGCCGAAGCGCTGGATCATCGCGACATCAAGGCCGCGCTTTTCGAGATATTTACGGGTCTTGTCGCTCGTGGGCAACTGCTTCTGGAAGTACTTCGCGGCGGCATCGAGTACCTCGTAGAGCTCGGCGAACTGGTCTTGCGGGCCGCGTGCGACGCCGCCTTCGTAGGGCACTTTCAGCCCGGCCCGCGCCGCCAGTTCCTCGACCGCGTCGATGAATTCGAGGCGCTCGTACTCCATCAGGAACTTGATCGCCGAACCGTGCGCGCCGCAGCCGAAGCAGTGATAGAACTGCTTGTCCTCGCTGACCGTGAACGACGGCGACCGCTCGTCATGGAACGGGCAACGCGCCTGATGATTGCGCCCGGCCCGCTTCAACGGCACGCGCGCCTCGATCACCTCGACGATATTGGTGCGCGCCAGCAGGTCGTCGATGAATCGGTCGGGGATGCGGGCCATGGATGCAGGATCAACTCAGGAGCAAAGCAATCAGCCCAGCGCCGCGAGCTTCTGCTTGACCAGCTCCGAGAGTTTGCCCATGTCGGTACGACCGGCGACCTTCGGTTTCACGAGTGCGATGACACGGCCCATGTCCTTGGCGCTGGTCGCGCCAGCTTCACTGATCGATGCGACGACGATCGCCTCGACTTCTTCGGGCGACATCTGCGCCGGCAGATAGGTCTGGATGATGCCGACTTCATAGCGTTCGATCGCCGCCAGGTCTTCGCGCGCCGCGGCTTCGAACTGGGTGATCGAGTCCTTGCGCTGTTTCAGCATTTTCTCGAGCACCGCGAGCACCTGAGTGTCGTCGAGCATGATGCGTTCGTCGACTTCGCGCTGCTTGATGCCCGCGTTGATCAGGCGAATCACCTGCAGCTTGTCTTTCTCGCCGCTCTTCATTGCGGCCTTCATGTCGTCGGTCAATTTCAGCTTGAGGCTCATGGCGTTCCCTGGATCAAATTTGGGAGATCAACTACGGAAATCTGGAAGCACAAAAAGCCGGCGGTGCGAGAGCAGCGCCGGCTACGGAGAGTGCGGTGAAACCATCGGCCCGGGAACTTGCGTCCCCGCGGTCGATCAATACATGCGTTGACGCTTGGTGACGTCGCGCATCACGCGACGCAGCGTACGCTTCACGGCCGCGGCGGCCTTGCGCTTACGCTCCTGGGTCGGCTTCTCGTAGAACTCGCGCTTGCGGGTTTCAGCCAGGATGCCGGCTTTTTCACAAGTGCGCTTGAAGCGACGCAGGGCGAATTCGAAAGGCTCGTTTTCGCGGACTTTTACGTTTGGCATGATCTCTCCGATGAGATACAGGACGACCCGGGGTTGAGCCCGGGAAAAAAGGGCGCGCAGTGTATCCGCGCCCCCAACGAAAAACAAACGGAGCCGTGACGGGGTCATGACGAAACCGCGCCGGCGGGCTAAGGTGTGGCCTGTTTCCCTTTGCAGATCACCGCCATGCGTCGTTTTGCCGCCCTGCTGCTGACCGCCCATACGGCCTTGGCCACGCCCGTCTCTGCGCCCAGTCCGACCGCGCCAAACCCGACCGCGATCGAGATCCGCCCCGAAGATTTGCGCACCTTTGTCGCCGTGCTGCGCGCGGTCAAGGACGCCTATGTCGATCCGGTCGACGACGCGACCCTGATGCAAGGCGCGATCCGCGGCGTGCTCAGCGACCTCGACCCGCACAGCACCTATCTGGCGCCCGACGAGCTCAAACAATGGGACGAGGACGTGCAAGGCCTGTACGGCGGCCTCGGGATCGAGGTGATCGGCGTCGAGGGGCTGCTTCGGGTCATCGCCCCGATCGACGATTCACCGGCCGCGCGGGCCGGCATCAAGGCCGGTGACGGCATCGTCGCGATTGATGGTGTGGCTGTGTCCGAACGCGAAGACGAGGCGCTCGACCAGTTGCGCGGGGCACCGGGGACCACGGTCGAACTGACGATCGAACGCGGCAGCGCCGGCGACTTGCTGAAATTCACACTCACCCGCGAAGTGATCCTGGCGCAGTCGGTGCGCACCCGCTGGCTGGAACCGGGCTATGCCTATGTGCGCGTGAGCGTGTTCCAGGAAAACACCGGCATCGAGTTTCGCGATCGCCTGCGCAAGCTCAAAGTCGACGGCGGTGCGCCCAAGGGCATGGTGCTCGACTTGCGCAACAACCCCGGCGGCGTGCTGCAGGCGGCGGTGGAAATCTGCGATGCGTTGCTCGAAGGCGGCGTTGTCGTCAAGACCGATGGCCGCCTCGCGAGCGCCGACAGCACCTACGCCGCCGGACCGGACGATTTGATCCAGGGCGCGCCCCTGGTGGTGCTGATCGACGGTGGCAGTGCCTCGGCCTCGGAAATCGTCGCCGGTGCATTGAAGGATCATCAACGTGCGTTGATCGTCGGCCAGCAGAGCTTCGGCAAGGGCTCGGTGCAGAACATCCTGCCGCTGGAAACCGGCGGCGCGATCAAGCTGACCACGGCGCGCTATTACACGCCGTCGGGACATTCGATCCAGGCACAGGGCATCACCCCGGACATCGTGCTCGCCGACGTGCAGTTGGTGCAGCAGGATCGCGGCCCGGAGATTCTGGAGACCGAAGCCACGCTCAGCGGCCACCTCGAATCCGCCGGGGCCATCAAGGGGCCATCGCAAATCGCCCGCGACCCCGAACTCGACACCGACTACGCGCTCAGCGAAGCCCTGAACGCGCTGAAGGCGATGATCGTGGCGCGCAAGCACGGCGGTGCGAAGCAGGGTTGAGCACACGTCGGTAGCCAGAGGTCGGTCGACATTTCCTTTGCCACAATTCGCGGCGATGATGCCGGCATTGCCCTGATCGGAGTGTTTGCGCATGCATGGCGTTGCCTGGCTGGAACCGGTGTTGATCCTGTTGCTTGCGGCGGTGGTTGCGGTGCCGATTTTCAATCGGCTCAAGCTCGGCGCGGTGTTGGCCTACCTGTTCGCCGGCGCCTTGCTCGGTCCGCATGCGCTGGCCGTGGTCGCGAGCGGGGAAGGGCAGTTCGCGGTGGCCGAGCTCGGTGTGGTTTTGCTGATGTTCCTGGTTGGACTGGAACTGTCGCCCGCACGTCTGTGGCTGATGCGACGCGCCGTATTTGGTCTTGGTCTGATCCAGTTCGTTGCGACCAGCCTGGTATTCGTGCTGATCGCACTCGCGCTCGGTATCGGCTGGAAGGCCGCGCTCGTCATCGGCAGCGCGCTCGCCCTCAGTTCGACGGCGATCGGTGTGCAGTTGATGGCCGAACGCAAAGTCTTGACCATGCCCTGCGGACGCGACGTGCTCGGCATCCTGCTGTTGCAAGACCTCGCGGCGATTCCGGCCTTGGCCTTGATTCCGTTGCTCGGCGTCGCGGCTGAAAGCGGCGGCTTCTCGGCGGTCGGTCTGCTCAAGGCCATCGGCAGCATCGCCGCCGTTGTGATCGCCGGCCGCTTTCTGGTGCGACCGCTGTTCCGCATCGCCGCGCAGACGCGCAGTGCTGAAACCTTCAGCGCCGCAACATTGACCGTAGCGCTCGGCACCGCGTGGATCACCGGACTGGCTGGGCTGTCGATGCCGCTCGGCGCGTTTCTCGGCGGCATCCTGCTCGCCGATTCCGAATATCGGCATGAGGTCGAGTCGCATCTCGAGCCGTTCAAAGGGCTGTTGCTGGGCCTGTTCTTTTTGTCCGTCGGCATGAGTGTGGACTGGCAGCTGGTGCTGGCCGCGCTCGGGCCGGTGCTGCTCGGTGTCGCGGTGTTGTTGCTGGTCAAGGCTGCGGTGCTGTATCTGATCGGTCGGCGTGTTGCCGGGCTCAATGTCGCCGATGCGTTGCGCATGGCGGCGGTGATCGCCCAGGGTGGAGAGTTCGCGTTCGTATTGCTTGGACTCGCGTTCGGCGTCGGTGTGCTGGCGGGCGACCTGCGCGACCTGCTCTCGGCGGTGATCGTATTGTCGATGGCGGCCACACCCTTGTTGGTCGCACTCGCAGAACGCGTCGCGCGCCGGCTGGAAAGCGGCGAGCAACAACCGTACGACGAACTGCCCGACGACCATGCGCCGCGCGTCGTCATCGCCGGCTTCGGTCGCGTCGGCCAGATCGTCGGTCGCGTGCTGCGTGCGAGCCGCATTCCGTTCGTGGCGCTTGAGCACAGCGTCGAACAGGTCGAGTTGTCGCGAAGATTCGGCAGCCTGATTTACTACGGCGATCCCGGTCGTCCGGAAACGCTGCGCGCCGCGCGCCTCGACCAGGCCGACGTGTTCGTGCTGGCGATGGATGATCCAGCCGAAAACGTGCGCATTGCCAAGCTCGTGCGCCGGCTTTATCCGAATATCAAGATCGTGGCGCGCGCACGCAATCGTCAGCATGTCTATGCGTTGTGGGAACTCGACGTCACTGATGTCGTGCGCGAGACCTTCCACTCCAGCCTGGCGCTCGCCGGCCATACCTTGCAGTCACTCGGCCTCGAAGGCGAACGCGCGGCACAGCGTGTCGAACGCTTCCGCGTGCAAGACGAAAAGATCCTGCGCGCCCAATTCCAGGTCCGCGAAGACGAAGCCAAGATGATCCAGACTTCGCGTGAAGCGCTCGCTGAACTCGAACAGATCTTCGAGGCCGACCGCATCGATGCCGAAGCGAAGAGCGCGGCGACCGGCGGCTGATCAGTCCCGCTTCAACACCGCCGCGAGATCGACGTAACCGAGAAGAATCGCGACTTCATTCGCGCTGCGACCGACGCCGTCGCGACGGCGCGGGTCGGCGCCGGATTTGATCAGGCGTTCGGCGACGTCAAGCATGCCGTGCATCGCTGCGGCATGCAGCACCGAGATGCCGCGACGATCCTGGACATCGACGTCAGCGCCTTCGTGAACGAGGCGCGAGATCAGTTCTCCAAGCTCACGATTGGATGAACGGGTGCCCGCGTCGGCGCGTGCACCGAGCAGCAACAGCAACGCCGTCTGACCATCGCGATTGGCGGCGTCGATCGGGCAGCCGGCATCAAGCAGACGGTCGATCACGCGCGTCGCCGCTTGCGCGTCTTCCGCGTTATAGGCGAATTGTGCGGCCGCGTGCAGCGCGGTCTGGCCAAGTTCGTCCTGGGCGAGAGCCGAAGCGCCACGCACCAGCAACGATTGCACCAGCGCGTCGTTGCCGAGTGCCGCAGCGATCATCAGTGGCGTGACGCCGCCGGCAAGTGCCTGGTCGATCTCGACACCGTGCGCAACCAGAGCGGCGACGATGCGCTCGTGTCCGGCGCTGACTGCGGCGCTTAGCGCCGTGGCACCGGTGCCTGCACGCAAGTTTGTTCCGGCGCCATGTTCAAGCAGGTCGGCAACGATGCCTTCGAAGCCGCCGCCGCTCGCACGCAACAGGGCGGTGCAGCCCTGGGCATCGGTCGCATCAACCGGCAGGCCGAGTTCGAGCAATTTGCCGACCGCAGCGCGATCACCGGCGCGTGCCGCCGTGGGCAGGTCGGCGTCGAGCAAGCCGCGCTGCGGCAGTCGCCACGGCGCCCAACGCAACAGTCGCAGCGCATCGTCGCGGCGCGCCAAGGTCGCGCGGCCGAGCGGCGTTTCGCCGTCGGCACTGGCGCGCTCCGGGTCGGCACCGGCGCGGATCAGCGCGACCAGCAACGCTTCGCGACCATCGCGAGGCAGTCGCATCAATAAATGCAGGGCGGTCTGGCCATGGTGATCGACGGCATTGACGTCGAGACCGCGTTCGATCAGGCGCCGCGCAATACCGATCAGTCCGCCGCGCATGGCGAGATGCAGGGCACCGGCGCCGCCGCTGATGCGCGCGAAGCAGTCTGCGCCGCAATCGAGCAACTGCAGCGCCAACGTATCGAGTGCATCGCGCGGGCCGGCTTCTTCATCGACGGCATTGGCGAGCAGTGGCAACAGCACGCCGGCACCGGCGGCCGAAGCGCCAGTGCCGAGCAGGGCCTGCATGCAACGCGTCGGCACTGGCCGCAGACGCGCCGCCATCTGCAAGGCCTCGCTGTCGTCCAACGGTGCCGCGACCGGATCGAAGCCTTCAGCGACCAGCATGTGCAGGGCATCGACATCGTCGTGTTCGAGCACAATCCGGAATGCGCGCAACAGCGACTCGGTCGCCAGCGGTGGTTCCAGACTGAGCAATTCGCGCGCGATATGGGTATGGCCCTGCCGCAGTGATTCGAGCAACAGACGCTCGCGTTCGCCGGGGGCTGGTGTGGTGTCCTCGACATCATCGGGCGCATCCAGCGACGCTGGACGGTTGGCATTCGGATCGATCGCCGCGACCATGTCCCAGCGCCCGCTGGCGGACGCGATATCGACCGCACGTCGACCGTCACGGGTCGCCGCCTGGGTGTCGATCCCGAGCGCCAAGAGCGTGTTCACGGTTTCCAGATTTGCCTGGCGCGAGGCGCAGGCGAGGTGCAGGGCAGTCCGTCCCTGTGCGTCGGTCGGGCTGGCGTCGGGTTTGCGGAATACGAGGCGCGCAAGCACACGATTCGCACCGGCGCGTGCCGCTTCCATCAGCGGCGTCACGCCGTGGGCGTCGCGCGCATTGACGTCAGCGCCGGCGGCGATCAGGGCGTCGGCGCAATCGCCATGGCCGTGCAGCGCGGCCGCATGCAGGGCCGATCGACCGAGTTTGTCGAGCGCGGCAACGTCGGCCTTGGCCTTGATCAATCGCTTGATGATTGCGGCGCGATCCTCATGCCCGCTGACCGCCGCAATCAGGGCCGACACGCCGCGTGCGGTTTCAATTTTTGCGCCGCGATCGAGCAGTAGTCGCAGTACTGCTTCGTTGCCGGCCCGCGCGGCGATCGCGAGCGCGGTGAGCCCCTCGCGATTTACCGGATCAGTGGCGGCACCGGCATCCAGCAACATCGCCGCGATGGTCGGTTCTTCGCTCAGCGCGGCGTGGTGCAGCGGTGCGTTGCCGTCGTGGTCGACGCGATCGGGGATGGCACCATTGGCAAGCAGGGTCATCACCGCGTCGGCACGACCATGCAGGGAATCGCGCGTCGCCGCATGCAACGGGGTGATGCCATTCACCGCCAGATTCGGATCGGCCCCTTTCGCAATCAGTGTGCGCATCAGGCCCAGATCGGACCAGGTCGCAGCAATGCTGAGGGCGCCGCGTTGATCACGGTCATTCGGTCCGGGCGCGACATTGGCATCGGCACCGGCATCGAGCAGGGCCAAAGCTTGCGCCACATTGCCGGCACCAACCGCCGTGAGCATGGCGAGATTGCGCTCGGGCTGGGTCGTCGGCGGTTCTGCAGCGTCGGCGCTCGCGGGTGTGGGTGGTGGCGCATCCCAGTCGTTCGCGATCGTGGTCGTGTCGGCGAAGGTCGGTGACTGGAACTCGAGCGGCCGCTGCAGCCCTTGCGGCGACTCGTCGGCATCATTCAGCAATGCCGCCGAGCGCCAAATCACCAACAGGTGCACGACGGGCGCGATGCCGAGCGCAAACACGCCCCAAGCCTGCGCACGCAGCGACGACGGCAGCCAGTGAACAACGCCGGACACGGCCACGCCCGCAAGCACCAGCAGGATCAGGGCCAGTGCCACCAGCACGCCCGAACCAAAGTGCTGATCACCGGCCTTGCCGGTCGCGAGCAACGCCTGCGCGCTTACTTGGTGCAGCGCTCGCAACGGCGATACGTGGCGACCGTCGACGAACCAGGCGTCATCGCAGACCATGCTCAGCCCGACCATCGGCCACAGCCGCAGCGCCGCGAAAATCGACATCAGCAATCCGCCCGAAAGCGCGATCGCCAGCATGGGCGTGCGCGCCTGCAGCAGCGCATGGATCGGCCAGGCCACCAGCACGCCGACCAACAGCGCATAGCAAAGCAGGACCAGCAGCATCACCGGACCGCGCCGGAACACCAGTCCGAAGAAGCCTTCATCCAGGTCATAGCCGAGCAGGCGCACCGCAGCGGCCGCGAGCAGTGGCTGCGCCAGTACCACCAGCCACGGCCAAGTGGCGACCGGCGACCAAAGGCTCACCAGTAGCAGGGCCATTCCGGGGATGAAAAAGCGAAGGTCGGCCAGCACCGACCCGAATCGCGCGAGAACTGAAGTCATGGACGGAGTATATGCGGGCCAGCCGCTGCGCAGCGGGCTTTCCGCGGCATGAACTCAGGCCGTCGGATTCACCCCGCCAATGCCCGCGACACGATCTCACTGGTGTCGCGCGACAGGCCCGGTATCGCCGCCAGACGTTCCAGTTCATTGCGCATCAGCAGTTGCCGATTGGGTTCGAGGTGGCGCCAGAGGTTGAAGCTGGCGGTAAGGCGCGCCGCGATCTGCGGATTGATGGCGTCGAGTTCGGCCAATTGCGCACCGAGCAAGCGGTAACCGGCGCCACTCGCTTCGTGGAATCGGGCGCGGTTCTGGCGTGCGAAGCTGCCGAGCAGCGAGCGCACCTTGTTCGGATTGCGCAGACTGAAGGCAGGATGTTCGAGCAGCGCGTGCACGCGTTCGAGCGTGCCGGGTTGCGGGTTCGTCGCCTGCAGGGCCAGCCATTTGTCGATCAACAACTGGTCGTCGGCATGTCGGCGATAGAACGCTTCGGCCAGCGTCTGCGCGCCCGGAACTGCGTGGTGGGCGAGCGCCGCGAGCGCCGACAGGCGTTCGCCCATCGTGCCTGCCTCGGCGTACTGTTGTTGTGCGAGCCCGGCATGGGCCGTGCTGTCGGCAGCCATCAACAGATGCAGCGCGCGCTGCCGGAAGCGGCGTGCGGAGACGGCTTCGGCCTCGTATCCGCCGCGTGCAACCGCTGCCAGCGCGACGCGGCGTGCGAGCAGTGCGTTGGCCAGATGCCGGCCGATCGCGGCACGCAGTTGCTCGCGAACTTCGTTCAGGCGCGTCGGATCGAGGGCCTCGATGCGTTCGCCGAGCACGATCTCGTCCGGCGGCTCCAGACATTCAGCCACCAGCGCCGGGTCAATGCGCTGGTCGTCCACGAGTTTTGCGAGTGCCGCGAGCAACACCGCGAGAACCGCGCCGGATTCGAGCACGCCGTGTTGATAGGCCTGCAACAGGACGCGCTCGCCGAGTGTTTGCGCAGCGTCGAAGCGGTTGAAGTCGTCGTGCTCATGCGCGACCCGGAATGCAAGATCGTCGGCGCTGGCGTCGAACTCGAGTCGTACCGGTGCCGAAAAGTCCTGCAGCAGCGAGGCTACGGGGCGCGCGTCGATGTCCTCGAACACGTACTCCGCATCCGCTTTCAACAGCACCAGCACGCGTTGTGTTTCGGTTGTCGGTGGCTCCCCGACCAAGCGCAGCGGATGCGGACGGCCATCGGCGGCGTAAAGCATCATGCGGATTGGAATCGGCAGCGGGTATTTGTCCAGCTGCCCCGGTGTCGGCGGCGTGTGCTGACTCATGCGCAGGTGCACGCGACGAGTCGCGACGTCATGCTGAAGTTCGGCACGCAGCACCGGCGTGCCGGCCTGCGCATACCACAGCGTCAAAGCGTCGAGTTCGGCACCATTGGCATCGGCCATCGCGCGCAGGAAGTCGTCGCAGGTCACGGCCTGCCCGTCGTGGCGCTCGAAGTACAGATCCATGCCGCGACGGAAGCCGTCACTGCCTAGCAGGGTGCGATACAGCCGCACAACTTCGGCGCCCTTGTCGTAAACGGTCGAGGTATAGAAGTTGTTGATCTCGTTGTAGGCACCCGGACGCACCGGATGCGCAAATGGTCCGGCGTCTTCGGGAAACTGCGCCGAGCGCAACTGGCGCACGTCGTCGATGCGCTTGACCGCGCGCGAGCCCTGGTCCGCCGAAAATTCCTGGTCTCGATAGACCGTCAAGCCTTCCTTCAGCGACAACTGGAACCAGTCGCGGCAAGTGACGCGGTTGCCGGTCCAGTTGTGGAAGTATTCGTGTGCGACCACGGCTTCGACGTAGTCGAGGTCGGCATCGGTTGCGGTTGCCGGGTCGGCGACGATGGCCTTGGCGTTGAAGATGTTCAGGCCCTTGTTCTCCATCGCGCCCATGTTGAAATCATAGGTGGCGACGATGTTGAACACATCGAGATCATAGGCGCGACCAAATTTTTCCTCGTCCCAGCGCATCGCCCGCTTCAGACTGTCCATCGCATGCCGACAACGATCGATCGCCTGTGGCTCGGCATAGATGCGCAGGGTCACATCGCGGCCCTCCATCGTGCGGAAGTGGTCTTCGATGTGCTCGAGCTGGCCGGCCACGATCGCGAACAGATAGCTCGGCTTCGGCCAGGGGTCTGTCCACTCGGCGTAGTGGCGGCCATGCGGCAACACACCGGACGTGCCCGGATTGCCATTTGCCAGCAGCACCGGGAACTGCGCGCGATCTGCTTCCAGACGGACGCGATAGCGCGCCATGACATCGGGGCGATCGACACAGAAGGTGATGCGGCGGAAGCCCTGCGCTTCGCATTGCGTGGTCAGGAATGCGCCGGAGCGATAGAGGCCTTCGAGGCGGGTGTTCATCGTAGGTGCGATCAGCACTTCGCTTTCGATCACGCAGGATGTGGGCGCGCCGGCAATTTCCAGGATGCCATCGTCGTAGCGGTACTCGTCGGCGCTCAAGCTGCGGCCGTCGAGCTTGAGATCGACGACGGTCAGCTCCTCGCCGTGCAGACGCAAAGGCTCGCCATCGACGCGATCGGCATGGCGTTGCACCAGCAGGCGCGCGTGTACCCGGGTTGTCGCGAAGTCAAGCTCGAAGCGCAGATCGACATCGCTGACGCGCCACGCTGGCGGTTGGTAGTCGGCAAGTCGGGTCGGGGTGGTCATAGACATGTCTTGATCTTCCATAGGATGGGACAGCGAAGCCTGCGGCTACAACACGCCTTCGCGCTTGATCGCAAGATAGCGCTCGACGAGCGCCGCCGGTAGCGCGTCGCTATCGACATCGAGCACGCTGGCGCCGTGCGCACGCAGCGCATCGTGCGCACGACGACGGTCGTCGAGATAAAGCGCGACGGCACCCGCAAGCAAAGCGCCATCAAAGTCCTGCGGCGTTGCAGCGTTTGCCTGATCCAGCGCCTTCTCGCGCAGACTGGCGACAATCACCACGTGACGGCGACGCAGTTGCTTGACCGCGGTGAGCAGGTCCTCGACATCTTCGTCGCGGACATTGGTGATCATCACCACCAGCGAACGCCGCGGCTGACGCAGTCCGAGTTCGGTCGCCGCCGCCAGATAGTCGGTCGCTACCGCCTGCGGCTGCAGGTCGTAAACCGCGCCGAGCATGTGATCGAGCGCGCCAAGTCCGCGCGCAGGTTTGATGAAGCGCGAATCGCCGCCATGCGCGAGCAGACCGACGGCATCGCCTTGGCGCAAGGCGATCCAGGCGAGCAGCAGACTCGCGTTCAAGACGTGATCGAAATGCGACAGCGCGCCATCACGCGCGAGCATGCGCCGGCCACTATCGAGCAGCAGCATCACCTGCTGGTTGCGTTCCTCGCGGTAGTCGCGCGAGATCATCTTGCGCGCGCGCTGGCTCGCCTTCCAGTCGATCTGGCGCAGGCTGTCGCCTTGGCGGTACTCGCGCAGTTGATGGAACTCGGTGCCGTCGCCGCGACGACGGCGCAGATGTGCACCGAGCACGCGACTGGCCTGATCAGCGCCGATCAACGCGAGGCGCGTCAGCGGCGCGAAATCCGGATAGACCTTGACCGTGGCCGGTGCGTTGACCAGGCGTTTTTGTGTCCACAAGCGCAGCGGCGAATACAGGCGCAGCTCGATCGGCCCGAATGCGTACACGCCGCGATCATGTGCGGTGAGGGTGTATTCGATCGCGGTCTGCGCACGTGGCTTGAGCGCAAGTCGACGCGGCAGGCCGTCGGTGCTGAAGCCGGGCGGATGACCGTCATGCACATCGACGCGTAGCGGCAGTGCGGTGGCTGGATGCAACTGCAAGGCGACGGTGCGTCGTACGCCGAGCGGCAGCACGTGCGCGACCTCGCGTCGCACCTGGGGTGTGGCGAGCTGGCGCAGCGCATAACCATCGAGCAACGCCAGTGCGATCCAGATGCCGCCGGCAAACAGCAGCCACTGCAGTGGCGCCCACGCGAAGGCGACCGCGACGCCAAACAGCGCCAACAGCACAAAGCCGATAATGAGGGCCGACGCCGGTTTCATTTCCGCGGCGCTTCGACCTTCAGCAGCAGCGCATCGAGCACCTGATCGACGCGGCGTCCCTCGATCTGCATCTCCGGCGCGAGCGCGATGCGATGGCGCAGGGCTGGTCGCGCGATGCGCACGACATCGTCCGGTGTCACAAAATCGCGACCTTCGATCACTGCCTGTGCGCGTGCCGCACGCACCAGTGCGAGGCTGCCGCGTGGGCCGGCACCCATCACGATGCCGGGCCAATTGCGGGTCGCACGCACGATGCGTACGGCGTAGTCGAGCACGACCGGATCAAGTCGAACGGCCGCCGTGCCCGCCTGCATGGCGACCACATCCGCCGGCTGCACCACGGCGCGCACACCGGCAAGATCGAAACTCGACGCATTGCCGCCGCGACTGATCGCATCGACCATGCGCAGCTCGTCCTCGATCGCCGGGTAGTCGATCAGGATCTTCAGCAAGAAGCGGTCGAGTTGCGCTTCCGGCAACGGATAGGTGCCTTCCTGCTCGACCGGGTTCTGCGTCGCGATGGTGATGAATGGCGGCTCCAACGGGAAGCTGCGCGACTCGATCGTGACCTGGCTTTCCTGCATCGCTTCGAGCAGGGCCGACTGCGTTTTTGCCGGCGCGCGATTGATCTCGTCGGCGAGCAGCAGGTTCGCGAACACCGGGCCGCGACGGATCTTGAAGCTCTCGCTCTTCGGGTCGTAGAAGGCGTGGCCACTGACATCACTCGGCATCAGGTCAGGGGTGAACTGCACGCGCGAAAATGTGCCGTGCAAGGCAGCGGCGAGCGACCGCACCAGCAGGGTCTTGCCGAGGCCGGGCACGCCCTCGATCAGCACATGCCCCCCGGCGAGCAGGGCAACGAGCAATTGGTCGAGCACCTCGCGCTGGCCGATGAAGGCGGCGGCGATCTGGTCGCGAATGGCATCCACGCGTTCGACCAGGGCGGTGCCGGTGATGGGGGGCGGAGCGGACGTAGTCATAGGCGGCGTTCCAGTTGTATCAAGGTGGACAGGGTGGCGAAAAACGTTTCCGGGCGACCGATCCCGACCGGGTTCATCGCCTGCGTGATGGCTGCGGCCGCGAGCCCGGTGCGTTCGGCAAGCGCGGCGTCGCGTGCGGCGCCGGACAGTGCCGCGATCACCGGTTCGCGTTCGTCGATGCGTCGTTGCACGCGGGTGAGCAGGGCGCGATGCATGGTCATCGGCTTGCCGCGACGAAACAGGAATTCGCCGCTGGCGCGCACGTGTTCGAGCAGGGCGCGACGACGGACAGCGATATCCGGCAGCTTGGGTCCGAAACGTTCGCTGCGCATCCACAGCCATAACATCAGCGCGATTGCTGCCGGCACCAGGGCCGGCCAGCCACGACGCACGATCAGTACATGGAAAGGCTCGACATCGATGCCGCGGAACAGATGAATGTGTTGGCGTTTCAGCAATGGCGCGAGCAGAGCCGCGCTGATCTCGACCGCCGCCGCTTCGTCGAGCGCCGTGTTGTGCAGCATGTCGAGCTCGCTGACCAGATAGACGTGGCCGCCTTCGACATCGCGGTGACCAAACCAGTAGCCGTACTCGCTGTCGTCGTAACTCGCGAGTTGCGTGAACTGCGTTTCAATATCGCCACCGAGGCGCGTTCCGCCGCACATGGCGTACTTGCCGTGCAGCTCAAGCGCGATGTCGAAGCAATGCGGATCCGCTTCCAGCGGTTCGACACCGAGGCGGTCGAGCAGGGCACCAGCGCGGCCTTCGGCACTCGCCGGCATGCGCATCAGCAGCAGCGCGCCTTCTTGCACAAAGGCAATTAGAGCGTCGACGTCGCTGTCTCGCAAATGGCGCGGATCCATGTCGAGCACGATTGCGCTGTCGCGCGCGTTCGCGAACTCCCGGGTTTCGAATCGCAGGCTGTTGAACACTTCCAGACCACGCGTCTGCAGGGTGCGCTCGAGCGCGAGCAGGCGGTTGCGGCGCGCCTCTGCTGCTGGTGGCGTGCGCAGATCGAAGGGTACCTGGTGGAAATTTGTGAGAAACCAGTACACGCCGGCCGCTACCGTCAGCAGCGCGATGACACCGATCAGCAGATTGCGCGCGCGTGCACTCATCGCGGCACCAGTCCGGCAGCGGCGTAACGCGCGGCGATCGCTTCGAAACCTTCGGCATCGGGCAGGTCTGCGGCATACGCCGTGTGCTGCCAACTGCGTACGACATCGACAAGCGCATCGCGCACGGTGCGGTTCTCGATGGCACGGACGTGACGCAGAATCTCGGCTTCGGTCGCGCCCGGCGTCAGCGTTACGCCCGCGCGCAGCGGCAAGCCGGCGCAGGCACCGCGATACAGCAGGGACATGGCCGCACGTACCGCGCCGCGTGCGAACAGCGCACGCGCTGCGGCGACAACGTCATCGGGCAGGGTTTCCGGCACGGCATCGTCCTCGACCCGCATAGCGGCAGCAGCGCTGCGCTTGCGCAGGCGTTCCAGCAGCGGCAGTCGCCACTGGCTGAAGCGCAGGATCACGAACACGATCAGCGCCGCGAGCAGGATCCACAAGCCGAACTCGGCGATGAAGCCGAAGATGCGACTCACCAAGTCAATGAAGGGCGACTCCGATCGCGTCGGTTGATCGGTCAGCGGACTGATGCGTTCCCAGCGTTGCAGCGTCTTCTTCTCGCCGAAAGTTTTCGCCTGCAGGGTCTCATCGATTTGTGCCGCGAATTCTGCATCGCGCGGATGGGCTGTGAAGATTGCGTCAAGCTCGCGTGCCTCGACCACGTCCGCGGTCCACGCCTCTTCCTCGCTTTCGTCTTCGTCGACTTCTGCAGCGGTGACGTCCGCCTCGACCGCCACTGGGCCCGTAGTGTTTGTCGTTGACGCCGCGGTGACCTCGCCCGCAGACATCAGCGCGCCCAGCGCAAGTGCGAACAGCAAGCTCACTGCGCCGAGGCGCTTGGCGATGCGGCGGAACGCGAGTTCGATGTCCCAGGCTTCAAGTTGGGTGCGTCGATTCAGGTACAGCGCGAAACCGGCGCCGACGAAGAACGGCTCGATCACGCTCATCGACAGGAAATAAGCCGCGTTGGTCAACACTTGCGCCCAGCGCGGCGGATCCTCGAACAGCACCTCGAACATGATCTGCGCCGACTCGGGCAGAAACTCGAAGGGCACGAACATCAGCACCAGGATGAACAGCGACAGATAGATTGCGGCCTCGATATTGGCAAGCACGACGCACAGTCCGATTGCCACGGCACTGGTCGATGCCCGTCCGAGCACGCCGAAGCGATCACTGCGCGCGCGGCCACGCAGACCCTCGAGCAGGGACACCGGCATGGTCAGGCCGCGTGCGAAATCGATGCGCCGCCATAGCAGCCAGGGCAGCACGGCGCGCATCCGGAATTGTTGCTTGAACGTCGCCAGCGGCGACGGTGGTGCGGAGAACACGGCACGCGACAGGATGTGCAGCACCAGCTGGTCGAACCAGGGTTTCAACCACCACAACAACAGCGTCGCCAGCCACAGCATGTCGAGCGCGTAGAACACGGCATTCAGCAGCGCAAATAGCGGTAACCCGAACAGAAACCAGCTGCGCGCGATCAGTCCCGCGTGCTGACGCGTGAGCGCGATGCCGAGATCGACCGCTTCCCACGCGCCGCGGCTGCGCAGCGCAATCTGGATGCCGTCAAGTTGCATACACGCGTCCGCGTCCGCCGAACAGCAACCAGCCGAGCACGCCCGCCCAGATCAGGCCGCCGCTGCCGAACTTCACGAGGTCGGGCAAGCTCGCGATCGACGACCAGAAGGCTTCGATGAAGGCCGCCGCCAGCAGCATCACGAACACGCCGACGATCAGGCGGGCGCCGACCCTGCCTGCGGCCAGCAACGCGGCCACGCGACTGAGCTGTCCGGGCGCAATCAGGGCGAAGCCGAGGCGCATGCCGGCGCCACCGGAGATCACGATGGCGATCAGTTCCGGCGCCGAATGGCCGACCACGAAGCGCCAGAACGGTCCGCCGTAGCCAATGCCGGTGAGGTGTCCGGCGACCGTGCCGATCATCACGCCATTGCTGACCAGTACGATGATCGAGCCGACGCCGACCAGCAGACCACTCGCGAAACTGCGAAAGCCGATACTGATGTTGTTCATGATGTAGTGGCCGAACATCATCAGGTCGGTGCCGCTGTCGCGACCGATGCGGTCTTCACGCGCCGGGTCGTACATCTGTTCCATCTGCGCCAGTTCGTCAATGCCGAGCACGCTGTGCGCCAACTCCGGTTGCACCTGCACGGCGGCGATCATCGCGATCAGCGGCAGGAAGAACAACGCTGCCGCAACCAGCATGTAACCGGCGTTGGCGCGCACTTCGGCTGGAAAATCGGAGGCGATGAAACTGATCGCGCGCCACCAGCGTGGATTCGGTGGGCGATACAGAATCGTGTGCAGGCGTTCGACCAGTTGTCCGACGCGCTCGATCAGCATCGGGCTATAGCCGCGCCGCCGTGCCAGCGCGAGTTGCTGACAAAGACGGCGATAGCGACGCGGAATCTCGTTGTCGTCGCAGATGCTGCTGGACTCGTTTGCGGGCGCGGCTGTGCGGCGCTTGTCAGCCTGCGCGAGCCACGCGGCAAGCACGTCCCACTCGGGCGCGTGTCGGCTGATGAACTGGTCCTGGCGCATCAGCGACCGATGATGTGGTTGGCGTAGCCGAGCAGTCGCTGCACCGCGCGTTCGCCGTTGGCCGCGGTCAATGCCGACAGCAATGACGCGAGTTCGGTCTGGCGCGCAACGGTGAGCTGGGGTGCGCGCTCCGCATAGGCGACGATCACCGCCTGTTCCTCGGCGCGCAGCGCAAGCGACGGCACGTAGGTCGGCACCGCGGCAATCGAGGTGTCGTGACGCAGGCGCTCGGCATGCACCACGATCGTGCCCGCGACCAGATCGCCGAGACGCCGCGCGTGCGGGTCGATCACGCAACTGAGGAAGCCGAGGACGTAGCCGACCGGCAAGGCGTCGACGGTACGCATCAGATTGCGGATCAGCGAAGCCGTGAACGCGACCGGCGTACCGTTCGCATGCAGCACGCGTACGCCGATCAGGCGTTTACCCGGCGTCTGCCCGTCCATCAACAGCTCGAACGCGATCGGGTAGGCCCACATCAACAGGAACATCGCAATCAGCAGCAGACCCTGGCCACTTTCGCCGAGGAAGGCCGCGATCATCGCGACCCCGGTGAACACCCCGAGGCGGATACCGGTATCGACCAGCCAGGCGAGCGCGCGCGGCACCGCACCGGCCGTACGCAAGCGCAACGCGATGCCTTCCGGTGTCTCGTGCAGTGCTTCGGTGTCGAGCATCAGCGCGCAATCACGATCGCGTCGGCAAAATCGACGTGCATTTCGGCTCCATTTTGGCCGTGCAGTTTATCAGCAGCGGGCGCGGCTCCGATAAGATCGCGCATTCAGCCGAGGGTGTGTGCATGCTCGAATCCCTGCCGAACATCGCCGATGTCGAAGCGGCCCGGCAACGCATCTCGGCGCATTCGCGCATTACCCCGGTGCTGCGCGACGAGGCGCTGGACGAGGAAATCGGTGCGCGCTTGTTCTTCAAATGCGAAAACCTGCAGCGTGTCGGCGCCTTCAAATTTCGCGGCGCCTGCAATGCGGTGTTCGCACTGGACGATGCCGCCGCCGCGCGCGGTGTGGTCACGCATTCTTCCGGCAATCACGGCGCCGCGCTGGCCGCAGCAGCGACGCTGCGCGGCATCGCCGCGCATATCGTGGTGCCGGAGAACGCCAACCGCGCGAAGTTGCGGAATATCGAAGCAGCAGGCGGCATCGTGCATCGCTGTGCGCCGACATTGTTGGCGCGCGAACAGCGTTGTGCCGAGATCGAACGCGATACCGGCGCGCACCTGGTGCACCCATATACCAACCCGTATGTGATTGCCGGACAAGGCACCGCAGCGCTGGAACTGCTCGACCAGATCAATGGCCTCGATGCCTTCGTGGCCCCTGTGGGTGGTGGTGGACTGATGTCCGGCTGTGCCACCGCGCTGCGTGCGCGTTCGCCGCATACCCGGCTGATCGGTGCGGAGCCCGCCGGTGCGGATGATGCGCAGCGTTCGCTTGCCGCCGGCAAAGTCGTGCCGGTACCGCAGCCGGTATCGCTCTGCGACGGACTGCTTGCAACCATCGGCGCGATCAACTTGCGTCTGTTGCAGACGCATCAGGTCGAGGTGTTGACGATCGACGACGCGGCCACGATTGCGGCCACGCGGCGACTTTGGGAGCGGCTAAAGCTTGTTGTCGAACCCAGTTCCGCGATCACTTACGCACTGTTGCTGGCGCACCGCGAATGCTTTCGTGGTCAGCGCGTCGGTGTGCTGCTGAGCGGTGGCAATGTCGATCTGGATGCGCTGCCGTTTGCGCCGTGAAGGCGTCAACCCACTCGTTGTGCCGCCAACCACGGATTGAAAGTGGCGCGTGCTTCGGCGTTGCGGCCATCGCGTTCGCCTTCCTGCAAGGCCTCGGCGAGGCCGGCCAGATCAAGGCGGCGCAGGCGCAGAATTTCGGCATGTACCTCACCGATGTTGTCTGACGTGATCCCGAGTGTCGCCGGTGCGCAGCGCAGTCGTTGCTGATCCAGATGCGCGAAGCGTGCGCGATGCCAGCGTAGCGCGGCGTCGGTGGGCGCCAGCGCCGAGCTTTCGATCTGCAGCGGGTTGACCCAGCACGCGGCGGCGACGTCATAACCACGGCGCTGACGCTCGCGTTCAACGTCGGGCATTTCATGCAACACCTCGGCATCAACGACGCTCAGAATCTCGCGGCCGCGTCGGCGCAATTCCTGGGTGTGCGCGTAGCAGTTGCAGCGCATGCCTTCCTCGACCGCTGGAATCTCGCAGCGCAGCGTGGTGGTGAAGGCGACATTGTTTGCGGCATAACAGTCGAGCGCCGCATCCGGGCGTTCCCATGTGTAGCCGAAGTCGATGATGCTCATGGCCATCGCCGTCGGCGATAACGCGTCGTAGAACGAGGTACCGCCGCTGGCCTGGGCGCGGCCGTCGCGCAGTGGTTGCAGCAACAGGTCGAGCCAGTCCTCGTGGCAAGGCCGGCAATCGCCATCGAGGTAGACGACATAACGGCCGCGCGCCGTGCGCGCTGCAAGATTCTTCTGCGCGTCGTAGCCAAGACCCTGCGACGGCAAGAGCGCGGCGCTCGGCAACGTAGCGACCAGAGCGGCGACGCGTGCGTCGTTGCTCGCATCGCAGACGAGGATTTCGGCCGATTGCTGGCTGAGCATGCCGGTCAAGGCGCGACACGTCGCGGCGAATGCCTCGAAGCTCTGGCCTTCGGCGAGGTTGAAGCTCTCGGTCACCAGGCTGATTTCCGTCATCACAATTGCCCAATCGCCTCAAGCGAGCTGATGCGTCGCTGCTCGTTGGCATCGAACCCGCGCGCGCGCAGTGTGGCGATCGCGCTGGCGCGCTGGGCTGGTGTCAGTCGGGGGTCAGTTTGCAGCGCATTGCGCGCCTGCACATAACTGGCGACGCGTGCGTCCCAGGCGGCGCGCTCGGCATCGGCTTCGGCCAGTCGACGTGCAGCTTCGTCACCAAACAGTGCAGCGCGCTCGTGCTGGCGTTGTGCCGGATCGATCGCGAGTGCGTCGAACTGGCGACTTTGTTCATCCACGAGTTGTGCGGCGACCGCTTCACGTCGACTGTTGCGCTGCTCGGGACTGAGTGTGGCATCGAGTGCGTCGAGCCTGGTTTGGCGAGTGGCGTCGTCAAGCGCGGCGTCGGCGATCAGGTCGCGGCGATCCAGCGTGTATTCGGTGTAACGCTGCTCGTCGCCGAAGTAGGCCTCGGCGGTCGCTGCGTCGAGCATGCTGACGCGCAGTTTTTGCAGCCGTTCGAAACGCGCGCGCAGGTCCTCATTGGGCAATTCACCGAGGTTCGCGGCGGCGTGCAGATAGTCGACGTAGCGATCGAACTGCGCGGCGACTTCGGCCGCGACCGCGTCGCCATGGCGACTGCGCACATGATCCAGCAGCAACGCGCGGATGGTCGCGGCATCGACCTCGCCGGTCGCACTCAGAAAATAGTCGAACAGGCGGCGCAGATCATTGCTCGCGATAACGCGACCACCGCCATCGAGCGTGACCGCGCCATCCGGCACGCTGTCGCGCAGCGAAGCCGGCCATGCCGGTGTCGCGAGCTGTGGTGTGCTGCTTTCCGCAACCGGCGCTGCGCTGGATGGCGACGACGTGACGTCTGCGGGCACGGCGATCGGATCGACGGTTGCGGACGGCCTCGCAGCGGGTGCTTGCGCGACTGATTGCGGCCGCTCCAGCGACAACCACAACACGCTACCCATCACCAACGCGAGTCCACAGATCCAAAGGACGCGGCCCGGAAATCTCCGGGCCGCGTGTTTTGCGTGAAACATCATCTTGGGCTCAGAGCCCGGCGTACTTCAGCCGGTTCGCATGAGTGCGAATCACCGACACCGGGTTCGACGCGAACAGGCCGCGCAAACCGAAAATCTGGTTGACCTCGTCGAGATGGTTCCAGCCGTAGTTGTCGCGCAGTACCACACCGAGATGCGACGAACATTGCCCGACCAGGCCATCGTTCTGTTCGAAGCCGAAGAACAGCGCGCCGGCACCCATCATCGCGTCGCTGGCGTCGAAGATATTGGTCAGCACCGAGGTGCCACCCCAGCTGTAATAGCGCACGCCATTGACGACACTTGCGCCTTGTCCGCAGCGCACTGCGGGCATGCCCTGCGGATGTCGCGCATTGAATGTCGCCGAGCCCGAGGATGACAAGGACGCGAGTGCACCGAGCGCGTATTGCGGATCTGCATCGTTCGACAGGAACTCGATCAGCACCGACAGCGCATCGACAAAGCCCACGACCAGCGGTCGCAACGGCGAACCCGGCGGCAACGCGGCGTTCAGACCGTCCGCCACCTTGCTGCCGGTATGCGGTGAGCCGACGGAGGTGATCGACGCGACCAGATCCGGGCGCACGGAAGCGACATAGCGCGCGGTTGGCCCGCCGTGGCTGTGGCCGATCAGATTGAACTTCTGGTGGCCGTAGATCGCGCGCAGGTTGACCAGATCGCGGATCAACTGTTCGCCACGCACTTCGCTGTAGTTCGACGACGAGACATTCGCGACGAACACCTTGGCACCACCAGCGCGCAGGTCGGACGGTACGCCGTACCAATAGTCATAGACCCCGAACAGCGAATCGAAACCGAGCAGGCCGTGTACCAGCACGATCGGGTAGCGGGTTTGTGTGTACGTGCTTTGCGCGCCGGCGAGCGGTGCCACGCCGACAAGTGCGAGAACGAGCAGGAATCGAGACAACAGTGTGCGCAGCATGAGCCTTCCCCTGTGATGTTTTGCGTGGTTTGGCGTCGCGCGATCTTGTCTGTCGCGCTGACGACGAATCCAAATTAATGCACATTCCGTCACAAGTCAAACGTATGTTTCAATCGTCTGTTTTGCAGTGCAGCAGAAGCGCCATGGCCGTTCGCTTCCGGCGCGAAGCGACGTTTTCCGAATGGGTGACGGCCAAACTTCGCAGACTGCGATGGACGTCGCAGAGGATTGGCATGATTCATGTGACTTTTCGTCACACAAATGGCGCGCATCGGTCATGATGCGCGCTCGAAAGCTTGGGTGGGAGCGACTTCATGATGCGAGTGGATGTAAACGGGTGGCTGCGCCAGTGCGCGCTGCTGCTGTGCGTGGTGGCAGCAACATCGCCGCCAGTGTTGGCGCAAACGGTGTTCAGCGACAGCTTTGAAGAACGCATCACTGGCCCGAATACCGATGTCGAGGCGGCGCGCTTCCTCGACCAGGCGACCTACGGCGGGCGCCTGCAGGACATCGCCCATCTGCGCCAGATCGGCTACCAGGCCTGGCTGGACGAGCAGTTCGCGGCCGCAATCTCGTTGCAGACGCCTTATCTGGACTGGGTGTCCAATATTCCCCAAGGCGTGTATCAGCAACATCGACAGGAAGCGTGGTTCATCCATACGGCGCAGTTGTACGACCCGAGCAACCCGCTGCTGACGCACAACGACCAGTTACGTCAACGCATGGCATTTGCACTGTCGGAAATCATGGTGGTCTCGGACAAGAACGCCGCGCTGCTGTTCCAGCCGTGGGCGCTGTCGAGTTACTACGACATGCTCGCCGAGAATGCCTTCGGCAATTACCGTGAGCTGCTCGAAGACGTCACCCTGCATCCGGCCATGGGCAAGTACCTGAGCATGCTCGGCAACCGCAAAAACGATGCGGCCCTGAATATCCGCCCCGACGAAAACTACGCGCGCGAAATCCTGCAGCTGTTCTCGATCGGTCTGAATCGCCTGAATCTGGATGGCAGCCTGATGCTCGCCAACGGCAATCCGATTCCGACCTATGGCCAGGATCAGGTGCGCGGCTTCGCACATGTGTTCACCGGCTGGAACTTCGTCAATTGCAGCCTCGAAGAATTCGGCCAGAACGCCGACTGCGCGCCGGGCAATCCCTACGAGCCGGAGTGGATCACACCGATGGCGCCGTATCAGCCCTTCCACGATGCGACCACGACCAAGCAGTTGCTGGTGTATCCGGGTGTCGCCCTCGCAAATGGTGTGCTGACTGCCAGTGGCCCCACCCAGGGCGATGCCACAGCGGAACTGGACGCAGCAATCGACAATATTTTCAATCATCCGAACGTCGGGCCGTTCATGGCGCGGCATCTGATCCAGCGCCTGGTCACCAGCAATCCGACGCCGGCCTATGTCGCACGCGTCGCTACCAAGTTCAACGACAACGGTGCCGGCGTGCGCGGTGATTTGAAGGCGGTCGTGAGTGCCGTTTTGCTCGACAGCGAAGCGCGCACCGGGCATGTCACGGCGCCGACCACTTTCGGCAAACTGCGAGAGCCGCTGACCAAACTCGTGCGCCTGTGGCGCGTGGCACCGGGCGTGTCGACCAATGGCCGTGTTTTCCGCTACTCGCATATCCGTGACGAGTACGGTCAGCTGCCGCTGAGCGCGCCCTCGGTGTTCAACTTCTTCAAGCCGAACTTCGCGCAGGCCGGCGAGATACGCGACGCTGGTCTGGTGTCGCCGGAATTCCAGATCGCGACCGATACGCAGTTGGTGACGGCACCGAACGCGCTCGAATGGCGCATCTTTCTGTTTTATGTCGGCAGCACCTACAGCTACGCGCAGGAGCCGGAGGAAACCCTGATGGACTACAGCGCGCTGCGCGCGCTGGCGGCAAATCCGGCAGCGCTCGTCGATCATCTGGACTTGGTGATGATGGCGGGCAGCATGTCCGACTACATGCGCGGCTGGTTGATTGATCGTCTGGACGCGAACGCGCCGCTGCCGGACGCTATTCCAGGCGAGCCGCTAGGCCTCAATGCTGCACAACGGCGCGCGCTGTTCAACGTGCAGCAAGCGCTGTACCTGATCGTCAATTCCCCCGAATTCAACATCCAGAAGTAGGCGCCGCCATGCACTTCACCATGCACCCGAATCGTCGTGAATTCCTGCGTCGCTCGATCAAGTCGGCCCTCGGCGGCGTCGCGCTGTACAGCGCCCTCGGCAATCTCAAACTGGTTGAAGCGGCGACGCGCGCCAAGGGCATCAGCTTCCCGGACTACAAGGCGCTGGTCTGCGTGTTCCTGCATGGCGGCAATGACAGCTTCAACACCATCGTGCCGCATGATGCCGCGCATTACGGCATCTACAACGCGACGCGTCCGGCCATGGCCATTGCGCAAGCCTCGGTGCTGCCGCTGACGCCGTTGGCGGCGCAGGGCGGTTTGCCCGGTGGACTGCCCAGCGACGGTGCAAGTTATGGCCTGCATCCGGCGATGGGGGAGTTGCGCACGCTGTTCAACACCCTGCCGATGGGCAGCCAACATACGCCAGTCGCGATCATCGGCAATGTCGGGCCGCTGCTCGGACCAATCACGCAGGCGCAGTATCAGGGCGGCATCGCGCCGCGCCCGCCGCAGTTGTTCTCGCATGATGACCAGGCGAACTTCTGGCAGACCTCACGTGCCGACGACGCCAGCGCCGACGGCTGGGGCGGACGCATCGCCGACCTGCTGCACAGCGCCAACCCGAATCCGGCGCTGTCGATGACCATGTCGCTCGGTAGCCAGAGTTTGTTCCAGCGCGGCAGCAGCATCGACCAGTACGTGATGAAGCCCTGTGACAACGATGGCGCGTGTGGCGTCGACCGCATCGGCTATCTCGGTGAATACCAGAACGAACTCGGTACGCAGACCTTCAACGCGCTGATGGCCCAGGGCACGCAGGCGCACATGTTTGAGCGCGCCTACGCCAATGCCACGCGTCGCTCGATCGCGACCTATACGACGCTCGGTGCCGCACTGAATCCGTTGCCGACCTGGAACACGCCGTTCCCGCTGACCGGCATCGGCGGGCAGCTGCGGCAGGTCGCGAACCTGATCAATGTGCGCGGGTCGGCGGCATTGAACATGCAACGGCAGATCTTCTTCGTCAGCCTCGGCGGCTTCGACACCCATGACGCGCAGCTGCTGACACAGGCCGCCATCCTCGGTCAGCTGTCGCAGGCGATGAACGCGTTTTATGCAGCGACGGTGCAGATGGGCATCGCGAATTCGGTCACCGCGTTCACGGCTTCCGATTTCGGGCGCACGCTGTCGACCAATGGCGATGGCACCGACCACGGTTGGGGCGGACATCATTTCGTTGTCGGCGGCGCGGTGCGCGGCGGGCGTTTCTTCGGCCAGATGCCGTCGCTCGCGCAGAGCAACAATCCGAACGATGCCGGCTATGGCCAGATCATCCCGACCACCGGTGTCGATCCCTACGCCGCGACGCTCGCCTCGTGGTTCGGCGTCGATGCCGGCGGCATCAATGACATCTTCCCGAATCTCGGCCTGTATCCGAGTGCGAATCTCGGGTTCATGACCGGCTGATTTTCGACCATCATCAGTCGCTGCGGCCGGACAAATAGTCCATCGTCAACTGGATCATGGCGCGCACGCCGAGCCCGAGGCCGCTGTCATCAATCTGGAAGTCGGCGGTGTGGTGATCGGCCGCTTCGGCCTTGGGCACACTCGCCGACCGACCACCGAGAAAGAAATAGAAGCCGGGTACCTTCTCGGAAAAATAGGCAAAGTCTTCCGCACCGGTCTGGGCGACTTCGAGCTCGACCCGGTCTGCACCGGCTGCACGTAGCAGACTCGTTTGCATGCGCGCGGTCAGGGCGGGGTCGTTGACGGTCACCGGATAGGACGTGCCAACAGGCACCTCAACCGTCACCTTCGTGCCCAAGCTGGCGCCGACCTGGGTGGCCACGTCGATCAGGCGCGTGCGCAATTGCTCGCGCGCGGTCGGCGTCAGCGCCCGCAACGTTCCGAGCATCTCGACTTGTTCCGGGATGATGTTGCTGCGGTTGCCACCATGAATGCTGCCGACGGTCACCACCGCCGCCGCTGCGGTGAGTTCGACGTTGCGACTGACGATCGTCTGCAAGGCGGTGACGATGTAAGCCGACGCCACGACCGGATCGGCGCTCATCCACGGATAGGCACCATGCGATCCCTTGCCTTTCACGGTCATGCGGAAGGACTCGGCGCTGGCCATGGCACCGCCGGGACGATAGCCGAGCGTGCCGATTTCGCGGCTCGCGTCGATGTGCAGGCCGAAGATTGCGTCGACGGCCGGGTCTGTCAGCACGCCCTGCTGCACCATCAGCAATGCGCCGCCATCCTCACCCTCGGGCACACCCTCCTCGGCCGGCTGGAAGATGAACTTCACCGTGCCGGAAATCTCGGCGCGATGCGCGGCCAGCACTTCGGCCACGCCCATCAGGATCGCGACATGCGTGTCGTGGCCGCATGCGTGCATCACGCCGACCTCGGCACCGTTGAATTCGGCGCGCGCCTTCGAAGCGAACGGGAGCACGACACGCTCGGTCAATGGCAACCCGTCCATGTCGGCGCGCAGCGCGACCACGGGCCCGGCCTTGCCGCCAACGAGCACGCCAACCACGCCGGTGTGGGCAACGCCGGTTTTGGTTTCGATCCCCAGCGACTTCAGATGCTTGGCGACGAGGCCTGCAGTGCGAAACTCGCGGTTGCCGAGCTCAGGATGTTGATGGATATCGCGGCGCCACTCGATCACCTTGGCCTCGACCTTGGCGATGTCGGCTGCGAACGGCACTTCGGCCAAGGCCGTCGCGCTGCAGGCGAACAGGATGAGCGAAAGCGCAGTACGGGCCAAGGTCATGGAACATCTCCGATGCGTGCCGCTCCGGATGGTGCGGCGGGGTTCATGACCGTCATTCAAACACGTCGCTCGCCCGGGCGTCGTCGACGCTCATCCCGCGCCTCTGGCCGCTCGACATCGACTGAAGCCGCTCGTCATCTTTTCGAACGCGACGTGCGACCGCGGTTGCACGCTGGATTCTCCAACCAAGGAGTCCAACGATGAATCTGCTTCCGAATATCTGCCGCAACCGCCACTACTCACCCGGCGCCTGGATCGCCATCGCCATCGCGATCGCCGCGGCGAGTGCGTCGAGCGACAGCGAAGCGAACGTGATTGAATTCCAGGATCTGCGTGTCGAAGTCGTCGGCCACGGCCGTCCATTGATCATGATTCCCGGCCTGAACTCCGCGGGCAGCGTCTGGACCGAGACCTGCGCCGCGCTGCAGCCCGAAGTGCAATGCCATATCGTGCAATTGCCGGGATTCGCAGGCACGAAGCCGGTGCAGAGCGAAGCGTGGCTGCATGGCATGCGCGATCGCGTGCTCGCTTATGCCGACGATGCGAAACTGAGCCATGCGGTCGTGATCGGACATAGCCTCGGTGGTGTACTCGGTCTGCAGCTCGCGATCGCCGCGCCGCAGCGCTTCGAGCAGGTCGTCATCGTCGACTCGCTGCCCTTCCTCGGCGGCGCGCGCAGTGCCGACGCCACCGCTGACAGCGTGCGGCCGATCGCAGAAGGCATGCGCGCCGGCATGCTTGCGAGTGATGATGCGAGCTACCGCGCGCAGCTGCGGATGGCGCTGACCAACCTGTCGAACCAGAAAGCGCGCATCGATACCCTGGTCACATGGGGCGAACAGAGCGATCGCGCGACGACCGCGCAGGCGATGTTTGAACTGATGACCACCGACCTGCGCGCCGATCTTGCGAAGATCGAAACGCCGACCCTGGTGCTGGGCGCCTGGGCCAGCTATGCCGCCTTCGGCGCGACGCGCGAGTCGACGCAGGCCGTCTTCGATCTGCAATACGCGGCGCTGCCGGGCGTGCAGATCAAACTCAGCGACAGCGGCTATCATTTTCTGATGTGGGACGATGCGGCCTGGCTGCAACGCGAAGTGCGTGCGGTCCTGAAGCCGGCAGCGCCGTCGGCCAACTGATGTGCGAGTCTGCAACGACATGATCTTCCATTCATGACTCACCGGTTGAGCCCAGGCCTGCAGCGCCAGCTGCTGCAGGCCCTGATCTGGGGCGGCTATAGCGCGCTGATCCTGTATCTGTCGCGCCGCTTCGGTCCGCTCGGCTCTGGCGCCGTCACGATCGCACTCGTCGTCGGTCTCGGGCTCTGGGCGTGCAGCGAATGGTTGCGCGCACTCGCGCTGCGCCAACACTGGCTCACGCGCAGTGGATTCGGGTTGGCCTGGCGCGTCGCGCTCGCCGTCCTGTTGTTGCCGATCGCGCTGCAACTGCTGCTGTACGTCGTGCTCACCGGCGGAATCCGTTTCGGCTGGCTCGAATTGCCGGGCGGTGGCGCGAACTATTCGTCACCCGGCGTGCTGTTCGCTTACTGGGTGAACAGTGCGATGCCGCTCGCGGTCTGGGTCGCGGCCTGGATCAGTGTGCAAGCGCTGAGCCGCTTTCGACAGGGCGAGTTGTCGCGGCTGCGTGCGGAGGCCGCGGCGTCGACGCTGGAACTCGACGCATTGCGCGCGCGCCTGAACCCGCACTTCGTGTTCAACGCACTGAACAATCTGCGTGCCTTGATCCATGAGGACGCGGAACGCGCAAGGCTGATGGTCACGCAATTGTCGAACACGTTGCGCCACGCACTCGATCACGGCAACGCACAGGCGGTCACGCTGCGACGTGAACTTGAAGTCGTCGACGATTATCTGGCGATCGAAAAAGTGCACTACGAAGAGCGCCTTCGCATCGAACGCGACATCGACCCGGCCGCGCTCGATGCAAGACTGCCGCCGATGCTGCTGCAGCTGCTCGTCGAGAACGCGATCAAGCACGGTATCGCGCGCACGCCAGGTGGCGGCACGCTGCGCCTGCGCGCGCAGCTCGAACAAGGTCGCCTGCAACTTGAAGTCGGGAATCCGGGCGCGTTGCACGGCCAGAATCGCGAGCGCGGCGTCGGCTTGAACTACCTGCGCAGCCGGCTCGCGCAAAGCGCTGGCGCGAAATTTGAACTGAGCGAAGTTGCCGGTACGGTGCGGGCGACGCTGGAGATTCCGCAAAAATGAAGCTGCTGATTGTCGACGACACGCGCCTCGCCCGGCAGGAGCTGAAGACCTTGCTCGCGGCGCATGCCGACGTCGAACTGGTCGGTGAGGCCGACGACTTGCCCGCTGCGCGTGCGGCCGTCGAACGCCTGCAGCCGGACCTCGTGTTGCTCGACATCCAGCTGCCGTCGGGCACCGGATTCGAGCTGCTCGAACAACTCGATCCGCTGCCGCTCGTCATCTTCACCACCGCCTACGATCAATACGCGGTACGCGCGTTCGAAACGAATGCGCTCGACTACCTGGTCAAACCGGTCGCGCCTGAACGTCTCGCGGCGGCGCTGGCACGTGCGCGCGAACGCCTGCTCGCCGCTACGCCGCGCGCCGAACCCGAATCACGCGCGTCGCTGTCGGCAGACGACACCGTGTTTCTGCGCGATGGCGAACGCTGCTGGTTCGTCGCGCTGCGCGACATCACCCACGTCGTCGTCGACGGCAACTATGCCCGCGTGTGGTTCCGTGGAGAACGCGCCCTGCTCGCGCGCAGCCTGAGTGCGCTCGAAGCGCGCATCGACCCGACGCTGTTCTTCCGCGCGAACCGAAACACGCTCGTGAACCTGCGCGCGATCGTGAGCATCGACCCCTGGATCAACGACGGCTATCGGCTGAAGCTGCGTGACGGCGCCGAAATCGACGTATCGCGCCGCCAGGCACGTGAGCTGCGTGAGCGGCTGGCGCTGTAGGGTTCAGGGCAGGCGTTGACCGGAGACTCGATTTGCAACTCGTTGAGAGCAACATGTTCGGCGTGCGGGCGGTGTGTTATCGACTGAGGCGGCCGTCATCGCAGCTCGAATTTGTGCTGCTGCCGATGATTCATATCGGCAGCAAGGCCTACTACGCGCAGGTGCAAGCGATTCTTGAAGGCTGCGACGAGGTCATCTTCGAAGGTGTTGGGTGGTCCCGGACAACGCTCTTGACCAGCGCCTATCGATGGCCGACTTACCGGCATCGACTGCAGCTGGTGACGCAAAAGCAGGCGATCTGCATGGACAAGCTGAAGGCACGTCTCGTACATGCCGACGTTTCGGGTTACGAGTTCCAGCAAAGCTGGCAGCGGATCAACTGGCGCCATCGTATAGCGATGCAGATTCTCGCGCCGTTGCGTGGCATCTGGCTTTACCTCACCGCCAGCCGGGAATCGATCGGCAAGCGCCTCGGTCGTGATGACCTTCGAACGCGAAACGACATCTTGCGCGACGAGACAATTCCGGGTTTCGACGCGGCCTTCAGTGACGAACGCGACCAGCGATTGGTCGGCGCGATCGAGTCCGCACAGGCCCGCGATGCGCCGGGAAACAAGGTCGCGATCGTATACGGCGCTGCGCACATGCACGCAGTGCTGAACCACCTAATGGCGAAGCACGGCTACCACGTGGTCGGGTCCGATTGGTTGACCGTCATGGATTACGACACGTGATTCGTTGCGCCGGAATCAGGCGCGAATGGGCTGCCAAAGGCGCATGAGATCATCCGCATCAAGCGCGCGCCACTGGCCGGGCGTCAGATCGCCGAGCGTGAGGCCGCCGATCGACAGGCGGCGCAGTGTCTCGACATGGTTGCCGACGGCGGCGAACATGCGCCGGATCTGGTGGTAGCGGCCTTCGACTAAAGTGATGCGTGCGCGTCGCGGTTCGAGTGGCTCGATCTCGGCGGGTGCGAGTGGCGTCGTTTCCGATTCCAGCATCAGCGTGCCGCTGCCGAAGACCTCCGCCTCATCGCCGCGCAAATCGTTCGCAAGCGTCGCTTCATAGACCTTTGGCAGCGCCGATTTCGGTGCCGTGATCCGGTGCAGCAACTGGCCGTCGTCGGTCATCAGCAACAGGCCGGAGGTGTCGCGATCGAGCCGGCCGACTGGTGAGAGCAGCGGATCGCGACGGCGATAACGCGGCGGCAGCAGGTCGTAGATCACGCGTCCGGGATCCTTGGTCGAGCAGGTGTAGCCAACCGGCTTGTGCAGCATCAACAACAATCCCGGCGGCGGGTCCAGCGGTTCGTCGTCGAGGCGAATGTCGGCATGTGCGACTTTGTCATCGGCATACAACACTTCGCCCTGCGCATCGGTGATGCGGCCTTCGCGGAACATCGCGGCGACTTCGCGACGGCTCGCATAGCCAAGATTGGCGATCAGCTTGACCAACTTCATCGTTTGACCTGCTTCTTCAAAAGTCCGGATTCGTGGATGGATTCAGGCCGACTTGCGCGCCGCGATCACCTTGAAGCCGTCGCGCACGACGACTTCGCGAACCTGGGTGAAATGCTGCGCGAGCACCGCTTCGTAAGGCAGATGTCGATTCGCCACCAACCAAAGTTGACCGCCCGCATTCAGCGCATCCGCGGCGGCGATGATAAACGCACGACCGAGGTTCGGCGCATCGGCACGGCCCTGATGGAAGGGCGGATTCATCACGATGACGTCGTAGCCTGCCTCGTCGTCTTGCTTCGGCAAGCCGACGCTCACGTCGTGCCAATGGAAGCCGATGCTGATCGGCGGCGAACTCGCTGCGAGATTCTGGCGTGCGACTTCAAGGGCACGCGCTTCGGCCTCGTACAAATCGATTGCCGTGATACCCGGATTTCGTGCCAGAAGTTCGACCGACAGGTAGCCGTTGCCGGCGCCGAGATCGGCGGCGCGACCGGCGAGATCGGTCGGCAGATGCTCGACCAGCAGTTTTGACGCGACATCGATCGCATCGGCGCTGAATACGCCGGCGCGACTCAGCAACGGCGTACCGGCGACCGCACGCGGCGCATCCAGTGCATGCCAAATGGCGAGAATAGCCGCATCGGCTTTCGTCGCATCGACCTTGGCCCAGAACACGCGGCACTTGTTCTTCGACAGGCTCGCGAGGTCGCCGCTGAGTTGCTGCAAATCGTCTTGGAGCGAGCGCGCCCCCTGATTGTTGGCGGTACAAGCGAGCACGCAACCGCCCGGCGCAGCGCGTTGCAGCGCCTGGGCGAACATTGCGCGCGCCTCGTCGCGACTGCGCGGCGGCAGAATCAGGACCAGCGCAAAGCGTTCTTCACTAGCGGCACTTTGCGTCCATCCGGCCGCGCGCAATCGATCCGCTTCCGGCTTGAACGACTGCTCGCACACCCATCGCGCTGATGCATGTCGCTGCAGGACCGCGCCCAACCGTGCGCGCAGGAACAACACCCGTCCCGATGACGGTACTGCGAGCGCACCGGTCGCGATCGGCAGAAACAGGGTGTCGAGTACATCGTCATCGGTGGACATGGGCGGCAGTGGTCAGGGTCGAACATCGGCAGAGGTTTCAGGATGGCGGCGAACCCGCTCATCACGCAACACTGGACGCGGGTGCGGACCGCATTCACGATGCAAGTCGACGAAGAGGCTGCAGCCGTGAAGTTCAAACTTGGCCGGATTGCACAAGCATTGCCGCACGCAGATCCGCGCCGCTCGCGATGGGTCGCTGCGCTGCTGTGGTGGCCTTGCATCGCGAGCGCGCAAGCGACCAAACCGCAACCGACGCCGCTCGATGCGATCGTTGTCAGCGCCACGCGCGCCGCGGAAGATGCGTTGACCGTTCCAGCCGCGATCGATGTCGTCGACGCCACCGACATCCGCCGCGCGCAACCGGCGATCCAGTTGTCGGAATCGCTGAGCCGCGTGCCCGGGGTCGTCGCGCGTGATCGCCAGAATCAGGCGCAGGATCTGCAGATCTCGATCCGCGGTTTCGGCGCGCGCGCCAGCTTTGGCGTACGCGGGGTACGCCTGTACAGCGACGGCATTCCGGCCTCGATGCCGGATGGACAGGGCCAGGTGTCGCATTTCGCGCTGGCCGCGGCCGATCGCATCGAAGTGCTGCGCGGTCCGTATTCGGCGTTGTATGGCAATGCCTCGGGCGGGGTGATCGCGCTGTTCACGGCCGATGCGCCCGCGAACGCGCAGCTTGATGTCGGCTTGGTGGCTGGCAGCGACGGCCTGCAGCGCCGCACGCTGTCCTGGCATGCGCCCTGGGGCGTCGAGCGCAACAACAGCGTGCTGCTGGACGTGAGCGAACTCGACAGCGACGGCTACCGTGACCACAGCAGTGCGCGTCGGCGTAACGCACAGGCGCTGATCAAAGGAAGTTTCGGGGCAGCCGGGCATTTCACCGTGCTCGCGAATGCGCTCGATCTCGAAGCCGACGATCCGCAAGGTTTGACCGCTGCGGAGTTACGCGGCAATCGCCGTGCCGCAAGCCCGGGCGCGCTGAATTTCGATACCCGCAAGACCGTGCGCCAGACCCAACACGGCGCGAACATCGACTACCCATTGAGCGCCGCGCACGGTCTGGTCGCGACGCTGTGGACTGGGCAACGTGCGACCGCGCAAATGTTGTCGGTGCCGGTCGCGGCACAGCGCAACGCGCTGAACGGAGGCGGCGCGATCGATCTCGATCGCGACTATGCCGGTGCCGATGCGCGCTGGCGCTGGTCGACGAAAACGATGTCGCTGATCGCAGGATTGCAGTACGAAGTCGCGGACGAACATCGGCGCGGCTTCGAAAATTTCCTGGGCGACGAACTCGGTGTGCGCGGTGTCCTGCGCCGCGACGAGGACAATCGTGTGCGCGGCCAGGACGTCTACGCACAAGTCGACTGGTCGCCCACGGCGCGTTGGCGACTCAATGCCGGTGTGCGGCACAGCGATGTGCGATTCGAATCGCGCGATCACTACATCACGGCAAATAATCCCGACGACAGTGGTGCGCTCGGCTATGCACGCACCTCACCGGTCGCCGGCGTGCTGTTCCGGGCCGCGCCCTGGATGAGCCTGTATGCGAATGCCGGTGCCGGCTTCGAGACTCCCACTTTCGCGGAGCTGGCGTATCGCAGTGACGGTGGCAGTGGACTGCATCGCAGCCTGCGCCCGGCGCGCAGCCGCAATCACGAACTTGGTCTGCGCGCGCGGCGGACGACATGGCAAGGCGCGGCGGCGATCTTCCAGAGTGATACCCGCGATGAACTCGTGGTCGTGGCGAATCAGGGTGGACGCAGCGTGTTTGCGAACGCCGGTTTGACGCGGCGACGCGGCTTGGAGCTCGCGCTATCCGGCGAATGGTTCGCGCACTGGCACTTCGCGTCGGCTTACACCTGGCTCGACGCGCGTTATCGCAGCGATTTCGCCCGCTGCGCCACGCCGCCGTGTACGGATGCGGACCTGCTGATTGCCGCGGGTCGGCGCCTACCCGGTCTGTCGCGGCACTTCGCATGGAGCGAACTGCGCTACACACCTGTTCCTGCGGTCGATTTGATGCTCGAAGGACACTTGGCCGATCGTGTGTTCGCAGACGACCGCAACAGCGCTAGCGCACCCGCTTACGCGAGCTTCGATCTCGCCGGCGAACGCCGCTTCGATGTGGCCGGTCTGCAATGGCGCGCTTACGCACGACTGAACAATGTCTTCGATCGCGCCATCATTGGCTCGGTGATCGTCAACGACAGCTTTGGCCGCTACTTCGAACCGGCGCCGGGACGACACTGGGTGATTGGTCTGAACATTGGCCGATCGTTCGACTGAGGAGGGAAAGCCGCGACGCCATTCAGATGTGGCTGGGTTGAGCGCAGCGATACCCAGCATCGGTGGTCGAGAGCGCTGGGTTTCATTGCATTCAACCCAGCCTTGTATGTTCTTTTCTCTGCTCTTGGCTTTCCCGAAACTTATAATTTCGGCTTGTGAATTTGATCTGCCTTGGCTGATGACAATCGC
>JAYUVY010000038.1:0-16144 GCA_043753835.1 Lysobacterales bacterium | reverse complement strand
CCAGTTGCTCGCACCACCAGGACTTGCCGACGCCAGGATCGCCGACCAACAGCATGGGCGGCAGCGAGAAGCGTCCGTCGCCGATGCGCGATAGCTGCAGTTGTCCCAGCACGAAATCGGTCGCGTCTGACAAATGCGGTGCCTCGTCGCGCAATCGCGATAGGCGATCGATCGTCGCTTTCGTCACGACCGGAATTTCCCGTTCTGGCCCGCTTTGCCGCAAGCGTTCAAACCAGCGCATCTTCTCCGGTTCGTCTTTCTCGGCCCATTTCGGCACGTCCACTTTCGAGACCAGGAATGGATGGCGGCGTCGTGCTGGGACGCGTCGGGCATCCAGTAGGCTCTGGCTTTCGCTGGGGATGGCGTCGACGGCCGCGCTGATTTCATCGGCCAATTGCCGCGCCAACTCCCAATAATTGCCAAGCGAGGGAAGGTCTGGAGTTGGGGTGTCTGCGTCACTGCCTGCATCGTCCCTGACGGGAAGGGTCTTGCCGTAGGACGTTAGGTCGCGCAGCAATGCTTGGCGTTCCGTACCGCCGACGGTCTCCAGGATGGCGCAGCGCAGACGCTCGTTGACCCAGACCTCGATGGGTTTGCCTTCACGGCGTGACAGCGCAGCGATCACCAAGCCAAGGGCTGGCGGGATGGCATCAGGCCCAACACGCAGCTTGGGTACAACGTTGCGAAAATTGTGTGGGATGCGGTCTTGCATGAGCTGACTCCGGAACTTGCTTTCTCGGGGAGTCCTGCCGGCGTTGCGCCGGCGTCATGCCGACAACTACACGCGTGCGCGCAGAACCTGCTGCTGAATGCAGGTCGTAGTTCGCGTGCATATGCGTGTGCTGATCATGGGAAAAAGATAGCACGTGCTGCAGCGAACGCGATCTGGCGGCTTCACCGTTCGTTCATATGCGTATGTATAACATATAAACATACGAACTATGGAGGCATCTTATGGGACAGGTCGTGCCGATGCGTCGCGATCCTCTGCAGGTTGCAGAAGTGGCGCGGTGCGGCCTGCGCTGGCCGCTGGGGCTGCCCTCGGTGGAGGCACGGCAGTTTGCCGCTGCTGAGGCGCTGGCGGATGCCATGAAGGTTAGTGGCGACGTCTGCCGCGGTCACCTGGGTGCGTGCCTTTCGGCGATCGCGGCCGGGGACGTGGAGCCCTATCGACAGCCAGCATGGTGGCAAGAAGCTGCGCGCACGGGCCAACTTTTTGATGCCGGCGAGCACATCGGTTTATCTGCATCCTGGGTGGCTGCGGTCGCCGCTCGTTTTCTAGCTGGGCGGATCGTATGCTAAACATCATTACTCTGTTTGGATTGCGCTATGACCACCGGAAAGCCTGCCAAAAAATCCGAGCCAGCGGCCACAGAGGATGCGGTGCGGTACTCGTTTTCATTGCCTCCAGGCGAGGCAATTGCGCTGGACAAAGCAGCATCGGATCTTCGACAAAAGACCGGAGAGTTGTGGCATCGCGCAGAGGTAATTCGCGCGGCATTGCTGCATTTCCTCGCATTGCCGCAGGTAAAGCAGGCCGGGGTTGTACGCAGTGTGGAACGGCTCAGGCGTGGGCCGAAGTTGTGATTTCCGGGCAGATAACGCACGCTTCTTTATAGCGCCCGTCCAGTGGTGCTCTTTCCTTCATCCAGTCGAGTGTGAAAAACGTATGTATTACACACAAATTAGAAAGCGCGGTTTTTCTCTCGTCGAGATGCTCATCGTCGCTGCGCTTGCAGCGGTGGTGATGGCGGCGACGATGATGTTCGCGAACCAGTACATGCAGGAGGCGGCCCGCACAAAGCTCGTCAGCGAGCAGGCACGAGAGATGTACATGCTCTCGAAAGCCACCGAGCAATGGATGGTGGCGAACTCGAAAACGTGGACGTTGGACACGCGCATGACGGTGACCACCGATGAGTTGATCACGGCGACATTTCTGCCTCTGGACTTCGCCAAGCGGTATGACGTCGCCGGCGTCCAGGGCACGGGCGTGACGCCGTTCGGTGCGCGCTACAACGTCGCCGGCATGGCCTCGATGCTTGCCGGCAAGCGCGTGCATCGCGGTGTCGTGTGGGAGACCGGCACCCCGATTGCCTGGGGACGCTATGCCCGCGTGGGTCTGTCACAAGGCTCAGAGGGTGCGAACAGCAGCGGCTTCAACTCAAAGATCAACATCATCAAGTCGGACATCGCCCGAGCGATGAATGCCGAGTGGAAGCATCCGGCACCGACGGTCGCGACCGTCGGTGCGGCCACCGTGCGCAGCGTGGGGAGTGCGTGGACGCAGAGCGTGACGGCGTATCTCGGCTCTGGCGTAACCTTCGTTGTGCCGAGCGTGGTGGTGCTGGCGGGCTGGCCGGAGTATGGGTCGGTGTTGCCGACAGATCCGACGACCGGCGATGATTTTGGTACGTGCACCGTGACAGCGTCCACGTCCTATGAATACGTTGGTAACCCGCAGTGCACAGGTTCAGGCACACAAGAAGTGCACCGCTGGGCTCACTGCAGCCCAGGAGGCCGTATTGAATCGGTGCCGGAGATCGGTGCCGCAATCACATTCGGGAGGCGGTATGTCTCGCTCGGGCCGTTGATAACGGAATTCGAGAAAAATAGTTGCCGATCTCGATGTGGCGCAAGCCCATCGGCAACCTGCCTGAACCTGTGCGACTCGGCGGCGACCACCCTAAACAGTGGTGGCGAAACGTATAAAGAATACGGCCAGATCGTAATTAACAGCACCATCGTCGAGGAATATGGCTGCCGCGATAGAACGTGCTTCGTCGGAAATCCCCAGACCGGCAGCGCGTACAATTGTGATTCCGATTCGTACCCTCCGTCCGGCTCCACGGATGTGCTGTGCTGCCAATCACGGTGAGGGCGGTGCGGCTGTCTGCTGAATCTTTCGAATAGCGCGCATTGACAGCCATTCCGAAAAAACGGAGAGTGCGCTCCATGGTTCCATATAGGAACCAACGACTCACAGACGGAGAGAAGAATGAACAGCAAGATCAAGATGATGAAAACACTGGTGGTGGTTGGCGCATTGATGGCGGGATTGAGCCGCACGGCCGTGGCGCAAAGTAATGCCCCGGTAGGTTGGACGCCACAGGAGGTGGCTAGCTTGAGCTTGCCGGACTTCCGCTACGTCGTGCGGCCGGTTCCGGGTGTGTACTTCGATCCGTCGCAGTCGGGCACCGGCTTGACCGTCGACACTCTGCCGGTGAGCGGCCAAACCACCGTCTTCGCGACCTACTACCACTACGATGCCGATGGTGCCGCCACGTGGTTGAACATGATCGCGCCAGTGACCCCAGCGTCGAC
Source organism: Lysobacterales bacterium (assembly GCA_043753835.1). GTDB lineage: Bacteria > Pseudomonadota > Gammaproteobacteria > Xanthomonadales > Ahniellaceae > JADKHK01. The sequence continues at coordinate 12,820 of JAYUVY010000038.1, read as the reverse complement.
CGCCGAGTACACGGTCGACGGCGTGCCGGCAACGGTACGCAGTCGCTGGATCGCATCGACAGGCGGGCAGTGTTTCGACTGCGCCTACAGCGGATACGCAGCGTCCTATCCGCCGTATGGCGATCGCACGCTGAATGTCATGGATGGGCGCTTGCTGCAAATGCCGGCGAGCGGCAATGCGCCGGTGCGCAACATGCAACTCGGCAAGACCGCACAGCCTGCGGCCGACATGAGTCTGGCGCTGCTGGAGAGCGGCGCGGTGTGGCAGTCGCGGAGTCGCAACTATTCCTCCCAGGGCGTGGAAAATGCGTTTGATTCTGCGCCGCGCGGACTCGGCGGGTTGGTGCGCTTTGCGCGCCGCGATCCGTCGAAAAAGTGGACGTACGTTGCGCCGTACACAGCGTCCGAAGTTCAAGATGGTCAGGGCGGATTCGTTCCGGCCACTGCGCCGGCATGGCTCGATGTGCCCAACATCAACACCATTGCTACGCAGTACCAAATCGAAGTGCTCAAGGTTGGCGCAGATGTGGGGTTCGGTCATCTCGGCGGCGTTACTTACGACCCGCCTTACCAAGAGCTTGCAAACGGAGCAGGTACATCGACCTTTGTCATCCATCCACAGACCGGGGCGATTCATGGCATCACGCACGGCACCGTCGGCGTATCGTTCTCTCGCGACAACGCATCACCCAGAAATGCCAGTTACTTGACGTGGGCGGGCACGACCGACGAAGGGCAGCCGCGTTTGATCATCCGCACATGGAGCCGCCTGATCAATGCGTGGTACGAAGAAATCGAACTCACCCGCGTGTCTGACGACTACCGCAAACTGGTGTTGCCGAACTACGTGCCCAATGCCAATCCACGACCGCTGTTTTGAGCGCAAAATTGCGGTCACCTACCCGAGAGAAAGGAATGAAAATGAAGACACTGATGGCTGCAATCTCAATCCTGTTGATGTCGCCGGTGATCGCCGGGGACGAAAAGACCTTTGTACTGCCGGCGCAGCAAGACTCGGCGGCTGTGACGTTGTGCGCCACCGGAGAGACGTCGAATAATCCACGGCCAGACGACGTGCTGGCCTCGTTTCCGCTAAATTCTGCCGGAACGGTCGCGGTGCTCACCAGAGACAATGCAACATCGATTGTTTCAAACGTTGGCCGAGCAATTGCGCTCAGCCCGAACGTCACGAAAGATCCGAAGTGGAACTCGGCGTGGGCGACGATCGCATACTGGGAGAAGGCCGCGACCTGCGGCCTCGGATCGTCTGAGTCCGTGCCGTCGACGAAATGAAAAAGGTCGCTGTCCCGCTTGAATTGACCGATGCGGAAGCGCTCGCACTTGCGCAACTGGTCAAACGCATCGGCTGGGCAGAGATGCGTAGCAACGCCGTCGACGAGAACGAAGCCTACGTGATGCGAGACGCCGTCACAGTGCTGGCGCGTGCACTCAGTGACGCCGGATACGCCCCGCGATGACGCGTGCGCAACTTCGATTGCTGGAGCGATGGAAGGCGGCGGTCGGTGGTACCGATGCCGAAGCACGCCGGCTGCTCGGCATCAGCAAGGCGGCATGGAGTCGCTACATCAACGGCCTGGCCGTCGTGCCGCCGTACATCGAGCGCAGCGTCGAGGCGCACCTGGCGTTGATGGAGGCCAGCGCCAAGGTGTTTGCGGGGATGGTGGGAAAGCGGAACAGTTGAACCCGGCCATCGGCCGGGCGAGGTGGTCGATCCGCCTCGAAGGTGCGGATGGTGGCGCTCGTGATCTCGATGCTGCGACAAAGCGCAGACGTGGTTGGGCCGTGTCGGATGGTCGACTGCGAAATATCGCACCCCCACCCTGCCGAACCCTTGTCTTTGCTCATTCCCAGCAAAGTTTCGCATGCGAAACTTTCGTCCTTCACATCGCCATGACGCGTGAAACTGCGCCGGCCGACCACTGCCCTGCCCTCGCTGTCGGAATGCCACGGCGCGTCAGTTCGAGTGCAATTCCACGTAGGCTGCGACCCTCGTTCTTGAGCGCGTTGATGACGGGCAGCAGCTGCTCTGCGCGTTGCCGTGCACGTGTTTGTCGAACGATCATGCTTTGGCTACGCCCCTCAGCTTGGCGTTTCAGGTTCGCCGGATTGCCGAGGATTCGGCCGCGTGCCTTTGCCGCGGCGAGGGCCGACTTCGTTCGTTCCGAGATCCTGTGCGCCTCGTCCTCGACAACGGCGGCCATGATCGAAATCGTGAGGTGATTTGCGTTCGGCATGTCACAGCAGACGAACTCGATGCCGGACGCTTTTAATTGGTGCAGGAAGTAGGCGTTGCGCGCCAAGCGGTCAAGCTTGGCCACGATCAGGCGCGCACGGTAGAGCCGACACGCCTCGATGGCTTTTGCCAGTTCCGGTCGGCCGCTATCTGTCTTCCGGCCGCTCTCTATCTCTGTGTAGGCCTGCAGCGGTTCCACACCGCGCAGGAAGGTCGTCACGGCCATGCGCTGGGCGTCGAGGCCGAGTCCGCTTGCCCCTTGGCGCTGTGTGCTCACGCGGTAGTAGGCGACGAATCGCATGGCGTCCCTTTCTGGTCAACGGTGGTTAAACCAAACGGTACACTATGGTTCACGACACGTCGATGCACTCAAGTGCGATCGCCGAGGCAGGATTGAGCTTGGCCAACTGCACTGCGTGACCGCGGCGCTGTGGCGGTTTTTCGTGGGCTGATCCACTATGGCCAGTGTGTGTATCGAAGTACGTATTCACACAAGACGGCCGCAGCGGCGATCGTCCGGCAGATCATGGAGGTCGTGCATGCTTCGTTCGCTGGTTCGCGTCGTCACGCTGTTTTTCGTTTTCTCGCTGGTGACGCCGGCGTTCGCATTCGTCGATCCGCCGACGTTTGAGCCGGCTGCGCCGAATTCGGCGCAGCCAGTCACGGCATCGGTGCGTATTGGATTTTGTCATTTTTTCCTGGCGCCAGCACCGGGTGTCCCGCCACAGAGCATCGTTGTTTCGCCGGGGATAGTGGACATCTTTGCTCCCGGGGTCATCATACTTTCCGACCCTTTCTGCATCGCCACACCATCAGTCACACCTTTCAGCATCGGTGCATTACCTGCCGGAAGCTACCAAGTACGAATCTGGATTCTCGACGAAGACTCGAACTTCCAAGCAACTCAAGTAGCAAGTTCAGCGTTGGTGGTTTCGCAGGCACCGGTAACTTTGCCGATTCCCATGCTGGGTTCACTGTCCATTGCAGTCCTCGGGCTCTCGGTCTTGCTGCTCGGGGCATTTGCCTTGCGCCCCAAGTGGGCGATTCTACTGGTTGGATTGTTCGCGAGCGCAGCAGCAAATGCCCAGTCGGATCCCAAGACACTGATGGTTTTGCTTTCGGCCTCGCCGAATGCGCCCTATCCCGATGAACTCGTGGAGCCGTTGGAATTTTCGGCCGGTTATCTCGGCGCGCTGAGCCCGGGACTCGTGGCCGAAAGCCCCGTACGGGCCTATTACCTGCTGCGCAAGCGTGCCGGACATGATCTGCAACTCTGGATCGAGGCGAACCCGAACGAAGCGCGGGCCAAGCTTGAGCGCTATGTGCTCGTGACCTATCCGGCAGCGGCGAATTTGCAGACGGCGCTCGACGCGCTCGCGGCGGACGGGAATATCCTCTTCGCGGCTGAAGTGCACGATGTCGATTTCGCCACGCCGCCGGCGCGCACGCTCGGGCCGCGCCCACCACGACCGAGTTCGAAGCAAGGCGGCGGCACGCCGCAACAAACTTGGATCACCGATCTCGGACTGGATCGTGCCTGGACTTTGGCGGGCGGTTGGAGCTTGGTCGCGACCATCGACAACGGACTCAATACGACGCACCCGGACTTGGTCGCGTTTGACCAAAACGGTGCGTACGCTGGCGGAAATTTCCTGACGAGGTATTCGGCCGACGTGGGCCGGGCCACCGGCACGCTACCGGATCAATTGAACATCGACTTGAATGTCGATGAGCGCCAGCCGGTCGCAACCTTTGGCGGCGCGTGCGATCCCGATGGCGATAATCTGATGGTGCCGACTTTTGCCGGCCATGGCACGCACGTCGCCGGATTGATCGCTGCCAATGCCAGCAATGCCGATGGCACCGTGGGTGTTTGCAAGCGCTGTGGCTTGGCTGCATGGCGCGTTAGCAGGGAATCATGCAGCACTGCCGGAGAGGTTATTCCACGTCCGCGCAACATCACCAGTGCGGCAGCGCTGACTGTGATTGCAGATCGGGGCATCCAGGTGGTGAATCAGAGCTTTGGCGAGCACACCAATGGCCTCGATTTCTGTGTCCTCCTCGAACCCGATCATGCTTGGTGCCTGGCGATCACCAACGCATACGAACGCGGCATCTTGATGGTGGGTGCATCCGGCAATCATCGAACCACGATTCAGTTTCCCGCCGAAGACCGGCGCGTGGTGGCCGTGGGTGGCCTGGAGCCCGACCTCAGTTTTTGGAATGATCGGCTCGACTTGCCGGCCAATATTTTGTTGAATGAATGCCCGGATGCGGTGACCGTCGGTCTTCTGGCGCAAGGGCTGGAGTGCGGTTCCAATTTCACCCTGCCAGGCGCGGGTGAACGCCGTCAAGAGATCACCATGCCTGCGCGTGATGTGTATTCAACCATCTACCCCAACGTGAATTGGGGTAATTTCCTGGAATGCGGCGATGGCTATGACGCCAACGCAACCGATGGCCAAGGGTTCTGCACCGGCACATCCATGTCGGCACCGTTGTACGCGGGACTCGCCGGTCTATTGCGTTCCATCAACCCGTTGGTCATGCCCGGCGACCCGGACAACTCGGTCGATGCCATGGGTGTGCGCGATGTCATCGCCGAGTCAGCCACGGTGCCCGGCGGCGCGGCTTGGAGTGCGCAATTCGGGTACGGCATCCCTGACGCCGAAATCGCGGCACGCACGATGCTCGGCACCGTGGGTGGAGCAACTGTCAAGAATCGATTGACGCCGTTGTTCTCGATGTACAGCGCGGGATCGACCGATCGCGCCTATGTCACGGTGCCACAGGCGGCCATTGCGCTCGCCATCAATCAGGCAAGTAACTACGAATCGACTGGTGCGACCGTAGGGGGATACCCGCTGTTTCCAGAATCGCCAACGGTTGCGGAGCCGCTGCCGTTTCCACGCGCGAACATTTTCGTGCTGACCACCGAATTTCGCGTCAACGCACAGCATCCGAATGTGTTGCCATTGTTCTGGATGGATCGTGAGCGCAATTTTCCGATCGGCTGCACGCCAAGCCCAGGCTGCAATACGGACAACCGCGACTTTCTGATGTTCACATCGGTTGCCGAAATTGAAACGGCGAAAGCTGAAGGCTTCGAGTTTCGTGGGCTCCAGGGCTACGTCTACGAGCGCTGTGTGCCGGAGCCGACGTGCATTCCGGCCGGCGCAGAAAGGCTTTGGCGCAAATGCAAACTAGCCGACGATGACTGCGCGATCTTTCTTGAGAACGAGCGCGTGGCGCTCGAAGCGGCAGGGTATACGGCCGCCTATCCAGTCGGGAGCAATATGCATATCGGTTATGCGTATCGCAACGTCGACAGCGATAGCGATGGATTGGTCGATGGCTTCGAGCGCCTGATCGGCACGCTGCCCTTTTCGACCGATTCGGACGGCGATGGCCTGAGTGATGGAACCGAGTTCCCGCTCGTAGGGATTTCGATTTCAGATCCGTGCGAGGGGCCGAATGTGCAGTGCAACTTGTCGGCGTTGTTCGCGGATGGGTTCGAGTAAGGAGACCGAGATGATTTTCGAAAGCCTCAAGGTAGGCACCGTTGTGCGACTGTTGGGCGAGTTCCCACCATCACAACTCGGCAAGGCAGGCGTCGTTTGGCGCGTGACCGACGACAGTTTCTACGTTCAATATGACGGTATCAGCGATCCGGTTTCGTACGACATCAGGGACTGGCCCAAGGATTTTGGAGTAGTGAAGACGGAAGACGTCTTCGATCTCATGAGGCGCAAATCAGCCGATCCAGCGACCGTTGGATTGCTGATTCGAGTCATCGAAGAGCTTGCTGGTCGGATTCGGAACCTAGAACGAGACACAGCCAAGTAGGCTGGACAGTGCGATGGCCTGTGTCGGAAGCCCGCATTCGCACCGTGCCCTGACCGTCGTTTCCGCCGCCGTAGAGTCACGGGGGTAAGGTTTGGGTGACTAGCCCCGGAGGCGGCATGCAAGCATGCTGACATGATTGCAGGTAGCATGACGACATGCTAGCATGCTGTCATCAAAGCATGCAGGAGCGCAGCGTGGACATCATTGCAGTCGTCAGCCAGAAGGGCGGGGCCGGAAAATCCACGATCGCAAGACTGCTGGCGGTCGCGGCGGCGCAGGACGACAAGCGGGCCAAGATCGCGGATCTCGATCTGCACCAGGGCACGGCGACCAACTGGAACATGCGCCGGCAAAGGGCAGGGCGTACGCCTGCCGTTGACGTTCAGACGGCAGGCTCGGTCGACCAAGCGCTGCGGAGCGCCAATGGATGCGATCTTCTCGTTTTCGACGGCGCGCCTCATGCAAGCAGCCAGACCGCACAAGCGGCGAAGGCAGCACAGCTGGTGATTATTCCGACCAAGACGACACTTGATGATTTGACGGCCGCGCTCGGGCTTGCGCGCGAGCTGGTGGGCAAGTCGTCGATCGACCCGGCGCGTATTCTGTTCGTGCTGAACCAGACGACGGACAGCGTTGGTGAAGCCGCTGAGGCCCGCCAATGGCTCCTGAAGGGCGGGTTTCCAACGGCCGAAACCGCTGTGCCGCTGAAAACTGGGTACAGCCGTGCGCTCGACGCCGGCGATGCCCTGAACGAGGCGAAGCACCCATCCCTGCAGGGGAGGGCGAATGTCCTGACGACCGAGATCTTCGAGTACTTGGCGGCAGTGCGATAGGCGCAGCATGCTAAGCGGGTAACATGCTAGAATGCCAGCATGCAAAAAGGAGATAACGATGGTGCAAGTACCGCAAACATTGCACGGCAGCCGCAAAGGCTCGCCCGATGACGTTCTGCCGTTGGCCACGGTCCATCGTGCACCAGGTGGGCCGGCCAAGGTTCCACTGCAGCTGCGTCTGCCGGCGGACGTTGCACGGGCTTTCAAGGTCTGGTGTGCGGAGCGCGATCTGGAACTGAGCGAGGCGTTCCAGTTGATGTTCGATGCGCACAGAACCCGCAATCCTTGACTCATTCTAAACGCTGTTGGGCCTGCTGCTCGTATTTGTCGCTTTCAGCGTCGTCCGCACTTATCGGCTCCAGTGGTTCATGGAGGTCGAGCTTGAGTTGTGGGTTCGTAACAATCGCGAAGTGGAAGCCCGTCACGGCGCGACCTTGGGTGATGGGGGTCACAGTAACTAGCAGATCTGTCACCTGGTTGATCTCTTGGATGCTCGGGTCGAGCACACGCTGACGAAAGCTGTTGACTCGCGGATACTTATCTCCCAGATCCAGCATCTGGCGTAGCTGCGCCAGATCACAGGTGCGCTCCGCGGTGACGCGGTATTGAGACAGCAATTCGTACATTCTCAGCGCGTAAAACGTGGAGAGGCGCCCAACGTGTTTGAGTCGATAGCTCGTGAACTCGCGGTGCAACAAGGTCAGGTAGGGCAGCACCTTGTCGGTAAAGGTCAGCGTGATTACGCCTTGTCCCTCTGCATACTCGGCCTGTGATACCCAGCGCGTATCCCTGATCGTTTGTGCGGCTCTGCCGCCCTTCCTTCGTTTTGCAGCAGGGTCATCGACGATCTCTCGAATGGATCGGTTGAAGAGGCGTTTGGCCGCATCACGAACGATCTCGTAGGCATGATCGAGATCGGTGGCGAACACTTCAGCGAATTGGCGTGCATGAAAAGAAACAGTGCCTGCCGATGGTTTGCGGCTGTCCATCAATGCAGCGGCCGCCATCAGCAGTCGCTTTTCTCCAACCGACATCGTGTGCGCCGACTCGATGAGTCGATTCGACTGCGTGACCAACAATTCAGGAGATAGCTCGGTAGCCATCCTCGTAGTATAGACATCAACAACATCAAAGCAAGTGCTGTTGTCTAAAATCTGTGGATACAACCCGGGATCTGTTGTCGCCAAACCCGGAATGTGTTGTCGATAGACCCGGAATGTGTTGTCGATGACCCGGAATGTGTTGTCGATGACCCGCTGTAGGCCGCATCAGCGCTAGCTTTCAGCCCTCCGAAAACAAGCTTTAAAACAAAAGCAAAACAAGTAAAAACAAGTAAAAGCGGTCGCGCCTGTGGATAAGTCTCGATCCATAGCTCAAAACAGAGCGCCTGGCCCTTCGCCATCCTGGCTACGCCCGTCCGGCTGCGCCGGCCGCCTTGGCGCGGCCATCCATGGCCGCTATGCGCTGCGCGCAAAAGGAGTCGGCTGCGCCGACATTCCTGAGCCGCTATGCGGCCACAACCGGCTCCCGTAGGCCTTCAAATCGCGACTAGACAGCTAAGGAAGAGCGGTTCGGCAGAAAGCAGTGGGATTTCCTTGGTTTCAGTCTTACCGGCGCTCATAGCACCATACGCTTCGTTCTAGACCTCGATCAAAAGCGTTCCCATCCTCGAACCTTCGAGAAAAGACCGGCTTTCACAGCCCGCCGATGGCGGGGTTGAACGACGAGGCCGCACCAATCCAATGAATACCCATGGAGCGTGCGTCTCAGCATGCTTTGTGCGGAATTACCCGGAATGTGTTGTCGATACCCACTCGCTCGGATGTTGTCCACTGATCAACGCCTTGACATTGTACTACAAATCGTATTACAATCGCGCCATAATTGAGTAACGGTATGAGCTTTGAGTTTGAATGGGACACTGAAAAAGCCGCAGCAAATCTGAACAGACACGGGGTGGCGTTTTCACTGGCCACCAGTGTGTTCGATGACCCGCACAGCATCGACCGCGAGGACGATCGAGAAGACTACGGCGAAGTCCGCAGATCCATCGTAGGCCTTGTCAATCACATGGAGTTGGCCGTGGCCTACACGTGGCGCGGCAACTGTATCCGTCTCATCTCCGCCCGGAGGGCAACACCCCATGAGCAACGAAATTACTGGAAAAACCGTTAGGTTCACGCGCCCTGCCGGAACGGCACTGAGCGAGGAAGAACTGGCACAACTTGAGGCGCTGAAAACCCGCGCGATCGACCTGAGCGACATGCCGGAAAGCCCGGCTGATGCCGAATGGACACGGTTCGTTCCAGAGACGAAACGAACCAAGCAACTGGTGTCGCTGCGCCTCGACCCGGACGTGCTGGAATACTTTCGACACGCCGGCTTGCGGTACCAAACCAAGATCAACCAGGTGCTTCGCACCTACATGCAGGCGCATCCGAAGTCGTGAGGCTAGAGCTACGTCTCGTCCGTGTTCTCTGACTTTTCTGACGCGGCCGGGAATTGAGCGCGCAGCCAGTCGGACAAGAAAACCGCATCATGTGCGCGTAGAAGGTTTTTCGATGCCGAGATCAAAGGCTCGATTTCCGGCTGCTCTGATCGCTTGAGATCGGCTTCGAGAAGCACACCAAGAAGTGCCATTGCTCGATCGCGTTTATTCTTTTGTAGTGTTGATTCCCGCGCATCCAAAGCCTGGACGCGCGCTTTGGCCTGTTCTAGTTTTTTTCTGGCCTCGGCCAATCTCGGGCTTTCCGTTTTCATTGTTTTGACCTCTGCTTGTGCTGGTTGTTGTCGTTTTCAATGTGACGATTGCACAAAGCCACGTCCAGAGCTAGGCTCGGTTGCCAACTGCTAAGGGCGCACTTACGGGTTACTACGTAACCCAAGTTCCGCTGCGCGGACTCCCCTGCGGGTCGGCGTCCTCCGGAGGTTAAGCGAAATCGCAATCTTCCACGCCACCACGAAGCCGCTTGGTCGCAACGCCGGTCGCTCTGCCGTGGCTGCGGCGGCGTACCGGGTTGGCGTCGAATTGGTGGATGAGCGAACAGGGCTTGTCCACGACTACACCCGCCGTAGCGGCGTCGTGTCTGCCGAGGTCGTGCTGTCCGACGGCGGCACCGCTGACCGCTCGGTGCTCTGGAACGCGGCCGAATCGGCCGAAAAACGGAAGGACGGCAGGACGGCCAGAGAGTGGGTCATTGCATTGCCGGCCGAACTGGATGCGAGCCAGCGCGGTGCGCTGGCTCGCGAGTTCGCAGTCGAGCTTGCACGCCGCTTTCGCGTTGCGGCGGACGTGGCCGTGCATGCGCCGGACCGAGGAGGCGACGGTCGGAATCACCACGCTCACATCCTGTGCACGACGCGTCGGGTGACCAGGCAGAGTGGTGGCGCACTGGCCTTCGGTGCGAAGGCTACGATCGAGCTTGGCGACAAGGATCGCAAAAAGGCGGGGATCTCGGGCAAGGCAGCGGATGAAATCGCGGATCTGCGTGAGATTTGGGCGGGCATGGTGAACGATGCGCTTCAAAGATCCGGCAGCGCAGAGCGCGTCGACCATCGCTCGCTCTCCGCGCAGCGAGAAGACGCCTTGGCGGCCGGCGACCAGGTCGCGGCCGATGCGCTCGACCGAGAGCCGGCCGTGCACATCGGTGTTGTGGCCACGGGCATCGACCGAAAAGGAGTAGAGCAGTCGCGTCGCGGTGAAGATCACGAGGCCAGGTTGGAACGCAATCGACAGCGCAACGTGCTTCGGCAGCAGGCGCGTGCGGACATTGCCGAGATTGAGGCCGAGATCCGTGAGCTTGAAGCGGCTGAGGCCATGGGTGGCACTCGTGCGGATCGGCCGTCGCCGGGTCTGATAGGTCGTTACATGAACAAGTCGCCGTCAGCGGCCGGGCGACCGCTGGCCGATATGAAACAGGATCTGGCGGCCGAGACCAAGAAGCCGGTGCACCACGACGGGCCGTTGCTCTCTCGATTTCCGAAGAAGAAGGTGGAGGCAGACGCACCGAAACGGCCGCCGCCAATCGATCAAGCTGCCGCCGAGGCGGCAGCAGAGGCCGCTCGGGTGAAGCGCCAGCGCGAAAATTGGGAGCGCTACGAGGCTTCGAAAAATGGCTGGAGCGCCGGCGACGACGAGCCGGATTCAAAAGCAGACGAGTGGTACAACCGGCGGATGGGATGGCTTGAACGTCGTTACCAAGACGGCGACCTGCTTCGTCGGCTTGATGAGCGCGGCATCCACATTGACTGGATCACCTTTTCGAAAGCCGGCGATCCGTGCGCTCAGCTGCGCATGAAAGTTGGCACGACAACCGTGGTTGACGACGGGAAAAGCCTCAACACTGACAACGGGCGGGACGATCAAGCCATCCTCCTGATGGTTGAAATCGCAAAGGCGAAGGGCTGGAAATCAGTGAACGTTCGAGGCGATCAAGAATTTGTGCGCAAGTCGATCATCGCCATGGAAGAGGCCGGGCTCCGCGTCGCGCGTATCAATGGCGTCCAGGTCGACGAAGACGGCCAGCCCGTGCCGATTGACGAAGACGGCCGGCCGGTGCCGAAGAAGCCGATCGGGCCGGGCATGTAATCGCCTTTGGATATCCGTTCAATTCTATTTGAGCGGTATTTCGGACACTTGCTCGTTAGCCTGCCAGCAACAAGGCTTTGATCGCCGCCACGGCAGCGATGTAGGCCTCGCGCTGGACGGTTGCGTCGACCAGGGCGTGGTGCCGTCGTTTGCGCCGCCCGGCATCACGCTCCCAGCGGTCGTCGAGCAACAGCCAGTACACGCCGCCGAGTTTGCTGATGTCATCCGCCTCGATCTCAGGCATCGGTTCGCTGGCTTGGTGGTGGTTGAGCAATGCGATGAGCACCTTCCAGTCGACCGAATGATCGAACGCGATCACCACGGGTTGCGGGAAGGCGTTGAGGTATCGACGCACGGCATCGGCCGCCATCTCGTCGGGCATGGCGGACTGATCGCGCTGCAGCAGCGGGTAGACGACTTCACGAACGAATTCGGTCGCGACCGGCAGCACCTTGCGCTCGACGTAGAAGGTCTCGCGTTCGGCATCGAACGGGGCGAAACCGATCGAGATCCACTCGTTGGCCTCGATGTCGGCGAATTCGGTGTCGATGAAGATCACTTGCTGCATGGCCTCAGTTCTTCTTCCAGCGGCGAAGCACCCGCATCACGTCGAGTTCGGTCACAGCCACGGGTCGGCCGCGTTTGGCGGCTTCTCCCGCTGCGCCCTGCAGCAGCTTCTGCATTCGCCGCGGACTCTCGAAGTGCGCACCCAACACATCCAGGACAGCACCGGGCAATGCTGGTGCAAGGCGCAGGCCACGGCCCTTGTGCCACTCCAGGCGCAGCGCCTGCCAGATGGCATTGACCACGGCGAGGCACTCGGCACCAACGGGCGCACGCACCACGATTGGCTCAAATCGAGAGCGCAACGCTTGGTCCATATGCTCGGGATGATTGGCGGTCGCGACGAACACCGAGCGCGATAGATCGAACTCGGCATCGTAGAACTCGTCGCGGAAACGCCTGCTCGTCTGGGTGTCGAGCAATCCCAGCAGCGTGCCTTCGGGCGCGTAGTTGCCGACGTTCATGCGATCGAGTTCATCGAGCACGAATATCGGCGACGCCGATTCCGTACTCAGAAATGCGCGCAGAAAACGCCCAGGTTTCGCATTGTTCCAACTGTGGTTGGAGCCCGTCAGTTCGAACGAAGCGGTGACACTGGGCATCTGCAACGCCTCATAGCCGACGCCCAGTGCCAACGCCAGTTGCTCGCACCACCAGGACTTGCCGACGCCAGGATCGCCGACCAACAGCATGGGCGGCAGCGAGAAGCGTCCGTCGCCGATGCGCGATAGCTGC
>JAYUVY010000037.1:0-16479 GCA_043753835.1 Lysobacterales bacterium | reverse complement strand
TGCGGATCTCGGCGGCGAAAGCGCGGTCGATCCCGACCTGATCGTCCTGTTCGTCCAGCGCGAAGGCGCGCGCCGCGGGCGCCTGCGCCGCGGCCAACGTCTTGAGCACGGCTCGCGGACCGGCTTCGAGATAGACCTCAATGCCTTCGCGACGCAGATAATCCATGGTTTCGACCCAACGCACGGGACTGGCGATCTGCTCGATCAACCGCGCGGCGATCGACGCGGTGTCGCCGTGCGGCTGGGCAGTGACGTTGGTGATCACCGGCACCGACGGCGCGCGTAGCGCAATCGTCGCCAGCGCTTCGGCGAATTCGCCTGCGGCCGCGGCCATGAGCGGACTATGGAACGCACCGCTCACCCGCAGCGGAATGACTTCGGCGCCGGCCTGCTTGAGCACCGGGGCGATGCGATCCAACGCCTCAGCGGTACCCGACAGCACGGTCTGGTGGCGGGCATTGAAATTCGCGATCACCAACGTGCTGCCGTAACAGGGATCGGCGGCGCACAGGCGCTCCACCTCGGCGGCGTCGAGTCGGGTAATCGCGCGCATTCCGCCCGGACGGGCCTCGGCGGCGCGACTCATCGCCAAGCCGCGGGTGCGCGCCAAGCGCAGGCCATCGGCGACATCGAGCGCGTCACCGGCGACCAGTGCGCTCAATTCACCCAGGCTGTGACCGGCCAACAGCGCCGGCTTCGCGCCGGTGCGCGCCAGGAAATGTCGGTAGTGCGCGACGCTGCACAGCAGCAGCGCCGGCTGGGTGTTTTCGGTGCGGCCGAGCGCATCGGCCTGTTCGAAACACAGCGTTGCCATATCGATGCCCAGCGCATCCGAGGCCTGCTCGAACAGCGTGCGCGTCTGCGCATCGCGCTCGTACAACGCACGGCCCATGCCGATGGACTGCGAGCCCTGGCCCGAAAACAACATTGCGATCCGCTTCATTGATTTGATTCCTCGATCCGATGCATCTGTATGGAATGACGCGTCCGATGCGGACGAAACCCGCACCGAGTGGCGGCGGCCGCCGTGGTGGGTCAAGCCACCCCTGCGGTTGTCTGCTGCACGGCGGCCGCAGCGGTCAGCACTTTGATCAACTTGAGGTAATTGGCAGCGAATGCACGTAACGGCGCTGTCCCGAGCAATGCGGCATCGTAGTGCATCGCAAGTTGCAGCGCGTCGTCCTGCGCACGGATGCGCAGCGCCAGGTCGAAACCCCGCCGATCAGCATGCGTTCGGCCATCGTCGTCCACCACCAGCATCCGCAGCGCCTGCGCCGGCCGGCCGGCGGCGATGACGTGCGGTCTGGATGCGAACCGCCGGCCGGCATCCGCGCTAGCCCGCTGTCGCGCGACCTCCACGGACAGTTCGGACAGCGTGTGCGGCCGGGCGAAATCGAATGCGACCCGCGCCTGCCCATCGGCCGAAACCACCGCCAACTCGAACGCCTGACAGTGCAGCAGCTTGTTGAGATACAGGCCGTACAGCGATAAGGCCAGATCGAACGGCCGCACGCCTAGCGCGTTCGCCGTCTCGCGGAATGCACGGTTCGATTCGCCATCCAGTTGCGCGTGCAGCTCGCCCTCGCCGTCGCCATCGGCTTTGAAGTAAGCGGCCGGGAACGCGAGCGGCGCCGGGCCTGCGTCCTCCTGCGCGCCCAGCGATTCGCCGATCCTAGCATGCAGCGAGGCAATGGTCGGGCTCGCGAACAGATCCGCCACTTCCAGCGCACGCGGGAACAGTTTCGACAGCTCGGCGTGCATCGTCACCAGGCTGAAGGAATTGCCGCCGGCATCGAAGAAGCTGATCCGCCGATCCAGCGGCACATCGCCCAGAATGCGTTTCCAGACAGCGAACAGTTCGGCTTCGATCGCGTCTTCCGGTTGCGCGGTCTGCGCATCGATACCGCCAGCCGCCGCATGGGCCTCCTGCGCGGACGGTAGCGGCAGCATCGCCAACGCACGACGGTCGATCTTGCCGTTGGGCGTCGTCGGCAACTCATCCACGGGCAACAACAAGGCCGGGACCATGTAAGCGGGCAACTGTTCGCCGAGTTGTTCGCGCAGAAGCGACGCGAAGCGTGCCGGCACTTCGCGCCCCGATTGCGCAACGGCACGATAGTGCGCCACCAGCACAGGATTGCCGGGACTCAGCTCACGTACCGACACCGCAGCCATGGCCACGTCGGGCCGCGACAGCAATTGCGCTTCGATCTCGGTGATCTCGATCCGATAGCCACGTAGCTTGATCTGTCCGTCGGTGCGGCCGTGGTAAGTCAGCTCGCCAGCCGCAGTCCATGCCGCACTGTCGCCGGTGCGGTACATGCGCGCGCCGGGCAGGAAAGGATCCGGCAAGAACGCCGCCGCAGTGCGCGCATCGTCCCGGAAGTAGCCGCGCGCCAGGCCATCGCCGCCCAGGTACAGATCGCCGACGCAGCCGGTGGGGCGCAGCTTCAAGGATGCATCGAGCACATAAGCACGGGTGTTGGCGATGGGCATGCCGAGGTTGACGCTGGTTTCGCCGGGCGCGATCCGCTTCACCGTCGACCACACCGTGGTCTCGGTCGGGCCGTACACATTGAACAAACGCAGATGCGCGGCTTTGCGGAGCGCGGCGAGCAGCCCATCCGGGAATGCTTCGCCGCCGATCAACAGATGATCCACGTCCGCGAAGATCGCCTCCGCATCACCCACGGCGAGCATCGATTGCAGCCGGCTCGGGGTGAGCTGCACCAGCTTCACGCCGGCATCGGCGATCAATGCGATCGCCGCCGAAGGATCGCGTTGCGCAGTCTCATCCGCCAACACCAGCGTGCCGCCGCAGACGAAGGTCAGAAACACTTCCAGCACGAAGATATCGAACGAAACAGAGGTGATGCCGAGTGTCGTCGGTTGCGCCAGCGGCGCCAGCGCCTCCTCCATGCCGCGAACGAAATTGGCGACCGACGCGTGCTCCAGCATCACGCCCTTGGGCTGGCCGGTGGAGCCGGAGGTGAAGATCACGTAGGCCAGATCATCGGCATGCGGTTCCGGCAGCGGCGTCGCCGCGAACGACGTGTCGTCGTCCGCCCCATCCGGGTCAAGCGCCCGGGCCGCATCCAGACCGAGCGCGACCCGATCGGCATCGCGTGCGAGCACCAACCGCGTCCGCCCGTATTCGAGCATCCCCTGGATCCTCGCCTGCGGATAGTCCGGATCGATCGGCACATAGGCCGCACCCGCCTTGAGCACGCCCAGCATCGATACGATCAGGCTCGCTTCGCGCGGCAAGGCGATGCCGACCAGATCGCCTGTTCCGATTCCGAGCGCGTGCAACCGCCGCGCGAGGCGATCGCTGGCGGCATCCAGTTCGGCATAGCTCAAGCGCGTGCCGCCTGCGCTCAACGCGCAGTGCGCGGGATCTGATGCGACACGCGCGCGAAAGCGTTGCACCACCGTCTCCGCGCGCGGATAGTCGCGGCGCGTGTCGTTGTGACGGCCCAGCAGAAGACGCTCTTCGCTTTCGTCGAGCATATTGATCGCGTCGATCGGCGTTTCCGGACACGCCAGCAGCCCGGCCAGCAAGCGTTCGAAATATTTCGACCAGCGACCGATGGTCTGCGATTCGAACAAACGCGTGGCATAGATCATCGTGCAGTGCAGCGAGCCTTGCTGCTCGGTGATTTCCAGGGTCAGATCGAAAGCGGAACCACGCATCGGCACCGACAGCGGCTTCAGACTCAGCTCGCCGAGATCGTGGACGCGGCGATTGCCGTTCTCGTAGATGAACATCGTGTCGAACAGCGCGTTGCGGCTGAAATCGCGCGGGATGCCGAGCTGCGCGACCAGATCATCCAACGGTACGTCGGAATGGCTGTAGGCGGCGGAACAGGATTCGCGCACATGGTCGATGACGGTGGCGAAATCCAGGTCCGGCATCGGTTGGACACGGATCGCCAGCGTCTGCGCGAACATGCCGACGGTGCGCTCGAAATCGCCGTTGCGACGCCGGTCGAACGGCGTGCCGATACAGATATCCTGCTGGCGCGTGAGTTTCTGCAGCAGCACGAAATACGCGGCCAACAGCACCATGAACGGCGTGCTCTGACGGCGTCGCGCCAGTTCCCGCACCGAAGCGAAATAATGCGGTTCCAGCTCGAAGCGCAGCGAAGCGCCCGCGAAATCGTTCTGCGGCGGACGTGGCCGGTCGGTCGGCAGTTCCAGCGGAGGCGGCAGCGGCCGCATGTTCTGCAGCCAATAGCGGCGCTGCGCGGCATAGTCTTCGCCGGTGACGAAGGCTTGTTCCCAACGCACGAACTCGACATAGTCCGCGCCGGCGTGTTCCAGCGCGTCCCCGCGATACAACACGCAGAACTCTTCGATCAGCAGCGAAACCGAAATACCGTCTGCGATCAGATGATGGAAATCCATGGCGAGGATGCGGTCGTCCTCGGCCGTGCGCAGCACGTCGATCCGCCACAGCGGCGCTTTGGTCAGATCGAACCTACGCACGACATCGGCCAGCAGCGTATCGGTGGGCGCCGACGCGACATCGCGATACGTCATCGGCAGCGCGATGACCGGTTCGACGCGATGGCGCAGGCCATCATCACCATAAATATAGGCGCTGCGCAGTATCGGATGGCGGACCGCCAGCGCGCGCAGCGCGCGCTCGCCGCGCTCGACGTCGTAGCGACCGCAGATGCGCAGCGCGCCGGTGACGTGGTATGCGTATTCGCCGCCCTTCATCTGGCTGAGCACATACATCCGACGCTCTTCAGAAGACAGCGGATAGGCATCAGCCCCGGCCTCCCCCGCTGGCGGCGTGTCGCCGCCAGCGGCGCGGAAGCCGAACCCCCCCTCGCGCAGCGCGAAAGCCGCGCGTTTGACCGCGTCGAGAATGCGCCCGGCGTCGTCTTCCGTGTGCGCCAGCGAGAAGAACGACGTGCGCCGCTCCCAGACGAAGATGCCATCCAGCAGCATCAACCGGAACAGCAGGTTCATTTCCAGCGAACTGCGTGCCGGATCCTGCGACAGCAAGGTCTCGAAGCGGTAGAGCGAACCGAAGCACTGCGCTTCAACCGGTATCTGCTCGGCGCGAAAGAATGCGTTCGCCCGGTCGCAGAAACGTTTGGTCAAACCGTCGACGCGTTCGATCAGCGCAGCCCCTTCGCGCTTGAGTTCGAGCAGCACCGCACGCGCGGCGGCCATCGCCAGCGGGTGCTTGCAGAAAGTACCGGCGAAGAAGGTAGTTTCGCGCATCGGGCCGGAAGCGTCGCCGAACTGCCAGTGGCCGCCGTCGATCGCGTCCATGTACTCGGCTTTGCCGGCGACCACGCCGATCGGCATGCCGCCGCCGGCGACCTTGCCGTAGGTCGACAGATCGGCGCGCACACCGAAATACGCCTGCGCGCCGCCGGGCCCGGTGCGGAAGCCCGTGATCATCTCGTCGAAGATCAGCGCTGCGCCCATGTCTTCGGTCAGCTCGCGCAATTGGCGCAGATAACCGGCAGAATGGTTGTGCGGCGCACGGCTCTGGACGGGCTCCACCAGTACCGCGGCGAGGTCGTCGCCGATTTCGCGGATCGCGGCCAACGATCCCCGCGTGCCGTAGTGCAGCACCACGGTGTCGGCGACCATCGATTCGAGGATTCCCGGCGCCATCGGCACCGCGCCGTCCTCGCCGGCATCGGCGAGCACGCCGTCGAAACTGCCATGGTAGGAATTGATGAAGCGTACGATCTTGCGTCGACGGGTCACGGTGCGCGCCAAGCGCATCACCACCATCACCGCCTCGGTACCTGAGTTGCAGAAAGCGACGCGTTCGGCGCCGGTCATCTCCGCGATCAATTCGGCTACTTCGCCGGCCAGATCGGACTGCGGACCCAGCTCGATGCCCTCGTCCAGTTGACGGCGCAACGCCTCGACCACGAACGGCGGATTGTGGCCGAAGAATGTCGCGCCGTAACCGGTGGCGGTGTCGATGTACTCGTTGCCGTCGATGTCCCAGAAGCGCGCACCGAGCGAGCGCTCGGCCACGACCGGATAGGCCATTTCCTTGGTGGTCAGGCTGAAGTTGAGGGTCGCGATCCAATCCGCCAGGACATGGCGATAACGCTGTGCATGGACTTTCGACTTCGGGGTCTTGGCGACCACCCGATCAACCACGCTGCGAATGAACGCCAATTGCCGCGCATCCACGTCTTCTTTGTGCAGAACCATATTCCGCAGTGCGTTGCGGCCGGTGTCGGCCACTGGTAGCGCGGAGTGAGATTTCGACGCATGCGCGACCGGCACGCTCGCGGAAACCGCCACCGGAGGCGCACCGCGGAGCAGCGCAAGCTGGTCGCGCATCAGAGCGAGCTGCGCCTGCACGATCACTTCAAGACCGTTGTTGGGCGCCGGCAACGCCGCAGCGCCGTGCTCTGGCGCCATCGACGGGATCGACACGGCAGCGGCCTGGGTGGGCGCATGGAAGCCCAACGCGACGAGCCGCTCGCGGCGTTGCGCTTCGGACATCTGGTCGACCAGATGGGTGGCGATGCGCGCAGGCGAATTGAGTTCGGCGAAGAACAGTCTCACTGGGATATCGATGCCGTAACGTTTGACGATGCGCTTGTCCATCTGCGCCAGCATCAGCGAGTCGATGCCCAGTTCGAAGATATTGACGTCGGCCAGAATTTCCTCACTCTGGATACCGGTGACCAGGCCGATCATTTCGACGATATCGGCCACGACCGAGGCGCCGAGATCGGCGGCCGCGACCACAGCCTGCATTTCGGCCGCTTGCGGGGCATCCAGGGCGCGCACGGAATGCGGCGCGGGAGCAACATGCGTGATCGCCGCGTGCGGTGTCGGCACGGCCAGCTGCGGGAACCAGTACGAACCGCGCTGATAACCGGTGTTGGGCAGATCGTGCACGATGCCCTGCGCGCCTTCGTACCAGGCATTCCAGTCGATACGGACGCCCTTGGCATGCAGCGATGCTAGGGTTTCGCATACTTGCTGCCATGCGGATTTGCCCTGCCGCATCGAAGGCAGGAACGCGATGTCTTCGCCGGCGATCTGCGCGCCCAGGCCGGACAACGCCGCAGTGCCGCCAATCTCCACGAACAGACGCCGGCCTTCGTCGATCGCACAACGCAGCGCATCGCGGAACAGCACCGGTTCGCACAGATGCGCACTCCAGTAATCGCGGCCCAGAGCGTCGGCTCTGGTCACGGCGCAACCGCGCTGACTGGACAGCAGCGGCACCTGCGGCGCGTGGAAACGCACATCGGCGAGGCCTTCGCGCAGACGGGCGGCAGACCCGGCCATCAGCGGCGAATGGAAAGCATGCTGCATCGGCAGTTTTTCGGTGAACGCCCGCGCCTTGCGCGCGGCAGCGGCCAAGGCTGTGACCGCATCGCGGCGGCCGCTGACGGTAAGATTGCTGTCGGTATTGATCGCAGCGATGTGCGTATCGGGATGGGCGGCGACCAGCGCCCTCACGACCGTCTCATCGGCAAGGACGCCGATCATCGCGCCATCGGCTTTCGCTTCGTGCATGATCCGGCCGCGCAGGGCCACCATCCGCACCGCGTCTTCGAGCGAGAACGCGCCGGCCCGACATGCAGCGGCATACTCGCCGATGCTGTGGCCGAGCACCGCCGCCGGGCGCACGCCGATCGATTCCCAGAGCGCGCCGAGCGCGTATTGCACGGCGAAGATCAAGGGTTGCGAGACCTGCGGCGACGCCAGGGCGGCGGCATCCGTATCGGTATCGAGCGCGACGTCGCGCAGCGAGCCGCCGATCAACGGCAGGAACAACGCATCGCAACGATCAAATGCGTCGCGGAATGCGCGCGAACCGGCATGAAGCTCGCGGGCGATGCCCGGATATACCGAGCCTTGCCCGGCGTAGAGGAAGACGATACCGCGGTCAATGGGCGCCTGTCCGGCCGATTCGCTGCCGATTTCGCCGCCATCCGCGTAACGCAGCAATTTGCGCTTGAGCGCTTCGCCGCTCTCGGCCGCCACGGCGAATCGTTGCGGATAGTGTGACTGCCTGCACGCAATTGTGCGGCACAACGCATCCAGCGGGGCCTGGTCTAGGATCGGACTTTCGGCGAAGCGGCGCGCGCTTTCGCGCAGCGCATCGCGCGATTTCGCGCCCAGCGAGAATACCTGCCAATCCCGCGCTGGTATTGCGGCTGCGGCATGGGCGGAGACGTATTCTTCCAGCACCGCGTGAGCATTGGTGCCGCTGATACCAAACGAACTGATACCCGCGCAGCGAAGTGCGCCGTCACCAGGCCATTCGACGGCACGGTCGGCCACTACGAACGGCGCCCGCTGCCAGTCGATCAGGCGGTTGCCGGTCTGGAAATGCAGATTCGGCGCGATTCGGCCGTGACGAAGCATTTGCACGACTTTGATCAGACCCGCCATGCCGGCCGCACTCTCGAGATGACCCAGATTGGACTTGACGCTGCCCACGTAAAGCGTGCGTTCGCGATCAGCGAACACCCGGGCGAGCGCGTTGAGTTCCTGCGGATCGCCCAGGCGAGTGCCGGACCCGTGGGCCTCGACGTAACCGATGCGCTCGGCTCCGACGCCCGCATCGCGCTGAGCGTCGAGGATCAACTGTTCCTGCGCATGCCCATTGGGAACGGTAAGACCGCCGCTGCGGCCGTTATGGTTGACCGCAGTTCCGCGGATCACCGCGAGTACCGGATCTCCATCGCGCTCAGCGTCCGCAAGGCGCTTGAGAACCACCGCGCCGCAGCCTTCGCCACGGATATAGCCGTCGGCGGCGTCGTCGAAGCTGCGGCAGCGGCCGCTGACCGATAATGCGTTCAACTGCGAGAAACTGATGTGGCCGTCGGTCTTGAGAATCAGGCTCACGCCAGCGGCGATCGCGGCGTCGCATTGACCGCTGCGCAGCGCCTGCACGCTGTGGTGCACCGCGACGAGCGAGGACGAACAAGCCGTATCCACCGCCACGCTCGGACCCTGCAGGCCAAATGTGTACGACAAGCGACCGGCCGCGGCGTTGAGCATGGTGCCGGTGAAGGTATACGGACCAGTACCGTGGCCGAGATCCGCGCCGACAGCTGCATATTCGCTGCCGGAAATGCCGACATAGACGGCAGTACGGCTACCGGAAAGCGAAGCGGGATCCTTGCCCGTATTTTCGAGCGCCTCGTGGCAGACTTCGAGCAGCAAGCGCTGCTGCGGATCCATGCAGACCGCTTCTGTCGGAGAAATGCCGAAGAACAGCGGATCGAACCGATCCAGGTGTTCGAGGAATCCGCCTTGACGGGTGGCGATTTCGACCGTCGACTGGGGATCGGCGCGCCAGCGGTCGCGCGGCACTTCGCGCACCGGATCCGTCGATTCCATCAGCAATCGCCAATACGCGGCCGGTGTATCGGCCCCACCAGGAAAACGACAGGCCATGCCGACGATGGCGATCGGATCATGCGCGTACGCGCCGCGATCTTCGCCAAGCGTGCGCACGTGCGCTTCCGTGCGCGATTCGACCGCCGGGAACACAGGCTCCGGCGTCCGCGCAGCAAGGCGAACCTCCACATGCGCGGACAATGCGCGCACGTTCGGGAAATCCAGAGCGCTGGTGCTGTCCAGGACGATACCGAACTCCACTTCGACA
Organism: Lysobacterales bacterium; assembly: GCA_043753835.1. Classification (GTDB taxonomy): domain Bacteria; phylum Pseudomonadota; class Gammaproteobacteria; order Xanthomonadales; family Ahniellaceae; genus JADKHK01. The sequence goes on along the minus strand of JAYUVY010000037.1, from coordinate 6,851 downwards.
TCACAGCGCAGATCGACCATCTGCAGCGAACTCAGACCCAGTGCGAAAAAGCTCGCCTCCGGATCGAGGCACGCGCATCCGCTCAAGCGCGACACCAGTCCCGCGACGCGACGTTCGATCTCTGCAACATCGGGCGCGATGACGGCATCGGCATCGGCGACCGGGTTCGTGGGCGCGCCCGGATCGATGGACGTTGCTTCGGTAGCGTAGAGATCGGATTCATCGACGGGAATCCCCGCCTTCGACATCGCCGAAGGCCGCGGTTCGCCCAACGCGATCAATGCGTCGTCGTATGCGCCGTCGAGATAATCCTGGACAAGCTTGTAGCGCTGCACCTTGCCGCTGGTCGTCTTGGGAATGCGGCGTACCGGCACAACGCGCGACACCGGCAAACCGAAGGCGGCCTGCACGTGGCGACGGATATCGGTCGCGATCGGCGTCAATTCGCCCTCAGCAGGTTTGTAGTAGACGAAGACCAGCAACTCCTCGGTACCGGTCAGTTCACTGCGCACGCCAGCAGCAACGAATTTATTCAACTCCGAGAGCCCGCGCGCGTGCAGAATCGCCATCTCGATGTCGTGCGGGAAATAATTCACACCACCGACGATGATCATTTCCTTCACACGACCCACCATGTACAGCCGGCCGTCGCGGAGCATCCCCAGATCCTGGGTGTTGAGCCAGCCATCGGGATTGATCGACCGCAAGCTGAGTTCCGGATCCCGGTAGTAACCCGAGGTGACCGAGCTGCCCGAAATCTCGATGTGGCCGATGTGACCATCGGCCAGCGGTCTGCGCTCGGCGTCGGTGATCCGCGTCAGCGTGTTCGGCATCGGTATGCCGCAATCGACCACACTCAGCCCATGCGGGTCGCCTACCGGCAGTGGATGGATCGCTTCACCGATGCCGAGCCGGCGGCGGTCGAGGGTCAACGCGCGCACGCCGGCCTCCTCAAGCGGACACAGCGACGCCAACAGCGCGGTTTCGGCGAGGCCATAGCCAGGCTTCATCGCCTCGGGACGCATGCCGAAGGGCGCGAGTTCGGACATGAACTCCTCGCACAGCTCGACCGATATCGGCTCAGCGCCGTTCATGATGACGCGGATGCTCGAGAGATCCCAATCGCTTTTGCGGGCGCCGCGTCTACGGCGATACATCTTGAGGAAGTGGCGGTAACCGAAGTTCGGCGAACCGAGAATGGTGGCGCGATAGCGGTCGGCGCAGATCATCCACAACGCCGGGTTCCAGATGAAAGAATCGGTGTCGAGCCGGATCAGGTCGTTGCAGCCGACAACCGGGGCCAGATGGAACGCGATCATGCCGAAGTCGTGCGTCAGCGGTTTCCAGCTCAGATAACGGTCGTCGCGGGTATGTCCATACGCGCTGAACATGTCGACGATGTTCGACAGCAGATTGGCGTGGGTCAGCGCGACGCCTTTCGGCTGACCGGTCGAACCGGAGGAATACTGGACGAATGCGATGGTCTCCGATGCCACTTCCGCGATCACCGCTTCGGCGGCATCGCGGGCTGCGTCCATCGGCCGAAGCAGGCGCGCGCGCATCTGCACCCAAGGCGCATTGAGGCCGTTCTGGGCAACGTAGTCTTCGTATTTGCTCTGGGTCTTGTCGGCGTCGATCGCCAACCACGGGTTGCCCAGCGCCGGCCACACCGCGAAGACTTTCTGCATGCTGTTGCTCTGATCGCCGTGCTCCAGAGGCACGGGAACGATGCCGCCGTGCAGGCACGCCCAATAGGTGATGAGCAACGTATCCGCCGCATCGAACTGGAATACCAGTTCGTCACCGGGAATCAGACCCGACTGTTGCAGTCCGGCGAGGACACCGAGCGCGCGTTCGCGCAGCATGGCATAGGACAACCAGTCTTCCTGTTCACTGCTGCGAACAAAGCGGATGCCCTTGTCGGTGCGAGCGGATATTTCGAGAGCATCAAGCAGATTGCCATGCATGGCGTATTGACTCCGGTGGCGGACGCCGCGATCAGATGGTCTCTTCGACGGAAACGGTTTTTTTCCTGCGGAACCGGCGCAGGCCGTAGCTGGAAATCAGGTTGTGCTGGATCTGGCTGGATCCTTCGATGATCTCGAGCACCTTTGCCTCCCGGAACAACCGCTCCACCGGATAATCGCTGGAGATGCCGTTGCCGCCGAACAATTGCACTGCATTCAGTGCAGTCTCCATCGCAAGCTTCGAGGTGCAATATTTGGCGATGTTGGTCTCATCGATTGCGTCAGGATCGTTGCGATCGCGAAGCATGCCGACGTGTTCGCAGAACGCCCGGCCGATGCGCGCTGCGGTGACCGCTTCGGTGATCAACGCCTGCACGGACTGGTGTTCGTGGATCTTGCGGCCGAATTGCTCGCGCTTGCGCGCATACGCGCACATCTCTTCAGCGGCGGCTTCGGTGATCGATACCCCGGCCCAGGCGATGCTGTAGCGGCCGTAGAACAGCGCGGTGTTGGCGACGAAGCTGAATCCCGAACCTTCGCGCAGCAAGAGGTTCTCGGCCGGCACGAACACATTGTCGAAAGTCACCTCGGCGATATGCGCACCGCGGCTGGCCAGCAGGCCCAGCATCGGAGTGGTGCTCAATCCGGGGCTGTCGCGCTCGACCAGGAATGCGGTCCCCTGTCCGTCGCGCACAGCCACCACCAGGAACACATCGGCGATCGCTGCATAGGTGATCCATTTCTTGCGGCCGTCGAGCACGAACCCGCCATCGACCGGGCGATAGCTTGTAGCGATGCCGGAAATGTCGGAACCGGCCTGCGGCTCGGTCAATGCGAAACAAGCCAGCTTGCGGCCCTGCGCCAGATCGGGCAGGAAGCGTTTTTTCTGCGCATCGGTGCCGAAACGCGCTAGCGTTTCGCCGACCAGGCTCGCATGCACGGTCAGCAGTGCGCGGGCATTGCTGCAGCCTTTGCCGATCTCGCAGGTGAGTCGGCCGTAGGCGCCCATATCCAGGCCGGCGCCGCCGAATTCGCGTGGCAGCGGAGCGCCGAGGTAGCCGCGACGCGCCATCTCGTCGATCACATCGCGCGGTACCGCCCCGTCCGCGTCGAATTCGCCCGCGCGGGGACGCAGCGTTTCTTCGGCGAACGATCGCGCGTCAGCGATCATCGGATGCGGTTCGACTGTACTCATGCCAGTTCCCGGTATTTCCCGACCAGGGACATGATCGCATCGACGCTGCTGAAATTGGCCAGCAGGATGTCCTCGTCGGCCACAGTGATGCCTGCGCTGTACTCGACGAATTCGAGCAGCCGCATCGCGAAGATCGAGGTCACGTACCCCTTGCCGAAGATATTGTCGTCGTCCCGTAACGCGACATCATCGTCGATATTGATGTTCGCCGAGAAAAACACGCGGACATCGCCGCGCAGTCGGCTTTCGAGGAGTTCGCCCGGATTCGCAATTGCGTTCATGGTTCGACCTTCATTTCGATGTAGTTCGGATATTCCGGAACGATCGCCAGCGCGTGCTCGAACAGGTAATCGCCGTTATCGCCGCGATCGATCTCCTTGAAATTGGAGAACTGATAAGTGACCAGCATTTGCCGGTTGCGCTCGGTGCGACGGAAATCCGCGGTTAGGCGGCGGTTCTCGGCGGCGGCCTGACGGATGAGGAAGGTGAGCAGTACGCTGCCGACGCCGCGCGACATGGTTCGGCATGACATCAACAACAGCTTGATGTGATCGTGTCCGGGGCGACGTTCGATCAGGGCGAGGCCGATCTTGCCGTAGGGACCGTAACGGTCGCTCAATTCGCACACCAGCAACTGGTGATCCGGCGAACGCATATACGCTTCGAGGTCATCCATCCCGTAGGAAATGCCCGTCGAATTTAGCTGATTCGTACGCAAGGTCAGCTCCTCGGCGCGCACTAGATCCTCCGGTTGCGCGGCGGAAATGCCGAACGTCATACCAAGCGTGGACAGGAATGCTTCGGGTGTTCCGGAGAAATCGGCCTCGTCGCGTTTTCGCGCCATATCCTCGAAGTACATGAGGCGGCGACGGGCCGAATCCTCGGTGACCGCCGCGGCCAGTACGTCCGGCCGGTGCATCAATGCCGCGTATTCCGTTGCATTCGCGCAGCGAACCGAGGGATGCGTCGCGGCGACTTCGTCCAGTTCGAATGGCTGGTCGTCGATGAACAGAATCGCGTCCATACCAATGTTGAGTTCTTTCTGGATACGAGCGATCCCCTCCGATTTCGCGTTCCAGCTGATCTGCGGATAGAGGAAATATCCGGCCAGTCCGAAACGCTCGAGCGCCGCCATCGCGTCGTCGTGTTCGTTCTTGCTGCACAGCGACAGGAGGACGCCCCGCTCGTCGAGCGCGCGCAGCAACTCCGGAATCCCCGGCCGCAGTGCGATCGCGTCGCCCTCCGACAACACGCCGTCCCACAATGTATGGTCCAGATCCCAGACCACGCACTTGACCGGTTTGATCTGTGCGGTCGCCGCGGCAACCGGCACTGCGGCTTCAGCGACCGTACTCATAAAACCCCCGTCCTGACTTGTTACCCAGCAACCCGGCGTCGACCATCCGCCGCAGGAGTGGGCAACAGCGGAATTTCGGATCCTGGAAATCGCGATACAGCACATCTAGGGATTGAACCACCGTGTCCAGGCCGATCAGATCGGCCGTTTCCAATGGCCCCATTTTGTGGCCGTAGCCCTCTCGGAAGATCGCATCGATCGCGGCAGGTTCCGCCACACGCTCGTGCACCAGGAATGCCGCCTCGTTCATGAAGAGATGCGAGAGTCTGTTGGCGACGAATCCCGGCGAATCCTCAACCACGATCGCGATCTTGCCGATGCTGGCCAGCAACGCCTTCGCCGCATCGATCGTCTCCTGCGTGCAATGGTGTCCACGGATCACCTCTACACCGCGTTTGAGCGGCACCGGATTCATGAAATGCGCGCCGAGCACACGGCCGGGATCGGGCATCGGCGCCGCCAGTCGCGTGATCGAGATACAGCTGGTATTGACCGCGTAATAGGTTTCCGCGCCGCAAACCGCACGCAATTCGTCGTACACGCGCGCTTTGATCGCAGGATCTTCCGGCACGTTCTCGATGACCCACGACACCCGCTCGAAGCCATCGTCGTTCCGGGTCAACGCGATGCGCGCGAGAATTTCCTCGGCGCCCCAGCATGGCAACTCGGCACCCATCATCCGATAGCCCCTGAGCTGTCTGATAAGCCCCTTACGGAAGCGCTCGAGCGCGCCCTCATTGGTGTCCTTGAGCACCACGTCATGACCATAAGCAGCCAACGTGAGCGCAATGTCGGCCCCCATGACCCCCGCGCCAACCACTCCGATACTAGCCATCCCTGATTTCCAACCCCTGATTAGAATATTCCCGATGTTCGCGATCGATATCTTCCCGGATCATCCCGTTCGCGCCGACCGCGAGCCATGCATCGCCTTCAATCCACGGTCTCCATATGACTGAGCGTGAACATCGAATCCTTGATTTCGGCCGAGGTCTTCGGACGCACATTCGAGATTTGCATCAGCGTGCTGCGTCCCTTATTGACGTGACTGGAAATCACCACGGCCTTCGGGATGCGATAGTTCCCCACCACCATCGGTTCACCGTAATGGACGCTCTTGACCAGCGCTCCGGAGATCGAATAGCAGTCGTTCTGCAGCATTCTTTTCTCTTTTATGGAAATCCAGCTGACGATGCGGTGATAGCCTTCGGTGTTCTTCTTCGCTAACAACTCGACGCGGATCACCGGCTCGCCCTTGCGTACCGCCTCGGAGAAGCCGGCGATGGTGTAATCCTTGACGATGTTGAGCTGCATCATGTCGTAGTTGTTCGCGTCGGTTCCCATGAAGGAATCCCGGGACGACAGTCTGATCGAACGGCGCACGTCGCTGAAGTACATCCAGATATTGTCGCCGGCGCGCAGCAGGTACTTGTGCTTGGCGGTAGCCGGCCAGTTCATCGCGAGCAGGTTGTTGGAGCCCTTCATCGTCATTTCGAAGGCGAAGGTTTTCAGCACCTTGGCGTCGCGCATATGCGTGAGCTTATAAGACGAAATCGAATTCTCCGGAAACATGGTGCGCTCGATATGCGACACCAGCGCCTGCACTTCGGCCGGGGTCACCTTGGTATCGGCATGGGATGGCGCGACCGCGAAAAGCGCGAGGACCAACAATAGTTTGACAATCTTCATAAGTCTTCCATATGGCATGAGTATTCGGATTGCGACGACACAGCGCGATCAGACGATCCGCCCGTCCTTCATCTTCAGGACCTGATCGCACTTCGCGATGATGTCCTGGTCGTGCGTGGAGAATACCAGCGCGGTCTTCTCGTCCCTATTGAGCTTGCGCAGCAGTTCGAGGATCCGGAAAGCGGTATCCGAATCGAGGTTGGCGGTCGGTTCGTCCGCCAGCACCAGCTCCGGACGGTTGACCAGCGCACGCGCGATGGCGACGCGTTGACGTTGGCCGCCGGACAACTCGTCGGGGCGATGCTTGACCCGATCGGCCAGACCGACGGATTCGACCAGATGCATGATCCATTCGCGCATGGTTTTGCGATCGGTCTTTCTTCGGCCGATCTGTGCGGGAAGCTCGATGTTTTCGTAGACATTGAGCACGGGCATCAGGTTGAACGACTGGAAAATGTAGCCGATCTTCTCGTTGCGTAGGCGTGCGCGCTCGACCAGGCTGAGTTTGTTTCCGTTCTCGCCGTCGAAGAAGATGTCGCCTGCCTGCGGAGTATCCAGACAGCCGAGCATGTTGAGCAGAGTGGTTTTGCCGCTGCCCGACGGCCCGGCGACAGTGATGAAGTCGCGGGCGCCGATCTTCAGA
>JAYUVY010000036.1:0-16541 GCA_043753835.1 Lysobacterales bacterium | reverse complement strand
GCAGGCTGGACTGACGTGGCCGTTGCCGCCTGATCTGGACGAGGATGCGTTGTACGCGAAGCTCTATCCGACGCAGCCGGCAGCACGTTCGCCGGAGCTTGACTTCGCGAAGATGCCGGTCGAGTTCTTCGTACGCAGGATCATCCGTCCGAAGTACGCCTGCCGCGCCTGCGAGACGATCGTCATCGCGCCGACGTTGCCGTCGATCATCGAGCGCGGCATCGCCGCGCCCGGCTTGCTCGCGCATGTGCTGATCAGCAAGTACGCCGATCACCTGCCGTTGACTCGGCAGCGCGAGATGCTCGGCCGTAGCGGCGTCGACCTGCCGGTCTCGACGCTGTCGGAATGGGTCGGCGCGACTGGCTTTGCGCTGCAGCCGCTGGTCGATGCACTGCGTGAACAGTTGCATCGATGCAGCGTGCTCCACGCCGACGAAACGCCGGTGCAGATGCTCGATCCGGGCAAAGGCAAGACCAAGACCGCGTATCTGTTTGCTTATCGACGCGGCGAGATCGACGAACCGCCGATCATCGTCTTCGACTTCGCGACCAGTCGCAGTGGATCCCATGCGCGTGCATTCCTCGCCGATTACGGCGGCGCGCTCGTGGTCGATGATTACGCCGGCTACAAACATCTGTTCCAGTCGACGCCAATGCGCGAACTCGGCTGCCTGGCGCATGCGCGCAGAAAATTCTTCGAGCTGCATGCCGCAAACCAGAGCACGCTTGCCGCCGAAGCGCTGACGCGCATTGGCGCGATCTACGCTGTCGAACAAGACGCCAACGCAATGGATGCCCCGACACGCCAGCAACATCGCGCAGCGCACGCGCGGCCCAAGTTCGAAGCACTCTACGCCTGGCTCACGCAATTGCGCCCCGGCATCAACAGCGGCTCGGCCACCGCCAAGGCCGTCGACTATCTGCTGCGCAGAAAACCCGCGTTCACCGCGTATCTCGACGACGGCCGCTTCCCGATCGACAACAACCCGGTCGAAAACGCCATCCGACCAATCGCCGTCGGCCGCAAGAACTGGTTGTTCGCCGGATCAGAACTCGCCGGAAAACGCGCCGCCAACATCATGAGCCTGATCCAGACCGCCCGCGCCTGCGGCCACGATCCGCACGCTTATCTGCGCGACGTGCTTACGCGCTTGCCAACGCAGCTCAACAGTCGCATCGGCGAACTGCTGCCGCACACCTGGCAGCCGGCTGCCGCGTAAGCAAGCACGACCGTTGCGTCGGCGGAAGGTGGGTTCACCGGACGCTTACCCCGTAGCCATCGTTTGGCGTTACGTAAACGTGGGTTGGCCGGAGCCTTACCACTGCGGGGCTTTTTCTTGGCTTGCGAAATCTCGCAGGCGAAATTCAGAACATGCCCGATGCCGGTGTGCGGGTTGCTCACGTCCGCTATCTCGCCGAATTGACCTAGGCCGCGGTGAATGTGGCCACAACCCGCTGCTCTTTGTCACCGAAGTCTGCGAGCAACTCCCAGTCGCCGATGAAACAGAATTGAGCGAACTGGATGCGCTCGGTAGTGATGGCCCAGCTATCTAGCGACAACAAGCAATCTTCCTTCCAGCCGTCACTCTCTATTCTGCAAACGAGCTGCAGGCCGCCGGGGGTAATTGCGACAAATTTGGCGTACGAGTTCACATGCTTGATCTCGACAGCCCTGGCCGGCGAGGACTTAACTCTGAGCCGATATTCCGGGCGACCGTATGCAACAACATCACTATTCGCAACTTTGCTCTTGGCAACTCCGTGAATCTTGAACGCGCCGTCTCCCTCAAAGCACGCGTACTCAAGATGGTCAGTTGAGCCGAGACCAACGACGCATAGGCTGGGCCCGAGCGCTGGCCATTGGAATAGTTGCCCGGGTTGCAGCTCCGAACACTTCGTCATCTTGCATTGGCCAGGATTTACTGTGAACGGGAACATGGCGCACCTCTTCGCGTCGACGGTCGGGTATTGAAACTACGCCGCTGACGCGGCCGGTCAAGTGAAGTGATCGATGAGGAACTGCTCGACGAAGCCGATCATGCCGCCGACAGACGCGCTGTCAACCTTGGCCCAGTTGGCGTGCATGGCGTAGTCGCGCAGCTTGGGCATGGTCTCGAGCAAGGTCTTCTGCGATCCGGTGACTAGGCCTTTGCCTTTGAGCGCGTTGACGATGTCCTGCATCGATGGGCCGTCGACATTGATCCCATGGCGCGACGCGAATCGCTTGAGGCAGTCCTCGAGTGCTGCAGAGGCGAGCACGGCAGCTACGTCCTTATTGCCATCGGCCAGGGCGGCCTTGCTGAGCGCGACGAAGTCCCCGAGTACTCCACTCTCCAGCCGGCGCTCGGCCTTCTTCTTCGCCGCATCGATCTGCGACAAGCGCATGGAAATCTCGTTCGCCAAGGTGGTCTGCAGCAACACCCCCATGCGTTGAATATCTCCGCGAGCGAAATCCAATGAGCTGGTGAGCATGCCGGGACTCAACATGCCGCGTTCTCTGGCGATGCGCTCTCCGTTTGGTACGCCTCCCAGTGCGCACTGCGTCAGCGGGTTCGCGATCGCGGCGGAGGCAGAAGAAGCTGATCCAATGTGATCCGGTTGGTCGCGCTTGGCGAGTAGATCGCGAACGCGCTGCAGCAGTTGATCCGAGACGGTCTCGAAGGACCGTTTTGCCACGGCGCCGATCAACACCCAAGTGCGACTGTTGTTCATCGCACCGGCTTCGCTCTTCAGTCGTCGACTCTCTGGATCAAATTGCGCGCGCCACTCCCGAACCGCCCAATTGGCCGCGGGCTCCCAAACGGTAGAGACGTCCACCGGCGTGAGAGGTGCCGACATGCTCAGCGTCCGGTCTGTGCGGGCACGGAGTCGAGAATCTGACTGACGAACCGCTGCTTCGAGCGCGGTAGTGCGCTGACGGCGTCGAGTTGCTCCTGGATTCGCGGGGTGGGGTCGCGCTTCTTGGTGGCGGGCTTTGCGGCCTTCTTGGTGCTGATGCCGATCAGTTCTTCGATCGACATGCCGAGTGTTTCCGAGAGTGTCGGCAGCATGGCGATGGCGACGCGTGCGACGCCGCCTTCGTAGTGGGCCATGGTTTGTTGGGCCACGCCGAGAATGTCGGCGTGCTGGGTCTGGTTCATGCCAAGCGCCTTGCGGCGCAGGGCGATGCGTTGGCCAAGCTGCAGATAGAACGCTTTGTCGGTGACGGCCACGGCGGATGCAGTCGAGAACTGAGGAGCGGTCAGCATAAGAATGGCTCGCGGTGATTCGACTGACGATACTCATAACGTGGGTACTCTGTCGCTGAGTTATTATGTTCAAAACCCCCTTGACAGGTTTTTGGAGAACGCCTAGGCCCGCATCGCCGGACGGCGCGTGGCTCGGGGTCACCTACAACCACGCCGATCAACCGCTGACCTTGAACCTCAGACTATCGACCAACCATGCGAATTCACCGTTCGATGGGCGACTGCCCAAAGCGCATTGGAAATTGCCTTGGGCGATTTTTACTCGGCGTCGGTTTTTGAATGCGGCGCAATCATGTTCAATCAGGATGGGCAGGTCACCGGAGTCCGCGCGAACGTGCCAAGTATGAGGTAACACGGGTTCTACCACTCTTCACGGTTGTATTGCCGAGGCCCCGCACTGCGGGGCTTTTTTGTGGGCTGTCGCCTAGGCTGTCACTGCGCTGCGTGCCGAGCGCAGCGACAGGTGTCGTATCCGGCGATGCTTCATGCTTCCTCGGGCGGTGCCTGCAAGCTCTGAAGATAGCGTTCGAGCAATGCGTCTCGCAGGGCGTCCGCAGCTGCGCCCACGCTCAAGACGAACTGGTCTACGTCCTCGTAATTCTCATCTGCCGCCTTTTGTGCAGCGCTGATGGAATCCGAGAGTTCGCGCTGAATATCTGCGCCGGCTTTGTCCCGCACCGAACGGTAGTGCAGGTCGCGGCGACGGTTTGCCATCAGCGTTGCTCTGGCCATCCTCAACATCCACTTGTGGCATTGCCCCACTGCTAGAACCAGCGTGTTCTTCTCGGTCAAGACGAGAGGGAAGTACACCCGGCATAGCAGCTCCATGCGCGCCCTTTCATCATTGATCGTGAATCCACTCTTGCCGTCCACGACCGATGCAGTTACTGCCGCGTGCAGCGATCCTTCGATGTCATAGCTCGTCGCGAACAGTTGCTCCATTCGGTCGCGTAGACGATCACGCTGCGCCCTGGCTTCTATCGCCGCGTGCTCTCGTTGAATTTTCTTCGAGTCCGAACTTTCGGCGCGGAGTTGTTTGAGAAGGTCGAACTCATCGGCCACCTTGGCCCGTTCCTTCTCCGTCATGGTCACCTGCCGGAGGATCTCCTGGTGGTTCGCGCGAAAGAAGTCCATGTCGGCAGACTTGCTACCCCAGCGTCCATACCGAGCTGCTAGGTACGCGCTCAGGACGCCGACAACGAGAGCTACGGCCCCAGTTACGCCGAAGTGCCATAGTTGTTCGTGGGCCGCGCCTCTCTCGATCGCAGCGGCTAGTTCACCGATTGCAGCGGTGCAACTCATAGTCTCTCCTCGCGCTTGAAGAAATCGTACCGCCGTGTAATTGCGCTAGTTCCGGTGGTCTACGCAACCGCATTCCACGGAGTTGGGACATGTGGCCTCCGCTTCGCCAAGTGTCGGCTTCGACCAAATTCCGGTCCGGAGCGGGCAAAGGCCAGCCGATCCAAAACTCGGGCGAACTGATCAAGGTCACCTGGTCGCGTGAAGCGCCCCAGTGCCGCGCGGACTTACCATCCATCGAACGATTCAGACCGGAACGTGATCTTTTGCAGCTTGAATAAGGCCCATGACAGCTTTTGCTTGCTCCGGGGAAAGATCTATTTTTGCGCAGCCATGAGAAAGAACAACCTTTCCGTCGTGTTCGTAAAAGCCCTTCGCGGGACCGCTGTTGAATGAGTCCACGTACTCGATGGCAGTCGACAGAGGTATTCCCACGGTCCATCCCGCTTTAATCCAAATTCCCTCGGCGTTCCACCACGCAAGCACGTTCTTGGGAAGAAGTTCAAACTCGATCAGATCCATTTGCATTTGCAGGCTCCTGTCAATTGGGACTGGGATTGCGCTCGACGTGAAGTCATTCGCTTGGAGCTTGGTGGCGAGACTCGGAAGGTCAACGATCGTACAACCCCGAACAACGCTCTCCAGCATGTCGGTCTTCGACATGATGTGGCGCAGTTACGACGACAACGGCAACGAGTTGACCGTGACCGACGCGCTCGGTGCGGAGACCTATCGATGGGTCTCCTAGTCCGATAAGGGTGGCTGCGACGGTCATGCCGGGCACTCAAACTCGATCTTGCCGGGGCGGGCAGGGCGCGGCGTCCGGTCATCCTCCGCGCTGAATTGATCCAGCGAACGGACGACATTGCCCACCGCGATAGCCGGTGCATGACGGTCACGCTTCCAGTTGCCCGAGAGCAAAGACTGCATGACATAGCCGCCATCTTCCCAGCGCTCACGCAGGCGATGGAGCGGCGTCAACAGCTTGTCGAACCCCACGTGTTCATGGCCGAGTCGCTGGGCGGCGCGGGTGAGATGGCCGTCTTCATAAGACCAGAGTTTTCCGTAGTCGTGCAGCAGGCCGTAGGCGATTGCGTAGTCCCGTTGCAGCGGCTTGTCCCCGACCGCTCGTGACGCACGCTCGGCGACTTCACGCGAGTGCCGCGCCAGCCCTCCGGGATAGGCGTGGTGATGCGCCAAGGATGCGGGGCACGTCCAGTACCAGTGGAAGGCGGTCGTGACCGATAGCGCCTCACTGACGAAACGCCGCAACTCATCGTTCTCGATCGAGTCGATCAGGCGTCGAACTGCACAGACTTCACCAGCCACTGGACAGGCCAGCGGTGAGACGAACCGCAGTGCATGTTCGTCGAGCAGCGGCAGAAATCGAGTCAGCACGAGGGCCGACGCATCCGGTGCACCTAGGGCGAGCGTACAAACCCTTCCGACAGGAACGGGTTCATCTGGACCGGCCAACGGCAAGTCGTGAATCCACGTCCAAGCCTCGAATTGACCTTGCACGCAATGGAGCGACAGCGCTTGGCCGCCGGACGCGGACAAGACAGGTTCGTGCAACATGTTGGGCAGAATTGCCGCAGTGAATTCATGGATGGGCGACGGGCGGTTCGGCTTCACGGCGTGTTCCCCTTGTTCGAGGTCAGGCTCTGGGTGAGCAGAGCGATCAATGTAGTTTTCTGTTCGATGCTGAGCGACGCGAGATCGATCGTCGGGGCTGGCGGCGCTTCGCCCTCCAGCTTCCGTTTCAGCAGCCCGGCATAGGCACCACCATCGTTGCGGGTGAGGTTCGGCACATAGCGCGAATAGACGCGGAACAGCATCTCGGTTGTGCTGTGCCCGAGCGTGTGCGCCACCCATTCCGGGTTCTCGCCCGAAGCCAGCATCAACGTCGCGGCGGTGTGGCGCATCTGGTAAGGCGGTCGCTTCTTGAGTCCAAGATGACGCAGCAGCGGGTACCACACACGATTGGTGAAGTTGACAGAGTCCACGGGCGAACCTCGCCGCGAATGGAACACCCAAGGGCAGTCCTTGCACCGCGTGGACAAGTGATCCGTCAGCGCCGCACGTACTGCATGCACCATCGGGACGAAGCGGCGGGAACCTTCGGTCTTCGTTTCGCCATCGCCATCGCGGGAATGCGTCCGCTCGATGCGGATGAGTCCGCGTTCGAAATCGACGTCGTCCCACTGAAGGCCGTCGGCCTCGCCAGTGCGGAGTCCACTCAACATCCTCAACGTCAGATAGTTGCGATAGTCCGTGCGGACCTTGTCGATGATCAGGTTGACCTCTTCAAACGTGAACGGGAACACCTCCGTCCGCTTCTGCTTCAAGGGCTTGATCATCCGCGACGGCGACGTGATGCCGTGCCGATCACATCCCTCGTTCAGGACCGAAGCCAGGATCGACATGATCTTGTTGATGCGCTTGTTCGAAAGCGTGCCGCCGCCATGACCAGCCCGCTTCGAAATCTCGGCCCGAAAGGCCAGCAGGTCCGCGCGACTGATCTCGCCCAGCCGTTTGGCGCCGAGGCGAGGCAGGATGAGGTTGTCGAGCGTCGCCTGAATCGCTTCTTCGTGGCGCTTGCGCCAGCGCGGGACCGACTCGACGAACCAGATTGCGGCGAACTCCCGGAATATCGGCGAAACGGTTGCCTCGGGTGCCGGGGGCGCAACGGGAGCCAGTGTCGTCACGTCCGCCGTCGTGGTGGCGACCTCCGCTGCGCGCGGACTGTTCGGGAAGAAGTCCGCATACCGAAAACTCCCGTTGAGCATCGCCTTTTCCATGCGACTAACGAGCTTCTGGACGCGCTCTCGATTTGCAGGCACGTCCGGGAGCAGGGTCTGCTCCCGGCAGCGGTCGTTTCGGTAGCGGAAGTCGACGATCAGGAGCCCGGTGTCCTTTCGAGTACGGATGCTAGCCATGGGCCACCCCGCCACCGGCCATCGGGATCTGATCCGGCAACGAGCAACGCTTGATGTCGCGCTCGATCGCTTCCCAGATGAAGAGCAGCTTGCGGCCGCCGAAGGGGCGGAAGTAGTGCGTCCCTTCCAGCAGGACCGAATCCTTCAGCCGGTCGCGGATGGTCCGGATGTCGTAGTGGATGCGGTCTGCCAATTGCTCGGTGGTAAGGTACGTTTCGCTCACGAGCTGCACTCCTTGCTTGTCGTGAGATCAAATGAATCACAAACGATTCATTTGATGCGAATGTACACGTAAAGTCTCATCGCGCAAGTTAGGCGGATATTTGCATCACAAACGATTCATTTGGCGTTCATACTCATGCTTCGATTCAAACTCAAAGAACGAATGGCGGATCGGGAATTCCGTGAACGCCGCCGGATCACCCTGATCGAGGTGGCCGAGGCCACCGGCATCGGGCGCATTACGCTGTCGCGGATGCTCAACCACAGCGGCAATGTCCGCTCGGACACGCTGGACCGCCTCTGTACCTACTTTGGTTGCCGGATCGAAGACTTGGTCGAGCACGTGTTGGCGCCCTAGCGCGCAGGCCTGTCGTCTGGTTGTTATCCGGATCGACGTGGCCCTACTCACCCGCAACGCAGTCACTTCAACTCTCCGGGACGGCATGACCCACGCCTTGCACAACATCGCCAAGATCGAAGCCTCACTGTGGGAGGCTGCCGATCAACTGCGCGCCAATTCCAAGCTGACCGCGGGCGAGTACTGCATGCCGGTGCTCGGTGTGATCTTTCTGCGCCATGCCAGCAACCGTTTCGACGCGGCGCTGAAGGCCATCCACGCCGATCAAGCCAGTGGCAAGATGCCCAAGCGTGCGCTGACCAAGGCCGACTTCATCAAGCGTCGCGCGCTGATGCTGCCGAAAGCCGCGCACTACAACGCGTTGTTGGACCTGCCGAGCGGCAGCAACCTCGGCGCTGCATTGGTCGCCGCGATGGAGGCGATCGAAGCCGATTTCGAACCGCTGTCCGGACAACTGCCACGCGACTACGACCGCTTCGACAACAAACTTCTGGAAGACTTGCTACGCAACTTCGACTCCGAAGCGCTGCGCAATGCGAGCGGCGATGTGTTCGGCCGTATCTACGAATACTTCCTGATGAAGTTCGCGATCCAGGGCGCACAGGACAACGGCGAGTTTTTCACCCCGCCGTCCCTGGTGCAGACCATCGTCAATGTGATCGAACCCGATCATGGCGTCGTCTTCGATCCGGCCTGCGGATCGGCCGGCATGTTGGTGCAGTCCAGCCACTTCATCGAGGACGCCGGCGAAGACACGATGAAGCGGGTCACCTTCTATGGACAGGAAAAAACCGCCACCACAATCCGCCTCGCCAAGATGAACCTCGCGGTGCATGGGCTGGAAGGCGATATCCGTGAAGCCAATTCCTTCTACGAAGATGTGCACCGCTTGCAGGATGGGCGCGCGCTGTGGGGCCACTGCGATTTCGTCATGGCCAATCCGCCGTTCAACGTCGACCTGGTCGATGCCGAACGTGTCAAGGACGATCGCCGCCTGCCGTTCGGCCTGCCCGGTGTCAACAAACAGAAGAAGACCGTCGCCAACGGCAACTACCTGTGGATCAGCTATTTCCACAGCTATCTCAGCCCGACCGGCCGCGCCGGTTTCGTCATGTCCTCGCAGGCCAGCAGTGCCGGCCACGGCGAGGCCGAAGTGCGCCGCAAGCTGGTCGAGAGCGGCGACGTGGACGCGATGATCGCGATCCGCAGCAATTTCTTCTACACGCGAACCGTGCCGTGCGAACTGTGGTTTTTCGACAAGGGCAAACCCGCCGCGCATCGCGATCAGGTGTTGATGCTTGATGCGCGACCGATCTATCGCAAGGTCACGCGCAAAATCTACGACTTCAGCCCCGAACAGTCCGCAAACCTGACCTCGATCGTGTGGCTGCATCGCGGTCAGCGCGAGCGCTTCATCGCGCTGGTGGAGCGACATCTGGACTCGGCGATGAACACGGCGCATGCGTGCTTTCTCGGCGACAACACGGAATGCGAACCGCTGGACGACTTTGCCCGCGCCTACACCGCGTTGCGCGGGCTGATGCAGCCGTTCGTGGACGGCATCGACGACGCATCACCACACGTCGCTGCCTTGGGCGAGTTCGCCGACATCGGGAATGATCCGCTCGGTCCGATCGAATCATTCCGACTGTCCACGTCCGACGCGCAAAAGCAACGCAACCTGATCGAGCAAGCGAATGGCGCCGGCATGACCGCTGCCATCGATGCGCACAACAATGTACTGAAGCCGCTGGCCGACCAGGCCAAGACCCTTGCGGGACAGATCGATCACGGCTGCAAGCTCGTCACCCGCGTGCTCGACCTATCCGAGAAGGCGCTCGCCGCCAAAGACAGCGACGCGTGGAACACGCGTGAGATCAACAAGGCGCGCAAGGTCGTCGAAGCCGCCCGTCACGCCGCGGTCGAACGGCTCAAACAGATTCGCTATTTCCAGCGCCACGCCGCCTGGTTGATCGAGCGTTTCCCGCAGGCCGAACTGCGCGCCGTGCCCGGTTTGTGCAAGCTCGTCACGCGCGCAGAGATCGAAGCCGCCGACTGGAGCCTGACGCCGGGGCGCTATGTCGGCGTCGCACCCGCCGATGTCGATGAAGACTTTGATTTCGAAGGGACACTTCGCGACATCCACGTAGAACTGGCCGACCTGAACCGTGAAGCGATGGGCCTCGCTGCGAGTATTCAGGACACGTTCGAAGGATTGGCGGCGTGAGTTGGCCAAAACGCCCGGTTTCTGAGTTGTGTCTTCTCGCGGTCGACTGCGTCAACAAGACAGCGCCTAGAGTCGACTACCCAACTCCATTCAAGATGATTCGAACAACCAACGTAAAGAGTGGCTTTATCGATCTGGAGGACGTGGGATTTGTATCGGAGCACGTCTTCGAAAAATGGACTCGTCGCTCGAAGCCACAGTTTGGAGATGTGATCCTGACGCGTGAGGCGCCGGTAGGCGAGGTCGGCAGGTATACGTCCAACGATGAAGGCGTGTTTCTCGGGCAGCGGCTTTTCCATTATCGACCAGATCCCGACTTGCTAGATTGGAATTTTCTCGCTTTTGTACTGCAGAGCCATGACGTTCAGGGTCGCCTTCGTGGCATGGGTTTCGGTGCAACGGTTGAGCACATCAAAGTAGGTGACGCGGAGAACCTGCAAATTCCGTGTCCGCCACTCGCCATTCAGCGACAAATTGGCTCGGCCCTCGCAGCCTACGACGACCTGATCGAGAACAACCGCCGCCGCATGGCGTTGCTGGAGGAGTCGGCGCGGCTGCTGTATCAGGAATGGTTCGTCCGCCTGCGCTTCCCCGAGCATGAACGCACCCGCATCGTCGACGGCGTGCCGGATGGTTGGGAAGCTGTTCCGCTGCGCCAACGAATTACCTTGCGCTACGGAAAAGCATTGAGGTCCGATAAGCGCATCCCGGGGGAGTATCCGGTCTACGGATCAAGCGGGATTGTCGGCATGCACGACAAGCCATTGGTACAAGCCCCTGCGATCGTGCTCGGTAGAAAAGGCAACGTCGGCAGCGTCTTTTGGGCCAGCAAGAGCTTCCATCCGATCGACACGGTCTACTTCCTGTCCCCTGAAGAAAGCAGCTTGTACATCTACCATGCGCTGAAAAACATGCATTTCATGAGCACAGACGTAGCGGTGCCGGGATTGAATCGTGACTTTGCATACAGCCGTATTTTGCTCGTGCCGCCGGAACCGTTGATCCGCGAATTCTTGAACATCGCAGAGCCTCTTCAGACTCAGTTTCAGACATTGGAGCAGATGAATGAAAAACTCCGCACAGCACGCGACCTGCTTCTCCCGCGCCTGATGAGTGGCGAGATCGCGGTATGAGCGTCGAAGGCCAGCACACCGACTGCAAGTCGCTGCGTCTGGTCAGCGGCAAGACCGCGGATTGGTCGGCGTTGGCGGCCGACTGCGTGTGTTTCGCGAACGCCGCCGGCGGTCGCTTGCTGATCGGCATTGAAGATGCGGCCAGCGAGCCACCGGTGGATCAGACCATCGATCCCGCTTTGCTGGATACGATTCGCAAGCGCGTCGGCGAGCGCTGCGTGAACGTGCAGGTCGCGCCGCAGATCATCACTGCCGCCAATGGTGGGCAGTACATCGAGTTGAGCATCGCGCGCGCCGTGGGCGTGGCTTCGACCACTGATGGTCGCTACTTCCTGCGGGTCGGCGATACCTGCAATCCCGTGCTCGGCGACGACGTGATGCGCTTGCTCGATGAGCGCCCGGGTTTGGCGTGGGAAACGATGACCACCGCCGTTGCGCGTGACGATGCCCATGCCGGTCAACGCGATGCTTTGCTGCGGCGGCTGCGCGACTCGGATCGCGTCAAGTCCAGCGTCAAGGAGAAGACCGATACCGAACTGCTGCTGCACTATGGACTGGCGGATGGCAAGCATCTGACGCACCTGGGTGTGTTGATCGTCGGCAGCGCGCGCGACCGTGCACGCCTCGGCACCGCGCCGCTGGTGCAGGCGATCAAGTACGACGCCCAAAGCGAAAAGGTGAACAAGTGGTCGTGGGACGACTACACGCTGTCGCCGGTGGAGTTGGTCGATGCCATTTGGCAGACGGTGCCGGATTTCCGCGAAAGCCACGAGCTGCCCGATGGTCTGTATCGCCAGCATGTGCCCGCCTACGACGAGCGCGTGGTGCGAGAGTTGCTGGTCAACGCGCTGGTGCATCGCCCGTATACGCACCGTGGCGACCTCTATCTCAATCTGCACCCGGATCGGCTGGAGGTGGTGAACCCTGGCCGCCTGCCGCTGGGCGTGACGCCGCGCAACATCCTGCACCAGAGTCGGCGCCGCAATGATCGCCTCGCCACGCTGTTCCACGATCTGAAGCTGATGGAGAAGGAAGGCAGCGGCTACGACCTGATGTACGACGTGCAGTTGTCGCAAGGCCGGCCGGTACCGGAACCAAGCGAAGGCACGGATTCGGTCAAGGTGACGGTACGGCGGCGCATCCTGAAGCCAGCGGTGATCCGCTTGCAGTCCGAGGCGGACCAGCGTTACCAGCTCAACCGCCGCGAGCGCATCAGCTTGGGCCTGTTGGCGATGAGCGAAGGCATGACGGCGCGGCAACTGATCGACGCGCTGGAACTGGAAGGCGTGGAACTGTTGTCGTCGTGGATGGGGCGGTTGGTGGACCTGGGCCTGGTGCAGACCAGGGGGCGGACCAGTGCAACGCTGTACTTTGTCGATCCGGCCTGGCTCAAGGATTCCGGGGTCAGCCTGCCGACGACGCTCAAGCGGATTGAACCCCATCGGTTGCGAGAGCTGGTGCGGGAAGATCTGCATCGGCATCCGGACTCGCGCATTGGCGAGATCTCCAAGCGTGTAGGTTCTGAAATAGGGCGCCCGCAACTGAAACGCGCGCTGGGGGATCTGGTCGAATCAGGTGCCGTCGTCATGCGGGGCGAACGCGCTACTGCACGCTATCGCCTGATGCCCGATTGATGAGGCCGCCCTTGGCTCAAAAGCTGTCGAGTTTTCGCTCCCTGGCAGAAGCGGCGAGCCAAGTGAGCGCCGACGGCTGTGGCAACGCGCTGATTTCATGGGATATTCGTTTGGCGTGGCTTGGCTCGAGTGAGCCAAGACCGAGCCAAGGTGTCCAATAGGAAAGCGCCCGTGGCCTATACCGATATCAACAGCGAAGACCGCTTGGTACAGGCCACCTTCGCCGAGCATCTGGAGAAGGCGCTGGGATGGGACAGCGTCTACGCCTGGAACCAAGAAACTTTCGGCCCACAAGGACTGCTGGGGCGGGAAAGCGAGCGCGATGTGGTGCTGGTACGCGACCTGCGCGCCGCGCTTGCCAAGCTGAATCCGCAATTGCCCGACCCCGCAATCAACGACGCGATCGTGCAACTGACCCGCCACGATTTCTCGCGCTCGCTGCTGCAACACAATCAGGCATTCCATGCGTTGATCCGCGACGGTGTGCCGGTGAGCTATCGCGATGAACGCGGTGAAGCGCGACATGCGCGCGCGCGGGTGATCGAATTCCGCCGGCCGCTGGAGAATCGCTTCCTCGCGGTGCGTGAGCTGAAACTCACTGGCCTGCGCACCCCCAATTACAACCGTCGCGCGGACCTGGTTTGCTTCGTCAACGGCCTGCCGCTGGTGTTCATCGAACTCAAGGCGGTCTACCGGAATATCCGCAGCGGCTTCGACGGCAACCTGCGCGACTACCTGGACGAAGACGTCATCGCCCACGCGTTCCACCACAACGCGTTCCTGATCGTGAGCAATGGCGACAAGGCCCGCTACGGTTCGATCACCAGCGAGTGGGAACACTTCAACGAATGGAAACGACTGGACGAAGCCGATGCCGGCGACGTCCATGCGGAAGTCTTGCTCAACGGCATGCTGGCCAAGGATCGTCTGCTCGATCTGGTCGAGAACTTCATCCTGTTCGACGCCAGCAAACCCGGCGTCGTGCGCAAGGTGGTGGCGCGCAACCATCAGTTGCTGGGCGTGAACAAGGCGGTCGCTGCCGTCGAGCGGCAGGAGGCGTTGAAGCGCCAGTTTCCGCCAGGGCAGCGACTTCAGCATCGTGTGATGGAGTTGCCGTCATCGCCGGGACCTTACGCGGCCAACGATGAACCGGCGAGGCATCGCGTCGCCGAACCACCGGCACTGGCCGAGCCTCGGTTGGTGCCCATCGTGGAGCGGATGCATCCTGATCTCGGCCGGCTCGGTGTGGTCTGGCACACGCAGGGGAGCGGAAAATCGTACTCGATGGCGTTTTTTGCCGAGAAGGTGCGCCGCACTGTGGAGGGAAACTTCACCTTCGTCCTGATGACCGACCGCAACGACCTCGACAGCCAGATCTACAAGACCTTCGTCGGTTGCGGCGTCGTTGGCGAGAAAACGCCTCGCGCCGAAAGTGGGGAAAGGCTGGAAGAGTTGTTGCGGGAGAACCACCGCTACGTCTTCAGCCTGATCCACAAGTTCAATCGCGATGTGAAACCCGATGCGCCGTACAGCGAACGCGACGACATCATCGTGATCTCGGACGAGGCGCATCGCACCCAGGCCGGAAAGCTGGCTCGCAACATGCGCCTGGCGCTGCCGAATGCAGCCTTCATCGGTTTCACGGGCACGCCGCTGTTGAAGCACGACGAGCTGACCAAGCGCATCTTCGGCGACTACGTCTCGCGCTACGACTTCAAGCGTTCCGAGCAGGATGGCGCGACCGTGAAACTGGTGTACGAGAACCGGGGCGAGAAACTCGGCCTCGCGCGCCTCGATCTCAACGACCGGATCGCCGATGCGATTGATCGAGCCGAGCTCGATCCCGATCAAAACGCACTGCTGGAGAAACTGCTCGGTAAAGACTACGAGGTCATCACCGCGGACGAGCGTCTAAGGAAGCTCGCCGCCGATTTTGTCGAGCATTGCTCCACCCGATGGCAGGCAGGGAAGTCGATGCTGGTGTGTGTCGACAAGATCACCTGTGCGCGAATGCTGCGCCTCATCCAGCCCTTGTGGCGCGCGAAGGCCGATGCGCTGCGAGCGGAAGCCGAAGCGATGAGGGCGACGATCAGCGCCATCGCCGATGAGGATGCGCGCGAGCATCAACGCGCGCTTCGCGATCGCCTGCTCGCCAAGGCGACGTGGATGGACGACACCATCATCGAAATCATCATCAGTGAGGCCCAGAACGAGGTCGCCGACTTCAAGAAGTGGGACCTCGACATCATTCCGCATCGCGCGCGGATCAAGCAGGGCTTCGAGACCAACGACGGCAAGCGCGTCGACGTCGAGACCGCGTTCAAGGATCCCGCGCACCCATTTCGCGTCGCCGTCGTCTGCGCGATGTGGCTGACCGGCTTCGACGTGGAATGCCTTTCCACGTTGTACATCGACAAGCCGATGAAGGCGCATACGCTGATGCAGGCGATCGCGCGCGCCAACCGCCGCTTTCCCGGCAAAGACTTCGGTTTGATCGTCGACTACAACGGCATGCTCAAGGCGCTGCGCGAAGCCATGGCGCAATATGCGCTGGGCGACGCAGGCAATGGCGACGAGGAGATCGTGGCACCCATCGAGGAACGGGTGCGCGCACTGTTGGAGGCTATCGAGGCGACGGAAACGCATCTCGTCGGTCTGGATTTCGATCCGACGCAACTGACGGGTTCACATGGTTTCAAGCGCATCGGTTTGCTGGCGGACGCAGTCAACGCTGTGCTCGGGAGCGAGTCGACGAGGAAGCGCTTCGAGATTCTGGCGCGTGTCGTGTTCATCCGGTTCCGCGCGTTGTTGGTCGAGCCGTCGGCACTGTTGTTCGCGCAACGCCACGACAACATCGAGGCGATCTACAAGAAGCTGAGTGAGAGACGCGACAACGCCGACGTCACCGAACTGCTGAAAGCACTGCACCGGATCGTGAATGAAGCCATTGCGACACAGGGCAAGGGTGCCGATCAGGCCGAAGGGCTCATGGTCGACTTGTCGTTGATCAATATCGAGAAGTTGCGCGAAGAATTCGCGAAGAAGGTGAAACGCAAGGCGACCGTGGTTGAGGACCTCGGCAAGCTGGTCGAGAAGAAGCTCGCCCAGATGTTGAAAGACAACCCGCCGCGCATGAATTACGAAAAGAAGTACCAGGAAATCATCGCCGCCTATAACCAGGACAAAGACCGGGCCACGGTGGAAGACACCTTCGCCAACTTGATGGACCTGGCCAACAGCTTGAGCGACGAACAGCGCCGCGCTGTGGATGAAGGCTTGAGTGAAGAGCAATTAGCTCTGTTTGACCTGGTGCAACGGGCCGACCTGAGCAAGGTCGACCGGGAGCGCATCAAACAGGCGAGCAAAGAGTTGTTGGCAGGCGTGCTGGCGGTGATTGCGCCGCTTGACCGCTGGACAGAAAAAGAGCAGACGCAGGCCGAGGTGGAAACCTTCATTCTTGACCACGTTTACCAAACCCTGCC
>JAYUVY010000035.1:0-16669 GCA_043753835.1 Lysobacterales bacterium | reverse complement strand
TGAAATCGCCGCCGAGGTAGCCGATGTTGTCGCTCCGACCCTTTGGCGCGCCCGGAGTCGGTCGGTCGAAGGTGCCGTGGGCGCCGCCCTGGTTGCGTTGGTCGTTGGATGGGTCTCCGTTGACGAAGCGGTCGGTGAGCACGAAATAGACCGCATGTTCGGCGAATGGCTCGGTGGTGCCGGCGTAGACCGGCGTCGCCACTGCAAGAGGCGCGTCGGCCCGCTGCATCGGCGTGGCCGTGACGCAACCGGCGGCGGAGGCAGCCAGCGCAGCGATTGCGCCGGCAACAAGGGTGGTGCGGAGTCGCGCGTGCATCAGGCCTCCCTCGCGCCTGGGGCGGTGGAATCGTACCCGCGCTCCTCGACGCGCAGTACGCACAGGCCGGCCACGATCAGGCTCACCCCGCCGATGACCAGCGCGTAGATCGGCTGGGTGTCGAACAACAGCTTGAGCATGAGGCCAAGCAGGCTTGCGGCCACCAGCTGCGGGATCACGATGAAGAAATTGAAGATGCCCATGTACACGCCCATCTTGGCCGCCGGCAGGCTGTCCGACAGCAGCGCATAGGGCAGGGACAGGATCGACGCCCAGGCGAAGCCCACGCCCACCATCGACAGCAACAGCCACTGGGGGTCGCGGATCCACAGCATCGACAGCAGGCCAAGCCCGCCCAGCACGGAATTGACCAGATGCGAGATGCGCAAGCCCCATGCGCGCACCATGTAGGGAATCACGATGGCAGCCAGCGCGGCGAAGCCGTTGTATGCAGCGAACAACACGCCGACCCAGTTCGCGCCTTCGTTGTAGGCAGCAGAGCTGGTGTCGGTGCTGCCGAAATGGACTTCGGTCACGGCCGCAGTGGTGTAGATCCACATCGCGAACAGGGCGAACCACGAAAAGAACTGGACCACCGCGAGCTTGCGCATGGTCTTCGGCATCGAATGCAGGTCCCGCATGATGGTGGCGAGCATGCCTTGGGCACGGGTCAGGCCGCTGAGCAGCACGGCCAGGCCATACGCCGCGATGCCGCCGGCCAGTACGTACAACTGCTTGTCCAGCCCGAGTTGCCAAATGGCCAGCACACCCGTCAGGCCGACCAGCAGCCAGGTGGCGCCGTTTGCGTTGCGATTGACGGGGGCGGGTGGCGGCAAGCGGTGCGACTCGCCGGGCTCGAAGTCATCGAAGGATGTGAGCTCCGCCGGGGAGTATTCGCGGGTACGCAGCACGGTCCAGGCAATCGCCGCCAGCAGCACCACGCCGCCCGCGTAGAACGCATAGCGCACGGTATCCGGCACCTGGCCAGGAGCCGCGGTGTTGGCCACGCCCGCTTTTTCCAGCAGGAATGGCAGCATGCTGGCGACCACCGATCCGATGCCGATGAAGAAGCTCTGCATCGCATAGCCGCTGGGCCGCTGGCGCGGGGTCAGCTGGTCGCCTACGAAGGCGCGGAAGGGCTCCATCGAGATATTGATCGAGGCATCCAGCACCCACAACATGCCCGCGGCGATCCACAGCGCCGGCACGTTGGGAAACGCGAACAGGGCCAGCGACGAGAGCACCGCGCCCACCAGGAAATACGGACGCCTGCGGCCCAGCCCGGTCCAGGTGCGGTCCGACAGGTAGCCGACGATCGGTTGCACGATCAAGCCGGTCAGCGGCGCCGCGATCCACAGCATGGGGATGTCGTCCATGCTCGCGCCGAGCGTCTGGAAGATGCGGCTGACGTTGGCGTTCTGCAGGGCGAATCCGAACTGGATGCCGAGAAAGCCGAAGCACATGTTCCAGATCTGCCAGAACGACAATTCGGGACGCGCGCGCGGTGCGGCGGAGGGTGTGGACATGAAGCGGCTCCGGGTCGGTAGTCAGACGATGCTACTGCGCCATCGCTGGCGCACGGCGCGACTGCAGCAGTTTCGACAGCGCGAGGATGAAAAGGACAGTCGACACCAGGGTGATGAACATCAGGTGGATGTAATGCAGCGGTGACCAGACGAAGGTGAACACCGCATACAACGCCGCGCCGAACACCAGACCGACGCGAGCGGCGCGACCATCGACGTGGTTGAACAGCACGGCGACGATGAAGATCGCCAACACCGGCATCGAGTACAGACCGTTCAATCGCTGCAACAGGTCGATGATGCTCTGCGCATGCTGGTACAGCGGCACCATCGCCAACGACCCGAGGGTGAACACGAGCGCGACAACATTGCCGATGCGTACCGGATCAGCGTTCGGGTTCACATACTTCACATGCAGGTCGCAGGTGTACAGCGCGGCCGCTGAATTCAGGCAGGAATTGAAGCTCGACAACACCGCACCAAAGATCATCGCCGCGAACGCGCCGGACAACCACGGCGGCAACACGTCCGCCACCAGGCGACCGTAACTCTGGTCCCCGATGTCGCCGTAGAGTTTGAACGCAATGACGCCGGGGAGCACGACGATCAGCGGAATGACGAGTTTGAATCCCGCCGCCGCATAGATGCCCTTCTGCGCCTCGCGCACCGATTTTGCGGCCAGCGCACGCTGCGCGATGACGTGGTTCGTGCCCCAGTAGAACAGGTGGATGAAGACCATGCCGGTGAGCAGGGTATGCCAGGGGATGTCGCTGTCGTCGGCACCGACCAGGGACCAGCGCTCGGCCGGAATGCCGCTGAGGTCGAAGCCGACCGCCTTCAACGCGAACCAGGTGACGGTGAGCCCCATGATCAGCAAGCCGATGCCGTTGTAGGTGTCGGAGATCGCAATGGCGCGCAGCCCACCGAAGGCGGCATACGCGAGCCCGGCCAGCGCGTACGCCGCGGCGATGACGATGATCGGCAGGTCGAGCGCGAACATCGACTTCATGAACACCGAACCGGTGTACAGCACCACCGGCAGCAGGATGAACATGTAACCGAGCAGAAACAGCACCGAGACGGTGGCGCGCACGCCAGCGTCATTGAGTCGTCGTTCAAGCAGTTCGGTGGTCGTGGTGCAGTTGTAGCGGTAGTACATCGGCACCAGCACATGCGCGAGCAGGAGCAGACCGGCGATGGCGCCGAACTCCCACCACGCGACCAGCATCATCTGTGCGCCATTCATGCCGACGATCTGCTCGGCGCTGATGTTGGTCAGCAGCAACGAACCGGCGACATACGGCCACGCCAGACCACCGCCCGCGAGGAAGAAGTCCTTCGAACTGTTGCCGGAATGCACGGCCTGCCGGCATTTCCACCACGTGGCGACGGCAACTGCCGCAGTGAGCAGCAGAAACACGCCGAATTGCACGCTTGCACCCATCATGGATCCCTCCCAGGTCCTGATCTTGCATCGACGGCGAAGCTAATGCGCCGAACGTCCGCATTGCGATGAATACGTTTGCAGGCCATGGCTCGGGAACCGTCGCTCGGCGAGACTGCCGGGAACCGATCGAAACGGCAGCGGACAAGCAGACGATGGGCAAGCACAACGGCGCGCCGTGGTGGCGCGGTGCGGTGATCTACCAGATCTATCCGCGCAGTTTCCTCGACAGCAATGGCGACGGCATCGGCGACCTGCCGGGCATACTCGCGCGCCTCGATTACATCGCCGATCTCGGTGTCGACGCGATCTGGATCTCGCCGTTCTTCAAGTCGCCGATGGCCGATTTCGGCTACGACATCGCCGACTATCGCGACGTTGATCCGATGTTCGGCACACTCGCCGACTTCGACGCCGTGGTGACGAAGGCGCATGCGCTCGGGCTCAAGGTGGTCATCGACCAGGTGCTCAGCCACACGTCGGCGGAACATGCCTGGTTCAAGCAAAGCCGCGAGAGCCGGACGAACGCCAAGTCCAATTGGTACGTCTGGGCGGACGCGAAAGCGGACGGCTCGCCGCCGAACAACTGGCTGTCGCTGTTCGGTGGTGTGGCCTGGCAATGGGAGCCACGGCGCGGACAGTATTACCTGCACAATTTCCTGACCTCACAGCCGGACCTGAACTTCCATCACGCGGACGTGCAACACGCGGCGCTCGACAACTTGCGCTTCTGGCTCGATCGCGGCGTCGACGGCTTCCGGCTCGACGCGATCAATTTCTGCTTCCACGATCGGCTGCTGCGCGACAACCCCGCGAAGCCGCCGGAACTGCGCGTCGGCCGCGGTTTTTCGCCGGATAATCCGTATGCCTTCCAGTACCACCACCACAACAACACGCAACCTGAAAACCTCGCCTTCCTCGAACGCATACGTGCGCTGCTCGATGAATATCCGGACGCGGCCGCGCTCGGCGAGATTTCATCCGAGGATTCGCTGGCGACGATGGCCGAATACACGTCCGGCCGACGTCTGCACATGGGCTACAGCTTCGAACTGCTGACCGAGGATTTCAGCGCGCGCCACATCCGCGACACGGTCGCGACGCTGGAAGCGCGCATGACCGAGGGCTGGCCGTGCTGGGCGATCAGCAACCACGACGTGCAGCGCGTCGTCACCCGCTGGGGCGGCACGCAACCGCCACCACAACTCGCGCCGATGCTGTGCGCGCTGGCGGCCTCGCTGCGTGGTTCGGTGTGTGTCTATCAAGGCGAGGAACTCGGCCTGCCCGAGGCGGACGTCCCGTTCGAATTACTGCAGGATCCCTACGGCATCTCGTTCTGGCCAACCTTCAAGGGCCGCGACGGCTGCCGCACGCCGATGCCCTGGCGCAACGCGCCGCACGCTGGTTTCACCGCCAGCAGACCGTGGCTGCCGGTGCCTGAGCACCATCTCGCCCGCAACGTCGAATCGCAGCAAGCCGATCCGAACTCGACGCTGCAGCAGTACCAGCGCTTTTTGAACTGGCGCCGACAACAACCCGCCCTGGTCGACGGCAGCATTCGATTCCTCGACAGCGCCGA
The DNA here is from genome assembly GCA_043753835.1 of Lysobacterales bacterium. Lineage (GTDB taxonomy): Bacteria > Pseudomonadota > Gammaproteobacteria > Xanthomonadales > Ahniellaceae > JADKHK01. The sequence goes on along the minus strand of JAYUVY010000035.1, from coordinate 11,804 downwards.
ACCCGTGCTCGCGTTTGCCCGCAGCCACGGCGACCAGACGCTGCTGTGCATCTTCAATCTCTCCGCCGAGCCGCAGTCGTTCGCGCTGCCCACAGCCTCGCCGCACGTCATCACCGATGCGCCGTTTGCGCGGCCCGTCCACCACGCCAACACGTTAACGCTGCCCGCGTTCGGTGCCTGTTTCCTGCGTTGACGATTGCCCAAATGTTCACGCCGCGCGCGACACGCGCCTGGCGCCGGTGAATTTCAGCAAACTGTTCGAGGCCAAGTCTTATGTCACCCTCTGGGCATTGGCTACCGTCAAGGTCGATCAGACATCCGGACCTTGATCTGGCTGGGTTCATCGTTACGAAATCATCTGAGGTTCCGATGTCGCAGTTCTCTGGGTTTTCAAGCTCAACCATCGTCATTGGATCAGGTGTGCACGCGCGGCTTGCCGGTTGGGCCATGGTTCTTGTGACAACCCTTCTCTTCGCCAGCGCAGTTCTGGCAAAGTCGCCAGCCCCAGCCGTGATGCTGGCCAAGTGCACCGGAATCGACGCCTGCGGCGGGATTAATCCGAATCTCGTTGGCGAAGGCTCGTGCAATGGCGATTATTCGTGCTACGTGGCCACCGGTCCGATCGGACCGGGCTCATGCAACGGCGCTTATGCATGTTATGCCACCAGTTACCCTGTCGGTGACAACGCCTGCATCGGTACGCGCGCTTGCTACAGGTACGTTTCCGGGTTGCTCGCAGTGGCCTCGAATTCCTGCAATGGCAACTTTGCCTGCGAGGAAACACGAGGCTCGGTCGGTGCAGATTCGTGCGCCGGCGAGTATTCGTGTTTCAGGGCTGGCGGTTCGATCGGACTGGGTTCATGCAACGCGTCAAGTGCGTGCGAAATCACCGCCGGTTCGGTGGGCGATCTCTCGTGCAATGGCAGCCTCGCGTGCTACTTCGCGACCAGTTCAATCGGCAACTGTCAGTTCAACACGGTTCCACCCGCCGCATGCGTGGTGATCGACGCCGTATTTGCCGATGGGTTCGAGAACTGAGGGGCAACAGCACCGGGCGCTTTTTCTGCGGCATGGCGCCCTACATGCGGCGCTTGAACCGATCGTAGTCGCGCGCCTTCGGGTCGATGGCCGGCTTGAATAGCGCCAAGCCGCTCGCCTTGCACATCCCGCCGCGAGCCCCATCTCTTCGGGCATTCCAGCGGCCCCACCATGCTCCCATTGTCCATACTCGACCTCGCCCCCGTCACTGTGGGCAGCTCACCGGCGTGCACCTTTGCGAATACGCTCGATCTGGCGCGCGCTGGCGAACGCGTGGGCTACCGGCGCTTCTGGCTGGCCGAGCACCACAACATGCCGGGCATCGCGAGTGCGGCGACGGCGGTGCTGATCGGGCATGTTGCGGGCGGCACATCGACGATTCGCGTGGGCGCAGGCGGCATCATGCTGCCCAACCATTCGCCGTTGCAGGCGGCCGAGGCCTTCGGCACGCTCGGCAGTTTGTATCCGGGCCGCATCGATCTGGGACTGGGCCGCGCCCCCGGCACCGATCAGGCGGCGGCGCAGGCGCTGCGCCGCTACTACGCCAACGCCGAGGAATTTCCGGCCGACGTGGTCGAGTTGTTGCGCTATTTCGAACCCGTGCAGCCAGGACAAGCCGTGCAAGCGGTGCCGGGCGCGGGCGTTGAAGTGGAAGTCTGGATCCTCGGCTCGAGCCTTTTCGGTGCGCGACTGGCTGCGGCGCTGGGCCTGCCTTACGCGTTCGCGTCGCACTTCGCGCCCGATGCGCTGGACCAGGCGCTTGCCGTGTATCGCCGTGAATTCAAACCCTCGAAGCGCCTCGCGCACCCCCACGCGATGCTCGCCCTGAATGTGGTGACCGCGGACACCGACGACGAAGCCGCGCGCCTGTTCACCACTCAGCAGCAGGCTTTCGTGAACCTGCGCCGCGGTCGACCGGGTCTGGTGCCGCCACCGCTGGACAGTGCCGCCGCCATCGACGACTACTGCACGCCGGCCGAGAAGCAGATGATCGACAGCACCCTGGCCTGCCGCGCCGTGGGCGCGCCGGCCAGCGTGCGCGCGGCAATGCTGGCCTTCGTCGAACGCCATCGCCCGGACGAACTGATCGTCACCGCCAACATTTTCGACCACGCCAAGCGCGTGCGTTCTTTCGAACTGACCATGGACGCATGGACCTCATGAGCACGCCCAAACTCTTCGAACCGCTGGCCGTCGGCTCGCTTCAACTGGCCAACCGCATCGTCATCGCACCGATGTGCCAGTACTCGGCGGTGGATGGCCGAATGACCGACTGGCATCTGATCCATCTCGGCCAGCTGTCGCTGTCGGGCGCGGCGCTGCTGACCATCGAAGCCACAGCGGTGCTGCCCGAAGGCCGCATTTCCCACGGCGACGTCGGGCTTTGGGACGACGCCACCGAAGCGGCGATGGACGCGGTGCTGAAGGGCGTGCGCCGCTGGTCGGCGATGCCGATCGCGATTCAACTTGCCCATGCCGGGCGCAAGGCGTCGACCGACCTGCCGTGGCACGGCGGTGGCCAGATCGTGCCCGGGCAAACACATGGCTGGCAAACCGTCGCACCGTCGGCCATCCCTTTCAAGGACGGCGAACACGCGCCGGTCGCGCTCGATCGCAAGGGCATGAATGAAGTCCGCGATGCGTTCGCACAGGCCGCGCGCCGCGCCGCACGCTTGGGCATCGACGCGATCCAGATCCACGTCGCGCACGGCTACCTGCTGCATCAATTCCTGTCGCCGCTGTCCAATCAGCGGACCGACGACTATGGCGGCTCACTCGAGAACCGCATGCGCTTCCCGCTGGAAGTATTCGATGCCGTGCGTGCCGCATTCCCCGCCGAGCGCCCGGTTAGTGTGCGCCTGTCCGGTACCGACTGGGTGCCGGCTGGCTGGGACATCGAACAGACCGTGATGTTTTCGCAAGCCCTGGAAGCGCGCGGCTGCAGCACCATCCATGTGTCCAGCGGTGGACTGCATCCCGCGCAGGAGATTCCCGCCGGCCCGGGCTATCAGGTGCCGCTGGCGCGCGCCGTGAAACAAGCTGTGCGCATCCCGGTCGTCGCGGTCGGCATGATCACCGACTTCGACCATGCCGAAGCGATCGTCGCCACCGGCGATGCTGATCTGATCGCACTTGCGCGCGGCATCCTCTACGACCCGCACTGGCCCTGGCACGCTGCGGCACACCTCGGCGCCAGCGTTGCAGCGCCGCCCCAGTACCTGCGTTCGCAGCCTCGACAGTTTCCGAATTTGCTGTTGCGCGGCGGCGGCACCGCGCTCCGATAACTATTCGTGGGCGCAACGCAATGGGCCGAGTTCTGGCAACCGCCACCTGTTGCGCCATCACAAGTATCACGCCCAGCTCAAATCCACTTTCCAGCCCGGCGCTGTCGTTGGATCGGCTGCGAATAGAGTATGGACGGGGAAGTTCCCTCATGATTTCTCCACGCGATCTGCCTCATCACGGTTGGATCGGTGCGAGCGTCGATCCGTCCGGGCGCTCGGCGGGCGTACGATCATGGGGTATCGAGACTTCGGGGCCGATCGCTCGACAATTTTCCAGGTCTGTATCGGCGCGAGTTCATCGGTGCTAATTCGTGTCGGTGCTAATTCGTTGTCATGACATTGTCCGGACGTTATGATCAGGCTCCAAACTGTGTGAGCTGCCCGTGACCATCGCAATCCCCTCCAAATCGCAGCGCATCGACGTGCGCGCAAGCGCTCCGGTAAAGCAATTGCTCCAGGAGGCGGCTCGCGTTGCGCACAAGAACGTCAGTGAGTTCCTGCTGGATGCCGGGATCAATGCCGCCAACCAAACCTTGGCTGACCGCACCCGATTCGCATTGCCGCCGCAGCAATGGCAGGACTTTCAGCTGGCCCTGGACCGCCCGGTCACAGTCAAGCCCAAACTCCAGAAGTTGCTCGCAGAGCCTGGGTCGCTTGGGTGAATTCGCCGGCGATTGGTGCCATCCGCAAACTTCTCGTCGCGGATGTCCTGGAAACTTTTGATTGCGGACAATCGGCGTTGAATCAGTATTTGCGCCGCTTTGCGCTGGCGAATCAGCAGGCCAACAGCGCGCAGACCTACGTGTGCTGTCAAGCAGATGGCGCGGTAGTCGGTTTTTACAGCCTTGCGGTGGGCAGCGTCGAGGCTGCCGCAGCCACGCCGAGAGTTACCAAAGGGCTGCCCCAACACCTGGTGCCGGTGATGATCCTCGCAAGATTGGCGGTGAACCTCGCGCATCAGCACGCCGGATTGGGCAGCGCCTTACTGCGCGACGCGCTGAAGCGTACGCTGCAGGCTGCAGATATCGCCGGCATCAGATCGCTACTGGTGCATGCCAAGGACGACTCCGCCAGGCAGTGGTATCTGAACTGGGAATTTGAACCCAGCCCATCGGACCCCTACCACCTGTTCCTGCTGATGAAGGACCTGAAGGCGATGGTCGCGTGATATCGCCAAGGCGCCAACGCGCACGTTCAAAGCCTCATTGGTCAACAATCGCTACCGGTTCGGCGTCATCTCCAGGATTTGTCTGACGGCGCATGGGGGCACGATGAACGCGGGTTGGTCAATTTGCAGAATTTTTGCGCACTTGCCCTCATGATGCCGACCATGACCAACGATCCCGCGCCCGCGCCCACCGGGAACAGCAACGAACATCGCCTGCGACTGTTGAGTTTCAACATCCAGGCGGGGGCGCACACCAATGCCTATCGCGAGTACTTCACCCGCGGTTGGCAGACGGTATTGCCGCACCGGCGCAAACTCGAGAACCTGAAACAGGTGGCGACACTGGCGCGCGACTTCGATGTGGTCGCCCTGCAGGAAGCGGACAGCCACAGCGTGCGCAGCGGATTCCGGCATCAGGTCGAGTGGCTCGCGGAAGCGGCTGAATTTCCGTACTGGAGCCACCAGCGCAATCGCGCCCTGGCGATCGCCGAACCCGGCAACGGCTTGTTGACGCGCTTTGCACCGAGCAGCGTGATCGATCACCGTCTGCCCAGCACGATTCCCGGACGCGGCACGCTGGAAGTGCGCTTCGGCGAAGGTGACGCGGCCTTGCGCATCTTCATCGTGCACCTGTCGCTGACGCCGGCAGCGCGCCTGCGCCAGGCGGAGTTCATCGCCGATTTGCTCGGCAATTCGGCGCATGCCCTGGTATTGGGCGACTTCAACTGCGAGCCGGACAGCACTTCGCTGGCACCACTGTTCGCGCGCTCGCGCCTGCAACCGGCGGCATCGGCGCCGAGCTTTCCAAGTTGGCAGCCGGTGCGCTCGATCGACCAGGTGCTGGTCACCGATGCGTTGCTGCTCACGCGTTATCAGGTGCTGGACCTGCGCGTCTCCGACCACCTGCCGATTGCCGTCGAAGTGCAATTGCCGGCGGCGTGTCCGGTCATTCCGGCGGATGTTGCGCATGACGCTGCGTGAGTTACCGCGCTGTCCAGTCACACGCAAGCGATGACACTGTGCGCATGAAGCCGCGTTTCCTGCCCTTGCTGCTGTTGTTCTGCTTCGCCGTGATGGCAGCGTTGCCGTTGTCGGCGAAGCAGGGCAAGGCCGCCAAAGTTGGCGTGCTCGAACTGCAGATCAACGGGCTCAATGAGGCGCAAGACATCGCCGTGCTTGCCGCGCTCGAAGTCGCCACCTACCGCAAACGTGCCGCCATCGGTGAACGCCGCCTGGCGCGACTGCTGGCGCAGGTTGAAGACGAAGTAGACGGCGCCGTACAGATCTATGGCTACTACGCCGCCACCACCAAAGTGAGCGTCAAGCCACTGGCGGGCGAACGCTATCGCGTCGTGCTCGATGTGCAACTGGGAGAACCGGTGCGGGTCACCGAGCTCGACGTGCGCATCGAAGGCGCTGCCGCCCGCAACGAACGTATCGGTGGCCTGATCAGCGACTTCAAGCCGGCCATCGGCGAAGCCTTCGACCACCGCACTTATGAAGCGAGCAAGGCGCAAATCGAGCGCGCTTTGCTGCGGCGTGGCTATCTGGCGCAACGACTGGTCACGCGCCGCGTCGAGATCACGCGGGCGACGCAATCGGCACGCGTCACCCTGCTTTACGAATCCGGCACCCGGCATTTTCTCGGTGCCGTTCAGTTTTCCGGTGCGCAATTCGACGACGCCTTGATGCAGCGCTTCGTGCCCTGGGAGAACGGTCGTCGTTTCGATCAGGAGCGCATCGAGCAATTCCAGCAGGCGCTCGCGGCGAGCAACTACTTCGACCAGATCGAGATCGCCCAGGGCGACATCGACCACGAGACTTTGCGTGTGCCGCTGGTCGTCACGCTCAGTCCGAATCTGCGGACGCGGTATGTCGCCGGTGTTTCCTACGGTACCGATGAAGGTGCCGGTGTCCGCGGTGGCATCGAGCGACGTTGGGTGAATGCGCACGGCCACCAGTTCCTCGGCGAAGCCGAAATCGCGCAGCGCCGAACCTCGCTGCAGGCGGAGTACGCCATTCCCCGATTTGCCGCACGCATTTCGCGCTATGCCATCGCAACGCGGCTGCAGGACGAGCAGACCGAGAACATCGATGCGCGCTCGCTGCTGGTCGGCGGCAGTGCCGTCGCGCGTGGCCATCACTGGTACGCGCAGGCCTCGCTCAGCTGGCTGGAGGGTAGCTTCCTGATCGGTGTCACGCGCGAGGGCGAAGCCCGTCAGGACACGCGCGTGGTCTTTCCAGAGTTTCGCTACGAGCGTGTATTGGCCGAAGATCGCGTGCGGCCTGAACACGGCGCGTCACTCGATATGCGCGTACTCGCGGCCAGCGATGCCTTGCTCAGTGATGTGACGATGGTTCAGGCGCGGGCGACGATCAAGGGCATCCGTAGCATCGGCATCGGCGCACGCCTGCTGGGTCAGATCAGCCTTGGCGCCACACACACCGACGACTTCGATCGGCTGCCGCCGGAACTGCGTTTCTTCGCCGGCGGCGATCGCAGCGTCCGCGGTTATGGCTACCAGACCCTGGGCGATCGCGATGCCGATGGCGTCGCCATTGGCGGACGTTATCTCGCGACCATCTCACTGGAATACGAACGCGACGTGCGTCCGGGTTGGAGTGCGGCCGGATTCATCGATGCCGGCGATGTCTGGTCGAGCGACACCTTCGAACTCGCGTATGGCGCCGGCGTCGGCGCGCGCTGGCAGTCGCCGGTCGGGCCAATCCGCATCGACATCGCGCGCGGCTTCACTGGCCCCGAGCGCGGCTGGCAGTTGCATCTGTCGGCAGGACCCGACCTGTGAAACGCACGCGGCGACTGATCGCGATGCTGGTGCTGCTATTCGCGGTACTGGCGGTGTGGTTGGTGGCCACCAACAGCGGCTTGCGTCTGCTGGTGGCGCGCCTATTGCCGGCGGACAGCCGCGTGCAGATCGGTACAGTGCAGGGCAGTATCTGGTCCGGGGTGGTTGCGGAGAACATCGTCGTTACCCAGGACGGTTTTCGGCTGCAGATCGCCCACGCCAAAGCCGATGCGGCGCTGCCGTCGCTGGTGCGCGGCGCGTTGCGTCTGAACCATGTTGAACTGCGCTCGGTGCGTCTGCTGTTGATCGACGCACCGGAGGGAGAGAAACCTGCCGCGGCACCACCGACGCTGCCTGATCTCAGCATCGCTGCGCTGACCGTGATCGACCTCGACATCCAGCGCGGTGATACCCATTGGCAGATCGATCGCGTCGATACGCGTCTGGCGATGCGCGTGCACACCCTGAGTCTCGACGCACTGAAGTTGCGCTCGCCATCGACCCGGATCGACGGCGCGCTCGCGTTCGATCTGGCGCGCGCCCTGCCGCTGTATTCGGCAAAACTGGAATTTGCCACGCGTGTCGATGCGCATCAATGGCAGGGCGTGCTTAGCGCCGCGACGGCGAATGCCGACACGCGGCTGAGCGTGGTCTTGCAACAACCGCTGCAGGCGACGCTGGCGATGACCGGCATCCGCGGCGCGAATCAGTGGTCGGCCGAAGTCGCTGTGCCTGAGCAGAACTGGCGAGAGACGACGCCGATCGCTGCATTGCTGAAAGCACGCGCCACCGATGGCGACATCGCGGTGACTGGCAGCGCGCAGTACGCGACCTGGCAGGCGTTGGCGCTGGATGTGAAGGCGACACTGGCGCAGGACGCGCTGACGTTCCTGCCTTCGACCGTGGATCTGGCGGCACCCAAGGGGCGCATCGGATTTTCCGGGCGCTTGCCCTTTGCGATCGACGCCGCGCTCGACCTCAAACTGCAGACCGACGCTCTGGTTGTGAACAGTGCCGGAGCGCCGCCACTGACGATCAGCGGTGGCGTCGCTGTGTCGGGCGCTCGCGACGCCGTGCAGGTGATGCCGGAGGTGAAACTGGTCCGCAGCGGCTGGCCGTCGGCGAGCGTCAGCGGCAAAGTTGCGCAGCGGGAAGGGCGCTGGCTGGCTGAAGACTTGCAGCTGGTTTCCGGTACCAGCGTGTTGCGACTGGACGGCGTGCTCGCCACCACAGCAGATCCGACCAACGAGCTGCGGCTGCAACTAAGCCGCTTCGACCCCGCATTGCTGCAACCCGAGTGGCCAGGAGCGATCGACGCCGAACTGGTGTGGCGTGGCGCATGGATCGAAGGTGAAGCGGTCGGTGCGCTGCAGATCGAACGCATCGCTGGCGAATTGCGCGGACGCGACTTGCGCGGACAAGGCCAGATCGAACTGGTGACGCGCCATCTCGCCGCGACCCATCTTGAACTCGACATCGGCGCGACGACCTTGCGCTTGGCGCGCAGCGACGCCACCGCGCAGTTCGTGTTCGCGTTGCAATCGCCGAATCTCGATGATCTGGTGCCCGGCTGGCGTGGCAGCCTGAACCTGTCCGCATCAGGTGACGAGACCTGGCAGGGCGAGTTCGATGCCACCGGCGTGGAGATGGGTGGCCTGGCGATGGCGCATGCCCGCGCCAAGGCCAGTTTCGGTGTCGACGCGCAGGCGCCGATGAGCGTGAATGCGACGTTCGCGGGTCTGGTGATTGGCGAACGGCGCATCGAACAGTTGCACGCCAACCTGGATGGCACGCGTGGTGCTCACCGCATCGATGTCGATGCGCAATTCGGCTTGCGCCAGATCCAGTTTGGCGCGAATGGTGGGCTCAATTCCGAGAATGTCTGGCAAGGCCAGTTGCAGGCGCTGGATGTGCTGACGCCCGAAGTCCGCGCTTCCCTGCACGAGCCGGCCGCCTTGACCTTGGGCGAGGGTCGCATCGCGATGGCGCGCACCTGTCTGCATGATGCGAACGACGGTCGTGCCTGCTTCAGTATTGAACATGCGAATGCAGCGGGGCGTGGCACGCTTGAGATCGTCGCCCTCGATCTGCAACCGCTGCTCGCAATCGTGCTGCCGCAAGAGCGTTTCGCTGCGCGTGCGCGTGTGTCCGGCGCGGCCGACGCCCAATGGCGCGATGCGCGTGTGGTCGCGGCGAATGCACGCTTCGAAAGTGCCGATGGTGATTTTCTGGTCGCAGAACGTCCCGATCTCGATCTCGGCTTTCGAGATCTGCTGATCGATGCGCATATCGAAGGCGGGCAGGGTGCATGGTCGGCGAGTGCCGCGCTGAAGCCCGAGGGGCGCGCTGAAAGCAACGGACAACTCGCACTCGTCGATGGCGAATGGCAATACGACGGCCAGCTGCGTCTGAACCTGCATCGCTTCGATCTCGTCGAAGCCTTCACTTCGCAGCTCGCGGCGCCGCGCGGCGACATGAGTGGCGAGTTCCAGTTCCGCGGTCGCGGCGCCGAGATGCCACGCTGGAGCGGCGCATTTGCGGTGACCGGTTTCGCCGCCGAACTGCCCGAACTGGGGCTCGAACTCAGTGACGGCGCGCTGGCCATTGCCGCGGTGCCGACCGGCATCATCGTGCGCGGTGCGATCACCTCGGGTGGCGGACAACTGATCCTCGACGGCGGTCGCGGCATCGAAAGTGACTCACCTTGGCATTTTTCGCTGACCGGCGAAAACGCGGTGTTGTCGGATACGCCGGCACTGCGTCTGGTGCTCAGTCCGGCATTGACGCTCAAGCAGGAAGCCGGTATTTGGCGATTGGCGGGGCGCGTCAATATCCCCGAGGCACGCATCGATGCAGCAGCCTTGGCACCACCCGATGCCAGCAGCAGCGATGTGGTGATCGTCGATGACCTGGGTGCCGACGATGCCGATGCATTCATGCGCTGGCAGGCCGACGTCACACTCGCGTTCGGCGACAAGGCACGCCTGATCGGCTACGGCTTCGACGGACGCGTGCGCGGCGATTTACGGCTGCGTCAGCGTCGCGGCGACAACGCCACCGGACAGGGTCAGCTACAGGTGAGCGGCAAATATGCGGCGTATGGACAACGGCTGACCATCCGCCGCGGCCGCTTGCTGTTTGCGAACAGCCCGCTCGACGAACCGACGCTCGACATCGAAGCCGAACGCAAAGCCGGCAGCGCGGTGGCCGGCGTGCGCGTCACCGGCAGTGCGATGCGACCGCAAACCGAAATCTATTCGCGCCCGGCACTGCCGCAATCGGAAGCATTGGCGCTGCTCGTGACCGGCCGCAGTATCCGCAACGTCAGTGGTGCCGATCGCCAGCGCCTGTCGAGCGCCGCACTCGCGCTCGGCACCATCGGTGGCGACCTGCTCGCGAACAATCTCGGCGGCACCGAAATCGGCATCACCGGCGACGCCGCACGTGGCACCGAAGCCTTCACCATCGGCAAATACGTCACCCCGAAACTGTTCGTCGGCTACGGCCTCGGCCTGGTGCGTCGCGGCCAAGTGCTGATCGTCCGCTACCTCATCCGCGACGGCATTGAACTCGAAGCCACCAGCGGCGAAGAATCGCGCGCCAGCCTGAATTATGTGATCGAGCGTTGAAGATTGAAGCGAGAATATGCATTGACGGTATGCGCAAGTTCGTCGCCAGCTGTTTCTCCGTAGGAGCTGCAAGATGCATGAAGCGTTGACAGCAATGAACCGGCTGGTTGCGAACGGCGTTATTCCGGACTATGCGATCGGTGGTGCAATCGGAGCTTCGTTTCATATCGAAGCGCAGGCGACTGCGGACATCGACATTTTTTTCGTCCTGCCGGAGTCCGCCAGCGGATTGCTGTCTTTGACTTCGATCTACGCGGCATGCGCAAGTCTCGGCGGCGTGGTCGATGGCGAGTATGTGCGTTTCGGCTCGTGGCCGGTGCAACTGCTCCCGGCTTACAAACCGTTGGTCGAAGACGCGTTGGTGCAAGCCCTGACCGTGCAATTCGACGGGATCCCGACGCGTGTGTTCACGGCAGAACATACCTGCGCCATCGCCATGGACACTGGCCGACCCAAAGACTACCTTCGCGTCAGCATGTTCATCGAACAGCAAGCGGTGGATATCGAGGCGCTTGCAAACCTGTTGCACCGATACAATCTGGAAGGACGCTGCAAACAAATTCACAACTGGCCCGGCCGTGATGACTGACGCGAACCGACAAGCACTTCTCGATCAGGCGCTGGCTGTGAAAGCCGCCATGCGGCGTGACGCCCGCATTGCCTGTTGGCCGGAGAAGATCAAGACGATCGAGCGACTGCGGGACGCTACGAAATTGGCACGTGAGGCGATGCGTGCGCGACTCGATCCGGTGAAGAGTCGGAAGTGAATCTTCGAATACGTAGATACTCCGTTCCCCGTCAAGCCATTTTTGGTGGCATTGGCACCAGTGCGGTGCTGTTCCAGGGTTGATTGAGGGTGGTCATGGCGTGGATGCCA
>JAYUVY010000034.1:0-17100 GCA_043753835.1 Lysobacterales bacterium | reverse complement strand
CTCGGGGGCGCTTGGGGGTTTTCATGAGCGGAGTATGGCCAAGCCTTCGTGACCGCTCAAGCAAGTTCAATCACCTTCGATCAAACTGAGACACTACCCGCGTTGCGAATGGAGACGGTGGCCCAGCCGACCGTGGTATACACGGCAACGCGTGGCAGGCTGGCGCCAGCGGCGTCGATGCTGACGTCCTTGGTAATGTGCACTTCTTCCGCCAGCGAAGTCGATACGGTGAACACGATCGAGTCGCCGGCACCTGCCAGTCGGCTCACCGCGCCAGGAAAGCTGCAATCGGCTGGGGCCGCCGTGCAAAAGTTCAGATCCGTATTTGGCGACGTGCTGTCGACGGTCCAGGTGGTGGCGTGCAGGCCACCTATTTTGGCGAATGCCAAGAACGTGACGGCTGCGGCTCGTGCGCCGCGGGTGCGAAGGAAGGATCTGGACATGGCGGCTCCGGCGTTGCGGGCCGACGATTTCGGCCCTTGCAGGAGCTAGCGGATTGAGGAGAGCGAAACTGTCAGCGTCGCAGGCGCTCGATGCGCGCGCGCCAGGGCGCCTGCGGCACCAGCTTGTCGCCGACTTTCGCCAGGACGTCTGCGGCCAATGCTCGCGCCTGATCGCGTCCCGCCGAGTCGCCGCGCCCCGCCAGCCACTCGGCGCGGTCCAGGCGTACCAGCACCGCGCGCGGATTTTCTGCGCCGACCGCGGCATCCCAGGCACTCTCGGACTCGCCGAACGCTGCGAGCGTGGCGCGGTCGTCGCCCTCCGCGGCACGCAGCAGGGACTGCGCGCGCAAGTATTCCGCATGCACGGCTGACGGCGCCCCCAGGTCGACGCCATCGACGAGCGCGAGCCAGCGACGGGCGTCGACGCTGCGCTGGCGCCGCAGATCCGCCTGCGCCAGCAGGATTCGCGTCATCGCGAGATCGAGCGGATTGCCGGGCTGGCGCGCGGCGAGCACCCGCTCGGCACTCCGTAGCTGCTGCTCCGCCTCGCTCCAATCCCCGCTGGCTATCAACAGCATCCCGAAGTTCGCTTTAAATTTGACGATCGCGGGATCTTCCGCGCCCCAGTGGCCGGACACGGCATCGAGCGCACGCCGGTAGTTCGCCTCGGCCTCGGCGAAGGCGCCGGCGCGGAACTGGCAGCGCGCCTGGTTGTTCAGCAGCACCGCATGGTGCACACCGTCGGCGCCATACTTGCGTTCAGCCAGAGCGACCGCCTCGGCATACAGCGGCAGCGCTTCGAGGCTGCGGCCATCGCCGTCGAGTACGCTCCCCAGCTCCTCCAGGAGCCACGGGATGCTGACGTCGTCGTCACCCTGGAGTGCCCGGCGCCGCTCCAGCGACGCACGCAGCAGGGATTCGGCTTCGACCGTCTGGCGCCGGGTGACCAGCAGACGCGCGACTTCTTCCCGCGCGTCCAACACCGAGAGTTCATCCTCCGGATGCTGGCCGAAGATCTCCACGCTGCGGCGCATTACGCGCTCCGCCTCCGTCAGTTCCCCCAGCCCCATCAGGCTGCCGCCAAGATCCAGCAGGGCCTGCGCCAGCAAGGTGCCGGTCGGGCTGATCGCCTCCGCTTCGGCCGCGGCTTCGCGCAACAGCCGCAGGCCTTCCGCCGTCTGCGCCGTGTTCATCAGGATTTCACCCAAATTGCTGGTCGCTTGCACCCGTTCAGCCGCAGGTGCGCCTGCGGCCAGCCCGCGGAATAGCGCCAACGCCTCGCGCGCCGCCGTTGCGGCCGTCTCCGCTGACGCATTCGAGAGCAGATGGCGCGCCAGTCGGTGCAGCAGCCGCGCCAGCACCAGCGGTCGGCCGAGCGGACGCTCGAGCGCGACCGCCTTCTCGAAGCTCGCTTGCGCCTGCTCCGTTAGGCGCAGTTGCGTCTGCACGTCGGCCAGTGTGGCGTACAGCTCCGATTGCACTGCCGGCTGACCGGCGAGTTCGCTGTCGATGCGCGCCAATGCCTGCTCCACCAGACGGCTGACCGGCACTTCGCTGCCGCCGGCGTCCGGATTTGCGCCGTCCAGCATCGACACCAGGAAGGCACTGATCTTGCGCGAGGCCTGTTCGGCCGCGGTGGCCCGATCCCGCTCGACCAGCGCCGAGTGCTCGGCCGCCAGCGCGCGGTCGCGATCGCGCGCGAGTTGCCAGGTAAATCCAAACACCGTCAACGCGAACAGCGCTCCGGCCAGCGCCAGTGGCCAGCGTCGCTGCAGCCACTTGCCGCCCCGGTAAGCCAGTCGCGGCGGCATGGCTTGCAACGGCTGACAATCGAGGTAGCGCCGCAACTCCTGCGCCAGCGTCGCGGCTGAGTCATAGCGCTCCGCAGCATTGACTGCCGTGGCGCGCACGATCACGGCGCTCAGTTCGCGGCCCATCGCGATTCCGGCGCATTCGCCGAGGTGCTCGATCAGGCGGCCGAGGCTGTAGACGTCCGAAGCGGCGCTGATCACCCCGCCCGCCTCCTGCTCCGGGCTGGCGAAGCCGGGGGTGAACGCCCGCGCGCGCTGCGAGATCGACGAGGGCTGCGCGCGATCGGCATCGCCGAGCACGCGCGCGATGCCGAAATCGAGCAGGCATGGACGCCCGTCGGCACGCACCAGGATGTTGCTCGGCTTGAGGTCGCAGTGCACCACCAGGCGCGCATGGGCATAGGCCACCGCCTCGCAAACCGGGATCAGCAGACGCAACAGTGTGACCTTGTCTGGGCGCTGCTCGCGGCAATGCCGGTCGATGGGCACGCCGTCGAGATACTCCATCACCAGATAAGGCTGGCCCTGCGGCGTGGTGCCGCCATCCAGCAAGCGGGCGATATTCGGGTGTGTCAGGCTGGCAAGGATCTGGCGTTCGCGCGCGAGGTACTCCAGCGCCGCCGCGCTCGGCACGCCGCGCAGCAGCTTGACCGCGGCATCCTGATCGAAATGCCCGTCACTGCGACGCGCGGCGTACACCGTGCCCATGCCGCCCTCGCCGATCTTGCCCTGCAGCGTCCACGCCCCGAGGCGCGTACCGGCAGCCAGTTCAGCGCTGGCCAGCGTTCCGAGCATGGCCGTAATCGGCGCGTTGAATTCGGCGGTGGCACCGGCGACAGCCAGCATGGAGCGCACGCGGGCAACCACGTCCGGATCTTCGCCACTGGCGCGCAAGCACTGTTCGCGCGCCTCGGGTTCAAGGTCGGCAACCGCGTCGAACAGCGCACGCACACGCGTATAGGCCTCAGCGTCCACGGCGCCAACCCTGACCCGTACTGGCGCGTCTGCCGCGACCGGCAGCCTCCGTATCAGCTGCAATACCGAACATGTCGACCAGACTCACCACTGCCTCCAGGGAACGGGCTGCGTGTGAGCCCCTCGGTAAAACTAGCGGATTGAGGGCACCCGGACTGTCAAAGTCAGCGCCCGCGCTCCAGTTCGTCGCGCACCCAGGCGCGAGCAAAGCGCAAATCGCGATCGACCGTGGCAAGGGACAAGTGCAGCACGTCGGCAATCTGCTGGCGGTCGAGCCCGGCAAAGCAACTCAGGTGGAGTACGTCGGCGCAGCGCCGATCCAGCGCGGCGAGCTGCGCCAGGATCTGGTCGAGCGCGAGGACGTCGGCGACCATCGACTCATCGCCTTGCAGTGCCTCAGACAAGCTGACCTGCACCTCGCCGCCGCCGCGCTTGGCTGCTTGGCGCGCGCGTGCATGGTCGACCAGCGCCGAGCGGATGTAGAGCGACATGCTGGCAAAGAAATGCGCGCGGCTCTTGAAATCGACCGGCGCCTCGGCCACCCGCAGGTAGGCCTCGTGCAGCAAGACCGTCGGCGTCAGCGTCAGATCACGGCCGGACTGGCGCAAACGCTGCGCTGCGATCTGTTTGAGTTCGGCATAGGCCAGACTGAAAACCTCGGAGAAGGCCGCACCTTCACCATCCTGCCACGACTGCAGCAGTTCAGTCAGGCTGGCAGCAGGCGCGGAACTCACGCCGCTTCAACGTCCGCTGCGGATGCGGCGGCCCGTCGAGCCACGTCCGCCAGCAGTGTCGACTGACTTTCGACCAGCGCGCTGTCGCGCGCCTCAACGGTGACCCGGATCAATGGCTCCGTACCCGACGCCCGCAACACCAGTCGGCCGTGTTCGCCGAGCGGCTGCTCGACCTCGGCGCGGGTGGTCTGGATGTCGACATGCTGCAACTGAGGTGACTCCGCTTGTTTGGACAGATTTCGCGGCTGGTCAAGTGGGACCTGCCGATTGTGCGGCCCGCTTTTCGGCTAGTGCGCTGAAGTAGGCGACATTCCGCGTTCGGCCGTCAAGCGCCGTGTGGGCCATCTCGATCATCGCTTGGCGCTCGCATCGTCCAGGCGACCGAGCGCGACTGCCAAAAAAATCGTTCTCCAACGCCAGCTGGCCGATCTTGGCCTGCAAGGCTTTCACGTCCACCATTGCTGCCACCGGACGCTGCACGCCAGCGCCGAGCGCGCCGAGGTCCACGGCCGCATTGCTCGCCTTGCCGAATACCACATAACTTTCGCCCGCCAAGCTATCGCCGCCGGGGTCCGCGAAGTAAGCGCCGACGATCAGATCGGCCAGGCCATCGCCATTGACATCGCCCGCGCCAGAGACGCCGATACCCGAACTGTCACCAACAGCGATGCCCTCGATCCGAAAGCCGCCGTCACCGAGGGCGCCAAGATCGACGTTCAGGTATAGGAAGTTCAAACGCCCTTTTCGGACAGCCTGCTCGGTAGGCGTCGGGCGCACAAGGGCCGGCTTAGGCGCTGCGTGGGTGCGGATTCGGTCGTCCGCGCGTCGGTTTCGGCTTTGCGGAGGCGCGCAGCGTGGCAGTGCATGGTCATTTCTCATCGATTCCCGGCAGCGGGCCGAGCGCGCGGCGCTGGCCGATAGTGCGCTTGCTCCATCGCACCATGTTTCTCGAAGTGGGCGAGGATGGCGCGGATGGCGTTGGGTTCTTCGATGCTGGCCACGATCCGCACCGCACCGCCGCAGTGGACGCAGGTGCTTACGTCGATGCCGAATACGCGCTTGACCGCTTTCTCGTTTTGGCGATGTATTTGAGTGACTCTTGTGGGTCGATTTGAGTCGGCCGGTCTGTTGCCGGATTCGGACAGTCTGCCTGCCGAATGTGGTCAGCTTCGCGGGCGAAGCCGGTCATTTGACGTGGCCGAGGTGGTCAGGTCTCCGGCGTTTCACAGCATGAGCGCACGGCCAACAAGCGGGCGATTTCCGCCAGATGACGGCGCGAATCGGCTTCACAAGCGAGCTTCAATAAGGATGGGGGATCTAGCCCCAGAACCTTGGCGATGTTCGATGGGTACGCCTTTCGCGATCCTGCGAGCTTGGAGCAAGCATGCGCCACCGCCTCGTGGCCTACCTGTTCTACCAGCCAGTCCAAGACACGCTGGTCCCGCTTCGACTCAATGACCACCATCGCCAACTCCAGTGAAAAAAGGACGGGCCCACGAAGCACGAATCTTGTGCAACCAAAGTTGGCGCCGCAACCACTTCTCGCCCGTGCTCAGGCTCGAAGCAGCCCGTCGCGGTAGGGGCACGGCATGCCGTGCCCCCGGCCAGCAGAACCTGGCGACTCAGCGAGGACTAAAGTCTGGGTCGACCTGCCAGCGGCCAGGGTTTGCTTCAATGTATCGCCGGAAGCGAGTCAGCTCCCTTGCAGAGCGGATCACCCGCTCGAAGTAGCCGCGCTGCCAAAGGTGGAGGCTCTGGTCGTCGGCGGCGGTCCGCACACGCCGGGTGGTCGCGGCCTTGTAGGACCGAACTGCGCTCGACAAGGAGCCCGACCGAGAATGGCCGAACTGCTCCAGGTGGCATTGCTCCCTTGGGCTCGAGTGCTCAGAACGCTCGCCGAGAATCAGAATGGCATGCAAGTGGTTTGGCATCACGACGAAGGCGTCGAGTTCCGCACCCGTGACGTGGTCGGGGATCTCCAGCCAACAGTCCCGGGCGATCCGGCCTACGGGTGTCAGGTCGACGTCAGCATCCTTGACCGCGCCGAGCACGCAGCTGCGGGCTCGCATGCAGATCGTCACGAAGTAAGCCGAGGGTGACCGATAGTCGTGGTGCGCCAACCGGATCGAGCGCCGACGCCACGCGGGGGTCCGTTGTGCGGTTTCCACAACAACAAAGACGTACCCGGTTCTCTCGGTCTTCGTTTTCTGCGAAGTCCCTGGGCAAGGCATGCCGTGCCCCTACCCAAGGGAGCGCGCATTCGTCAGAGGCCCCTCGTTTCAATGCCCGAACAGGCCGGTTGTGGCGCAGTCCTAACCTAGATCCACCCCTGCCTCCCGCGGCAACCCTGCGACTGGCGGAGAAGGTGCGCCTTGATTAGTGGTAGCTTCGCTGAACCAGCCTACGAAGCAGCGGCTATCGGGAGGGCGTCACCATGAACCGTGCAGTGTGCGTCCTGTGGAGCTTGGCCTGCGCGGGCGCAGCGGCTGCGCAGGCCCCGAGTGAGGGCTCGACCAGCTGCCCGGCTCCTTCCGCTGGTGTGCGCTGGGAGTCGATGAGGCTTCCCTCCACGTTGCTCTGCAGGGGTTTCGATACCGGAACCGGTGAGGAGCTCTTGTCGTTCAACGTCTCGCCGGAGAGCCCTTTCCGCCCCACTCGAAGTGACCGCGCGGAAGGTGGGCGCAGGGATGGGCGAGAGTTCACTTGGTATCGCTCGCCAGGCAACAGCAGTCCCGATGGCCAGGCGCGCGAAGCTCTGTTCCAAGTGGCCGAAGACCGCGTCATGCACGTTTCTATTCGCGCTCGAAACCAGCAGGAGCTCGAACAGCGACAGCGGGTCTTTGACGAATTGACGTTGCCCACGGGCCTCTCCACCAACTACGGCGGCGACGAACCCGCGACCCCTTCGAGCCCCGGGGCGAACGAGCAGGCAACACCTGAGACGGCGCTCAGACCTTCGAGCGAGCCCCCGCCGACGCCCGATAGCCCGGTGTCTTCCGCCCTCGACGAAGCGAGCGCGTCGGAGGACGCCGGCGAGGGCGAGCATCCCTCGGCTCTCGAGAACGAGGCATTCGCCCTCGACGAGCGTCGCGACTCAGACGAAGGCGACCTCGACGAGAGCGCCGGGGAGCCCGCGCTCGAGGCCGACGAGGCCCAAGACGAGGCGGAGGGCGACACCGGGCAAGAAACCCTCGAGCCCAGCCTCGAAGAAGAGGGCGGAGAGGATGAGCTCGACGAAGCCGATGCGGGGGATGAGGAGCCCGAAGAAGCCGATGCGGGGGACGAGGAGCCCGACGAAGCCGATGCGGGGGACGCAGACGGCGCAGCATCGGGATAGCGCCCTCACCCGCCGTCGCCCGGCCGTTCCTCAGCATCGCGGCGCGGCGAGCGATCCTCGAGCCGTACATCCTCCGTGACGAGGGCGTCGTCTACCTCGACCTCGGCGGCGACTACTTCCAGCGGCGGGACAATAAGCGGGCCGCGCAGCGACTCGTCAACCGACTCGAGGATCTCGGCTACTCCGGGTCAGGCGGCCTTGCCATCTACAGCGTGCTCAAGTATGGGAAATTCAAACGCCCTTTTCTGGCAGTCTGTCGGGTAGGCGGCGGCCGCGCAAGCAGCGGTTTGGGCAAGGATCGGGCCTGCGCGAGCTAAGTTTCGGCATCACGTGGGCGCGCAGTCTGGTCGTCCGTGGCCATTTCTCACTGAATCGCGACGTCGGGCCGAGCGCAGCCCTGCGGCTCGCGGCCGCAACGTGTCGTCTTCTCGTTTTCGCCCTCGGCCCTTCGACTGCGCTCAGGACAGGCTTTGTGGCCGGCGGGCGCACGCGGCAGCAGCGGGCGGAGCGCGCGGCGCTTCTCCTCGGGGCTGCGCGGCTTGTCGCTGGCGCTGACCTCAACCCGTGCGGCATCGGTCGCAGGCCGCTTGCCTCGCCCCGACGGTGTCAGCTGCGCTCGCAGGGCGGCGTTCGGGGCAAATACGCCGTGGAACCGTCGCCGCCCCGGCCGCCCTTCCCGCAACCCGGATTAATCCCCTCCGTCCCCTTTTCCCCGAGTATCCTGTCGGTTATTGCCGTTGGGAACGGAAAATGCGCAGACTGCTCGCTGGATTTCTGATTGGCGTTGCGATCGCGGGAACTGTCGCCATTGCCGCCCCCGACGACGATCGCGAGGGTCTGCAGGGCCCCCAAGGTCAGGCGGGTCTTATCTTGCGTGACGGGTTCGAGGTTCCGCCCGGAGCGCCCGCTCCGGGTCCGGGCCCCAACTGCGTGCTGCCGCCGCGTTCATGCTCGGCGAATTGCAGCTCGCTCACGTTCTTCAACCCGAGGCTCGGGACAGGCTACGACGACTATCCGATCAACGGCGAAACCGACAGCAACCAGTATCGAAGCTTTCTGCGTCGCGACAACGTCTCTGTCGTGCAGTACGCCGCGGCCGTGGTCGCCTGCAAAGCTGCAGGTTGGACGAGCGGACACGGCGCACCGATCGGCCTCGGCGACATGAGTGAAGCCAACGGAGCGATTCCCGGGACGTCCGTTGGTGCGCCCGGACACCCCGCCGGTACGCACACCAACGGCCTAGACATCGACGTCGCGTACTTTCAGCAGGGGACTGCCGACAATCGTCTCCGCCCGGTGTGCGAGCACCAGGCGGGTGGCGCTGATCAGTATCATTGCGTTACCGCACCAGACAGGCTCGACCTGTGGCGGACGGCGCTGTTCGTCGCTGCGCTCGCAAGCGATCCTGCGATCCGCGTGATCGGCGTCGATGGGCGGATCGGACCGCAGCTGAACGTCGCAATCGGTGAGCTGTGCCGACTCGGCTGGACGGACGCGTGCCGCGCTGTCCCCCTGGCGTTCGAGCTCACGGACGGCGGGCAGGGATGGTTCTTGTTCCACCACCACAATATGCACGTGTCGTTCAGGCGTTAGCCTTCCGGCTGACGGCGCTCAAATAACGCGTTATCGCGTCGGCGACAGTCCAAGGTATGGCGGTTCAGGGTGCCCGGGATCCACGAGGACTGTCATAAGCATCGTATAAGCGTTGCGGAGTCACCTGCCCGTGTTCCGCGATCACCTGGCTACCCTCGCCCATGCTGCTGTTCTGGCCGACGCTGCACTAGAGCGCGTCCTGCGGGCCGCCCGCGGCTGACCCGCACTTGATGTCCAGCTAAACGCTGCAAGCGCTCTTCCATCTCCGCGATGCAAACCGTCATCAGCGAAACTGGCCAATACTGCCAACCGGCTTACGGGCATATAACGGCCAATAACGGTCAGTCATGGCGCTCGACGAATTGGATCCATAAAGCAGACATTCGATGCGCCTGAGGCTGGTGACTATCGCGCCCGAAGCTAAGGCGCTTGATGCAGCGGCACAGGCGTTCGAGCTTTGCGCCTTCGTGGGCCTGCGCGCCGGTGGCGATGCGGTAGGTGATCGAACTCATCCGCAGCGCGTCCATGCCGTCGTCGCCGCCAGCGCTGTCGGTAAGGAAGACGGACTCCTCCTCGCCTTCGAGCCAGCCTTTGCGCGCCAGATGCCGACAGACGCGATGCGCGATCGTGTCAGCCAGGTGCGTCAACTGCGCGGTAGTCGGGGCGCGGGTGCGGTGCAGGCGTGGTTTGCGCGGCGGTGACTCGTCATCCTCCTCATACACGCCGTCAAGCCACGGCATCATGAGGTCGGGACTCCGTTGCGGGCTGGCCGGCTAGAACGCGTAAATTTGGCAGGTTCCCGAAATACATGCTTCGCCGGTTCCGCACCGGTTACCACAACCGCCACAGTTCAGCGGATCCGAGGCAGGATTCACGCAGGCAAACAACGATTGCGCACCGCCGCACTGCAGCAGCGAGCCGCAGCTTGTCTGGCACACGCCGTTGAGACACCTGTTGGCAGAGCCGCCGCACGTAAGATCCAGCATTCCGCAGTTTCGGGGATCGGTCTGAAGATCCACACACGTTCCGCCGTCGCTGAGTGTCAGCCCCGGTCGGCAAACGCAGGTTGAAGAAGAACAAATCTGGGAATTGGCGCACTGTGTTCCCGGCATGCCGCAATTGAAGGGATCCGATCCGGTGAAGATAAAATCGGCCGAAAGCAACCTCGGGCCACTCATGACAACGTTGCAGGTGGTCGCCTCCCCGCCACACGCGCCGCTCCAGCCGGTGAAAGTCGACTGAGCGAGTGCCGCGGAGGTCGCTGCAACTGAAGTGCCGGCGGTGAAGTTGTGCGCGCATTGCGTGCCGCAGCTGATGCCCGACGGATTACTGGTCACCGTACCCGATCCGGAACCCGTCTTGTTGACGGTGAGCGCGAAGACGACTTCGAAACCATCGTCGAAGATGATTTGGGATGACCCGGTCGTCGGAACCATCAGGGCCGCGGCCCAAAGCAGGCAGAGCAGTATTTTGGACTGCGGTCGGAGAGCTCGCATGGCAGACTTTTTCCCCATTCCGAGACTGAAGAAATCGTACTCTACTGAAGCGCAACGAAAAAGACAGTTTGTTTTCGCATACGCTACGAAACTTGCAACGCATTTGTGACTTCTGTGCGAAGAGGGCTGCATGATGGCCGAGCCTGTTCGTTGCCATTGGAGTCGATCGCACCCTTGCGTCGACTCATTCCTCGTCGGTTGCTTCGTATTTGCCTCGGCACTTGCAGGCTGCGCGCATGTGCGGCAAGACGAGGTGCTCATAGCGCGTGTCGACGCACTGATTGGGCCGTTGGTGGACGGTCACGAGTTCAGCGGAGCGGTCGTGCTCGCGCGACAAGGCAAGGTGGTGTATCAGCGCGGATTCGGAATGGCGAACCGGGCTTCGGGCCACTCGTTCACGCCGCGCACTGCGGGTGACGGCGGTTCGCTGGCCAAGACCTTCACTGCCGCGGGTGTCTGGTCGCTCAGCCACGAGGGCCGGATCGATCTGGACGCGCCCGTCGCCCGTTACGTGGCCGAGTTCCCGCACGCTGCGACGACGGTTCGGCAACTGATTTCGCACAGCAACGGCCTGCCGTGGGATTGCACGTGGTTTGACCCGCATTTCAGGAAGAACGAGCTGCGCACCACGCAAGCCATGCTGAAGGTGCTTGCCCTGCACGCTCCATCGCCTGCGTTAAGCCGTGATGGCGCTCGACGCGCGCAATTTTGGCATCGCCGCTACGCATGTGCAGGCAGCCGGTGCGAGTCTCGGCGGAGTGGACGCCGTCGCGCTCGGCGTGGATGCGGCCGTACTTGCGTCGATCCGCGAAGAAATCGCCAGCACCGACTTGAACGTGGCGGCCGACCTCGCACCTTTGCGAGTGGCATTGATGAACATTTCCGAACGCATCAGGAAAGTCACGGGCGCGTGACAAGGGCGAGTGCGTAACGCGGTCTGCGTAACGGGGTCAGAGTGCCTTTCCGCACTGGGGCGAAGGTGCGCGTGGCTAAGGAATACTAATCGTGGCTCGACAGTTCGATCATGACTTCGTTGCGTCGAAGCGGCGGTAGGACCCAGGGCGCGTTGTAGCGCGCGGTCCACGGCTGACCAACGGGGGTAATGCCAGCCGTTTTCAGGGACTCCATCAGTTCGAGCGTGCGTTCGGCGAATTGCCCGTCGGTACCGCGCCCGGAGAAACGCAGCGCGGCAACGCGTCGGGCTGGCTGATTCCGCAGCGTGATGCGCGAGTCGTTCGGCGCTGGCAGGGTGTCCAGGGTGTAACCGGCGGGCATGTAGAAGGCCATTCGCCAGCCGCCATCCGACACCGGCGTTCGAGCCACCGGCGCGGTCATCGCGATGCGCTCGCCCTGTTCTGGCGCCATGGCGACAGGGGCGGTCATCGCAATCTCACTGCGGCTGCGGTTGGCCCCAAAGATATAGGCGGCCAGCACCTTGAAGCCGGAATTGCCGGCCTCCTTGAACGACTCGGCATCAACGAGAGTCTCTGCCACGACGGTTGGCCCGTACCTGCGCAACTCGATGTTGTCGCCGATGGCGCGTTCGACCGCGTAGGGGACCTGTTCTGCGGCCATCGCGTGCTCCGAAAGGCTGAGGATCGCACCGAAAAACATCACCGCTGCTAATCGGTTCTGTACGTTGATAGTCATGACTCGAACTCCAACTGAGCAACCAGTTCAGCGAAGGTCCACTTCCGCGACCTTGTCCTTGTAGTCCTGCTTCGGATCGATGCCGAGCAGCATCTTCACGCCCGCAAGCATGCTGTTTTCGTTGAGCCAGACTTCGGCATGCTCGGCGTCGAACTGCAGTAGCGCGAGCTTCGGATCGTCCTTGCCGCCCGGGTACCAGGCCGCAACGAACGGATTCCACAAGCGATCGATGACGGCTCGGTCGTTGTTGAGCTTCAGGCTGCCCTTGATGCTGGCGAAAACCTCGTGATCCTTCGAGCTGAAGGCAGCAATCGCCCGCTGGCCCTCGCTGAGATTCCTGACGATGCCGTTCTCATTGGAGGTGAAAAACCAGATCGGCGCGCGTTCGCCTTCCGCCTGTGCGGTCATGGGACGCGCGTGGCCATCCTCTACGCCGTCCAGCCCAAGCATCAGGGTCCTGTCGGACTTGAGCGCCTTCCACAGCTTCTTCTCGAGTTCTGCCGGAGTGTGCATTGCGTGCCCGCTAGCTGAGATTGACATGCTTTTTAGCGGCACTGCGGTGATAACTCTGTGGAGGGGGTGCGAGTCCCGTGAACCCGTGGCATCCCGCGCGCCGGTTGGTGGCAACAGGAATCCGGCGTGCAGGGCCACTCGGTGATGCGGCTCGTGTCGCGGTTGGCCCGCTAGCGAATTAAGGCGCCTCGAACGAATTCGCGAAGATGACCGACGCCGCGTCGCGCTCGTACGCGCCAATGTCGTAAGGCGGGGCGCCGCGCGATGCGCCGCGGATGTCGTCTGTGGGTGTTTCGCCCACGACAGCCTGCGCGATGCCGCCGCCGTTCGGGGCGGGGCGTCCGTATAACTCGACGAGTCCGAGGAGCGCGGCGCGGATGGTCGTGTATCCGCCGTTGAACTGATTATTTGCCGGGATCCAGAAAGGTCGCGCCGCACCCGCGTTGGCGGGCAGCTGCGGATCGGCGAAACGCGCAGCGGCATCGTCGGAAGGGTTGATCTCTTCCGCCGGATCGTCGGGAACGGGATTGGCGCCGTTGAAGTAAAGGTTGTTGTTGATCGTGAAATCGAGCGTGTCCGCGGGCGGCGTGTCGCTGAAGTCGTTGAGGGAACCCAGGCCGTCCGCACCCATCGTGCCGGTCGGATCGGACCACACGTTGTTGTGGAAGAACACGTCGTCGATCACGGGGTTGCTGGCTTCGAGATTGAGGCGCATCGCAAACGCGTTCGCCGGCAAGTCGCCGACCACGGTGTTGGCGCGAAAGCGGATGTTGCGGCTGCCCTTGATGCCGAACGCCGCGCGCATGCGTACCGTACCGTCGCCCAGCATGAGGTTGTTCTCGGCCAGCGAATCGAACGCCTCGTGGTTGGCCGTGCCGTCTTCGCCGAACAGCAGGAAGTTGCTGCCGGCCGACCCGATCCAGCCGAGGAATACATTGCGCCGGACGGTGACGTTGCGCGAGCCGAGGTACTCGTCAGCGTCGGCGTTGGAATCCTTGACCACGATGAAGCTCGACGAGTCGGGCGTCGCGCCGCCCGGGACCGGTCGTCCGCTCGCGGCGTAGTCGTTGAAGAACACGTTGTCTTCGATCACGACGTTGTCGACCGAGTTGACGTCGATGTGCTCGTCGCTCGAGCCCTGGTTGTAGAACAGATTGCCCTGCACGAGGATGTCGCTCGCGCCGTTGTTGATCTTGAGAATGTCGTTGTTGAAGCTGTCGTGCAGGATGTTGTCGCGGAAGGTGATGCGCCGTGTATCCGTGGTCGCGCCGTCCTGCACCTGGATCACGACGGGAGCGCTGGCCGGATCGGAATGCGCGATGTCGAATCCCTCGATCGTGATCCCGGCAATGTCGCCGCCATCGTTGAAGACCGTCACCACCGTCGCGTTGTTGCGGAGCCGGGCCTGGTAGCGCTGCTCAGAGCGCACGGTTACGCCCTGCGCGAAGTTGCCGCGAATGCGGGTGCGGCCGCTGTACGTGCCTTGGCGCACCAGGATCAGGCTGCCGTCCGGGACGTTGTCGAGCGCAAACGTGATCGTTGCCCACGGGCTGCCGCTGGTACCGCCTCCCGCAACGTCCGCGCCATTGGTCGCCACAAAAAACGTCTGCGCGGATGCGTCGGCCGCCGCGAACAGCAAGCCCGCGAGCAATGCCCGCATCGAGAGAACAATTGCCCGGCTCGTCATGGCGCCCTCCAAGTCCCGCCTGAGCATGCTCCAAATCCTCGCGAAGTGCCGGCGGGGCGGGCCGGAATCACGAATACCAGCGATTCCGGCGGCGGCGGTGGCGGCGCCGGCGGCGTGAGCGATGACAGTCCGGCAGCCACCGGTGGCGCAGGGTCTGGACTGGGCGGCGCGGTGTTCACCAATGGCGGCGTCGTGAATCTCACGGCCCCCGTGTTCACCGGCAATACGGCGACCCAGCAGAACGACATCTTCAACAACAACGGCGTCGTGAACATCGTCGCCGGTGCACCGGCAGCGACAATTCCGGTTCCGACGACGACCACTTGGGGCTTGATGCTCCTGGGTCTGTTGCTGGTTGTTGTCGCAGCCTTCACGCCGGCCGTTCGCAAGGATTAAGCTGCGCAACGTAGTCACAGGATAGGCGGGCGCGACAACGCGCTCGCCGGGATCTGTGTCGCTGATGTCCGCGTTCGAGTAAGCGCCTGACGGCATTCGCGCTTTTGTCTTAGCACTTCCTCGAAGTGCTCCGGCTGCCATGGGGAGTGACGTCGCGGCCGCCGCCTCAGCCCTCGAACCCGTTGCGGAAAATCAGCGCAGGCGCCGCCCTGGCGATGACTCTATTGGTCGAGAACTTGTGGAAGCTCGAGTAGGCTGCTGATAGCAGGCACGCCGCGAGGGGGACTTGGACTCCTTGGGAGCAGCACGTCGTGACAACGCGCTGCGCATTTGCGCTCAAAGTGTAGGGCGGCCCATTTCCTGCAGCAGGCGCTGCCGGATCAGAAGTATCAGGCTGCGTCGCACTTACTTGCTGACCGAATATGTTGCAGCCTCCGACGACTACGTCGAGCAGCGAGTTGGCAATGGTGTAGCACTGGGTGCAATTAAAGGCGCCGCAGTCGAGGAAGGCAGCAGGCACTGGCGTCTGCCGCAGCGAATCGGCGCTTAAGTTCGCGCACAAGCTTCCGCCTGCCGTGCCGACTGGCTGGCCCGCCGTCGCGAAACTCTGCAGCAATGGATCCAGATTCTCGTTGGCCAGGTGACCCGGCGAAACGCTGGTGGACGTCAACGGCGTAGAACTTCCTCCTCGAGTCACCAGGAGGCGGATCGAGGACACGGACCAGGGCGTGACGCCGGTTCCCAAACCGAGCCGAAGGATTGCCGAGCCCGGCCCCGCGTTGAGCACGCCGTCGGTCGCGCTGCCCGGAAGCAGCGACGTCGGAATTCCCTGCGCATCGACTTCAGCGAGCCTGGGTGCATACCACCAGTCCAGATCATTGTGCCCATCGTAGGGAGAGGCCCCTGGAAGAATCGGCGATGCGTTCAGGAGACCGAGCTGGATGCTCGCATCGTTTGTTCCGCTGAGATCTTCGAGTCCCAGCATGCGCAGCAACAGCGAGGTCGAACCATCGCCCACTCCGTTGTCGAGTGCGGCCTGGAAACTGGCTTGCGCAGTTCCTCCACTGAACGCTCCGCCCAGTGCATTGGTGGCGCAAACCAACGAAGTGTTGAACTGAAGCTTCAGTTCGTTGACCCGGTGCGTCTGCTCGAAGCGACAGGTGGAGTCGCAAGCGTCGAGGTTCGATGTGTTGCCGTCATCGCACTGCTCGGAACCGCTTCGCACGCTGTCGCCACAGATCGTCTGGGCTCGAGCCGAATCGAAGGGCAGCAGACACAGACCGTACGCAAAAGCAGTGATCGTCAGGCGAATGTTCACCATGATTCCTGTTAGTCAGGCACGAGCCCGACTACGGTCGATTGTGCGCCGAAGCGACGGGGGCGTCGAGACTCGGCGAACACCGGGTCCGTTCTTCGCAGGTCGACCCTGAGTCGCGGCGAGCGGAGGGATCATCATGCGCATTTCCTATTCGGCTGCGGCGTGCTGTTCGACCGCAGCTGAGTGCGGACTTTAGGTCACCTCGCGCCGCGCGAACACCATCAGCGCAAATGCGCTCACCAGCAATGCGCCGAACAGGCTCGCCAGCATCACGATCGTGATTTGCGGATGTTCGGTCAGCGGCTGGATGGGCATGGTCCAGGGGAACCACGGTCCGTAGTCGGGGGACTGCGCGATGCGCGTGCCCATCACGGTGGCGCTCATGCCGACGATCAGGCGAGCTGCGGATCTGCCGCTCAGAAAGACGCGGCGCTCGCGGCGGGAGTGGCGCGCGGACGCAACCAGATTTCCACCCGCCGATTGCGCGCGCGCCCGAGGTCGGATTCGTTCGACGCTACCGGAAGGTATAGGAAATTCAAACGCCCATTTCTGGCAGTTTGGCGGCTACGCGGCAGCCGCGCCAGCGCCGGTTTGGGTACGGATCGGACGTCTGTGAGTGGTATTTCGGCACCGCCGGGCCGCGCAGCCTCGCCATCCGTGGCCATTTCTCACTGAATCGCGACGTCGGGCCAAACGCGCCCCTGCGGGATCGCTGCCGCATCTGATGGCTGTTGGTTTTCGCGGTTGGTGGCGTGGCCGATTTTGCGACTACGCGGCCATGACCACGGCCGGTGGCCCGCGCGGGGCGGGGCGGTAGTGCGCTTGGTCCAGCGCGCCGTGCTTTGCGAAGTGGGCGAGGATGGCGCGGATGGCGTTGGGTTCTTCGGTGCTGGCCACGATCCGCACCGCACCGCCGCAGTGAACGCAGGTGCTCACGTCGATGCCAAACACGCGCTTGAGGCGCTGCGCCCAAGTCATCGCGCGGCGGCGTTCGTCGGGGGTGCGTGCGTCACTGCTCGCCTTGGTCGATTCCGCGTCGGTGGCAGACTTTTTGCCGCGCCCCGATGGCGTCAACTGCGCACGGAGACTGGAATTTGGTGCGAATATGCCGTGGAAACGGGTCAGGTGGGCGCGTGGTGGCGGGACC
>JAYUVY010000033.1:0-17156 GCA_043753835.1 Lysobacterales bacterium | reverse complement strand
TTCCGCAGTTGCGCTTCACTTCGCTCACTGTGGTCAGCTTGCGAGAGGACTTTCACCTCCAAGAATGCGCCCGTGCCGGGCGCACAAAACGAAGGCCGACGGGGGACCGTCGGCCTTCAAAGGACGCTGCACTGCTCGAAGGGGAGAGATTCGTGCAGCGTCTTCCACGCAACTTTTGTCAGTCTGGAATTACTTTGCCTTGCGCGTCGCAACGACCGGCTGCACGAACACGTCGTTCGACGCGTCCATCTGGGTCTTGACGATGGCGTTCAGCGCTTCACCGGTCTTGACGGTGATACCGACCACTTCCTGAGTCGCCGCAAACACGGTCTCGGCGGTTTCCTTGGCCAGTGCAACCGACTTCGGCATGATCGCCTTGACGCCGTCGATGTTGCGCACTTCCGACGCCTGCGACCAGAAGTCCATGGTCGCGGTCATGCGGTTTTCAAATGTGCTGATCTGCGCGCCGACCACTTTCTCGAAACCTTCCAGCGCAATGCTTTGGGCCTTGAAACCGGCTTCGGCGAACTGCTTCGTGGCGGCGATAAACGGATTGCTGATTTGCTCGAACATGGCTGTTGCCCCTGTGTTCGTCACCCACCACGGGCGACGTTATGCCGAGCACTCTAGCGACAGTTTTGGTGCGTTGCAACATATTTCTCGTGGTTACTGTGTTTGTCATTCATTTTCAGTGCTTTGCAAGCGATGCCAAGAACCCGCACTGCAACAATCACGGCCCGCTATAGCTGCAACCCGAAGTGCAGGTTTCGTGCACGACGACCTTCGACAACAACGCCAGCCGCGGCTTCAGATGCGTCCACACCCAGCGCGCCAGATGTTCGCTGGTCGGGTTCTCGAGGCCGGGCACGTC
This sequence comes from Lysobacterales bacterium, assembly GCA_043753835.1. Classification (GTDB taxonomy): domain Bacteria; phylum Pseudomonadota; class Gammaproteobacteria; order Xanthomonadales; family Ahniellaceae; genus JADKHK01. The sequence goes on along the minus strand of JAYUVY010000033.1, from coordinate 16,285 downwards.
ATTGAGGTAGTGGTGATCCAGTTGCTCGTACAGCGGCGCGAACGCGCTCTTGATGTCGGCGAAGTCGATCACCCAACCGTAGGTCGGATCAATCGGGCCGCTGACATGCAATTCGATGCGGAACGAATGCCCATGCACGCGCGCGCACTTGTGGCCGGCCGGCACGTTGGGCAACCGGTGCGCAGATTCGAGGGTAAAGATCTTGAAGATGTCCATACGGCGATTGTATCCGGCAACAGTTTCGGGCGAGACCAAATTCGGGCGAGACCATTTGCCGCAGACGCCAGCATCGCCTACATTCAGGCGATGCGTTCCTTGTTTGCGACCATTTCCGGGATCTTGCGCGTCAGCTTGCTGGCGTTCCTGGCCTTGGGCGTTGTGGCCAAACCGATGCTTGCCGCACAGTGCGATATCCATGCGCAACGCCATCTGCTGGACGCCAGCCTGCAGTCACACAGCAATAGTCACGTCGTGCATCAGGTCGACCGCGATCATGCCGGCGGTGCCCACGAACGTCTGCACGAGAGTGATGGCGGCGCCATCTACGTCGACAATCTGGCGAGCCTGGATCTACCCGCGCCAACCTTTGCAGCGGCCGTCGTGTCGGTGCATGTCGCTGAATCACTGCCACGCGCGCTGATCGGCGCACCGTTCCGACCGCCTTCGGCCTGACTGCCCCGCACGCCGGCACCTGCGTCCTGACGCAGTGTCTCCGGCGCGCGGCCGCCGCGTTGCAGCAACAACCTCCCTGACTGCATCCAACGAACCAGCGCCGAGCGCGCGGCCGTGGTGCCGTCTGTCCACATGGTTCCATCGAGTGATCACCATGAAAAAACTTCTGCTTGCCAGCTGCGTGCTGTACACACTCAGCTTGTCCGCCGCGTCCGCCGACGACGCCAAGAAATCCAAAGCCAAAACGCTCGAAGAAGTCACGGTCACCGGCACGCCGCTGGGCCAGAACGCCGACGACATCGTCGCCCCGGTCGTCGTCTTGTCCGGTGAACAGCTGGATGACCGGAAATCCAACACGCTCGGTGAGACGGTGTCGTCGATTCCCGGTGTGACCACGACCTATTTCGGACCTGGCGTGGGCCGACCGGTCATCCGTGGTCTCGACGGGCCACGTGTCGCTGTGCTCAGCGATGGCCTCGGTACCAACGACGTATCCAATATCAGCCAGGACCACGCGGTGACGCTCGAACCTTTTCTAGCCGACCAGATCGAAGTGTTGAAAGGTCCGTCGACGCTGCTGTACGGATCCGGGGCAATCGGCGGTGTCGTCAATGCCGTTGACGGCCGCATCCGCGAAACGGCCGTGGGCGAACCGTTCAGTGGTCGCGCCGAGTTGCGTTACGACGCCGGATCGAACGGCTTTACCGGCATGAGTCGCGTCGACACGGGCACGGACGACTACAACGTGCACGCGGACGCCGTGTATCGCAGCAACGACGACTACGACTTGCCGGATGGCGTACTCGCCAACAGCGCGGTCGATACCCGCACTGGCGCGTTCGGTGGATCGCTGTTCGGCGATTGGGGCTTCGCTGGTCTATCCGCGTCGCGCTATCTCAACGAATACGGTAACCCTGCCGAACCGGGCGACGACGTCGACCCGCCGGTCACCTTGAAGATGGCGCAGACCCACTATGACCTGAAGGCCGGTTTGAACGACCCGTTGTCCGCCATCGACCGACTCAAGTTCAGTCTGGGTCACACCGATTATCAGCACACCGAGTTCGAGGGTGACGAGATCGGTACCCATTTCCTGAGCACGGGTAACGAACTGCGATTGGAGGGCATCCACAGCCGGTTTGGCGCTTGGCAAGGCGCCTTTGGCGTGCAAGGTGGCAAGAAGAAATTCGCGGCCATCGGCGAGGAAGCTTTCGTGCCCAGCACGCAGACGGAGAGCCTCGGTGCGTTTCTCGTCGAACAAGGGGAATGGGACAGCTTCAAGGTCGAACTCGGTGCTCGCAGCGATCACCAGTCCAGCGATCCGGACGATGCCGACAAGCGCTCGTTTTCGCTGTTGAGTTTATCGGCCGGCGGACGCTGGAGTTTCAACGAGCAATGGCATCTCTCGGTGAATCTCGATCGGGCCCAACGCGCACCGGCCGAGGAAGAATTGTTCGCCAACGGTCCGCACGTGGCGACCGCAACGTTTGAAGTCGGCGATGCGCAGTTGGGCAAGGAAACCTCGAACCAGGTCGAATTCGGACTGCACTTCCATGGAGAATCGTTCGAAGGCGAAGTCTCGGCCTACCGCAACCGGTTCGACAATTTCATCTACCTCGCCGACACCGGCGTGGATGATCCCGAGTCCGAACTGCCAATCCGGGTTTGGACACAAACCGATGCGACGTTTCGCGGCTTTGAAGGTGAAGCGACGATTCACCTGGCTGACAACGAATCCGGCAAGTTCGATCTGCGATTGTTCGGCGATCGTGTACGCGCCGAGCGCAACGACGGTGGGAATCTGCCGCGCATTCCCGCATCCCGCATCGGCGCCGACTTCACTTGGAAGGGTGATGTCTGGCGCGGCAGTCTGGGCGTGGTGCGCACCGGCCAGCAAGACGATGTGGACGCACTCGAAACACCGACCGACGGTTACACCTTGGTCGGTGCCAACTTGAGCTATGCCTTTCCGAGTAGCGGCGGCAGTAGCTGGGAAGCGTTTGTCCAGGGCAATAACCTGACGGATCAGGACGCCCGCCTCGCCACATCCGTCGTCAAGGATGCGGTGCCGTTGCCGGGCCGCAACGTCAGCTTGGGCCTGCGCATGTTCTTCTGAGTTGCATAGGTCCCGATCGCGCCTTGCAATTCGCCCGTCACCCCGCATGTGCCAGCATTCGTGGCGAGTATTTGATTCATGTTGCGGTCGTTCGCCTGCCCAATCCGGAGTCTGTTGTGTCCAATCCAAGCCAAGGCGTTGCCGCGCCGATCGAATCGAAGCAGGAAATGATCGACTACCTCGCCGGCGGCGAGAAGCCGATCGCGGATTGGCGTATTGGCACCGAACACGAAAAGTTCGTGTTCCAGCTCGAAGACCTGAAGGCCCCACCGTACGAAGGTCCGCGCGGCATCCGCGCCCTGCTCGAAGGCATGGTGCGCGAATTCGGCTGGACACCGTTTCTCGAGAACGGCAACCCGATCGCGCTGACCAAGGGCCTTGGTTCGGTGTCGCTGGAACCGGCCGGCCAGTTCGAATTGTCGGGCGCACCGGTCGAAACCATTCACCAGACCTGTTGCGAGGTCGACGGCCACCTGCGCGAATGCAAGCAAATCGGTGATGCCCTGGGTCTCGGTTTTCTCGGCATGGGGTTCAATCCGAAATGGCGTCGCGACGAGCTGCCTTGGATGCCGAAGGGCCGCTACAAGATCATGCGCGACTATATGCCGAAACGTGGCGGGCTCGGCCTCGACATGATGCAGCGCACCTGCACCGTGCAGACCAATCTCGACTACGGCTCGGAAGCCGACATGGTCAAGAAATTCCGCGTCTCGCTGGCGCTGCAACCGATCGCGACCGCGCTGTTCGCCGACTCGCCATTCACCGAAGGCAAGCCGAACGGCTTCCTGAGCTTCCGCTCCAACGTCTGGAGCGACACCGATCCGGATCGCACCGGCATGCTCGGCTTCGTATTCGACGAGGGCTTCGGCTACGAACGCTATGTGGATTATCTCCTCAACGTGCCGATGTACTTCGTCTATCGCGACGGCCAATACATCGACGCCAGCGGCAAGAGCTTCAAGGATTTCCTGGCCGGCAAACTCGACGTGCTACCCGGCGAGAAGCCGTCGCTGAAGGACTTCAACGATCACCTCACGACCGCCTTCCCGGAAGTGCGCCTGAAGCGCTATCTGGAAATGCGCGGGGCCGACGGCGGCCCGTGGAACCGCTTGTGCGCCCTGCCGGCGTATTTCGTCGGCCTGCTCTATGACCAGACCGCACTGGACGCCGCCTGGGACCTGGTCAAGGACTTCAGCCTGGAGGAACGCGAAGCCTTGCGCAACGGCGTGCCGAAACTTGCGCTGAAAACCCCGTTCCGCAACGGCACCGCCAAGGATCTGGCCCTCGAATCCCTGAAAATCGCCGCCCATGGCCTGCAACGCCGCGCCAAGTTGAACAGCCGCGGGATCGACGAGTCCCTGTTCCTCGAACCCCTGATCGAGTTCGCCCAAGCGGGCCTTTCCCCCGCTGAACGCAAACTCGAACTCTTCCACGGCGCCTGGAACGGCTCGGTCGATCCGATTTACAAGGAGTTTGCGTACTGAGGGTGTCGGCCAGCGTATTCGCCTGAATCGCCCGCGCGCGTCATGTAAACTTCTCGGCCTTCGCGTGCCGGTACGTTTTGGCGTGCTTTCGGATTGAATGGAGCCTATGACCATGAAGATGCGTCTGATTTGCGCTGCGCTTGTTTTTTCGATGTCCACGGCGCTGTCGGCGCAGGATGAAATACCTGCTGTAGCTACGCCGGCTGACGCAACGCCGGCTGCAGCAACTGCGGAAGCGGCACCGGCGGCACCGGTGATCGATCCGATGGCGGCCACCGACGCGTTGATCGCCGAACTCGGCCTGGCCAAACCGGGTGATGCGGCAGCCGGCGAAACCAAGGTCATCGCCTGCGCCGCTTGTCACGGGGCCGACGGCAATGCGGCGGCTCCGCTGTACCCGAAGCTCGCCGGTCAGCACGAGCACTACATCGCCAAGCAACTGGCCCTGTTCAAGACCGGCGTGCGCGCCAACGCCATCATGCTCGGGTTCTCGGCGGCACTCAGCGCGCAGGACATGCGCGACATCGGCGCCTATTTCGCCAAGCAGAAGATCAACGCCGGCCTCGCCGACGAGTCCAAGATCGCCAATGAGTTCAGCCCGAACAACGGTCTGCGCGTCGTTGATGTTGGCGCGCGCCTGTATCGCGGCGGCGACGCCACGCGCGGCATTCCGGCCTGCACCGCCTGTCACGGCCCGAGTGGTCGCGGCATGCCTGGCCCGAGCTATCCGATGGTCGGCGGCCAGCACAACGGCTATCTCGCCACCATGCTGAATACCTTCAAGGCCACGGCGCCGGGCGCTGTGCAGTTGAATGATGAGCGTTATGCCGCGATGGCGCAGATCGCCGCGCGCCTGACCGAGGAGGAAATTCTCGCCGTCTCGTCGTATCTGGAAGGCCTGCATACCCGCGTTGACCCGGCGCCAGCTGCCGCCACGCCCTGAGCCCACCGGGAACTTTTCCGCTACTGCGGCAATCCATGACGGTTGCCTGTCCATTGCTGCCCGTCCATTGCTGGAGTTACCCAACATGTTCACCCGTTTCATTGTGGCTGCGGCCTTTGCCCTGACATCGATCACAGCCTGTGCGCAGGCGACGCCGGAAGCCTTCCAGGCCGGCACGCATTATTTCCCGATCGAACCGGCACAGCCGACCAGCACCGGCGACAAGATCGAAGTGATCGAAGTGTTCAGTTACGCCTGCATTCACTGTGCGCATTTCGAACCGACGGTGCAGAAGTGGAAGAGCACGATGCCCGCAAACGTCGCCTTCAGTTACCTGCCGGCGGCGTTCAACGCGAGTTGGGAAGTGTTCGCCCGCGCCTATTTCGCCGCGCAGGATCTCGGCATTGCCGACAAGGCGCATCAGGATCTGTTCGACGGCGTGCACGTGCGCCGTGACATCCGCAACCTTGAGGACATCGCCAAGGTCTACGCCAAGCACGGCAAGACCGAGAAGCAGTTCATCGATGCGACGACGAGCTTCGGCGTGGAAATGAAACTCAATCGCGCCAAGCAGATGGTGCCGGCCTATGGCGTCGACGGCACACCGACGGTGATCGTCGCCGGAAAATATCGCATCAATGGCAATTCTGCGGGCGGGCAGGAAAAGATTTTCGACGTGGTCAACTTCCTCGTCGCCAAGGAAGCATTGGCACGCAAGTCGGCCGCGAAAGGCTGAATCAGCCGACCCACACCAGACCGCGGGGCGCTTGCGCCCCGTTCTGTTATCCAGAATCAGGGAGTTTGAACCATGTTGATGCGTCTGCTGCTGAGCGCCACGCTTGCCACTTTTGCCTTCGCTGCCGGCGCGCAGATTTCGCCTGAGCGGTTTCAGGCTGGCACCCACTATTTCCCGATCATCCCGGCGCAGCCGACGACGGCCGCTGCGGGCAAAGTCGAAGTGATCGAAGTCTTCAGTTACGCCTGCATCCACTGCGCGCACTTCAATCCGCTGGTCGAGAAATGGCGCAAGGCGATGCCGGCGAATGTCAGCTTCAGCTATCTGCCGGCGGTGTTTGGCCGCGCCGACTGGGAAGTGTTCGCGCGCGCTTACTTTGCCGCCGAAGCCCTCGGCATCGCCGACAAGGCGCATCAGGACGTGTTCGATGGCATCTGGGTGCGCAAGAACGTGAAGACCATGGAAGATGTCGCCAAGGTCTACGCCAAGTACGGCAAGACCGAGAAGCAGTTCACCGCCGCCGCGAAGAGTTTCGCGATGCAGGCCAAGATCAACCGCAGCAAGCAACAGGTGCCGCGTTATCAGGTCGACGGTACGCCGGCGGTGGTCGTCGCCGGCAAGTATCGTGTGACCGGCGCTTCGGCCGGCGGTCTCGACAAGGTCTTCGACGTGGTCAATTTCCTGGTCGCCAAGGAAGCCGCGAGCAAAGCGACCGCACCGGCACCTGCGGTTCCGGCAGCAAAGCCGGCCGAGGGCTGATCGAGCTCCTATTCCGCTACCGCATGCACCAAAACAAAACGCCGACGCGATGACTCGCGTCGGCGTTTTTGTTGGTGCGTCCCCGACCGATCAGTCGTCGCTGCTCATGAAGCCGAACAAGTTCAGCAGGTGCGAAAACATCACGGCGATATCGGCAAACAGTTCGACGACGATCATCAGCGCGTTGTCAGCGCCGTCGTGCACCAGGCGGCTGACGTTGTAGAGGATCGAGGCCGAGCACAGCAGTACGACGACGCTGGAAATCGTCAGCGACAACGCCGGGATCTGCAGGAAGATGTTCGCGATGATTGCGACCAGGGCGAGGATGAAGCCGACGAACAGGAAACCGCCAAGGAAGTTGAAATTGCGTCGCGAGACAACGGCGTAGCCGGACAGCGCCAGGAACGCGACCGCGGTCGTCGCGAGCGCGTTGAACAGAATCGCCGGGCCTCCGGCAAAGCTAAGGAAGTGGCCGATCATCGGACTCATCATCAGCCCGACCAAGCCCGCCCAGGCGCAAGTCACCAGAATCGCCGTTTGCATGTTCTTGATCGAGCGGATCAGGAACGGTCCGCCGATGAACACGGCCATGAACACGATCCACATGAAGCCCATTCGGGGCAGCTCGATGCTCAGCCCGAAAAACGTCCCGGCGGCAGCGCAGGCGAGCACGATGGCCAGCAGGACAAAAGCCGAGCGCAACGTCTTGTTGATCGAAATATCAACCGCAGCATTCGGCGCCAAGGCGCGAGGATCAGTCATGGACAAGCTCCGTCAGGGGGTTTGGCGCAATGCTATAACGCCTGCGCTCAGGGATGTTCGGCTTCCAGATGCACGCGTTCGGCGCGGAACAGATAGATGCCGCTACCGATGATGATGGCGGCACCAAGGAACACGTAGCGATCCGGCAAGGATTGCCACAGCCACCAGTCGATGGCGATACCGAAAGCGAGCGCGACATATTCGAAGGGCGCGATTGCCGAGGCGTCGCCCAACTGGAAGGCGCGCGTCAATGCGTACTGGGCGACGCTACCGGTGATGCCGATGGTGACGAGCGCCGGCCAGTGTGACGGTTCGACCGGTTGCCAGTCGGAACCGGTGAGCAGGGTTGCGCCGACGGCCACCAGGCTGGTCATCCAGAACATCATCGCTTCGAGCGTGTCGGTTCTGGCCAGCACGCGCACGGTGACCGCGCCGATCGCGTAGGCGACGGCCGCGCCGAGCACTGCCGCGGCACCGAGCGTGGCATAGCCTTCACCGGTCGGCCGCAGCACCACGAGCACGCCGACCAGGCCAACCAGGATCGCGATCCAGCGCGCACGCCCGACCGTTTCACCGAGCACCGGTGCCGCGAACACCGTAATCAGCAGCGGGGCGATAAAGAACAACGTGTAGCTGTCGGCCAGCGACAATCGCTTCAAGCCATAGGCGAAGCACGCGAGCATGAAGATGCCGAGCGCACCGCGCACCAGATGCAGCGAGTAGCGCACCGGCTTCAGACGCCGCAGCGTGCCGGCGACGAGGATCCAGCCCAACAACAGCGGCACGGACGACAACCCGCGCAATGCCGCGATCTGCATCGGCGGGAAAAACGGCGTCAACCATTTCATCGACGCGTCCATCACCGAAAACAGACCGACGGCGATGAGCATCCACGCGATCGCCGGACCGGAAGCGCTACGCGTCGGCGATGGCACCGCTAACGCTTCGGCGCGAACGCACTCGCCAGCATCTGACCGTCGATGCCGGGCGTGTTCTCGCCCATCGCATGTCGATACAGGGCCGCCGAATAGATGCCCGCGAGGGCGGCCTGAATCAGTGCGACCGCCAACACTGCGATCACGCCGAGCACGACCACGGTCGCAATCAGCGGCAGTGATTTGGTGCCGGCCACCAGCACCACGAGCCCGATCACGCTCATCACCAGGGCGAACTGGATCAAGCCGAATACCAGACCAACGCCGCCCTGACCGATCACGTTCTCGCCCCAGGTCTTCTTCAGCAACAGGGCGCTCTCCTTCACCGCGTCCAGCGGCCCGATGTCGCGCGACACCAGGATCGGCACGGTCATGAAGGTGATCACCGTCCACGCCGCACCGAGGAAGCCGACGACGATTTTGCCAAGTGCGCCGAGGCGTTGTTCGAGCACGCGCAGGAGCATGCCGACCGTAGCGGCGATCAGTGCGTAACCGAGGATCACGCCCACCTTCGACCAGGCGATACCGAGTCCGTCGGCCACGGTCGGGTCACCGCCGCGCAGGCGGATCATCGCTGCGCCGACGAGCGCGGTGTTGAAGAAGAAGATCACGAAGTACTGCGTCAGGTAGAACAGGAAGCCCCAGACATACAGCCACGGCGGCGGGTCCTGATTGCCAATGGTGTCGAGCATGCCGAACGTCGGCAGGATGAAGGTTGCGGCCACGAGCAAGGCGGCGATCGAGGAAATCGCCGGAAACACCAGCAGTTCCTTGTCCTGGCGGAGCACGCCGGCACTGGCCTTGACGAGCGCCCAACTGCGCGAAAATTTCTCGAACATTGACGAATCCCCCATGCGCGACATGCGCAGGGCACGCAAGCTAAATCAAGTCTCCGCGCTTGTCGATGCCAGCGCGACGATCGGCCCGATGGTGAGACCCGAACGCGCCCACAGCGTCGCCAGCGGGACGCCGATCTGCGGGTGCACGTAATCCGGCGCGATGTCGGCGAGGGGCTTCAACACGAAGGCGTGGCGCAACTCGTCGCGCGGTATCTGCAAGTGGCCGGCACCGTCCAACACCAGATCGTCATAAAACACGATATCGATATCGAGCGGACGATCGGAGAATCGCGCGCCGCTGCGATCGCGCCCATGCAAGTCTTCGAGCGCGTGCAGCCAGTCGTTGAGCGCGTGCGCGTCGAGATCGGACTCGATCAGCGCCGCGGCATTCAGAAAATCGGCCCCGTCGAAGCCAACCGCCGGCGTGCGATACACCGGCGACAGCCGCACCTCGCCGAACCGCTCGTGCAAGGCATGGATCGCGCTGCGCAGATTGGCTTCCGGTGCGATGTTCGAGCCGAGCGACAGATAGGCCTGACCCATCAGTCGCTGCGCCGGCCGCGTTCGATCTGCACGCCGACCGCGACCGCGCCACGCACGGCGCCAGGCTTGCGGATGCGCAGGCGCAACCAGCTCACCGGAAATTCGCGAAGGACGATCTCGGCACAACGCTCGGCCATGGTTTCGACCAATCCGAACTGCGCATCACCGATGAAACTGCCGAGCCGTTTCGAGACCGCCTTGTAATCGAGCGTGTCTTCGATGCGATCGGTCGCGGCCGGAACGCGGTTGTCGAAGGCCATCTCCAGATCGAGCACGACCGGTTGCTTGGCGCGGCGCTCCCAGTCGTAGATGCCGATCAGCGTTTCCACGCGCAATGCTTCGATGAACACGATATCCATGGTTGTCCTCAAACGCCCAAGAGTTCTTCCAGCGGCCAGCGCGGGCGTACATCGATGCTGGACGACTGCCGCTGACCTGCAACCAGGCGCATGGCGCCAGCGAAGGCGATCATCGCGCCGTTGTCGGTACAGAATTCCGGGCGCGGAAACGCGACGCGAAAACCTTCTGCTGCTGCCGCGTCCGTGAGCAACTGGCGCAGGCGCCGATTCGCGCCGACACCACCAGCGACAATCAGGCATCGTCGCCCGGTCTCCGTCAGCGCGCGCCGGCATTTGATCGCCAGCGTCTCGGTAACAGCGGCCTCGAACGCGCAGGCGATATCGGCACGGGTTTGATTGGATCGATCGGATTTCTCCCAGGCCAGCATGACCTGGGTCTTCAGTCCGGAGAAGCTGAATTCGAGGCCCGGACGGTCACACATCGGTCGCGAAAACTTGAAGCGCCCGGCCACGCCCGAACCCGCCAGCTGCGCCAGTTCCGGGCCACCCGGATAGGGCAGGCCCATCATCTTCGCGGTCTTGTCGAATGCTTCGCCGGCAGCATCATCAAGCGTGTCGCCGAGCAAGCGGTAATCGCCGACGGCAGCGACATCGATCAATTGCGTATGCCCGCCCGAGACCAGCAACGCGACAAACGGCGGCTGCGGCGCATCGGCCTCCAGCAATGGCGCGAGCAAGTGGCCTTCCATGTGGTGCACGCCGATCGCCGGCACGTCGAGCGACCAGGCCAATGCACGCGCCGATGCGGCCCCGACGAGGAGCGCACCGACCAGGCCGGGTCCGGCGGTATAGGCGATGCCATCAAGGTCGCGCACGCCAAGATTCGCGGCCAGCAGGGTTTCGCGGATCAGCGGCAACAGTTTGCGCACGTGATCGCGCGAGGCCAGTTCCGGCACCACGCCACCATAGGCTTGATGCAGTTCGATCTGGCTGTACAACGTATGCGACAACAGACCTGCGGCCGTGTCGTATACGGCCACACCGGTTTCGTCGCAGGAAGATTCAATGCCGAGGACACGCATGTGTAATCAGTTTAGCCGTCAGGACGCAGCTGGCGTCGGACAGACGACTTCACGTCGTGCTGGCGGTGGCTTTGTGGTGCGCGCAAGCGCGTATTCGAGCGAGAACGCGCGACCGTTCAAACGCCAGTCGTAGATCACCGCGAACGCCAGCACACGCGCCACGTATTCACGCGTTTCCTTGAACGGAATGGTTTCGATGAATAGGTCGGTTTCCAGATGACCGCGTGCGGCTAGCCATGCGTCGACGCGCCCTGGTCCGGCGTTGTAAGAAGCCGCCGCCAGCCAGTGTGCGCCCTGATAGCGATTGAGCACGGTCGCGAGATAACGCGTGCCTAGCGCGACATTCAGGGCCGGATCGAACAAGGCGTGCGGGCTCGCGAAGGCACGCTTTTCAAGTTTCGCCATGCGCCGCGCCGTTTCCGGAATCAGCTGCATCAGTCCGTAGGCATTCGCGGACGACTTCGCGTCCTGCACCCAGGCACTTTCGGAGCGGATCAAACCCAGCACGAAGGCCATCGACAACACATTTTGTTTCGCCGACTGCGTGATCAGTGCCTGGTGCGCGAGCGGAAATCGCAGGCTGTACATGCGCAAGTCATCCCCGGCGCTCAACGCGAAGGGTGCGCGGTCGTACCAGCCGCGGGCATCGGCCAGGGCTACGGCGGCCTGTCGCGTGTCGGCATCGACGCCGACCAGCGCGACATCCCACTCGCGCCGCGCTTCGGTCATCCATCCGAGCGCGTGCAATTCGAATGCGCGGGCAAACCCGGGTATGGCCAAGGCCTTTGAGCGATCACCCGCATCAGGTGGGCTGATCGGACACAGGGCGTAGGGCAGGTTTGAGCGTTCGGCGGCGAGAAAGCCGAAGAAGGTCGGCGAGGTCGCCAGCGTGCGATAGAGCGCGGCCGAAGATTCGCGTTCACCCGACAACTCGGCGACGCGCGCGCGCCAGTATTGCCAGCGCGGGTCCGCGATTTGCGTCGCATCGAATCGCTCGATCGCCGCCTGCGCCGCTTTCAGGTCGCGCCGCGACAGCGCTTCGCGCAATCGCCATTCGCGGGTTGCGGCGCTGTCGCGGCCCACCGGCAACAACGCCAGCCAACTGCTGGCATCGCTGGCATAACCGTTGGCGCGGTAAAGCGCGATGGCGTCGAGTGCGCGGTATTTGTCGTCGTCAGTGAACTTGAAGTGCAGTGAGAACTCGCGCCACAAGGCTGCGGCGAGATCATCGTCGCGGGCCGCAATACGCACGATGCCGAGGGCCATGGCGCGGCGATGTGCGACATCATCCGGCCAGGTCTTGGCGGCGCGGCGCGCGCGCACGCTATCGGCCAGCAGATCGGCGAGATGCACGGCGGCAAGCTTCGACTTCGCCGGCAATTCGGTCGCCAAAGTGCGCACCAGACCCGATTGCGACGCCGCGACCGCGAGCTCGATGCGCGCCCAGACCGTGGCTTCATCCAGCACACCGCGATCATGCAACCAGTTCGAGATCGCCTGGCATGCGCTCGGCAAGGCGCGGGCATTCATCCACAGGGTCAGGGCCTTGGGCTGAAGGTCGACAGTTTGTCCAAGCGCGATTTCGGCATGGAGTACATGGCAGCGGTCGGCGAGTGCGAGCGTGTCGACGTCGAGCGCACGCACTCCGGCCCAGTCCTTGATGCTTGCGCGCCGTGCGATCAACTGGCTGCGCAGATTGCGCGTCAGCGGCATGTCGCCATGGCGTTCGATGAAGGCGGCGATCGCGTCGCTGTCCGGACGCGGCGCGCGCATCAGCGCAGCGTGCTCCAGATACGGCAGCAGCGGATACGATGCGAGCGCGGGCGCGGCCTTGCGCCAGTCGATGCCGGACTTGGCGAGTTTGTGCGCGACCAGGAACTGGGCGCGGGCCGCCGTGATGGGTGGCGCGGTATTGGGCGGTGTCGCGGCAGCGTACGTGGTGGTCATCGCCAATGCGATGCAGAACAGGAAGGACTTCATGGGCGCGATTCTAGTTCGTGCGCGGCGGACAAAGCCGTGACGATCACCCTGTTTGCCAGCATTGGGCTGATTTGTCTGCTGGTCGGCATCGCGGCCGGTTTTCTGGCCGGCCTGTTCGGCATCGGCGGCGGCATGATCATGGTCGCCGCACTCGCCTTCGTCCTGCCGCTGCTCGGTGTGCCGACGGCGCATGTCATGCATATGGCCCTGGCGACGTCGCTCGCCTGCATCGTGCTGACCGCGATTGCGTCGGCGCGCGCGCATCATCGGCGCGGCTCGGTGATGTGGCCGAGCGTCGCCTGGCTGGCGCCCGGCCTGATCATCGGCGGCCTGATCGGTGCCTTGATCGCTGGCATGTTGGCCGATGCCTGGCTGCGTATCGGATTCGCCGGCTACTGCTTCATCACCGCCGTCGCGATGTTCCGTGCCCGCAAGCACGCCATCGACCCCGCTGAACTCGCGCCACCGGGTGCATGGCTGACGTTGCTGGCGCTGCCGGTCGGTGCGTTGTCAGCGCTGGTCGGCATCGGCGGCGGATCAATGCTGGTGCCGATCTTGATCCATCGCGGCCACAGTGCCGTGCACGCCGTCGGCACCTCGGCCGCCTGCGGCATCGCGGTCGCCGCCGCATCCGCCGTCGGCTATGTCCTCGCCGCGCAACACACCGAAGCAGTCTTGCCCTGGGGCGCCATCGGCTACGTGCACCTACCCACCGCGCTACTACTCGCACTCGGCAGCACCACCGCCACCCGCCACGGTGCCGCCCTCGCCCACCGCCTCGCCCACCACGCTCTCAGCCGCGCGTTTGCGCTGCTACTAGCCGTGGTCGGGGTGTTGATGGTGGTTGATATCGTGCGTTGAATAATGTGCCGCCGGCAAGCTGCATTCCTCGCGCTTTCAGACCGACCCGAGAAATTTCCCAAGCGCGACGTAGTGCCAGTTTGTACTTACAGCTCCAATGAATTCTTCATAGTGGAATCCGGATCTCTTCGGAACCTGACCCTTGTGATGAATCACTATTCTTTCGCCCTTGTTGTTCGCGCTGGTTAGTTGATAGAAAAGGTCGAGATAGCTTTTTGCGCCGAAGAAATGAATCTCCTCACCGGCCGACGCTTCGTCGCGAAGATGATTGAAGTCCTTCCAGCCCGTCTGCGACATTGATCGCTTGTTTTGCGCAGGAACATCTGAATTCTTGGAAAAAGTGACGTCGTAGTCGGGCAACAGATAGCTCGCGCGTACCAGTCCCCATCCTGCGGACAGAATGTAGGAACTGATGCCTGACCGCCGTAGCTCGGCATATGCAGGCGGTGTGTAAAGGTTGCCAGCAGCCATCAACCCCAGGGGATTTGTGGCCGTGCTACCGAAACTTCGGTTGTATTCCTCAAGTCGACTGCGCCACGAATCGCCGCCACCATCGGTCGCGTCATCTGGTCGAGCAGAGCGCGGAGTGCCGACCGAGCGCTCTGGATTCGAACAGAACTTGATTGGTCGTCCTTCCGAATCCTGCAGGGTTCCCGCACGCGAGCTCTTGCTACCTGCACATTGCATGACGATCTTCATGTTTTCTCCTGACTGTCTGGACCGCCAAATTGCGCTACTGGTACAGATGACAACGCCAGCAAGTGGGAGCCAATCAGGTCGTGCTCAAGCTCTTCGCGCTGCGTCGTATTCCAAGCGTTGTTCGATACCCATGACGCCTCAAGTTCACCGCAGGCGGCCAGTGCGGCGTACTTCCTATCGTTCGGTTTCGCGGCATTTTTGCAATGATCCGTAAGCCTCGCCGAGAGAACCCCTTGCCCGATGTACACCAGTTGTAACGAGTTCACGGCTCGAATTCGATACAACCCCTTCTCGCCGCTCGCCACGTGCTTTCTTATCGCCGCCAATGGCTGCCAATCCGACCACTGATGCCCACCCCATGCGCTGCTAGTGCAATCGCCACCGAGATCGCCAATCGGTGAAATGCCTGGCTTGTGATGCGCTGTGGGATGGTCGGTTCGCCCTCCACGAAACTGATCCTTGGTCGCCGAAGACTTCGACCAGCCCAATGGCATCCGAGACATACCCACTGTGGGTGAATGACCGTAGGATTGTCGGTGTGCCGCAATCGCGAGCGACTCGTATGCTCTTCGCTCTTGCTTTGGCAATTTCAGGATCGTGACTGACACTTCAAACTCGCAACCCGATTCTTGGCGCAGCGCCCAGAGCGCCGGTGCTGCGGTATGGGGATCGTTGAACGGCATCAAGTCGGCATATACGCCATCTTGAGCCCGAAGGCGCCCCTTCAAGCTTCGGCCCGTTTCGCCGAGATAGTCCAGCGGTTCGAGTCCAATGCGCCTGATCCGATATAGACCTGGCTCCTTTGGCAACTTGGATCCGAGCCAGCAACCGCGATGCGGAATCCATCCGGACCACTTCAGGACTGCATTCACATCAAGCATGTCGAGTTCTCCGGATTCGCGTTCAGATCATTTGCTGAAGCAAGTGCGTCCGAGTGTGCATATGCTCCAGTCGTAGCGCAACGAGAAATGAGACTACAGATCACTAGAAGACGATGATGATGATGTGCGGACTTAACGATCGATCTCGGGTTCAAAATGTGCGCGCACACGCGCACTGCTGTAGCGTGCTTTCTTCAATTTCGTCGAGGAAAAAACCCATGCCGATGATGCCCAGTCTCGCCGCTGTCGCGACCTACACAACGTTGAAGCTGGTCGGCTATGGCTATTTTGCGACTGTTGCCAACAGGCATTTTCCGCGGAAAGCCAATCCATACTATTTCGCATTGGCCAAAGTGGCGCTTGGATTCGCAGCGGGCATTTTTTCCTTGTTCGCGCTCGGTGCCCTCCTGCCACACAACCCCAATTTGGGCGTGACGCTGCTGGCCGCATCGATACCCATACGTTTCGCAGTTTGGATGCTGATCATTCATCTGTTTTATTCGCCACCTTTCTTCAGGCGAACTTCGCTCACCGCTGCGGCCATCGGCACGGCATTGTCCTGTGCTATCGACGGTGTAATGTGGATACTTTTCGATATTCCGCCTGGCTTGGAAACGGGTTGGTGTTAGTTCGTGGCTGGGTTGAGCGCAGCGATACCCAGCAACTTGACGACGCGAGACTCAGCGCTGGGTAT
>JAYUVY010000032.1:0-5787 GCA_043753835.1 Lysobacterales bacterium | reverse complement strand
GAGCACCTGCGTCCACTGCGGCGGTGCGGTACGGATCGTGGCCAGCGTCGAAGAACCGCAGACCATCCGGGCCATCCTCGATCACTTCGAGAACAACGGTGCGCTATCGCAAGCGCACTACCGCCCCCGACCGCGCGCGCCACCGGCCGCGGCCATGGCCGCGTAGTCGCAAGATCGGCCACGCCCCCCAACAGCGAAAACCAACAGCCATCAGATGCGGCAGCAATCCCGCAGGGGCGCGCTTGGCCCGATGCCGGGATTCAAGGAAATTCAAGGCCATTTTTTGCGCTGTGCGCGGCGCGCCGCTGGGGTCAGTGATTTGATCGAGGATGCGCGCTGTCACCGCGCGAGGAGTCACGGTGGGTTGCCGACGACCGTCGGGAGCGGGTTGTTGAGTGAGGCCTTGTTTGTGGGAACATCAACACTTTGGCGCTGCTGTCCGGCGTGCGTGTTTCCAGTTTCGAAAAGGGGTGCTTTCATGGTCAAACGATTGGATTGGCGCGGGCAGATTTTTGCTTTGGTCTTGATGGCTGTCGGCACTGGCGCAGGCGCCATGGAAAAAGAGTCTGCGCCGGTCGCAGGCCTTGAGCGGTCTGCGCAAGTCATTTCGCCGCCAAGCGCCGAGCAGAAGAGCAAGATCGACCGCAAGCTCAAGAAAGCCGCGCAACAACCCCCGCAGGGATTTCCGGATCAGGCTGAAGCGTTTTACGTCAATAGCCGAACCGGGCCAATCATCACGCGCGGCGACAATCCGACCGAGGCCATCCGTTCGATCGGTCCAGACATGTATTTCGAAGCCCTCGGGCACATCCGGAGTATGCCGCGGATATCCAGTGATACGGGCCGGGTGTCGCTCGCCGAAGGTGCCAGCGGACCCTTCGACCCGTTTGCCGCTACGCCGGGTAATGCGCTGGGCGCGTGGTCGAACCTCGGGCCTGCCAATCAAGGTGGTCGCACACGGGCTCTGATCATTCACCCGACCAACACGAGCACCATGTATGCCGGTGGTGTCGCGGGTGGTGTCTGGAAAACGACAGATGCGGGACTGACTTGGTCGACGAACACCGACCAGATGGCCAACCTTGCCGTGGTGGCGCTGGCATTCGATCCATTGAATCCGGACGTGATCTACGCCGGAACCGGCGAAGGCTTCGGCAACTTCGATGCGATCCGTGGCGCAGGCATCTTCAAGTCCACCGATGCCGGCGCAAGCTGGTCGCAGATCCCGGCGACGAACAACGCCAATTTCAATTTCACGATGAAAATCATCGTGAGTCCGCGCAACACGCAACGGATCTGGGCTGCCACCGGACAGGGTGTATTCCGCTCGATCGACGGCGGTGCGAGTTTCAGCGAGGTGCTGAACGCTTCCGCTGTGGGCGGTTGTAATGACATGGCAATCCAGAAGAGCGGTGCGAGTGGTCGCGTGTTTGCGGCGTGTGGGCGCACGAACCTGCAAGGCACGATCTACCGGGCCGACGATACCGATGCGAGCACCTTGGCTTCCATCATGAGCCTGACCGGGCAGGGAAGAAGTTCGCTCGCGATCGCGCCATCGAACGAGGCTGTGCTGTACGTCATGTCGTCCCAGCGCTCCGCGGTCGGCGGGCCGGGCCAATATGGTCTTCACGGCATCTATCGTTCGATCGACAATGGCGACAACTTCACCACGCAGCGGTTGGGTACGAGTGCCTTTGCCGGAACCACCGACAAGATCCAGAAAGCGCTCTTGTCGAATCCCGTCTTTGCGCTGCTGACCGAGTGCGGATTCGGGTCCACGCAACAACTCAACCAGGGTTGGTACGACAATGTCATTGCGGTGGATCCGGTCAATGAAAATCGCATCTGGGCCGGTGGCATCGATTTGTGGCGTTCCGACAACGGCGGTGTCGATTGGGGCGTTGCGAGTTATTGGTGGTCCCCCAAGACCAACCCGGAATATGCCCATGCCGACCAGCACGGCATCGTGTTCCCGCCCGACTATAACGGAACCTCGAACCGGGTGATGTTCGTCGCCAATGATGGTGGTATCCAACGTACGGCGGATGCCACGGCCAATGTTGGATCTGCTCTTGCAGCCGTATGCGGCACGCCGGTTGCAGGCGCGGTTTCATGGAGTGATCGCAGTGCTGGCATGGTGACGACCCAGTTCTATGATGGCGCCGTGTATCCGGATGGTTTGACGTATTTCGGCGGCCTGCAGGACAACGGCACCTTGCGGGGTTTCTCGGGCAATCTGAATTGGTCGATTCTGGCTGGAGGGGACGGCGGTTACGCTGCCGTCGACACCAATGCCGCACCGACGAACGACGACGTCCTGTTCCTGGAAAACACTGGTAACTCGTTGAAGCGCTCGACCGATGGCGGCGCCACATTCAACGCGGCCAATGGCGGCATCGCCGGCAGCGGGTTCCTGTTCATCGCACCGTTCACGATGGCCAACGCGAACAAGGACGAAATCTGGACCGGCGGCTTCGACATCTGGCGCAGTATCAATCAAGCCACGAGTTGGGCGCGAGCAACCGGAACGAACAGTACCTGCGGCGCAGGCTCGATTTCCGCCATCGCGGTTCATCCGGCCGATGGCAATCGTGTGCTGATCGGCATGTCGGACGGCTGTTTCCACTACAACTACAGTGCGCTCACCGCACCGAACACAGGCTTGTGGCCGGGCGGAGGCAGCATTCTGGCGGGCGGCTACATTTCCTGGATGGCCTGGCACCCCACCGATCCCTTGATTGCCTACGCCACCGTTTCGTCGTTCGGCGCCAACAACCTGTTCAGGTCGGTGGATGGCGGACAAACGTGGCTAGCCAGAGTCGGCGCAGGTGCCACGGCATTGCCGCAGATTCCTGCACTCAGTGTCGCGATCAATCCGAATTTCCCGGATCAGGTCTTCGTCGGAACCGATCTTGGCGTGTTTACCTCCATCGATGCCGGCGCGACGTGGTATGTCGAGAACACCGGTTTCGCGAAAACACCCGTCGAATCGCTGAAGTTCGACAGCGGCGGCAACAACTTGTTTGCCTTCACGCACGGTCGCGGTGCTTGGAAGACGCGGGTCTGCAACAACTGCGACCTGTTCACCATCGGCGGTACGGTGAGTGGTCTGGCAGCAGGCAACGACGTGGTCCTGCGCAATAATGGTCTCGACGATCTGGTGGTTGCCGCGAACGGTTCGTTCACGTTCCCGGAACCCCTGCAGGACCTCAGTACCTATTCGGTCAGCGTTCGTACGCAGCCCACCACGCCGGACCAGATCTGTACGGTAACGAATGGCAGCGGCACGCTCGCCGGCGCCAACGTCACGAACGTGGTGGTCAACTGCGCCTTGGCCACGTTTACCGTGGGCGGCACGGTGTCCGGGCTTGCAGCCGGCAATGCCGTCGTGTTGCGCAACAACGGTGGGGACGACGTGACCGTCTCGACGAACGGGGGATTCACCTTCCCGACCAGCCTGACGAACGGTGCCGCATATTTGGCGACGGTCTTCACGCAGCCCACCACGCCCAATCAAACCTGCCTCGTGACCGCTGGAAGCGGCAACGTCACCAGCGCCAACGTCACGAACATTCAGGTGACCTGTACGACCATCACCCACACCATCGGCGGCACGGTGTCGGGTCTCGCAGCGGGCAATTCGGTCGTGCTGCAAAACAATGGCGGTGACAACCTGATCGTGAATGCGGACGGCGGATTCACTTTCGCGACCCCGCTGGCCGATGGTTCGTTCTTCTCGGTGACCGTGCTGACGCAGCCAACCACGCCGAACCAGACCTGCGCCGTGGCAGTCAGCAGCGGACAGATTGTTGGCGCCAACATCACCGCTGTCACGGTGACCTGCACGACCGACACCTACACGATTGGCGGAACGATCAGCGGGCTTGCTGTCGGTGCGACCGCGACCTTGTTGAACAACGGCGGTAATTCGCTGGTGGTCGGCGCCAATGGTCCGTTCACCTTCAGCACTGCACTGAACGATGGCAGCACCTATTCAGTGACAGTCGGCACACAGCCGGATGCCGCCTTCCAGCAGCAGTGCCTGATCGCCAGTGCCGAAGGAACGCTGGTCGGCGCGAACATCGGGAGCGTGGCCGTGACTTGCTTGCCCAATGGCATCTTCACCGACGGATTCGAATAAGTTCTTCACCGTGGCTTCCCGGCCCGCGAGGGATGAAACGGATTAGGCTTCGCGTGCCGACTCGAAGGCCGGACACGCACTGGTGCGCGAAGCCCGTGAACAAGTTTGGCAGGGAGTCCTGACGGTTACTCCGAAGTGCGAGGCCTTCCGCAAGGGCGGCGAGCGCGATTCCTAGACTCGATCGACGAGGGACTCTGGGTCGGCACTACGGAGGTGGATGATGGACTTGCTGCATCCGATTTGTGCTGGACGCGATGTGCATCGCGACACGATCGTGGCGTGCTTGCGCCGAGTTGAAGGACGCGCCGTGACGTATACGACCGAGACCTTCGCGACCACGACGACGGGCTTGCTCGCGTTGTCGGCGTGGTTGCACGAAGGCGAGGTGCCGATCGTGGCCATGGAGGCGACTGGCGTGTACTGGCGCCCGGCATGGCATTTGCTCGAAGCCGATTTCGATCTGGTGCTGGCCAACGCGATGCACCGCTGCGTCGCGCCGATGCCTTACCCGTGCGCGGGAGAAACGCCGATGGGCGGCGATGAGGCCGCGCGGAACACTGTGCGGCCGTCGATGCACCGGAGCGTTCCGTGCTGTGCTTCACCGCGACGGAGGGACGCGCAACGGCGCGCGCCGCTGGCGCCGCAGCGACCGCGCAGGTGGCCGCGCCGAGCTACGCGCGCCATGTTTCTGAGCGCACGCTGCTGCACGCGCTGGTGCAGGCGCACTACCCGGATTTCATCGCGCATCTTGAGGCAGAAGATCGCTCGCTTCCCAAGCACGTGCAAGCGGGCGTCGAGCGCGCCAGCGCCCAATGTGGCGCAGTGACGCTGATCCAGCGCTTCGGCAGCGTGCTCAACCTCAATGTGCACTTCCACATGCTGTGGCTTGACGGCGTGCACGAGAAGAAAGTGGAGCAAGCACAACGCAAACCACGCCTGCATCGCACCCGCGTCCCGACCGGCGCGCAGGCCGGACGCAAAGTCCTCACCCTGCAAACGCTGCCCGACGACGCCGGTCTGCTGGAAGGCGATGCCGGCAAGGTCGGCGGATTCTCGCTGCATGCGGGCGTGGCAGCTGAAGCGCACGAGAGCCAGAAGCTCGAACGCCTGTGTCGGTAAATCGCGCGCCCGGCGATTTCGGAGAAACGGCTATCGATCGCGCCGCAAGGCATGGTGCGTTACCCGCTCAAGACGCCGTGGAAGAACGGCACGACGCACGTCGAGTTTGAGCCCAACGAGTTCATCGCCAAACTCGCGGCCCTGGTGCCGCCGCGCGCGCACCCTCGACGAACGCCGCCGCACATCGTCGCCAGCGTCGAAGAACCGCAGACCATCCGGGCCATCCTCGATCACTTCGAGAACAACGGTGTCCTATCGCAAGCGCACTACCGCCCCCGACCGCGCGCGCAACCGGCCGTGGCCGGTAGTGCGCATCCTCCAGTGCGTCGCGCAGTAATATCTCGGACACCCATCGTTTGAGCGTTGCCCGCGCCTTGCCCGCACGCCGAATTGTGGGTGTCCACATCCTCCGTCGCTTGGCGATGAAATCCACCGAATCCCATTCGACATGGGTGGTGCCATTCCGCCACGGGGTCTTGAGCTGGTAGCGCACCCTTCCCTGCGGCGAGATCGACAGCCGCTTTTCG
>JAYUVY010000031.1:0-5807 GCA_043753835.1 Lysobacterales bacterium | reverse complement strand
TTTCCGAGAGCATCGGTTTCGGCAGGAGAATGGCCAGGGATGCGCAGTCTTGATCCGGCAATTCCATTCGCGGCAGTTCATGGTGTTCTTGCTGACCGGTGGGTTCGCGGCAGCGGTAAACTTCGGATCCCGGATGGTCTACAACCAGTGGTTGGGGTTTTCGTCGGCGGTGATCCTGGCCTACCTTACCGGAATGGTGACCGCCTTCGTGCTGGCGAAACTGCTCGTGTTCACCGACTCGCGGCAGTCCCTGAAGCGGTCGGGCGCATTCTTCGTACTCGTCAACATCGTTGCCATTGCCCAGACGTGGGCGATCAGCATGGGTCTGGCGTATTACCTGCTTCCTTGGCTGGGCGTGATGCAACATGCCAGGGAGATTGCCCACGCCGTCGGCGTTGCGGTGCCGGTGTTCACCAGTTATCTCGGGCATAAGCGCTGGTCGTTTCGATGACTTTTCTCCCCAACGGCGCGCTGGCACCAGATAAACCGGAATCCTGCCATCAAGAGGGTCTTGCTAAAAATGCCAAGTAGCCAGAATCATGTGCCAGGAACCTGGCCCCAGCGCCTTGCCCTCGGGACGGCGTGGATCATGTTCCTGTTTGTTCTGACCACTTCCATGGTTGGCGTAGTGAAGAATTACTCGCCGGTGCCGTTTTGGGACATGTGGGACGGCTATCTGGGCTTCTTTACCCAGGTGGAAGCCGGAGTCGCTTCCGCATGGTGGGCCCAACATGCGGAGCACCGACTGCTTGTTGGAAACGCCTTCTTCTGGCTCGACCTCAAGTACTTCAATGGCACGACGGTGCTTCTTTTCACGCTGAATTGCGTCCTTGCGTTCGCAATCGCATCCCTGCTCGCCCTGTGCGTGAAGGGGACACTGGACTCGAACGATGCGAAAACAACCAGGGACATCACGATCCTGTCCGTATTTTCCCTGATGCTTTCCTGGACCCAGGAGGGAAACCTCACATGGGCTTTTCAAGCGTCGTTCTTTCCGTCGTTGTTGCTTCCGCTGTTGTCGCTGTTTGTCCTGAGCCTCTCCATTGCTTCCGGCCGCCTCTGGATTTTTCTCACGGCATTGGCCTTGGGAGTGCTATCGGCCGGAACAATGGCCAATGGGTTGGCGACACTCCCGATAATGGCGTTCACCGCCTACGCGCTTGGAGCGCGCAAGTGGAGAATCCTCGCCCTGCTGATCGCCTGGGTCGCCGTGGCCGCCTTGTATTTCCATGGATACAAGAGTCCGGAACTGAATGGCTCGATAGTCGACTCGCTGATGCACAGCAAATTGGACATGGCCAGGTACCTTCTTATCTACCTGGGCGGGATATTCAACTACATGTTCGAAGGGGGTAACCGGCTCGCGGCGGAAATCG
This sequence comes from Lysobacterales bacterium, assembly GCA_043753835.1. GTDB lineage: Bacteria > Pseudomonadota > Gammaproteobacteria > Xanthomonadales > Ahniellaceae > JADKHK01. The sequence continues at coordinate 4,431 of JAYUVY010000031.1, read as the reverse complement.
CTGGCTTTATTTCGCTGGTGCTGTTTGGGGTTGCCGCCTACCAGATCGTATTTCGAAGCCAGCAGAAAAGGCTGAACTACCTTCTGCTCGGATTTGCTGCCTACCTACTCCTGTCCGGGTGCGCCACCGCCGGCGGCCGCCTGAAATTCGGACTGGACCAGGCGTTGTCCAGCCGGTACATGACCTATTCGCTGGCATATTGGTCAACGCTCACGATAATGCTGGTTTCTGTCTACAAGCCATCGTTCCAGAAAAGATGGTACCTGGCGCTATTGACGATGATCGTCCCGCTGCTCCTCGTTCCATACCAAATGAACGCGCTGAAAGCTACGAGCGATCGAAACTATAATAGACTTCTTGCCGGACTGGCGATGGAAATGGGCGTGCGCGACTCCACCCAGATCATGAATATTTTCCCCTGGCTCGACGTAGGTTTCATTCTTGCCGAACGACCGCGCCAGATGAACCTATCGTTCTTCGGCAACCCGTTGGTCGCGGATACTCACGAGAAGATAGGCCAGGACTTTCGCCCCTCTGCATTCGGACTGTGCAAGGGAAACCTGGATAGCACCGTGGCTATCCCCGAAGACTCGGAATATGTCAAGGTGACGGGGTGGATTTCCAGCAATGCATCTGGAAAACAACCAGAATCGGTTGCCTTCGTCGATACCAGCAATAGACTGGTGGGATACGGATTGACTCGCGCAGCGGTAACCGGCATTTTCGTGGATAGCGACGGGCTGGAAAATGTGCCCATCACGTTTGTTGGTTACCTGAATAAATCGGGCCTCGATACCGGGCTGCTGATCTATGGACAAGCCCCGAATTGCCTTGTTGCCAGCGCTCCGGTCGGAAAAGTGTTCAAGGCGAGCCTGCCCAGTGGCCTGGGCAACTGAATACACGCAAGCGGTCGAGCCGCGGGGACGCCAATCCGGGCTTGTGCCGCAGGCAGTTTAACCAAGACAATAGATGCAGCCGTTTCGTCCCAGCCGCCCGACCAGCTCCTCTCGGATCGATTGGACGGACGAGCCGGGCATTTGATCGATTCAATATGGTTTGGAGTCTAGAGTGAATTTGAAGCCAAGAGCATTTATTACCGGTATCACCGGCATGGTCGGTTCGCACCTTGCGGACTATCTGTTGGAAAACACCGACTGGGAAATCTATGGGCTTACCCGCTGGAGGAGTTCTCTGGACAACATCGCCCATCTCCTGCCAAGGATCAATGCATCTGATCGCGTCCATCTGGTGTATGGCGATGTACGCGACTATCTATCCATCCACGAAGCGGTGGCGAAGGCAAAGCCGGACTTTGTCTTTCATCTTGCGGCGCAAAGCTATCCCAAGACAAGTTTCGATTCGCCGTTGGACACGCTGGAAACGAACGTCCAGGGAACAGCCATCGTCCTCGAAGCGCTTCGAAAGAACAATATCAGCGCAGTCACGCATGTCTGCGCGTCCTCCGAGGTCTTTGGCCGCGTTCCGAAAGAAAAGCTTCCCATCGATGAAGAGTGTACGTTCCATCCCGCTTCCCCCTATGCGATTTCCAAAGTCGGCACCGACCTGATCGGGCGCTACTATGCCGAGGCCTATGGGATGAACGTGATGACGACCCGGATGTTCACCCATACCGGGCCGCGTCGAGGCGACGTTTTCGCCGAATCGACTTTCGCCAAGCAGATCGCGATGATCGAGAGCGGGCTGATTCCTCCGGTTGTCAAGACCGGAAACCTGGATTCCCTCCGTACTTTTGCCGACGTCCGCGACGCGGTTCGCGCCTACCACATGCTGGTCACCGTGAATCCGATCCCGGGCGCCTACTACAACATCGGAGGGACTCACACTTGCAGCGTTGGCGATATGCTGCAGACGCTGATCTCGATGTCGACCACCCGTGATATCAAGGTGGAGACCGATCCCGAGCGGTTGCGGCCGATCGATGCGGACCTGCAAGTCCCGAACACGGCAAAGTTCAAGGCAGTCACAGGCTGGGAGCCAGTGATACCGTTCGAAGAGACGATGACCGACCTGCTGCAATACTGGCGCGAGCGCATCCGTTCCGGACAACGCTTCCTTACAAGGTAGACGAGATCATGATCATCAGGGCGCGCGCTCCATTGCGGCTTGGCCTGGCCGGAGGCGGTACCGACGTCGCCCCATACTGCGACGTCCACGGCGGCTTGGTGCTCAACGCAACCATCGATCGCTACGCCTATGCTGTCATCAAGCCCTCGGACGACGGCAATGTCCACTTTATTGCGACCGATCAGAACATCAAGGTAAGCCATCCCATCGACATGCCGATGCAACCGGGGCTGCAACTGGGCCTTCATGCCGCCGTGTATACCGAGATGATGGATGACTTCAACGGCGGCAAGCGGATCCCGCTCGAGCTGAGCACGTTTTGCGATGCGCCGGTCGGCTCGGGCCTTGGCTCGTCTTCCACGCTGGTCGTGGTCATGATCCGTGCACTTGCCGAGCTTCTGAATCTCACGCTGGACGATTATGCAATTGCACGACTGGCGTTCACGATAGAGCGGGTTCGCTGCGGCCTGAAAGGCGGCCGCCAGGACCAGTATTCGGCGACATTCGGCGGATTCAACTTCATGGAGTTTTACGGCGATGACAAGGCGATCGTCAATCCGCTCAGGATAAAGAGTTGGATCATCTGCGAGCTGGAGGCTTCGTTGCTCCTGTTCTACACGGGAATTTCCCGCGAGTCCGGCAAGATCATCGACGATCAGAGCAATAACGTGACGGCTGGCGTAATCGATGCGGTCGAGGCAATGCACGGCATCAAGCAGGAAGCGCTGGTAATGCGCGAGTGCCTGCTCAAGGGCGACTTCGCCGGGATCGTCGACTCGATGCGGCTTGGCTGGATGAACAAGAAGCGCTCGGCGACAACCGTCTCCAACCCGCACATCGACAACATCTACCACGTAGCCATCGATGCCGGAGCAAGCGCCGGCAAGATATCGGGCGCAGGTGGCGGCGGCTTCATGATGTTCTTCGTTCCCCCGGACAAGCGGATGAGCATTGTCCGGGCGCTATCGGTCTTCGATGGCCAAGTAAGCAATTGCCACTTCACAAAATACGGGACGCAAGCATGGAAGGTTTGATGGAAAAGTATATCGCTGGACAGATCGCAGAGGCCCGCAGGATCATCGACCTGATGTCCGGGGACGAAGTTCTGCTCGAGCGAACCCAACAGGCCGCGCTGGCCGTAATCAAATGCTTGCGGAACGACGGTAAGGTGCTGATTGCGGGAAACGGTGGCAGCGCGGCGGACGCACAACACATTGCGGGCGAGTTCGTCAGTCGCTTTGCGTTCGACCGGCCGGGGCTCGCCGCCATCGCACTCACGACGGACACCTCGATTCTCACCGCCATTGGAAATGACTACGGATACGAACGTCTTTTCGTCCGGCAGGTGCAGGCCCTTGGCCGCCACGGAGATGTATTCATCGGCTATTCGACGTCCGGATCGTCGCCAAACGTGTTGCGGGCCTTCGAGGAAGCGCGCTCCCGCGGGCTGTTCTGCATTGGATTCACCGGCAAGCGCGGCGGACCGATGTCAGGGCTTTGCGACATAGCCCTGGAGGTTCCGTCACTCGACACTCCGAAGATCCAGGAAGGGCACCTGATCCTCGGCCACATTCTTTGCGGTCTTGTGGAAAATGCGATGTTCGCTCCAGCCGCATGAGGGAGGCCGTCATCCTCGCAGGTGGCCTGGGTACCCGGCTGAGGTCTGCGGTACCTGATTTGCCGAAGCCGATGGCGCCGGTCGCAGGAAGGCCATTTCTTGAGATACTGCTTGGCTCCCTGCAGTCGAAGGGCTTTGGACGGGCTGTCTTGTCGCTTGGCTACATGTCCGACTCGGTGGTCGATCATTTTGGCTCCAGCTACCGAGGCCTGGAGTTGGACTACGTAATCGAGTCCGAGCCGCTCGGTACCGGCGGCGCCCTGCGCCTGGCGCTTTCGCATTGCGTATCGGACCATGCGTTCGTCTTCAATGGCGATACGTACCTCGACCTCGATATCGAGGAACTGGCCGCCAGCTGGCTGTCGAGACAGCACCCGATAATCGTCGCCAGACACGTCGCGGACACCACCCGATATGGTCGGCTGCTGACCAGCGAAGGCCGCGTAGTGCGATTCGAGGGCAGTGGCATCGGTGGAGAAGGCCTGATCAACGCGGGCTGTTACGTGCTTTCGACCAGGATGCTCGAGAACTTGCCGCTTCCCGAGAGATTTTCCTTTGAGCAGGATTTTCTTTCCGAGGCCGTGCAAAGCGAATGCTTCGACCTGTTCGTATCCAAGGGCAGCTTCATCGATATCGGCGTCCCGGAAGACTACATGCGCGCGCAGCATGACCTGCGCGACGTTGCCAGATAGCCGCAAGCAAATGAGGCCTGCGCTATTTCTCGACCG
>JAYUVY010000030.1:0-5903 GCA_043753835.1 Lysobacterales bacterium | reverse complement strand
CCTGTTCCCTTCCCGAACACAGAAGTGAAACGCTGCAGCGCCGATGGTAGTGTCGCTTAAGCGATGCAAGAGTAGGTCACCGCCAAGGGCTTTATCCTCAAAACCCCGCATCGAAAATGATGCGGGGTTTTGTTTTTCCAGATATCCGATGTTTTGCGAAACTTGCCGTTGCCGCGCAAGTCTCAGCGGGTAGTTTGTCGACGAGCCGATCCAGGCGATACAAAGCGGGCGCATGTACCTCGACTATTTCGAACTCAAGGAAGCGCCGTTCTCGATCACGCCTGATCCGCGTTTCGTGTTCCTGACTGCGCAACATCGCGACGCCATGGCCCATCTGCTGTTCGGCATCGCGCAGGGCGGCGGCGGCGGCTTCGTGCAATTGACCGGCGAAGTCGGTACCGGCAAGACCACACTCTGCCGTCTGCTGATGGCGCAAGTGCCCGAGCATGTGCGCATTGCGCTGGTGCTGAATCCGATGCAGCAGCCGATCGAACTGCTGCGCACCATCTGCGACGAGTTGCGCATCCTGCTGCCGAAGAGGACGTCCAGTATCAAGACGCTGACCGACGCGCTGACGCGCTACCTGCTTGAAGCTTATGCATCCGGACTGCGTGTGGTCGTCGTGCTCGACGAGGCCCAGAACCTGTCGTTCGAGGCGCTCGAGCAAGTGCGGCTGCTGACCAATCTGGAAACGCCCACTCAAAAACTGCTGCAGATCATTTTGCTTGGCCAACCGGAACTACGCGAATTGCTGGCGCGCAGCGACTTGCGTCAGCTCGCGCAACGCATCACTGCGCGATTTCATCTCGCGCCACTGGATGAAGGCGACACCGCAGCCTATGTCGAACATCGACTCACGGTGGCGGGGCGGAGACGGCCATTATTCACGCCCTCGGCGTTGCGTGAAGTATTCCGCAGAACCCGCGGATATCCGCGCTCGATCAATGTGCTCTGTGATCGCGCCATGCTGGGTGGGTATGCGCGTGCGCTCGCCGAGCTCGACGAAAGCATCGTCAAGCTGGCCGACGAGGAAATTCGCGGAATGCCGGCGCCCAAAACTAAGCGCTCGTTCGCGCCACTTGCGGTTACATTCCTCGTGTTTCTGGGTCTTGCGGTCACGGTGATGTGGTTCATTGGCAACGCGCAAGTCGCACCTGACGTTGCCATCACAAGTCCCGAACTGGCTGACAAAGCAGCGACGCCGACGTATGCATCCATCAACGACTTCGCAGGTTTTGACAACAGCGCTTCCGCGATCGACGCCGTCGCGAAAACCTGGGCACCCGACGCATCTGTGACCAGCGCCGCTTGCATCACGGCCGGCAGCGCGCTTTGCGCGCGTCTGCGCTTGAACCCGACAGCCCTGCTCGAATTGAACCGTCCGGCTGTCCTCGAAGTCGGTCGCGCAAAGACCCGAAAGTTGCTGGTGTTGCGACATATTGATGGCCGCAACGCCGCAGTCTCGGACGCTCGACTGAGCGCCATTCTGCCGCTATCGGCCCTCGAAGCTCAGTGGTTTGGTGACGCCTGGATTGCGGCCACTGCGCCAGACGGCTACACCGGCGAAGTACTGGCACCTGGGAGCGTTGGCGACCACGTCGCCTTTGTTCATCGCGCTATGGCGTTGACCGACCGGGATGCGAGCGACTTGAATCGATTCGATGACCGGACCTCGCGGCATGTCGTTACCCTGCAGGACCGATTCGGGCTGCGCGCTGACGGACTGGTCGGGCCAGAGACGATGGCGCTGATGGTCGCGCTCGCGTCCGGCGGCCCACATCTGGATGATCCAGTTGACGCCAACACTTTTGTTTCTGGCTCGCAACGGTGAAACTCCACACATGTCGTTAATTCACGAAGCACTCCAGAAGGCCGAGATCGAGCGGCGCGCCGGCGAATTGCCGACGCTCCTGTCGTCGACACGCCTGCAGCCCAGGCGGAACGCGTCCTTGCTCCTGCCGTTGCTGATGTTTGCCGGTGTCCTGATCGTCGCTGCGGCGGCCTACAACAATCGCACGCTGATCGGCCATTCGATGTTGGGCGCGCAAGCGCCAGCCGCAGACGCCGCTGCGCCGGCAACAACGCCCTTGCCGCAAGTGCCGGAGTCGGTCGCAGTCAAGCCCGCCGCCGTCCGATCCGAGCCAGTGAAGCCGGTACCCGAACCGCCGTTGCCCGTAACAGAAGCGCCTGCAAAGCCGATTGCTTCTGCGCCTGCAGCTGAACTGGCCGTGTCCAAACCACCGCGGGAAGCCCTCGCAGCGGATGCCGCGCCGATCGAGCCGGTAACCGCGCCGCCCCCGATCGAGCCGATTGCCGAGGTCACGATTCCAAAACAACCCGACCAAATGGTTGAGCCCCAAGTCGATGCCGGGATACCGACTGTGGCAGCCGCCGCAACGCCCCCATCCGCCGAAGCGATCCCCTACATCTTCGAGCTGCCACTGGAAACCCGTCAGGCACTGCCGACGTTGAAAGTGACGATGCACGTTTACAGCGATGACCCCGGCAAACGCTTTGCGATCATCGACGGCAAGCGCATCAATGAAGGCGGTGTTGTCGGCAATGAACTGGATATGGTCGAGATCCAGCGCGATGCGTTGCTGATGAAATTCCGTAATGAGCGTTTCCTGATGCCACGGCTCGGACGCTGATGTTCGTCCATGTTCCATCGCGCCGTAAGCCGCGCCCGGCGCTCGCGACCTATGCCCTGGTGACGCTCTCGGCTGCGGTGTTTCTTGCCAGTTGGGCCTTGGGCCCGGACGTCCGGCAGCGCTGGGTGAGCGGATTCGGCGTACAGCCCAGTGACTGGGTCGCGATCGCGCAGTCGACTGGCCGTCAGATGTGGGCGGCGATCTGGAATCTGGCGAGCGCGTTGTTCATCCACGCCAACGGCATCCACTTGCTCGGCAATCTGGTTTTCCTGTTGGTGTTCGGCGCGTCGGCCGAGAAGCCGCTGGGTGCGAAACGACTGTTGTTCTTGTTCCTGGTTTGCGGCATGGCCGCGAACCTGGTCGGTGCTTTGGTTTATCCGACCTCACTCTCGCCGATCATCGGTTCCAGCGGTGCCGTGTCGGCACTTGTCGGCGCTTACGCGACTCTGTTCCCGAATTCGCGGCTCGGTCTGGTGTTGCCACTTGGTGCGTTCTTCGAGTTCGTCCGCATGCCGGCATACGGGCTCATCGGACTCTGGGTGCTGGTGCAGGCGTTGATGTATGTGTTGGCCTCGGGCACCGTCGCGATCGCCTGGCCGGTGCACTTGGCTGGATTTGTCTTCGGGGTGCTGTTCGCACTCGCCTCACGCAGTGCCATTGCGCGGCGCTTGCGCAACTGACTCAGGAGCGGACGCTGGCCTTGAATTTCGAGGGGTCAAGGCATTCGACCTGCTCAAACAGCGCATTGCCGACGCGCAAGGGTGACTTGTCGGTCACGCCCGGCGCCGAATTCACCAATGCGAGTTCGAGACTGAAACGCCCGGAAATGACTGCACCTTGCGGCGTCGGAACAATTGCCGACAAAGCCGCCAAGGCACCGGTTGGTCGACCGTAGGCCCGACCTGCGGCCGTTGCCATGCTGTAAAGAACCTTGCGGCTGCCGGCGCGCGCGCCGCCGCGTTCGATACCAACCTGAATCGTGTGACCGTTGTCGTCGATGAACGTCAGCAGATACTGCGGCTGCTGAGTGTCATTCATTGTGCTGAACTGGCAAGCAAACGCCTCGGTGCCGCCGACCACTGGCGTATCGTTCACGGTCGCCGTGAAGTTGCGATCCGCAGGTGGCGCCGGCTGCGGTGGCGGCGCTTCTTCGCTGCAGCCAGCAACCATCAACAGCGCGAAAGAAACCAACAGGGCGCGAACCGATCGCATTCGCCTCACTCCCCCAGCGTCAGCAAAGACGCGTTGCCGCCTGCCGCCGTGGTGTTGATGGTCAGGGTGCGCTCGGTCACAAAGCGCGCAAGATAGTGCGGACCACCGGCCTTGGGTCCGGTACCCGACAGTCCTTCGCCGCCAAACGGCTGGACGCCGACGACGGCGCCGATCTGGTTGCGGTTGACGTAGCAATTGCCGACGCGCACACCCTTGGAGATCTTCTCGACCGTGCCATCGATACGGGAGTGGATGCCGAGCGTCAGGCCGTAACCGGTCGCATTGATGTCGGAGATGACCTGATCCAGATCCTTCGCCGCGAAACGCAGCACATGCAGCACCGGCCCGAACACTTCACGATGCAACTGCGACAGCGACTTGATCTCGTAGGCGCGCGGCGCAAAAAAACTGCCGTTCGCGGTCTTCGCCGGATCAAGTGCAACCTGCTTGATCAGCCGCGCTTCCTTGTCCATGCGCGCCGCGTGCGCTTCCAGGATCGCGCGTGCGTCCTGATCGATCACCGGGCCGATGTCGGTGGACAGCAGTCCGGGGTCGCCAACCACGACTTCGTCCATGGCACCGGCGAGCATGTCGCAGACCTTGTCGGCGATGTCTTCCTGCACGAACAGGATGCGTGCCGCCGAGCAGCGCTGACCGGCCGAACCGAAGGCGGCGTTGAGCGCATCCTTGACCAGCTGTTCGGGCAGGGCCGACGAGTCGGCGATCAGCGCGTTCTGTCCGCCGGTCTCGGCGATCAGCACGCCGATCGCGGCATCGCGCGCCGCGAGGCTACGATTGATCAGGCGTGCAGTTTCGGTCGAGCCTGTAAACGCCACGCCGACCACGCGCGGATCCTTGGTCAATGCGGCGCCGACGGTGGCACCGTCACCGGGCAGCAACTGCATGATCGCTTCCGGCACACCGGCTTCATGAAGCAGCTTCACTGCGGCATGCGCGATCAGATTGGTCTGTTCGGCGGGTTTCGCGATTACCGCATTGCCGGTGACCAGCGCAGCTACAACCTGGCCCATGAAGATCGCCAGCGGGAAATTCCACGGGCTGATCGCCACCACAACGCCCCGTCCGTGCAGCGTCAGGCGGTTGCTTTCACCCGTCGGCCCGGGCAGCGCCGTGCCATCGGCGGTGAAATGGGCGCGCGCCTCGGCGGCGTAATAGCGCAGGAAATCGACCGCTTCGCGCAGTTCGAGCACCGCATCGGGCAAGCTCTTGCCCGCCTCGCGCTGGCACAGCGAAAGGAATTGTGCGGCATGGTCCTCGTACAGTTTCGCCACCGCTTCAAGCCTGGCAGCGCGCAAGGCGCCACCGGCCGCATCCCAGCCCGCCTGGAAAGCCAGCGCGCGTTCGATCATGGCGCCGATTTGCGATGCGGTCGCAGTTTGGACGTGGCCCAGCACAGTACCATCGCTGGGCGAACGAACCTCGGCCCAACTTGAGCCCCTCCCCTTCCGGGGTGGGGTTGGGGGTGGGGGTTGTCCGCCTGAGCAGACGCCGCGAGTGGGGACATCCCCCACCGCAACCCCTCCCCTGAAGGGGAGGGGCTTTGATCCGGCATCCCCGTTGTTCCCGGCCAGTTCTGCCAGCTTTGCCAACAGCGGTTCGCGCACCAGCGGGTCGGCCAAGTCCACGCCTTTACTGTTCACGCGTCCCGGGAAGATCTCGCGCGGCAAGGGGATTGCCGGGTTGCGGCGCGGGCTGAGCGCGGCCAGTTCGGCTACCGGATCGCCGACCAGTTCGGTCACCGGCACTTCGGCATCGGCCATGCGGTTGACGAAGCTGGAGTTCGCCCCGTTTTCGAGCAGACGGCGGACCAGATAGGCCAGCAGCTCCTTGTGCCCGCCGACCGGGGCATAGATCCGCACCGGGGTGCGGCGCTCACCCTCGATCCGGGCCAGCTCGCCATAGACGTCCTCACCCATGCCGTGGAGCCGCTGGAATTCGAAATCCGCGTCCCCGGCCAGCGCCTTGATTGCGCCGATCGTATAGGCGTTGTGCGTGGCAAACGCGGGATAGATCGCATCG
>JAYUVY010000029.1:0-48071 GCA_043753835.1 Lysobacterales bacterium | reverse complement strand
AAGTCGGCAGGCGAAGAGCAACAGGATCAGAAATCAAACCCAACCGCGGGTGCTGTCCTCAACTAATTCTTCGTCCGAAGAAAGCCGGCAGGTCAGATGCGTTTCACGTCGCAATTGCTGCAGTCAATGGTATTGAATACTTGCTCACGTGGAATTGTACGCATATCGCAAATGCGTTGACTCGTCCAAAAATCGAGGCAACTTGTCGAGCACTCGGATATGAGCCACCGATCATTTGCACGCCGCAAGAATTAATGGAGGACTAGAAATGTGGCAAGACCCAATCGTTGCCGAAACGCGAGCACTTCGCGAAGAATTCGCCAAGCAGTTCAATGATGACCGTGCCGCAATCCTTGCGGATATCGCGCGCAGGGAGGCCTTGCCGGGAAACGTTCTGGTGTCACGCCCGCCAAGAAAACCTATCGTCATTGAGCGTGTTGCCAGTTAGCGAAAAACTTCCAATCATCATTTCCGGCCGACGCAAACGGCACGCACCGGAGGTCGGTCGAAGGACTGCACATGGATGCGCAGGCGGACTGCGAAGCACGGAAAGGGCAGTGCCCGATGCGGGGAGTGTGCAGCAACAACAAAGCTGCGGCAGTTCCGGCGACGCCGACCAACACGCAAGCCAAGATCACCCAACCGCCGCGCGAGAATTCGCACCCATGGCCAAAATCAAACCCGGCGAATTCACCTACGCCGATTACCTGCGCTGGCCGGAAACCGAACGCTGGCAGTTGCTCGACGGGCACGCCCATGCGATGGCGCCGCCGAGCCTGAATCATCAACGAGTCGTCAGCGAATTGATCGGGCAGTTGCGCGAACAATTGCGCGGCAAACCATGTGAAGCACTGGCCGCTCCAGTCGGCGTGCGCCTGCCGGAACGCGGCATCGCCGACGCATTCACGCGGACGGTGTTCGAGCCGGACATCGTGGTGGTCTGTGATCCCACAAAACTCGACGCGCGCGGCGTACGCGGCGCGCCGGACTTCATCATCGAGGTGCTGTCGCCAAGCACGGCCAGTTTCGATCTGATCGAGAAACGCCAACGCTACGACGAGGCCGGCGTGCGCGAACTCTGGCTGATCGATATTCCCTCAGGCGTCATCACCCTCTACCGCCAAGACCCCACCCAAGACCCACCCCGCTTCGCCCCCACCGAATTCCGCCGCACTGAGGGCCAAATCCCCCTCACCGCACTCGAAGGCTTGAGCCTTGATCTCGATTTCATGGCGGCACTGCGGGCGCAGGACGAAACGTAAACACGCCGAGCCGCGTCCGGATTTCGAGATCAGCCGCAGCGGATCGCCACGGCTGATCTGGCCTTCAGTTACCCAAACCGGAGAATTCCTGCATATCGGTGAAGGCAGGGACGTCGTTATCCGAATTTTGCACGTCCGCGTTTTTCACGTGCCGTGATCCAACCAGTCGACCAGCGAGATAGACATACTCGACGTAAGTCTTCGCATCCGGATCAAAATCCATCAGCAGATCCTCACCGAGATAGACGCGGTAGACCGACTTGCCACCTTTGGTTTCCTTGACCAGGCGATGGGCGCCATCGTAAGTGAAGGATTTCGCGGAAGCCGACGGTGCGGTCAGTCCGGAGAGTGTTCCGTCGGCCTGGTATTTGAAAGTACGCGTTCCGTCACCTGTGATATTGCCAAATGCGTCGTGGCTGTAGCTGCGCGCGCCTGCGCCAAGCCCGGTCACGGTATCGAGGCGATTTGTCGCCGCATTGTAGGCATAGCTCACATTGGGAAATTCAATCGACTGGTCAAACGTGACATTGCCGAGCGCGTCGTAGCCACGACGATAAGTTTGGCTGCTGTTGCGCATTGTGTATTGCGTCGTGATCAAGCGGCCCATCGCATCGTAGCCAAGGCTGGTACTGTCCGCGAGTCGCAGGTGATCGGTCACGGTTTGTGGATTTCCACCCAACGTGTACCCGTACTCCAGATCCACGGCACTTCCAGCGGTCGCGCCCGGCGCACCGGTCTTGATCGTCTTCAGTCGATCATTGCCATCCAGCGTGAAGTCGGTTTTCAGGTTGCCCTGCGCGGTCGTCATCGACTGCATCGCACCATTCGGGTAGTACGTGATTTCGTTCAAGATGTTGCTGATGCTCGTCGGTCGACCAAAGGCATCGATCGCAAAACTGTATACACGCCCCGAGGGATAGGTGATCGACGTGAGGCGATCACTACCGTCATATGCAAATCCAATGCCGAATATTTGGCTATCAACACGCAACTCGCGACGACGGACGGTGCCACGGTCGTTGTAATAGACACGCGAAGTCACTCCGCCCTTGCTCGTCTCCTCCAATTGACCAGCGCGGTTGAATTTCGCCGTGAGATCCGCCGCCAGGCTCCCGCTGACCCCAGGTTCGAAGTTCGTGCCGAAGGTCTGACCACGCTCATCAATGTCGAAGTGAGCAACGTTTTCCGAGCCCGAGACACAAGCAGTGCCAATGGATTTCCCGATTACCGTGCCATTGCCGTCATGGCAGTAGCCGACGTTCCACGTGCCGGTTTGGCCGGCAGCGGCAAACACCGTCTGACCGAACTCGGGAATGAACTCGGCCACGAGATCCTTCTTGCCGTTGTAGGCATAGCGGCGCGTCGACATGGTTTCACCGAGATTTCCCTGTGACGCCGCGGCAAGCGTGCCCTGAACGTCGGAACGCTCCATCGACGTCACCAGAGTCTTTGGCGTCTGCGTACCGTCGGCGTTCTGCGCGTGGTACGGCATCGATATCTTCATCAACTGTTCGTAACTCGGCGCGCCAAACGAGCGGTATTCGAAGGTGGTCAAATTCCCGTCGAAGTCACGCACGACCTTTTTTTCCGGTACCTGGAAAGTGGTTTCGGAATAGGCACCATCGGCACTACGAATCGTCTTGGTCACGCGATCCAGGGCGTCGTATTCATACGTCGTGCCCTTGGTCGCGGTAGCAATCGAACCCGCAGGCGCGCTTTCAAACGTGACCCGACCGACGGCGTCATATTGCCACTTCTGGGCAAGTTCCTTCCCAGTCGTCCGATCTTTCACGACCGAAGTGAGCCTGCGCCCAAAGCCATCAAACGTGACCACGGTCTGCGCATTGCCGCGCGTCGTCGTCTTCGTGCGGCCGTCCGGACTCCAGACAATTCCCAAGGTCGAGTCATCGGTGCCCGGGAAGTTCACGAGGTCAAGACGACCGGCTGGGTCATAGTGATATTCCGTCGTCTTCGACAACGGATTCGTCGTACTCGTCGCCGCACCGAAGTAGTCCACACTCGTCTCATGACGCACAGCGACGCCAGCATCAGCGGTAGTCGCCGGCAAAGTCACCATTCGCGGCACGCCACGATAGTAGTCCTCATATTTCAACTGACGACCCATCGGATCGGTCTGCGTCTGCGTGAACAGCTCGCCATCAGCGTGATAAGTGAAACTCGTTCCGCGTCCATAGCTGGTGGTTGATGTGGGCGCACCGCTGTAAGCATCAAACACGGTGGTCTGGCCTTGCTCGATACCGCCTTTCATGACGCATACGCGCGGCGCGGTAGTCAACGAATCCGCCGCGCAACGCTTGGTCATCAGGCCAAGATTCCAAAGGCTAGGCGACGGCGCAAGATACTCTTGGTGCCACGCACGTTTTAGCCCGCTGGCACCCTCGACCGACGCCAACTCAACGAGTTCTGTCGGGCGCATCAACACGTCGAGCGCTTCGTTCTTCGTTTCGAAAGTTCCGACGTCTGCGATCCACGACCTCACAGACTCGGTTCCCCGCAAGCTGCCAATGGAATCATCGACAAACGGTGCGAATGCGGACGCGTCTCCAGGCTTCACAAAAGACGCCCCACGCTTGTACGTAAAATTTAAACGGGACTTTGCGCTGCCTAACGACTCGAAGATGACGCTGCAGCTCACATCACCGTTTGACTGCGGTTCGTAAACTTCTTCGCGTTCCTTGAGTCCCGAGCGCCATTCGTTGTCGTCCTGACCCTGCCCGACAAAAATACCCTTAACTGTTCGAAATGGCTCAAACCGAAAGCTAATAAATTCAGACTGGCTCATGTTCTGAAATCCGGTTAACCGGCAATAGGTATTCTTGCTAGTCTGACCGTCCGCGTTATTAGCGATTCGCTTCCATACCGACGTCTCGTACCAACAACCCCACCGACCCTGTCCATCGCGTGCGGTGCGATAGCTTGGTGCCATGCGGTATTCCACGGTTCCGCCACCCGGATACTTCACTTGATAATCAATCGTATCTAGTGTGGCACCGTATTTTGTACTGAGATTCTGGTCCAGATAGGTCTCCACCCACCCCGCACAGTATCCCTGTTTCGGATGAAGCCTAAATTTGAATGAATAATCGAATGATCGACCATCCGGTAATTTCACAGATTCGAGCATCTGCGACTTCACGTGCCAATCTGGAGTTTCTGTCGATAGAAACCGAGGACTCCCTTCTGCATAGGATGCGTCGGTTGTTGCAAAGTTGTCGTTGTACTTAAATTCCCAACGCCTTCGGTTTGCGGAAAACGCTTTCAGACGCATCGCTGGCCGAGCCAAAGGCAGGAGATCTCCCTGTGCGGGTGTGCTGCCAACGGAGGTGGGGCACAAAGACAATGTGAGCCGCGTAAAATACTTCGGATTACACTCCCACTCGAAATTGATCTCGCGGCCGTCGTTCGCGTAGATTCGCTTCACGTACGCATAGTCGCGCAATTCTGGATATGTCTTGGCCGTCTGGGTCAAGTTGGAATCATCGTATTCATACTTGATCCAGTTGCCATTCTTGTCACGTATTTCGCTAACAAATATTCGCATCGCCGTAGTTGCGTGCTTTTCCGGCAAATAGCGCCCCACCGGGATATCGGAAAATGGATCCTCGATTTTGGGCGCGCTAGGCGATGAGCTCCGCCTTGGCTCGGCGACATGTCGGTTGTTTGGGCTGGTACCTATCGTCGGTTCGTCAAAAAGGTAAGTCAGCCCGTTGGGTGACTTCACTTCAAACGTCTTCGCCAATCGAGTCGTCCGATCTCCTTCGTTGTATACACTTGCCGTGCCGTCATAGACGCACAGCAGAGAATCCGGCGCAGCCTGACACGCCTCAACGGCCAGCAAGCGCGCGTAATGTCGACTAGCGACACAGGACGCGGTCCACTGCCCGGGTGAAGCATAAGCCCCGTATTGCCACGGATTGGTTCCTGCATTATTTACCAATACCAGCGGATCGGAACCACCTCCACCCAAACCAGCTAGCTTTGGTTCGGCGAAGCTATCGAGTGCTGACCATTCGTTGGGCGTATAGAAGTCAGTTTTCCAAACTGACCAGCGGGCACTGGAATTTTGCTCCCAGCGCAAGAAACTCAAACTATATACTGGCGGCACGAAGGGTCGCGTACAGGCGTTACCGAATCCATAGGGAGAAGGAAATCCGAGTCTCGTGACGAGCGGAGTATGGAGCCAATGAACGCCCGTTTTTCCGGCTCTGAACCACCGATGAGTTGGCATTTCGATCCGTGGAATATCGAGATCCCAGTCGCCGATGGTGCCGCTCTGAATTTGCTCCGTATTGAAAGTACTGTCTTCGTCAATAAAGAAACTTCGGAGGCGACTGCGCGAAACGACCATATCGATGCCGCCGTTTCCCGGAAGCACGAGGTCGGTGGCGGAGAGCTGCAGTGTCTGTGTGCGCTCGTCAATTGCCTCGCCAGGAAGTTCACGAATAGAGTTCGATTCTGCCGCCCGATCTGCTTTCATTGGGTCTAGTGGATCGTAGGTCGGAAACGAATCCGTAGGAGCCCGTCCAGGCTCAACAAGCGTCGGCATTTCAAATTGGAACTGCTCTTCGGCTTCGACAATCTTTGTCTCGCCAAGCGGCAAGCCATCCACTAACCCTTCCGGCTTTCCTCCGGGCGTCGCCATTGCCACGTGAACAGAAGACCCAACTGCTATTGCGGCAGCCCAGCATAGGAAAAGATTTACGAGACGCATGATTTCACCATCACTACCAAATTGTTCTCTGCATACAACGGCATCGGGAACGCACTACGCTCCCGACACCAACCTTAAAACCCGCCTTATTAGCGCCGAACCTCATTCGGCACTGCGCGCCACTCACTCCCGGCGGCAGAAGGAAAGCCCGCATCGCAAGCTCCGGCCAAGGATCGAAAAAATTACCTTTTCTTTGCGATTAAATAGAGTAACAAGGGAAGAATTGCAAATATCGTCAACATCAAATTACTGTCTACTCCAGGAGTAAAAACTAGCAGCCAGTACAATGCGATAAGAGTAAATATGGTGGCCGTCTTCATCGCTCCATTGACTGACAGTTCCATCAACATTTTTATGCAGATTATTGTGTGCAATATAATCGAACCAACAAGAATCAATGCAACTATGGGATTTCCAGATGCTCGCGCATCGCTCGGATACAGTAGTATTAAAAAAATCAACAAAACCGTTCGTATCATGTTACGTCACCGCTGAGGCGTTTAGTCCAACTGGAATTAAGGCCAGATTCGTTGATTTGGGTTGCCACCATTCCAAATCATGAATGGCAGTTGGGGTCTGTCGTAGAACAGATCGCCATCCGGCAATGTCCGAGTTTGGTACCACTCCCAAGCCTGCTGAGTTACGTCTCTAAGTTCCGATGAACCAAACAGTTCTTTAGCGGCATGCCAGCCTTCTCTCGCTTTGCTCTCCTCTCCTGTCCATCGCTGGAAGCCTTGGTGCGCTGGAGAAGTAGCGTCCTGAAGCGTGTGCAATGCAAGTCCAAACTCAGTAAGAGCAGCCTTTCTATTTGGCGCTCTCCATGCTTTCTGAAATTGATCTCGAACAAACTGGTTTGCTGCCGCTCTCCCCTCTTCTGGCGTCTGCTTGCCTGAACTCATCGCATGCCTAAATGCGTTGTCTCCGGTCTGGAACTGCGCAGAATCGGCTAATACTTGCGACTGTTTGAGCACCCAATTGTCCCGATATGAAACCTCTTGACCGATCGTAAAATGTATAGCTCGCTGATGTACGTAGAATCCCCACTTTGATGCCCATCGCCCATCCAAATCACCATAAGCCATCGGACTATTGTTCGCATAGGCATATCGATTGAAATTGCCGCTCGATGACATTCCTCCTGAAGCGGGATCGGCGGCTGACATTGAATCGCTTCCAATCATCGCTCCGTTTTGAAGGAAATCGACCGGATCGATGCTGGTGAAGCGGCTGAGTTGGGGGTCGTAGTAGCGGGCGCCGAAGTAGATCAGGCCCAGGTCGGTGTCTTCCGGTTTGCCGGTGAAGCCCTGGCGAACGAGTGGTACGCCGGCCGTGTTGGCTTGCTTGATACCGAACGGACGATAGTGCGTCGCAGCGACCAGCTGCCCGCGATCGTTCGTGGTGGCGACGACCGAGCCCTGCAGATTGGTGTGATGGAAGTAGTAGGTCTCGTTGCCGCTGCTGTCGACCTTGATCGCCAACGGCGGGCTCACGATCACATGAGTCCCGGCCGTGACTTTCACGGTGATCGCGTAGTTGCCCGGACCGACGTTGTTCCAAGCCGCGCTATACGGCGCCGTCAGGTTGCCGTCTGCACCGACTTTCTGGGTACCGTTGAAATATTCGACCTTGCTAATCGCGCTTCCCGCGGGGATACCCACCACCGTCGAACTCAAGGTCACGTTCGCCGGTGACGTATAGGTTGTCGTCGGCGTCGCCATGGTCGCCACGAAGCCGGCCGGCGCGGCCTGTACCGTCAACGCGATCGCCGGTGACAGATCGCTGAGGACAGTTCGGCCATCGACCGCACGCGCCGTGACGACCAAAGGCTGCGCACTGGCGGCGAGATTCGACAGCGGCCACTCGTACTGCTTCGTGCATGCCGGACTCGCAAGCGTAGTGCCGCTGGTCTGACGGAAGGTCGCGCCGTTCACGTTGAACTGCATTTCCGCAACCGCGCTGAGCGGATCCGTCGCACTGCCACATGTCGCCCGCGCCACGAGATTGATGCTGCCGCCTTGCGAGACGGTTTGACTGGTCGTCATCAGTTGCACCGTGGGCGACGGATACACGTTGAGCGTATTCGGCGCTGAACTTGCATCCGGCACATAGATGATCGTGGGCGTACCGCCGGCAATGGGCGTGAACGTGATCTCGGCGCGATACGAGGTTGTTCCGGAAGCCGGGGTATAGACGTATTCATAAGGCGGCGCGGTAAGCACCGGACTCGTTACGCTACCGGTCGGGCCAAACAGATATCGCACCGACACCGTGCTGCCCTCGGTTCCGAAGGCCGCCAGCGAGAACGTGACCGGACGACCCAGCCCAAACGATGAGTTATTGGTTGGCGTGATGAACTCACCGGACTTACCGATCGATGTCGCCGGCTCGGTGTTGAATTCAAACCAGTCGATATAGGCCGGCGCTTCGCTGATCGGGTGCTGGTGGTGGAAATACAGATCACCCGCTGGAATCAAGGCGCCGGTTGTCGAGGTCGCCGACTCGGTGATTTTGTACCAGTTATTCCCCGGTTTTGTGTTCGCACAGTCGCAGGGATCTTCCCATTCGTACTCGATCGATGTCGCAACCGCCAATGCGGCGTCCGCAGTCGTGTCAAGCGCGCGCGAGAACGACAGATCACGCGCGGCTGTGACTTGAGCGACCGAGGTGTTTCGAGCTGCCTGGCAACCGCTGGGTGGTGTGATCGGGCAGATCAAGCCCGTCGGTTTGGTTCCCATGGGAAACCACTGGCGACGCGTGATCTTGACATTGCCGCTGGCGACCACGTTGACGCTCGACAGCAGATACTCGCCCGGATCCATGCGCACATAGGAGCCTGAAGCGTCTTCCGGCCCAGTGGCGTGATCAGGATGCTGGCAATCAACCTCCACCTCAGGCCGGATGATGGTGAAATCGGTGCATTGCTTGCCATCCGTGTCGAAGTATCCGAGCCCTTGCCCTCCGGCGTCGTAGTGCTCCGCTTCCAGATGCAATTCAGGCAAGGCCAGGTTCGCATTCTTCGCGGTGATCACGTGACGATTACCGGGAGCACAAACCCCGTCCAAGCACGGGATCGGCACGGTATTCGGTGCAACGACGGCGATCGGCGCCACTTCGATCTGTTTCGGATCGGTGATTCCGGTGATGCGCGTGTCCGAGGCAACGATCCAGATGTAGACGACCGTTCCGCCGGTAAATCCGGATGGAATCGTGACCAACGGGGTCATCACACGCACGAACGAGTCGCTATAGCCACCGGTCGGTGCCGGCGCGGTACCGAGTAACACGGCATCACCGGGAAGTTCGAGTGAATTGCTTCCTTGGCGCGCAGAACGGCTCAAGTAGAACTTGGTGCTCGAAACATTTTGCTGAGCGTCAAAAACTCGCGCGCAGAGCGTCCGTTGCTCGCCTTCGCGCACGATGAACGAATAGATTCCACGTGGCGTCGTCGGATAGGTTTGTCGAGGATTTACAGCTGTTTCAGTGCAACGGTTAGCCGTCGTCGACGAATATTCAAGGTGCGAGAGGACATCCGGTGCGGTGTTCGTTACGACCTTGATCACCGCATTGGTCGAATCCACGCTTGCGCCGCCCACTGCATCTGTGGCGCGCGCGAACAGGTAGTAGTCGTTGGCCGCCGTACCGGTCGCAGGAACATTGGTCCAGGCGTAGGTCCACTGACTGGTCGTGCCGACGCGCTGTCCGTTGTCGATCTTCGTCTCTATACCCGTGGCCGTCGTGCGGCGATAGAACGCAACCGCGGATGTGTCTGTATCGACATCGGTCACCGTGGCGGACAGGTTGATCGTGTCGCCGACGAAGAATGGCGCACCAGTTGGTGCCGACATGGCTGCGGCCGGCGGCGAATTCGACTTCAGCGTCACGCTGCGCGAAATTTCCGCTGATGGCGTCGGCGTTGGTTCGTTGTCGTAGGCGGTCGCCGTGAGGGTGAGCGCGCCGATCGGCGTCGATATGTTTGGCCACGATGCGGTAAATGGGGCCGAAGTGTCGGTTTGCGGCGATGCACCATTGAGCTTGAACACGACACTGGAGATCGCGCCGTCACGATCGCTCGCGGTGACGCTGGCATTGATGGTTGCCGGTGCCACAAAGATCTGACCAGCAGCCGGCGTGTTCCAACTTACCGTCGGCACCGAATTGATCACGGAAATCGTGCGCTCCACTTGCGGAGCAAACGCGCGGTCTTTCGCGACAGCACGCAGCACATGCGTGCCCGTCGCGGTCGGCGCCGGCACTTCAAAGGTATAGGGCGGCGACAGATCAGTATCCTTCAATACGCCATCCACCAGCAGTTGCACATATTCCACGGGTGCAAAAGCGCTTTCGGTATCGCTTACCGCGACTTCGATGCTGATGCTGTCGCCACGCGTGTACGGTGCCTGGGTTGCGATTGGACGAATGAAGGAGATCGTCGGCGTCGTATTGGTCACGACGACAATCGAGCGGGAAACCGGGACGTCACCGCCATCGTTGTCGGTCGCCTTTACTTCAATGCTATGGGTGCCTGCTGCGATATTGCTCAAATCCGCCGCGAAACGCGTCGAATTGATGACACGCGTGCCGACGACGACACCATCAAGCTTGAACACGACTGAATTGACCGAGCCATCAGCGTCGCGGGCCTCCACCTCGGCGGTCAGGGCCGCTGGCGCGAGATAACGCGCGCCGTCGGAAGTCGGCGATACCCAGCTCAGCGTCGGCTTGGTATTGACAATGCTCAGGTTCAAAGTCGATTGCCCTGATACCGCGGGCGTCCCGTTGTCGGAAGCCACCGCGCGCACCGAATGCGCCCCCAGTGTCGTGAACGCGACGCTGGTTTCAAATGGCTCTTCGGTCAAGGTCGCGAACGGTGCAGTCTCAGCATCCTTGAAGAAGTCGACCTTCGTGATCGAGCCGTCGGAATCCGAGGCATCGGCATACAAGACGATCTGCGCGTTGCGGGCAAAGTTCGGCGTGTCGCCGAAGGTCGCGAGCGTGATGGTGGGCGGCCGGTTGACAACATTTACGGTGACTTGGCGCTGCTGAACCTGGTCAAAGAAGTCGGTGACGATCGCTTTGATGACGTACTGCCCGGTCGTCGCAGCACCAGTCCAGATTTCGAACGGCTCCTGCATGTCAACGCCGATTTCAACGTCATTCAGCAGAAATCTCACCGATTTCGCGGTGGCGCCAGTCAGCCATCGGTTTGCACCCACCGCCACGCGAAAGGCTTGCCCCGGACTAAACTCGGCTTGCGCAAGCGGCTCAATGATCGCAATGTCCATCGCCGGCAAATTCGCCAATGTCGAGGGAATGCTGATGCCGCGCGGCGCGCTGTCCACGGTGGCGCCGGCCTGATCAACGACGCGCGCGAACACCAGATAGTCAAAATTCGGCTCGGGGTTCCAGGTCATCACGAATGGCGCAGCCGCATCTTTTCCGAGCGAATATTCGCGCGAGTCTTTGTTGAACGGCTCGGCACCGGTACGGGTGCGAATCGCAAAGAACTCGACGGCGCTGATCGGACCGTCGTCGGTCACGGTCGCGGTGAGATTGATCGACGCCGGATACGGCAGGCTCGCGGCAGGCAATGCGGCCAGCGAAAGTTGCGGGATTGCGTTATTCAGATTGACATTGACTGGTGTAGACAGTGCTGGCGCCTGAATTCCGGTGGCCGCCGTATAGGCGACCGCAACAATGGACTGTCGGCCAACAAACATCGGCAGCGCCATCTCATACGGTGCCGTCAAATCCGAACCAATCAATTCCCCATTGCGGTGAAAATCAACGCGCACAACGGCGCCAGTCACAGCCGCCTTCGCGATCAAGCTTTGAGTGCCACCTGGGGGCACGAACAGCGGCCTAACCACCGCCAGCGATACCGGCACAGCCGCGGTCACCTGCTGCACATCGAGCGTCATGAAATCCGAACCCGTGCGACCTTGATTGTCGGTCGCGCGCACTTCGATGCGTCGCGGACCAACCGGCAACTTCACCTGCGGCAGTTCGAATGGTGCCGTCGCATCGGAACTCAGAACGATGCCATCGACCAGCATGTCGACCCGCGCAATCGTGCCGTCGCGATCCACTGCTGTGAAAGTTGGTCGCCAGGACGTCGAGTTCGAGATCGGTGCGACGCCGTAAGAGCTACCGACGATGCGGACTTCCGGCGCAGTCGCGTTGACGACGCGGGCATGGGCGACTTGCGTGTAGTAGCAAATTTCTTCACCCGCAGAACCCGGTTGCGGCCTGCAGGCGCGCGCGTAAACGCGGTGCTGGACTGCTGCCGTCGGCGTCCAGATGGTTTCGTATGGCGCAGTCAAGTCGCGCGCGCCGACCACGCGACCATCCACGATGAAATCGACTGTCGGATTTTCGACAGTGGTTGGTTCATTCGCGCGTAGTGTGATCGGTTGACCAGCGACGACGTCGAATTGTCTTGCCACATTGTCGAGCGCGATGCGGAATCCGCAAAAATGGGCATCTTCGGCGCAACCAGTGCGGTGGCCGATCAGGTCTGCCTCAAATTCAATGTTTGTCAGGGTGTCTTGCGGCCCGTTTCGAACCTCGATCCGCACCCTGTACTTGCCTGGATCGATCGACTCGAGGAGACCACTAAAGTCTCCCCCTTGCGGGTCAAACATCGCCAATCTGCATTGGAGAGCTGTTTCGCCTCGGGCGTCCGGCACAGGAAAATCGCAACCGAGCGTCGCCCACTCTTCGAGTCCGTTGGGATACTTCCCAAAAAGAGGAAGCACACGGATCGTCGCATCCGCTCCAACAAGTACGCCTTCGACATTGATCGACGCGTAAGCCAATGCAATTCCGTCATCATTCGAACGATGAAAGCCCACGTTGAACGACGTCTCTTCGGCGTTTACGTGAAAACGGTCTTTTGATGCGGAACTCACCTCAAACTCCACCGGCCCGTATTCCGACGCAAGCCCGACCGCGTCAGTGGCTTTGAGCGAGAGGGCGTATTTGCCGACGGGCAATGACTTCGTGAACTGCGCTTGGGTTTCGGACATCACTTGGCCGTTGAGCGTCCAACGGGTCTGCGCCAGTGAACCGGTGGTGCCGATATTGGCCGCGTCGAACGTCACCAGCGCCTCGTTTGGTGTGGCCTCGCTGGTTCGGTAGATGTTTCGATGCAGGGGCGCGCGCAGATCGATCTTCGGCGGCTGATTGGCGATGAACGTGGCCGTGTATGCGGTGGAGTACCGTGCCAAGCCACCAGACGTAACGACACGTGCAATGAATTCGAGCGGTTGATCGAGGACTTGCGTGGCTGGATCAATCGTGAGTTCGTAGGGTGCCGTGGCATCGGACGGCAAAACGCCAGCGTAGGCAATGTCTTCGCTCGGTGTCTTGACCAGAAACTCAACACGATCAACCGTTCCGCTTCCCGCTGTCGGACTGGCAGCCAGCGCAAATGCGGCGTCGTCACCCGCCTCAAACGTCGCACGCGTCGGCACAGACGACCAACTTACTGTCGGCAGCGTTGCGCCTGCCGGGTAGTACACGACCGAGCGACTCAGGATCGCGGATTGAGGTCCGCGTGGGGGCAAAATGTCCTTTGCCGAAGTTGGCCGATCGCGCGTCAATCCGGTTTCGATTTCACCGCCGGCTTCTGCCACTGACATGGTGACCAAGCATTGATCGCTTGCAGCCGGCGTGTCGCGACCAATCGCAACGCTGTAGGGCTTCGCGTACGCACCTGCGGCTTTGGCAGTGGCCGCTGCAGCCGGGACAACGACGCCGCCCAGATCTTTGGTGAAAGCTTCAAGATCGTAGCGCTGGTTGTAGCCGGACGCGCAGTTGATCGTCACCCAGACCGCTGCAGTACCAGTCTCCAAGGGCAGGTCGGTCGAAACTGTAAAATCCAGTGTCGCTTCGCTCAAGTACGGAATGTATGCCCAGTCTTGCAGCGTGCTCTGAATGCGAAGCGGCAACTCACAGTCGGTACATGGCGCTGCCGAGGTCGTGAGCACGCTGAATGCGGTGGCACCAGAAACCAGCGCAGACGCAACAAGCTTCGGCCATGCCGCACGCAACGAAAAGATATTCATCAGAAACCTCGACACGAAACGATTGCGCAACGGCGAAGCCGCTGAATGTGAAAACCGGGAAGAACCGCCGCGTTTCAATCGTCGCTACCCCTCAGCGGCTCTCGAGTCAAACGCGAATTATTCTTATTACGAAACAACGCGGCGCGGACAATATTGATGCACTGCCGCAGTGTCAACAATTATTTACATTGCCGTTTGGATCACCGTTGCGCCATCGTCGGCACACGCCCAACATCACCACACGCCGCTGCCGCAAAGAATCGTTTTGCTGGCGTGAGTGTGTCGATCAAACCAAGTCCGCGTGGCAAGGTGTCACCGATGCGGCCGTAGTCGCCGGAGAAGCCGCGTTCGATGGCGTCAATAGCGCGGGCGGCGGTGTGGGTGTCGGAGCGGCGCCAGCTGTCGTAGCGCGACAGGGTGTTGTGGCTGCCGATGTCGCGACTGCGATCACGTGCGCCGACCAGCACATCGACGAGCGCAGCGGCGTCGATCAAACCGAGATTGAGACCGAGACCGGCGAGTGGATGCACGACATGGGCGGTGTCGCCAAGCAGAACCAGGCGCTGATCATGCAAGCGTTCGGCGAGTTGCAGTTTCAACGGGAATGCGAAGCGCGCCGTCGCCGCGATGACCCGTCCGAATCGTGCGGCGCTGGCTTCGGTGATCGCGCTGCAGAACGCTTCGTCATCGAGTGCCAGCAACGCTTCCACTTCTGCCTGCGGACGCGTGAACACCAAGCTTGAGCGCCCATGATCGATCGGCAGAAACGCGAGTGGACCGCCGCGCTGAAAGCGTTGGAACGCGATGCCGGGATTGGCCTGCTCGGTGGTCAGATGCGCGACGACCGCGCGCGCGTTGTAATCCCGTGTCTCGACCTTGATGCCAGCGCCTTCGCGCAAGGCGGAGCGACCGCCTTCGGCCGCAACGACGAGCCTTGCCCGCAAACGCGTGCCATCGGCGAGCTCGACGCGCGCTTCGCGTTCGCCGCGTTCGCAATGCGCGACTGCCGACGCGTGCACCGCAGCGACGCGTTCACGCGCAGCGGCGAACAAGCGCGCTTGCAGCGCCCGCAGCTCAACGATGAAACCGAGCGCTGGTTCGGCAACCAGCGCGCGGGCGAACTGCAGACGTTCGGCCTGCGCCCAGACTTCCATTTCGCTGTACGCAAACGCACGCTCGTCCGGCAGCGGCCAAGCACCGATGCGCTCGAGAAATCGTGCAGAAGCGGGCGCAATGGCGACAACACGGACATCAAGCGGCGCATCCGACGCGACTTCCGTCGGCGCATTGGGCTCCACCAAGACCACCGCGAAACCGGATTCCGCGAGTGCAGCCGCCGCACTCGCACCGACAGCACCGCCGCCAACGACAATCACATCGAGCAAACCGCGTGTTGCAACGACCGTATTCATCAGCGGAATCCCATGGCTGACCGCACCAGCACATCACGCACCAGCGGCACATGCTCGGCGGCGAACAAGGCCAGACTGCGCAGGGGCGTGATTGGCAGATCGCTGGCCATGAAGCGCGCGAGCGCGTCGGAAAAGCGCGTGGTCTGCTCGCGATCCTCGCGGCGACACTCGGCATAGCGAGCAAGTGCCTCGCTCGCACCCGGATCACCGCGATGCGCTGCGATCACCTCTGCCAGCGCCAACGCATCACGCAAGCCGAGATTGAAGCCTTGCGCACCGATCGGGTGGATGGTTTGCGCGGCATTGCCGATCAACGCCACACGCCGATCGACGATGCGCTCTGCATAACGCAGGCGCAGCGGCCACGGCTGGCGCTGGCCGACGCGCAACCAGCGACCCAATCGCGTTCCGAAGCGCGACTGCGCAAACGTCAGGAAATCGGCATCGTTCATGGCCAATGCCGCGGCGGCCTGTTCACCGGGCAAGGTCAAGATCAAACCTGCGCGCCGTCGATCCAGCGGCAACAGCGCCAATGGTCCGCTGTCGGTGAAGCGTTCGTAAGCGCAGCCATCGAGATCCTGTTCGACTTCGATCGCAGTGACGATCGCGGTTTGGGCATAGTCGTGTTGTTGCAGAGGTACCGCGAGTTGGTTGCGAATCGCCGAATCGCTGCCATCGGCGGCCACCAGCAGTAGGGTCGAGACCGCGCGCGATTCACCACCGACTTGCAGCGTAAGCGCAACCTGCTCCGCCTGCGCATCGAATGATTGCAACTGTGCCGGTCGCCAGCGCGTGATACGCGTGCATTGCGCGAGTCGCGTCTCCAGCGCCTGCACCAACTGCCGCGCCGGCACGACCTGACCAAAAGCCGGCAATTTCGACGCTGCTGCATCCAACACACTGCGACCGAAGGCACCGGCACGGCTGATGTGGATACGCCGAATCGGATACTGGCCGGCGTTCCCGTAGGCCACGTCGAGATCGTCGAGCGCCAGGGTCGACGCGCGACCCAACGCGAAATGGCGTTCGTCCCAACGGGGCGCAGTCGTGCCCGCAGCCGCATTCGCTTCCACGGCCAGCACCCGCAGGCCGTCTACCCGATCCAGCGCCAGCGCCAGACTCATGCCGACCAGCCCGCCACCGACGATCACGACATCATAGTTATCTGTCATCCACACATCATATCCGAGCTAGAATCGCTACCCGTTCAAGTTTTTCCGGAGCCCGTAATGCCCCCGACCCAGCGCCCCGAATCCACCGCGCACGTTTTGTTGTTGATTGCTCTCACGGTGGCCGTCGCGCTCTCGCGTTTGTTGCCGCATCCGCCCAATTTCTCGCCGGTCGAAGCCGTCGCCCTGTTCGGCGGTGCCGTCTTCGCGAGCCGCTACGTCGCTTTGCTGGTGCCGCTTGCGGCGATGCTGCTGTCCGACGCCTTCCTCGGCTTTCATTCCGGCATGTGGTTGATCTATGGCTGCATGGCGGTGATCGCGCTCGCCGGCACCTTCATGCGCGGCCGCATCACGGCGCTGCGCGTGGTCGGATCGGGCATCGGTGCCGCGGTGTTCTTCTTTGTCGTCACGAATTTCGCGGTGTGGGTCGGCTCGGGCATGTATGCACCCTCGTTTGATGGCCTGCTGGCCTGCTACGTCGCGGCGATCCCCTTCTTCGCGAACAGCCTGGCCGGCGTGCTGGTCTATTCGCTGGTTCTGTTCGGTGCGCACGCGCTGCTGACTCGTCGGTCGGCGCTCACTACTGCCTGAGTCATGGGCAATCGCCTCAGCAAGATCTACACACGCACCGGCGACGACGGCTCGACCGGACTCGGCGACGGCACCCGCGTGTCCAAGGACAGCGCCCGCGTCGCCGCCTATGGCACGGTCGATGAACTGAACAGCGCGCTCGGCGTCGTCATCGCCTGCGAATTGCCGGCGAACATCAACGAGATGCTGACCGAGATCCAGCATGAGCTGTTCGATCTCGGCGGCGAGTTGTGCATCCCCGGCAGCAGCATGATCAACGACGCCGACATCACCCGGCTCGAACATCGTCTGGACGGTCTGAATGCCGATCTGCCGGCGCTGAAGGATTTCATCTTGCCCGGTGGTGGCATGGCCGCGGCGCAGTGTCATCTCGCACGCACCATTGCACGCCGCGCCGAACGCGAGGTGGTGACGCTGTCGCATCACGACGCCGTGCGTCCGGAAGCGATCCGCTATCTCAATCGCGTCTCCGACCTGCTGTTCGTGATCGCCCGTGTGCTCGCACGCAGCGCCGGTCATGGCGAAGTGTTGTGGAAGCACGAACGCCGCAAGCGCGGCTGATGGTCACGAAGCGCGCATGATCTTCACGCACCCGTCCTGCCTGCTGCATGCGCCGGGTGCCGGACATCCGGAATCGCCGGATCGGTTGCGTGCGGTCCTGCGGTCATTGGAGGCACCGGAGTTCGCTGCAATTCCACGCATGATCGCGAACGCCGCACCGCGGTCATTGATCGACCGTATTCATACCGGCATCGAATTTGTCCAGGTGTTCGCGCACGCGCCCAAGGTTCGGACCCTGCGCCTCGATCCGGATACGGTGCTGCACCCCGCGCGTGATTCGCTCGATGCCGCGCTGCATGCCGCCGGTGCCGTGATCGACGCGGTCGATGCCGTGCTTGACGCCCGTGCATCGCGTGCCTTCTGTGCGGTGCGTCCGCCAGGGCATCACGCCACGCCACAACGTCCGATGGGCTTTTGTCTGTTCAACAACGTCGCGCTCGGCGCGCTGCGTGCACTCGACCGTGGCCTTGAACGCGTCGCCATCCTCGACTTCGACGTGCATCACGGCAACGGCACCCAGGACATTTTTTTCGACGATACGCGCGTGCTGTTCGCGTCCTCGCATCAATGGCCGCTTTATCCCGGCAGCGGCCATCAAGACGAACGTGGTCGCGGCAATGTCTACAACGCACATCTGCCGCCGGGCAGTGGCTCAAACGAATTCCGCGCTGCCTGGCGTGACCAGTTGCTGCCGGCAGTCGACGCGTTCGCACCGCAACTGATTCTCGTCTCCGCCGGCTTCGACGCGCATCGCCTCGACCCGCTTGCCGGCCTCGATGTCGAAACCGCCGACTACGCCTGGCTGACCACCGAATTCGTCGCCCTCGCCGATCGCCACAGCCAGGGTCGCATCGTGTCCACACTCGAAGGCGGCTACAGCCTCACCGCACTCGCTGAAGCCGGTGCGGCGCATGTGCGGGCGTTGTTCACGAACTAGGCTTTATGTCGATGGCGCGCCCACAGCTGCGCTTGACACCAACAGAATCGACGCACGCAAGGCCTCACGCGTCACCGGTTTTTGCAGGAAGGCGTCGAAGCCCGCCTCGCGCGTGCTGGCTTCGGTGTCCGCTGCATTGCGCGCGGAAATCGCGATTGCGGGTGTGCGGCGGCCAGTGCGCAAGCGCAACATCGGCAGTAGTTGCAGGCCGCTGATTCCGGGCAGGTCGAGATCACTGAAGATCCACCGCACTTCGGCATCGGCGTGATGCAGCGCGACCATCGCCTGTTCGGCGCTGCGCACGCTGCCGCCTAGCGATTCGAGGAACGCCGCCAGCACTTCGCGCGTCGCTGCATCGTCCTCGACCAGCAGCACGATGTCGCCGGCCAGCGGCTGCAGCACGTCGCGTAGCGGCGCGGCTTCATCATCTTGCACACTGACCGGCGCTGCGACTTCCACGAGCGGCAACTCGACCGAAAACACACTGCCGACACCGACCACTGAGCGCACACCGACACGACCGCCCATCAGGGTGGCGAGTTGATGCACGATCGAGAGTCCGAGCCCGCTGCCGCCGGCACGCTGGCCCAGACTGGTCTGTTCGAAGCGCTGGAACAGGCGCGCACACTCGGCCTCGGTCAAACCCGGACCGCTGTCTTCGACCTCAATCCGGACCATGCCCGAAGCTTGATCACGCTGCGCACGCAATCGGATCGCGCCGTGCTCGGTGAACTTGAGCGCGTTGTTCATCAGGTTCAACAGAATCTGCCGCAGCCGCGTCGAATCGAGATGGAAACGGCGTGGCAGATCTGGCGCGATCTCGAGTACGCAAGCCATGCCCTTGGCCCGCACCAGCGGCGCTTCAAGCGCATGCACCTCATTCAGCAACTCGTGCAGATCGGCCGGTTGTGGATTCAGGTCCAGCTTGCCCGATTCGGCGCGCGACAGATCGAGCAGATCGTTGATCACCCGCAGCAGATGCTGACCCGAGCGCAGCACGCTATCAACGTAGTGCCGCTGCGTGCCGTCAAGCCGTGTGGCGCCGAGCAGTTCGGTCATGCCGATGACGCCACTCATCGGCGTGCGCAGTTCGTGGCCGACAGTTGCGACGAATTCACTCTTGGCAATGCTTGCGAGCTCGGCGAGTCGACGCCGCTCGTCGGCCAGTTCGATCGCGTGCCGTTGTTTCAAGCGCGCGCGGTTGGCGCGCAGGATCGCGGCAAACAGCAGCAGGGTCAGCAGCGCATAGCCGACATACGCGATGCCGCTGCGCCACCACGGCGGCGAGACATGTACGGGCACGCTCAACTCGTTGCGTGCGCCGATGCCGAGCGCGTTGCTGGCACGCAAGCGCAGCCGGAACTGGCCCGCCGGCAGACGCGCGACCACGCGCTCGGCAAGCGCGCCGCCATCGACCCAATCGGCGTCGAAACCGTCGATGCGGTACTCGTATTGGTTGGCGCGTGGATCGACGTAAGACAGCAGGCGCGCCGCGAAACGCAATTCACGATCGCGCGGTCCGAAGTCGAGCGCCGTGCTGCGCGGATCCAGTTGCGCCGTCTGTTCGTCACTGAGGTAGCGCACGCGATCGAAGTGCAAGGGCGATGGCGGCAGCGGTAACGGCTGCACGCTCGTCGCAAAGTGCAGCAGACCTTCGCTGGTCATCATCGCGATTTGCCCTTGTTGGCGCACCGCTGCAGGTTTCGACGCGAACTGCACATCGGGCAGACCGTCGGCGCGGGTCATCGGGGTGAGACTGCGAGTGCGGCGATCGATCCGCCACAGACCGCGCGCACCACTCAGCCAGACTGCGCCGTCCGCATCGCTGACCAGCATCGATGCTTCGGCCGCCGGCAGCCCTTGTTGTGCCGTCAGGGTCGCCTGCAACGACCAGCCTTCGGCCGTTTCGCGAAAACGCGAGACGCGGCCGAATTGGTGCAATACCAGGCCATCACCCGTGAACACGAAAGCGTGCACGCGCTCGGCCGGCACGAAGTCTGCACCAACCAGCACATCGCGCTTTGCGTCGTAGTAACGCATGCCCATCGCATCGGCGATCCACAGGCGTCCGCCCGCGTCGACGCTGATCTGCTCGAAGTCATCGGTGACGAGACCATGTTCACCGACGCGCCAGGCGCGACTGCGGCCATCGGGCAGTACCTGATTCAATCCTGCGGTCAGTGCCCCGATCCAGAGCGTGCCATCGGGCGTCTGCGCGATGTGGTCGGCGACACCTTCGGCCCACGGCTCACCAGAGTTGGGCCATTGTGCAAGGCTGTCCTCGGTCGGATCGAAGCGCAGCACACCGAAACGATAGGCCAACCACAACACGCCGTTTGCGTCGCAATGAATCGAGCCGAGGCGCTGCTTGCGCAAGGCGTCGGCGTGCCGGGTGTGGGTCCAGCGCATTGCGTCGCCAGTGGTCGAAACCCGGGTCAATTCACCTGCCGTCGCCAGTATCCAGATGCTCTCGTCCGGGCAAGCAGCGATGCCACTCAAGCGTCCCGGTGCGATCGACGTGGCATCAAGCGGATCGTGCCGAAGCAGACGAAAACGCGCCCAATCCGGACGCAGATAGGCGAGCCCGCGCGTCTGCAAGGACAGCCAGAGTCCGCCTTCATGATCGCGCAGCAAGTCGGTGACGTGCAGGTCCGGCAAGGACTCGGGCACCGCCGGTCGATGCCGGATCCAGTCGCGATCGCCATCTGCGCCGATTCGTAACACCCCACCGCGCGCGGCGATCCAGACATCACCGTCATTGCCGTCAATCACCGACTCGATCAGCCCGGCGCCCTCCGGCAATTCGATCGGCAGCAGAGCCGTGTCGTTCGGTCCGCGATGCAACAGCGCGTTTTGCACACCGACCCACAAACTGCCGTCGCGGGTGATCGCGACCACATTCACCATCGGCAATTCTGCTTCGCGACTGACCGGGCCCGGGCGCTCGGCATCGGCACCGTCGATGCGCCAGAGTGCGTCCAGTGCGCCGACCCAGAGCGCGCCGTTGGCATCGACCGTCATGTCGAGCACGGTTGCGGTCTTCAGCGCATCCGGGATCTCGGTCAGTTGATCGAGGGCATGCATCGTGTTGCTGGCGACATCAAGTCGCGCCAGACCTTGTGCATAGGTACCGACGAACACATGCCCGCCGGGCGACTCGGTCAGCGCGAAAACGTCACCGCCACGCAAGCCTGCGCCATTTGCGTCCGCCGACCAGGTACGAAACTTGCTCGCATTCGTGTCCGCGAGCATGGCCAGCCCGCTGCTTTCGCAACCGACATAGATGCGACCATCGCGCGTTGCCAGGACGGTCTGCACGTCATTGCAGGGCAAAGACGCGGCATCGTCGGGGGCATTGCGAAAGACCCGAAACTCGCGACCGTCGAATCGCGCCAACCCGTCTCCGGTCGCACTCCAGATATAACCGCTGGTGTCCTGAACCACCTCGACGACTGCCGGCGAAGGCAGGCCGTCGGCCACGGTGTAGTGACGGAAACGCGGCTCGGCGGCGTGTCCGCAAGTGGCTACGAGCAACCATATGACCAGGACTCGATGAAGCATTGGGCGCGCGTTCATTGCCCGACGATGCCAGCCCATTGCAGATTCGCCAAGCCCGATTGCACCGCGCGGCATTACAACATCGCCCGGGCATGGCAAAGTGTGAGCCATGAAACCGATCCCGACGTTCCTGTTGCTGCTCCTGCTGGCTCCCTTTGCGCCGCGCGTCGCCGCTGCCGATCGCTACCGCTTCGACGCCGTGCATTCACAGGTCAGTTTCCATGTCTCGCACCTCGGCTTCTCGCGCTCGGAGGGCGAGTTCCATGACCTCAGCGGCAGTTTCGAGTTCGAACCCGGCGACTGGGCGAACGCCAGTTGCGATGTGAACATCGGTGTGGCGTCGATCGATCTCGACGACGCGGCCTGGAACCGCAAGCTGCTGGACAAGGACTGGTTCGATGTCGCGCAATATCCAGGCATGCGTTTTCGCTGCATGCGCGTCGTCGGCGGCGGCG
Organism: Lysobacterales bacterium; assembly: GCA_043753835.1. Lineage (GTDB taxonomy): Bacteria > Pseudomonadota > Gammaproteobacteria > Xanthomonadales > Ahniellaceae > JADKHK01. The sequence continues at coordinate 25,328 of JAYUVY010000029.1, read as the reverse complement.
AGAATCAGGCGCGCATCGAAGGCGAGCTGAGTCTGCGCGGCGTCGTCAAACCCGTGATGCTCGATGTCCACTTCAACCGCGCCGGCATCCACAAATATTCGCTGCAATACATCGCCGGCTTCTCGGCCACGACCACGATCAAGCGCAGCGATTTCGGCATGCTCAAGTACATCCCGGAAATCGGTGACGAGATCGAGATCCGTCTCGAAATCGAAGGCATCCGTGAAGGAGCGAAACATGACCGCAAGAAGTAGTGCGACGCATTGGGGCACGGTCGCAAAGACGTTGCACTGGATCATCGCTCTGCTGGTGATCGGCATGCTCGTCGGCGGCCTGACCATGACCGGGATGAAGACGTCGATGGACAAGTTGCAGGTTTACGCCATCCACAAATCGCTCGGCGTCACCGTGCTTGTGCTGATGTTGCTGCGTTTCGCCTGGCGCGGTGTCGATCCGCGCCCTGCGGATGTTGCCGGCATGTCTCCGACCATCTCCTTCATGGCCCACGCTGTGCATCGCCTGCTCTATGTCGCACTGATCGCCATGCCGATCTCGGGCTGGGTCTACAACTCGGCATCGAATTTTCCGCTGGTGTGGTTCAAACTGGTGCCATTGCCGGCGCTGGTCGCAGCCGATCCGGCCATCAAGGCGATCGCGCTAGGTGTCCACGAGACGCTGGCCTGGCTGATCATCCTGCTACTCGCCGCGCATGTCGCTGGCGCGCTGAAACATCATTTCATCGACCGCGACGATACGCTGCGGCGCATGCTGCCGTTCGCGAAACCGCGCGCGGATGCCAACCCGATCACGCCGGAGCTCCCATGATCCGCTTCTTCGCCACCGTGGCCCTGCTGGCCGCGAGCACGTCCGTCGCAGCCGCCGAGTACACGATGCAATCCGGCCGGTTGCTGTTTTCCGGCACGCAACAAGGCGAACGCTTCGAGGGCCGCTTCAACCAGTTCGATCCGAAGATCAGCTTCGACGCGAAGGTGCTGGATGCCAGCCGGCTCGATGTGTCGATCGCGCTCGCCAGCGCCGATTCGGCCAACAGTGAACGCGACGACACCCTGAAGACCGCCGATTTCTTCGACGTGTCGAAATTTCCAAGCGCGCACTTCGTCACCACGAAAATTGTCGCGATGGGCGGCGCGAATTTCGAGGCCGATGCGATGCTGACGATCCGCAACAAGACCGTGCCGATCAAATTTCCGTTCAGCATGATCCCGGGTGCCGAGGGCCGCATGCAGTTGACCGCCAAAGTCACCCTCAATCGCATGGATTTCGGCATCGGTACCGGCGACTGGGCCGATGATTCGACGATTGGCCACAAGATCGATGTGGATGTGTCGCTGATTCTGGTCGCCGCTTCGCCGTAGATCCCAGCCGTTTGTAGGAGCGCCATTCATGGCGCGATCGGGATCGCCGCGAAATTGTTTCGCGCCATAAATGGCGCGCCTACGAAAGAAATTCGCGCAGCGACACCGCATCGAACGGCCAGCGCAATTCGGCATCATCGACGCGAATCAACACCGGCACATGCCAGCCATAGCGCGCTTCCAGCGCCTCGTCGTCGTCGACATAGCGCTGCGCCTGCGGCGTCAATGCGAGTGCATCGAACATCGCCTGGGCCATGTCGCACAGCGAACAGTGTTCGCGCCGGATGAATTCAAACGCCTGCATAGAGCCTCGAACGGGTGGGCATGACTAGAATACCGCCCGCTTCGCAAGGATCCGCACCATGGGCGTCAGCGTCTTCGACTTGTTCAAGATCGGCATCGGCCCGTCCAGTTCGCACACGGTCGGACCGATGCGTGCCGCGGCGCGTTTTGTCGAGCGTTGGTTGATCGAGCCGAATCAGCTCGAACGCGTCACCCGCATCCGCGCCGAAGTGTTTGGTTCGCTCGCCTTGACCGGGCGCGGCCACGGCACCGACAAGGCGCTGTTGATGGGGCTCGAAGGGCACTATCCGAACCAGATCGACCCCGACGTGATACCAGCTGCACTCGAACGCATCCGCAGCAACAAGCGCATTCGCCTGCACGGCACGCATGAGATCAACTTCGACGAGAAGCGTGATCTGATCATGAACAAGCGCCAGAAGCTGCCCTTCCATACCAATGGCATGCGCTTCGCGGCCTTCGATGTCGACGGCAAGGAATTGGCAACGCGCGACTACTACTCGGTCGGCGGCGGCTTCGTCGTCAATCAGGACGAAGCGGCGGAAGATCGCATCGTCGCTGACGAAACCGAACTCGCGCACCCATTCCATTCCGGCGATCAGCTGCTCGCGCAGTGCGCCGCGAGCGGGCTGACGATCGCGCAACTGCTGTATGCGAACGAACAAGCCTGGCGCACGCCGGCCGAGATCGATGCCGGACTTGATGAGATCTGGGCGGCGATGCAGGCCTGCGTCGAGCGCGGCATCCGCACCACCATTGCAACCTTGCCCGGCGGCTTGCATGTCTCGCGCCGCGCGCCGGCCTTGCATGCCGAGTTGTCGTCGAAACCCGAAGCGGGGATGCGTGATCCGCTCACCGTGCTCGACTGGGTCAATCTCTACGCACTCGCCGTCAATGAGGAAAATGCCGCGGGTGGTCGCGTCGTGACTGCGCCGACCAATGGTGCCGCCGGCATCATTCCCTCCGTGCTGCATTACTACGATCGCTTCTGTCCCGGCGCGAACCTGACGGGCGTGCACACGTTCCTGCTGACGGCGGCCGCGATCGGCATTCTGTACAAGGAAAATGCCTCGATTTCCGGTGCCGAAGTCGGTTGCCAAGGCGAAGTCGGGGTCGCCTGCTCGATGGCTGCAGCCGGGCTGATGGCCGCACTCGGCGGCACACCGAGTCAGATCGAAAATGCCGCCGAGATCGGCATGGAACACAACCTCGGACTCACCTGCGATCCGATTGGCGGCCTGGTGCAGATCCCCTGCATCGAACGCAATGCCATGGGCGCCGTCAAGGCGATCAATGCCGCACGCATGGCCGTCCGCGGCGACGGCAAGCACAAGGTCAGCCTCGACAAGGTCATCAAGACCATGCGCGACACCGGCCGCGACATGCAAGACAAGTACAAGGAAACCTCGCGCGGCGGACTGGCGGTCAACGTGATCGAGTGTTGAATCGAACGACTTGGTTTTATCTTTACAGGCTCAAAGCTCATCGCCCTTGCGCGGTTTGTTGCCCTTGCCGGCGCGCTTGAGCACCGCCGTGGCACGTTCTGGTATGACGCGACGGGCGCGCGCGGAGAAGTAGCGCTCGGCTTCCGCGGTCGCACCCACACGGGCGGCGATGGCCGTGGCAATGAACTGGTTCATGCTGACGCCGGAAGCGCTGGCTTGCTGCGCAGCAGCAGCCTTCAGCTCGGCCGGAATACGCAGCGGGAAGTTGGCGATACTGCTCATGGTCGGATTCTCCTCAAGACTTGTCCGGGGCGCTCGACGAGCATGCCGAATTGGCGGCAGGCCTGGCGCAAGTGGCGAATATTGAACGTCGCAATCATGTCGGCCTGACCGTTGATGGCGGTCTCCACCACCAGTTCATCATCCTGATCCGCACCACTCGGCCGCCAGCGGTAATCGAACACGACTGGTACGCACAGAACGGCGATCTCGTCGAGCACATCGCCCACATCGCGCTCACGAATTCCCGCAGCGACCAGATGCTCGGGCCGGGTCAATACCGCCTCGTACTCCAGCATCATGGATACGGACAATAGCAACAGACAGCGTCGCTCCAGCACGTCCAGCAGCAACTGACGAGAAGCGCCAGCGTCGCTCTGAAACGCTGCAACCATGACGTCGGTGTCGAGCACGACCCTGAACATGGTGACATCGTATATGACGTCAGTTTCCTCTTCAACGCCGGACCCGGCCTGGATTGCAGGACCTATTTGCATGCTCTGACCTGATCGGACGCTCGGCGGTAATCGTCTTCGCGAGTTGCGACCAGACGCGGGTTGAACCTTGCCGCGAATGCGTCGATCACCGATAAGATCGGGTGTCGTCCCATCCCAAATCGAGACATCCCAAATGGCGCACACGTCCAAAGCTCCGACCTTCCCCACTCTGCCGCAAAACGACACGGCCGACGAGCGCCAGGCGCGTCAGCTCCAGTTGTCGCTGGCACGTACCAACTACAACTACATGCTCAGTTATCTGGACGCGGTGCCGATGTCGGCCGACCTGCCGGGTGCGGAGAAATTCACGCTCGATTACGAGGCGCAGGTGTTGAAGGTGATCCTCGCGATGACCGAGAACTTCAAGAGTGCGGTCGGCATGTTGCTCGAGCGCGAGATCCAGGGCGACCTGCCCACCGTCGCGCTGCACAAGGTGCACGACACCTACGAGAAGCTGCGCACGGACTTCAGTCTGCTGCACCCGAAGCGCGATATCGAGGAGCTGAAGGCGTTTCTCGAAGCGCTGTCCGAGCTGCCGAAGGCGCTGGAGGGATTGGTCCGACTGCCGAAAGACATGGCAACCATGATCAGCGGCCTCGACAAGATGTTCAAGGAGATGATTGCGACCGGGCCGACGGCATTCCTGAAGTCGACCCTGTACGACATGCTCAGCCAGAACGGCCGCGCCTATCTGCAATCGCAGAGCATCGAAGACTACGCCGCGCTGTTCATCTCGCTGCCGCAGCCGACTTCGCTGACGATCGCGCAGAAGTCGTGGATGCCGAAGCTGGGACAACCCTGTGACCAGGACTGGTTCTTCGGCTGGCTGCAGATCGCCGGCTTCAACACGACGCAGTTGCGCGGCGTCGTGCTCGCGACGGACGCGGGCACAAAATCCGCAGCAGTGCTTTCAGAATTGCAGAAGAAATTGCCGATCACCGATGCAATCCTCGCCAGCGTCAGCGGCGACGCTTCACTCACGCTCATGCAGGCAGTGCGCGAGCGCCGCCTGTATGTCGTCGACTACGCGCAATTGGCCGACGCCAAGACCGAAGCGCTGCAGGGCGAACAGCGCTATATCTCAGCGCCGATCGCGCTGTTCTATTGGAACCCGAACCCGCCGCCAGGCTTTCCACCCGGCGGCGCACTTCAACCGATCGCGATCCAGCTCGCGCAGAAATTCGATGCCGAGAGCGCACCGATCTTCACCCCAAACGACTGCGCCAACGCGAATGACAAGAACGGGCTCAAGTGGGCGATCGCCAAGTATTCGATGAACGTCTGCGGCGCGATCCAGCACGAGTCGGTTGCGCACCTCGGCGACACGCACCTGATCATCGAACCGATGATCGTCGCGTTGCACCGTCAGTTGGCTGAGCCGCATCCGCTGTACAAGCTGCTGATCCCGCATTTCCGCTTCACCATCAACATCAATGACGACGCCATCCACAGCCTCGTCGTGCCCGGCGGTGTGGTCGCCTGCAATGTCGGCATCGCGATCGAATCATCACTGAAGCTGGTCAGCGAGGCGCACCGCGCCTGGCGTTGGGACGACAACGTGCCGGACCGCGTATTCGCGCTGCGCGGCGTCGACAAACTCGCTTCGTTCCCGTTCCGCGACGACACGTTATTGCTGTGGAAGGCGACCCTGGATTACGTCGGGCACTACCTGCGCACCTACTATGCGAACGACCAGGCCGTGCGCGACGACGATGAGCTACAGGGCTTCGTCTTCGAGTTGACCGCGCCGCAGTACTGCGGCTTCAAGGGTCTCGGCGGGCTGACTGCAAGTGGTGATCCCGAGCGTCCGTGGCGCATCGACAACCTCGACTACCTGATCGAGATGGTCGCGCTGATCATCTACACCGCCGGCCCGCAGCACGCGTCGGTGAACTACGCGCAGTTCCCGCTGATGTCCTACGTGCCAAGCGTCGGCGGCAGCCTGTATCAGCCGTCACCGACACGCAGCACGACGCTGAACTCGGCCCAGGACTGCATCCCATGGTACCCGCCACTCGACGTTGCGCTGTACGGTTTGTCGTTCGAGTATCTGCTGAGCGCCGTGCAGTACGACACTTTCGGCCGCTACGAACACAACCCGCGCGACCCGTACTTCACCGATACGCGCGTGCAGCCTCTGGTTGCCGATTTCCAGGACGCACTCGCGCTGATCGAGATCGAGATCCGCAAACGCAACCACGAACGGCCCATGCCCTACCCGTTCCAGCTGCCGTCGCAGATTCCGAACAGCATCAGCATTTGATTGATGTCGTTCGGCATGAGGCCACGAATCGGAGCTTGGGAGTGCTGGTAGGCTCGACATCACACCGAGATTCAGGGAACGTCGATGCGCATGCTGCTCTTTGTGTCTGTCGTCGCGCTTCCGTGCGTCTTGCAGCTGGGGCTGGTCGCGCCAGTCGCTGCGCAAACGTTGCCGAGCCCGGTCGCACACTGGCGCTTTGACGGCGATGCCAAAGAACGAATCAGTGGCGTGCAGGGGCACCTGGTCGGCGGTGCCAGTGTCGTTTCGCTGGGCGCGCTTGAAGGTGGCGCACTCGAACTGACCGACGTAAACGGCTGGCTCGACTTGCCGGATCCGCCGCCGATCGATCTCGGTGATTCTTGCAGCATCGCCTACTGGGTCCGCGCGGCGTCGTATCCACCCGACTATGCCGCGGCGTTCACGGCCGACAATCTCCACATCAACATCGGTAGCGACGGTCGACCAGAAGTCGCCGGAGCGCAGTGGCAGGCACCGACCTATCGAATGACGGGGGCGGTGCCGACCGACAGCACTTGGCACCATGTCGCGTTTACGTACAACAGCACGACCGACCAGTTGATCACCTACCTGGATGGCGTGCCCGAGGCGGCGATCGCGGCCAACCCGCTCGGTCGTTGCGGCCCGCTATCCGGGCGCATCAGCATCGGCGCTTGGGCAACCGGCGAGGCGCAAGTGAGCGTGAGTGGGTTCAGCTTCAATGGCGACGTGCCAGCGCGGGTTGCGCGCTTCGGCCCGACGCCGGCGAATCTACCGGGCAACACCCTCGCGCTCGTCAATGACGGCAGCGCGCAGCCGACGCTCGGCTGCAACAACCTGGTCGGCGACCTCAGCGGCAAGATCGCACTGATCGACCGCGGCGGCTGCGACTACGATCAAAAGGTGCTCAAAGCCCAGCAGGCGGGTGCGGTCGCTGTGATCGTCGCGAACGATGTCGACGATGCACTTGTCGCGATGACGCCAAACGCGCTGGCCGCGCAGGTGACGATCCCTTCCGTCTTTGTCGGTCTCGGCAGCGGCACGACGATGAAAACCCAACTCGGGCTCGGCGCCGTCGGCGTCACCTTGACGCCGAGTGCGCAGCGCTTCCACAACGGACTTCTGGATGACCTGCGCTTCTACAACAAGGCGCTCACTGCAACCGAGGTGCGCACCGTGCGCAATGCCCCGCCGGGATTCTTTCATTGCCCGAATCGGCTCAATGCCGTCGCCAACTGCGGTTTCGAATCTGATCTCGCCGGATATTCCCCAACCACCCCACCGGCGGTACGCAGCACCGCGGCAAGCCGCAGCGGCGCGGCGTCGGTGCGTGTACCGAGCCAATTCAACGCACAGCTCAACAATCATCAGTTCCAGCTCGGGGCCGGCTGTATGCCAGTGCTGCCTGGCGAACCTTACCGGATCGGTGCCTTTTTCAAGGCCGTCGATGCACCCGTGGGCAATTGTGCCGTTTCGTACGCAATACGTGGCGGCACCAACTGTGGTGCACCAAACCTTGGCGGCGGCATTTTCGGCGTGCCCGGTGGCACCGTCGCGAGCGAGTGGCGGCGCGCTGGCACCGAGATGGTGATGCCGCCCGGGGCTGCCGGGATCACACTCACCGTCCAGTGCACCGCCATTCCGCAGGCGTTCGAAGTCTTCGTCGATGACGTGCACGTGATGCTGTCGTCGTTCGGCAATGGCTTTGAAGGCGGGCCCGCAGACTGACGCGAAGTTCAGCACGAGCCGGGTGGCACCGCATCAGCATTTGATCGCAGCGCCGTCGCGGACACTTGCGATCACCCACATCAACTCGTCAGTCACGCCGCTGACGAGTTCGATGCGAACCGACGCGTGGTCAACCGAGACGCTGACCGAGCCCGAATGCGCATCCATCCATTCCGGCGCCAGATCCTGCATGGTCGGATTCGCCCCCAGCGCGGCACAGCATTTGAACGCCGCCTCTTTCGCCGCCCAGGCGCGTGTCGACGCCCATTCATCCGGGCTGTCGTCGCAGGCGCGCAATTCGTCCGGGCTCAACGCAAAACGCAGCGCACGCGCACGGTTCGCGCCGATGCGTGCCTCGATGTCGATGCCGAGCGCGCGCCATTGCGACGAATCCGCAGCAATGGCGACCGCCCAGCCAGCGCTGTGACTGATCGATCCGCAATAGCCTGAAGGCCATACCGGCGCCTGATCCTCACGCCCGACCGTGAGTACCGTCGCACCCAATTGCCGCAATGCCGCACGCGCGGCGAGGCGACCGGCCAGAAAATCGCCATGACGACGCGGATGCAGGGCATCGGCGTAGGGGACGATGCCGACCGCTGCCGCCCGCAGCGCCAGATCATTGGCGTCGACGCGTTCGACAGCGAGTGCCATGTCGCCCGGCAAGGCGCGCAGAATTTCCGTCGTGTCCATGCCGATGATGGGCAACTGCGAATGATCCGGGATAATCATCAAAGTCCAGCGTTGTCGCCCGACGGGCAGATCATGTTCTGATGCACATTGCAGCATCGAATGAGGGAACGGAAGTGCATGCCGCCAGCCCTGAACGCCTGACCGCCGCCGATCGACCAGGCGTGGCGCAGCCGGTACCGGAGCGCCCAGTGCCGGCGCAACCGTGGCGGAATATTTTCCGCATGACGGTGCTGCTGTCGCTGGTCATGCTCGCATCGTGGGAATGGCGCATGCGCAGCCTGCAGTTGGCCCCAGGCGATCTCGACGACAACGCATCCGCGTGGGCCGAACAGCGCCGACGCATCGATGCCGGTGCAGGCCAGGTCGTGATCGTCGGTGATTCACGCATCCTGTTCGACACGCACTTCGAACGCTTCGAAGCCTTGACCGGCGTGCGGCCGATCCAGTTGGCTTTGGCCGGCACCAATGGCCGACCGTTCCTGCAGGATCTGGCGAGCGACGCCGACTTCCGCGGCCTGGTCATTGTCGGCATCAGCGAACTCTCGTATTTCCGCGAAGACGTCGGCTTGATGGGCACGGCGTTGCAGCGTTATCGATTCGAATCGCCGGCGCAGCGCAGTTCGTATGTATTGCATCGATCGCTGGAGCGCGTGTTCGCCTTTCTCGATGACAACTACCGACTGGGTGCCCTGATCCAGCGACTGGATCGCGGCTGGCGCAGCGACGCGCATGATCCCTATGACGAAGTCTGGAAAATTGCTTCGAGCGGTGCCGATCGCGAGACCTGGTTGTGGCCGCGCATTGAGACCGACGAATTTCTGCGAAAACATGCGCGCGCCGCGTGGACGCAGGGCAAGGTGGATGTGGTCAGCGATGAGGTGATCCGCATGACGTTGGCAACGACGGCAGCGGCAGTCGCGCAAATCCGCGCGCGCGGCGGCGAAGTGGTCTTCGTGCGGCCGCCGTCGGCGCTGCAGTTCCGCTTCGGCGAAGAAGAATATTTGCCACGCACGCGCGGCTGGGATGCGTTGTTGAGCGCGGCCAAGGTGCAAGGTGTGCACTTCGAGGATTATCCCGCGATGCAAGGCCTGAACCTGCCTGAGTATTCGCATCTGACGCGTGCCTGCGCGCTCGTCTACACCGACGCCTATTTGCGCGCCATCGCTGCGCTGACATCACGCCTGCGCTTGCGCGCCGATGCGCCAGCCGCGCTGTCTCCCGCAGACTGCCGCGACGATTCCGAGAAGCGCAACTAGGGCAACTTGGCCGCCAGCAGATCGGCCAATACCCCGATGTTTTCCGCTTTGGCCAGTTCCATCAGCGGCACCTTCAGTTCGAGTCGCTCCACGGCCATCATGACAATTTCTGACCGGTCGACCGAGTTCGCCCCCAACTCCCTCAGGCTGTCGCTGTGCTGGAACGCATGACTTGAGAGGCCCGGGAGGACTTCTTTCGCGCTGTCGACGATGGTCTGGAATACGCGATCCCGGTTAGAGACGGGAGACGCTTGGGCTACGACTGGCGGTTCCGGTTCTGGCGGCGGCTCTTCAGTAGCTTCGGGCTCCGCTTGCTCGCCTTCCTCGACTTGTTCTTCCTCCGCAGCGGCAGATTCATCCGAAGCTGCAGCGTCCTGCTCGTCGCCGCTTTCTTCCTCGCCGACGGAGGACGCATCCTCTTCGGCATCGTCTTCGGCGTCGGACGATTCCTCACCCGAATCCTCGACGAATTCCTCGTCGTCTTCGAAAGCCTCTTCGGATTCCTGCGCCGAAGCGGCTGCAATCACGCCACCAGCGCGCTCATTCAACACGCCATCGCCGGCAGCGACGACCAGCAAACCGGCCAAGCCAGTGACGATACGCAAACGTCGTTGTGCCATGGGTCGATCCTCGCAAGTGACGCGCATGCTCACACGCCAGGCGCGCAAACCACAATCCGCGCCCGCACCCAGCCATCAATATTCACTCAGAACTGGCAGTACCGATTGCGACCGGCGCGCTTCGCTTGATACAGCGCCTGGTCGGCGCGGACGACGAGGGTCTCGGCGCTGATTTCGGCGCCTGCCGGCATTGTGTACAGGCCGATGCTGATGCTGACGTATGGCCCGGACGACGAGGCGGCGTGCGGTAGTGCAAGTTCGGCGACTGCGGAGAGGCAGGTCTTGGCGAGCCATTCCGCGGCGTCTACGTCGGTATCGGGCAGGATGACTGCGAATTCCTCGCCGCCGTAGCGCGCAACCAGGTCGGTGCTGCGATTGACCACGCGCTCCATGGTTTCAGCGACGGCACGGATGCAGCGGTCGCCTTCGACATGACCGTAGTGGTCGTTGAACAGTTTGAACTGGTCGATATCGATCATCATCAGCGACAGTGTCTGCTGCGCGCGCTGGCTGCGCCGCCACTCGCTGCCCAGACGCTCGTCGAAGCTGCGTCGATTGGCGATGCCGGTGAGGCCGTCCTTCATGCTCATGCGGCGCAACTCTTCGGTGCGCTGCGCAACCTTGCGCTCGAGGCTCTCGTAAAGCCGAGCATTGACCAGCGAGATTGCTGCCTGTACGCCGAGCAACTCCAGCGTCTTCACGTGACGCTCGGTGAACGCACCCTCGAGCAAATTGTTCTCGACGTAGATCACCGCCACCAATCGGCTTTGATGCAGCACCGGCAGCACCAGTACCGACTTCGGCCGACGCAGCGCGAGGTAGCGGCTTTGTGCAAAACGCACGTCGTCGGCAGGATGGCTCAAGACCAGCACACTGCGCGTCAGTCGCACGTACTCGAGCAATTGGTCGGGCAATTCCGCAGCGGCCTCGCCGGGAACATCGGCAAGACGGCGGCCCACCTGGTCGTACTCGACCATCGCCCCTTCGCTGAAGCGTCCAATCGCCTCGACCGTCAACGTGTCGTCGTCACAGGTGACGATGGCGCCAAACTCCGCGCCCGCGTTCTCAAGCACGATGCCGAGCAGTTTCTGCAGCAGCGCATCGAGCTGCACTTCCTGCGACAGCAGGCGACTCGCCTTCAGCAGCGAATGCAGGTCGAGCATGCCGACCGACGAGGACACCCCGCCCTGACTGCCCCCCGACGCCGATGCACTGCGCCTGAGCTCGATGGCGCGAAACGCGATCTGCGGCCACTGCCCTTCGATCTGCTTGCACTTCGCGACAGCGCCCCAGCGCTGGTAGTGGAAATACGCCTCGCGGATGAAGTTGCTGGCGAGCTGGCGCTGCTGCTGGTCTTGCCAGAAACGCGCGTACAGTTCGTTTGCGAGCGCCTCGCAATGGGTGAACCCGGACTCGGCCGCAGCGTCGATGGCACGCGCAAACAGTTCCATGGCTGCTCGCGACTCGCCGCGAGCACGCGCGAGCTCGGCAGCGATCAGCAAGGCCTTGTGCTGGAAGTTTGCTGCGCAATGCCCGGCCCAGGTGTCGAAGCGGTCGTGCAATTCCTGTGCTTCATTGATGGCCGCTGCCTGCTGGTCGGGCTCGACGAAGCCGGGCTTGAGCAAGCCGAGCGCATGAAAAAACGTCGCTTCGGTCAGCGTCGGGCCGTCCGGCAGCAGCGCCGCGATCATCGCGCGCTTCGGCGAATTTGCGCGCCATTCACTGGGCAGGTCGAACAGATAGGCATGACGGATCATCGCGAAGCTGTAAAACGCGAGCCCGATCGAGTTCGACTCGAAATCATCTTTCAGCAGCTCACCAATGCGCACTTCCGACGTGTCGAAGCTGATCGGCTTCAGCGTCTTGCCGCGCAGTGCGGCGACCGGCTGCAAGACGCCGCAGCGAAGCATCAGCTCGGTCGCTGGCTGGTTGCTGTGTTTCAGAAATGCGAGGCTCTGCTCGGCTTCGAGTTGAACGTCGTCAAGCGCGGCGCCCATCACGAAAGCATTCACCGACCCCAGCAGCGCGCAGTATCCGGCCGCGAGCGGGTTGATGCCGGCGCGGCCCATCGCAAGACCCTGCGCGAGATACGGCAACGTGTCGCGCAGCGGCTCGCACCAATGCTGATAGAACGCACCGAAATACTGGTAGACCGACAGGCGGAAATACGCGTTGTCGCGCTGCTCGGACAGTTTTCGCGCGAGCCGCCCCATCGCGTACACCGCGGGATAAGGGCGTCCGCTCGCAGCCATCGCGGTCTGGTAGGTGGCGTAAGCGACGCAGCTCAAGTCGCACTGACCATGTTCGAGCGTCGCCTTCACCATACGGCACGCACCGAGCACGTAACTCAATCCGCGGTTGATCTGATAGGTCGAATACGCCAAGCCGTAATACACCTGCATTTCGAGCAGGCGCTCCGGATCACGCATTTCGTCCTGGGCCAGCAGCGCGTGCTCATTGCGCCCGGCAAGCAACGCCTCGATCTCGGGAAATTCGGCCAGATAGCGCGGCAGCGCCTCTTCTTCGGACTCGGGGAAATCGCGACCGAGCAACGCGAGTGCGCGCCGCAGCACCGTGAATGAGTCAACGAAGCGGCCGCGGATGTGCAGCAACTCGACGAGCGCAAGGCACAGCGTCACCTTCGCGGCGACGCTGGGCGCGGATTCGACCAGGCGCGTGAGCCTGGTCTCGGCGGCGTCGAAATGCCCGGCAAGGTATTCCGCCTCGGCCAGATTCCTGTAGAGCGTCAACGCGAGCTCCGGCTGCGCCTGCCAGGCATCCGGCGGCAGCAGGCTCTCACCACGGCGCAACAACTCGACTGCGGCGGTGTAAGCAGCGGCGGACTTCGCGCGGATGCCACCGCGCAGGTTCAATGCAAGCAGCCGCGCGCGCTCGCCCGGTTCGGTGATCAGGTCGATCGCCGCGTTCAGCGACTCGAGCACGATGAACAGACGCTCATCGAGCTCTGCCTCGCTGCTCGCAGCCAACAGCAGCCGACCGCAACGCAGGCGCAGCGCCGGGCGCTCGTCTTCCGATACCAGTTCGTGCGCGGCCTGTTGCACGCGGTCGTGCAGGAATCGGTAGCGCGCGCCCTTCAATCGCTCCGGACTCTGCGCAAATTTGTATTCCTCGTTCATCGGCACCAGCAGTCCAGCCTGCAGCGCCGGCCACAGCACGACAGCGATCGCTTCGGCATCACGTTCGCCGACCGCCATCAAAGCGCGCTGGTCGAAACGGTTCCCGAGATGCGCCGCGAGCGCCAGCAACGCGCGTGTGTCTTTGGGCAACAGCGTCAACTTGGCCAGCAGCAAGGTGACCACGTTGTCGGTCATGCCGCGACCGCGAATCTGTTCCAGATCCCAGTCCCAGGCGCCGTGCTCACGTCGGTACTGGATGTCGCCCTGATCGTGCAGGCTGCGCAGGAACTGGCCGAGGAAGAATGGATTCCCGCGCGTCTTCTGCAGGCACAACTCGACCAGCGGTGCGACCCGCTCGTTCGTGCTGTGCAGGGTGTCGGCAATCAGTTGCGTCACGTCTGCGTCGGACATTGGCCCAAGCCGCAAGTGCTCGACCCGCGCCGGGCTGCGTTCGATCGCCTGGATCGAAAGCTGCAAGGAATCGCCAGTCACGACTTCGTTGTCGCGATAGGCGCCAATGATCAGCACACTGAGATCGCTCTCGGCGCGCGCCAGATATTCGACCAGACGCAACGTCGCGACGTCGGCCCATTGCAAGTCGTCGAGGAACACCAGCAGCGGATGGCTGCGCGCAGCGAGGGCCATCACGAATTGCGCAAATGCAATGTGGAAACGCTGTTCGGCTTCGGCCGGCGGCAACGGTGTCAGCGGCGGCGGCGTACCGATCAACAGCGTGAGTTCGGGCACCACGTCGGCGACGGCCGCAGCGTTCGCGCCGAGCGCGTCACCGAGCCGCGCCTTCCAGTAGTGACGGCGTTCGGCGCCTTCGGTCGCAAGTGCCTGCAGCGCCTGACCGAAGGCCTGGATCAGCGCGACGTAAGGCTGGTTGCGGTTGTATTGGTCGCACTTGCCGCGCAGCAGGTAGCCGCGCCGCGCCAGTACCGGCCGGTGCAGTTCGCTGACCAGCGCGGTCTTGCCGACGCCGGAATAGCCGCTGATCAACATCAGTTCGACGGTGCCGGTGCTGACCACGCGCCGCAGTGCCGCGAGAATCGCGTTGCATTCCTCCTGGCGTCCGTACAACTTCTGTGCGACGCAGAAGCGCTCCGGAACGTCGGCCGCTCCGAGCGCAAAGCGCTCGACGCGTTGGTACAAGCGCCAGCTGTCGGCGCAGGCCTCAAGGTCGCGCACCAGACCGAAACTGCTCTGGTAGCGATCGTCGGGGTGCTTGGCCAGAAGCTTCTGCACGATCATCGACAACGGCTCCGGAATCGTCGCGTCGACTTCATGCAACGGCACCGGCATGTTCGCAAGCTGCGCGTGCAACAGGCTCATCGGATCGCCGGCCAGAAACGGCGCCCGACCCGAGAACAGCTGGTACAGCGAGGCCCCAAGCGAATAGAAGTCGCTGCGATAGTCGATGTCGAGATTGGTGCGCCCGGTCTGCTCGGGCGACATGTAGTCGAGTGTGCCGGCCATGAAAGCGCCGTCACTGCGACGCGGCTGGATGTCGAGCCGCGTCGACAGCCCGAAATCGCACAGCTTCAGCGTCAACGTCACCGGGTCAACCAACACGTTCTTCGGCGCGATGTCGCCGTGGATCAGCCGGTGCTCATGCACCGCGCCCACCGCTTGCGCAAGCCGGACTGCGAGTGTCAGCTGGTCGGACAGATCGAGCAGGCCGCGCTCGATCAGCTGCGCAAGATTGGTCGACGCAAAGTCCTCCAGTACCAGCACCAGACTGCGTTCGACCTCCTGCAACGCGAGCACCTTGATGACATGCATCGAGTCGATCGACTGCAGCACCGAGAATTCGTGTCGCCAGCGCGCACTCATCTCGGGCGCCGGCCGGTTGCTATCCAGGTACTTGAGAACGACGCGTTCGCCGGTCGCCGAGGTCGCCGTGGCCACCGCCGTCTCACCCATCGCATAGATCACGTCATTGACGGTGTATCCGGCCAGCTGCACTGCGCGCTTATCCTGAAAAGTGATGCCTAAAAGTGATACTGCAATTCGACCGAGACCTCGCGGCCCTTGCCGCGCACGCTGGCGAAGGCGCCACCGGGCGCAAGCGGGATCACCGAAGTGAATACATTGTATTCCGCGTCGGTCAAGTTTTTGCCGAGCAGGGCCACGCCCCAGACGCCGGAATCCGGTGCCATTTCCAGCCGGTAGTCGAGCAGCCCATAGGCACCCTGGCGGGTCTGGATTTCATTGTCGGAAGCGGTGCTGTGGCTGCCGCGGTAGCTCAAACTGAGGGCTTGGCGAAACGCCCAGTTCGACGCGGTCTGCCAGCTGTGCTCGGCACCGACGACGCCCTCGAATTCGGGCACGAAGGGGGTGCGGTCACCGGACCAGTCGCAGATCGCCGCGCCGGTATTCAGGCGATCGGTGGTGCTGCAATTGGCGTCGGCGAACTGGTCGTAGCTGAAATCGAGGTATTCAAGTCGCGCCATCAGGCTGAGGTCGTTGCTGATGCGCCAGTCAAGATCGACGTCGATGCCCTTGGAAATGGAACTCGCGGCATTGCCCACCAGAAAACCGATGCCGCCATCAAACACCGACACCTGCAAGTCTTCATAGCGACCATGGAACAGCGCCAGATTCAGGCGCACATCGCGCCAGTCGCGCTTGAAGCCGACTTCGAAGACGCTGGCGTTTTCATCGCCGTATTCGACCTCTTCGGTGCTGTCGCCTTCGTACAGGAAATCGAAGCCACCGGCCTTGGCGCCGTTGGACCAGTTGGCATAGGCCAGCAACTCGTCCGACCATTGCCAGGCCAGACTCAGTTGATACATCGGGTGGCTTTCATCGCGCGACAGGTTGTCGAACTGATGCAGGTCACCGGCACCGGCCGAGACGATGCTGTAACCGACGACATTGTTCGGTGCCAATACCGGGTCAATGCGCGTGCCATCAGCGAGCACCAGCACATAGCTGGTCGGGTTTGCCAGATAGTCGGCATTGCCGAGCAGCAGCGGCGCGAGCGACGGACTCAACCAGCGCACGTCAATCAGCGCCCCGGCGGCATCGATGTGATCGATGTCAGCCGTGCGCACCGCTTGGCGAGCGTCCTTGTCGATCATCAAATACCGAAAGCCGACCGTCGCCGTCAGGCGTTCTGCGAGGGCGAAATCGAGATTGCCGAACAGCGCCTTCTGCGTCGTGTCCTGTTCGAGCAGGATGTGCCGCGAGAACGGTGCCAGCAGCCCCGCGGCAACACTCGTCGGAATGCCGTATGCAGGCGCGACCAGCGCCGGCAGGTTGAAGTCGGACAGGTAGTCATTGCTGAAATCGTCGCGCTGCAGATAAACGCCGGCGAGATAATCGACGCCTTCGCGCCAGTTGCCGGCAATCCGCAGCTCCTGCGAAAACTGGCGGAAATTTTCGTTCTGATAGACATTGATCAGGGTCGCGGGAGTGATATCGACATCAGCGGACTGCTCGAAGTCGTAACGGCTGTAACCGCTGATCGCAGTCAACACTGCGCCGCCGAAGTCGTATTGCATGTCCAGCACCGACTCGGCCATGTCGGTGTGCATGAAGGCGTCCTGGTACTTGAATGAGTCACCATTGCCGATGTTCAGGCGACCGTCGTTGATGCCGGTGAACGGCGTGTTCGGCCAAGGATTGCCCTGGCCGTCAACGTGTTTGTAGACCTCGAAAATATGCCCGTTGCGGGCGAAGTCGCCCTGCTCGTGGCGCAGCGCGACTGTCCAGGCGTCGCTCGGCAACCACATTGCGCTGATGCGCGCCGCTTCGTCCTGATTGACCGGCGAACTGTCGCCGGAGGCATCGTTCGGCGACAGCCCCTTGCCCTGATCGCGCCAGGTGCCGGCGAACCGCACCGCGAAGTCATCATTCACCGGCACATCGAACGCCGCGTCCACCTGCGGCTCGCGGTATTCCGTGCCATAGCGCAGCCGCACATCACCGCCGAATTCGAACGCCGGTTGCCGGGTGATGACGCTGATCGCACCGCCGATCGAACTGTTGCCGTACAGCGCGACTTGCGGCCCCTTCAATACCTCGACGCGCTCGACATCGAACAGCCCGATCTGCTGCTGATTCATGCGCCCGCGGTAGATGCCGTTCACATAGGTGCCGACCGATTGCTCGAAGGCGTTGTTGTCGCCGGAATTGACGCCGCGCAATGTCAGTCGACTGGAGATCGCGAGGTCACCCTGCTGCAGCCCCGGCACCAGACTTCCGAGCTCGTTGAGGTTGTTGATGCCGCGGTCTTCCAATTCGTCGCCATCGAACGCGGCCACGCTCATCGGTACTTGCTGCAGTTCTTCCGATTTCTTGCGCGCGGTGACGACGACCGCCTCCAGTGTCGATGGCTCGGTACCCTCGCTGGTGGCGACTGCGGACGCTGCGTCGGGCGTCGTGTCTGTCACGGTTGCCGCGAAAGACGGCAAAGCAGCGATCAACGGCAGCGCGGCAAACGTGGTGATCGAACGAATGTTGTTCATGGTGCACGTACGCCCGTGAGTCTGGGCGTAGTGTAGTCGTCAAGGCGGCGACCGGGGTCAATCTGCGGCGATTTTCAGCACCTCATCGAGCAATGCGGCGGCGGTCACCTCATTGCCGGCGCCTGGCCCCTGAATCAACAAAGCGCGTTCGCCATATCGCGTGCTGTGGATGGCCACGCGGTTGTCGCTGCCACTGCCGCCGGCGAGTGGATCATCGCCCGCCAGCGCTTCGAGTCCGACACTCGCCTGCCCTGCTTGCCAACGCGCGATGAAGTGCAGCCGTGCGTTCTGGCCGCGCGCCTGGGCGAACTGCTGTTGCAACGGCGCATCGAGGCGGACTAGTTCGGCGTCGAGGTCGGCGCGATCGACGCGCGCCAGCACTGCGTCGAGGAGCGGCGTCACGCGCACATCGTGCGCTTCAAGCGCGATGCCGGCGGCACGCGCGAGGATCAACAACTTGCGACAAACATCGGCCCCGGCCAGATCGTCGCGCGGATCCGGCTCGGTATAGCCAAGTGCGCGGGCTTCGCGCACCAGTTCGGAGAACGGGCGCGTGCCATCGAAGTGATGCAGCAACCACGCCAGCGAACCCGACAACACGCCCGCGATCGAGAGGACGTCATCGCCACCATCGACCAAGGCACGCACTGAGCGCAGCAGCGGCAAGCCAGCGCCCACGGTCGCGGCATCTCCGTACTGTGTCTGTCCGTGTGCTTGCGCGGCGCGGATGGACTGCCAGCGCGCGACGCTGCTGCCAGCGCCCAACTTGTTCGCAGTGACGACATGGATGCCGCAAGCCAGCCAGTCCGCGTGTCGCGCGGCGACCGCATCGCTGGCGGTGGCGTCGATCACGATGCGATGCGTATTGCCACGCGACGGCGCCAAAGCGGCATCGACAAAGGCCGGCGTCGACAACGACGCAACATGGTCAATGCGTTCCAGTACTTCGCTTGGCACCAGCGCTGCGCCACCGAGTGCACGCCGTGAATTGGCGACGCCAACCAGATGCAAGTGCCCGGCGCGACCGCGTTGTTGCAGCTGCTGCAGACGACTCAGGACCGCACGCCCGACACCGCCGGTGCCGAGCAGACAGACGCGCGTGACCGCCGCGCTGTCGTCACGCAGACCCGGGACGAGGACCGCACTCACCGCGCGACCTCGATCGGTTTTCGCACGCCGGCATCAACACGTGCAGCGCGGTCCAATGCCTTGCCCAAGTCCTGGGCGAGATCGCGTACGTCCTCGATACCGACCGACAGACGCAGCAGTCCGTCGCCGATGCCCGCAGCGGCACGCGCCTCGGCACTCATCGAAGCATGCGTCATCGTCGCCGGATGCGCGATCAGGCTCTCGACGCCACCGAGCGATTCGGCCAGGGTGAAATGCTGCAGGCCATCGAGAAATGCACGCACCGCGGGCACACCTTCAGCGAGTTCGATTGACAGCATCGCGCCCGGACCGCGTTGCTGCCGCAGCGACAATGCGTGTCCGGCATGTCCGACCAGGCCCGGATAATGCACCGCGGCAACGGCATCGTGTGCATCCGCTGCGCTTGCAAGAATCAGCGCGTTTTCCTGATGCGCACGCAGGCGCACATCGAGCGTACGCAGACCGCGCAAGGTCAGGAAACTGTCGAACGGCGAACCGGTCAAACCGAGCGCGTTCGCCCACCACACCAGTTGTTCGAGTAGTGCCGCATCCTTCGCGACCACCGCACCGCCGACGACATCGCTGTGGCCATTGATGTATTTCGTCGTCGAATGCACGACCAGATCGGCGCCGAACGCAATCGGCGTCTGCAAAGCCGGGGACAGGAAGGTGTTGTCGGCGACGACGGTGGCACCGACACGATGCGCTGCTTCCGCAACGAAACGCAGATCGGTCAGGCGCAGCAAGGGGTTTGACGGCGTCTCGATCCACACCCATTGCGGCTGCTTCGCAAGCGCTTCGGCCAGGGTGCGCGGGTCGGTCAGGTCGGCGGTGATCAGTTCGAACTGGCCCTTCTTCGCGAGCGCATTGAACAGGCGCCAGCTGCCGCCGTAGCAATCATGCGGCACCAGCAATTTGTCGCCTGGCTGCACCAGGGCCAATACCAGCGTGATTGCGGCCATGCCAGTCGCGGTGATCACCGAGCCCGCGCCGCCTTCGAGTTCGGCCAGTGCTTCGGCGAGCAGGTCGCGGGTCGGGTTGCCGCTGCGGGTGTAATCGTATTTCCGCTTCTGTTCGAAACCCGCGAAGCTGAAGTTGCTCGACAGCACGATCGGCGGCACGACCGCGCCATGTGCGGTGTCGCTGTCGATGCCGCTGCGCACGGCGATGGTGCCCGGGCGGAAGGCGCTCATGCCACGCCTCCGTTGCTGCAATCGTTTCCCGCGTCGGCGAGCGCCGTGCGCAGGATCGCGTCGATCGGTCCGACGTCTTTGAGGAACGCGTCGTGTCCGTAGAGCGAGCGCAGCACGTGCACGTGGACGGGAGCCTTGATCCGCGCGGCGAGCGCGTGCACGTCTTCGGGCGGAACCAGCCGGTCGCCTTCCACCGCGACCAGTGTTGTCGGCACGACGATCTGCGCGGGATCGACGCGGTGCAGGTCGATCGATTCGGACAGCCGCAGGAACGCAGTCGGCGACCAGCGCGCGGCGTAACGCGAACCGCAGACTTCCAGATAATCCTCGGCTGCGCAACGCGCATGCGCACCATCGATCACGGTGTCGGCGGTGAAGCGCTGCTCGAATTCCTCCGGCGTGCGGTAGGTCAGCATCGCGAGTTGCCGCGCGATCGACAGGCCGAGTTCATCAGCGCATTGCAGTTGCCCGAGCGCGACGACCTTGCGCTGCAACGCGCGCAACGCGCTCGCATACGGATGCGGACGATGTGCACCAGCGATCGCGACGAGCTTGTGCAAGCGCGTAGGATGCCGCGCCGCGAATTGCAACCCGACCAGCGCGCCGTAGGAACAGCCGACGAACGCGGCGATGCGCACGATGCGCAGCCGATCCAGCGTTGCGGCGAGCGCATCGGCCTGGTCGGCGGTATCGATCGGCGCGTCGAGCGTGCCATCGGCGCCGATCCAGTCAATGGACAGGACGTGCAGGTTCTCCGGGGCGATCGCGCGGTCGATACCAACCTGCGCCTGCCACCAGCCCGGCCCTGCATCGGGCGAACCACCGGCATTGCGGTCTGAAGAAATGCCGCCCTGCACAACGACTGTCGGCGCGGCCGGATCGCCGACGCGTTGCCAGCGCACGCGCAGGCTGCGCGTGCCGGCGTGGCGCAACGCGAGGGTCAGATCGAATTCACCGCAAGTCGCCAGCGGCGATGACTGTGAAAGGTACGCGACAGAACGGGATACGCACGTTTCGTTGGAAGCTGCTTCAACGGTTTCGGTCACTGCGAGGGTCATGGCGGGTCTCCTGGTGGTCCATGCCCCAGCGAGATCGCGCGGTGTCCAGAATGCGATGTCGTCCCCGCCTGAATTGCGAGTACGACCCATCTTCCGGTGGACGCGAACGTCCCCGCAGGATTTGGCACCGCTGGACGCTCGCGCGTCGCGGTTGCCCCGGCTTCAAAGGGCCTGTCCCTCAGCCGGTCTCGATGGGATTGCAGGATGGATGCTGCCCGAGCAAAACCGTTTTGTCAATCCTTCTATCCGCATGAAGAGATGAATACAGAACCATCGCGTAGCGTCTGCTACATCACTCATCCATGCAGGGTGAGTGCGGTATTTCCGGGAAAATCTAGACTCTATTGATCTCCAGGTACGATCCCCTGCCATATCGCAAGCCTCCGCGACCGGGCTACACTCGGAGCAAGACAGGGGAGCTTGTGATGCGCTTGCGGCGTGTCCAGTCGAAGTCGTTGCACCGATGGACGCGGGCGTTGGCGCTCGTGCTGGGCCTGTGCGCATGCATCGCCGCCTGGGCGCTCGACCCGGCCAAGCCGTTCCCGCAATACGTCGCCAATAGCTGGTCGATCCAGGACGGCTTGCCCCAGATCAGCGCATTGACGATCGCCCAGGACCGTCAGGGCTATATCTGGGTTGGCACCCAGGACGGGCTGGCGCGATTCGATGGCGTTCACTTCACTACCTTCACGCCGGAGATCGAACCGGAGTTGCCGGGCGTCTGGGTGCGCGCGCTGTTGCTCGATCGCAGCGGCAAGCTATGGATCGGTACCTACAAGGGGCTGGCGGTCTATGCCGACGGCCACTTCAAGGCGATTCGACCGGCCGTTCAGGCGACGCATCGAATACCGGATGTGCGCGCGCTCGCACAAACAGCGGAAGGCACCATCCTGGTGGCCACGACGACTGGTTTGATGCAGGTCGCGAACGACAACCTAGTCGATGTCGATCCCACGATCAGGCCGGCCGAGGCGCTGCTGCAACGCAAGGACGGTCTTTGGATCGGCAGCACCGGCGTGGTCGTGCGCGAACAGGCTGGCCAGTCCATCCGGATGGCGATGCCGCCAGAGGCCGCCACGGCCGAAGTGACGCGGCTGGTCGAAGCCCAGGGTCGCATCTGGGCCGGAACCACCCGCGGACTGTTCGTCCGCGACGGCGATGCCTGGGTTGCGGTCGCCACCGAATCCGATGTCGCCGGATCGCCGATCGGCGCGTTGTTCCTGGATCACGACCACAACCTCTGGGCCGGCACCAATTCGGCCTTGCTGCGACTTCGCGAAGGCAAGGTCGTCGAATCCATCCGCGCACGCCCGCCGACCACCTACAAGATCGTGACAAGCGCGTTCGAGGATCTCGAGGGAAACCTCTGGCTCGGCAGCCAGACCGAGGGACTGATCCGGATCTGGAACGGCTGGACGCGCCGCTACAGCGTCGACGATGGCCTGAGCGATCCGGTCGTCTGGTCGCTCTCGAAAAGTCCGGATGGAACGCTCTGGGTCGGCACCAGCGTTGGCGTGGACGTGTTCGAGCACGGCCGCTTCCGCACGATCGTGCCAAGCAGCGCATTGCCGCATCCGCACGCCTACAACCTGCTCGCGGAATCCGATCGGTTATGGATCGGCACACGTCACGGCATCGTGGTCTGGCGCAATGGCCATATCGAGGCACCGCCCATCCTGGCGCCGCTGGCCAGTGCGCAGATCCACGGCATCGTGCGCGATCCGGACGGGACCCTCTGGTTCCCGACCACCATCGGCCTGTTCCGGCTCGATCACGAGGGCCAGCCGGACCAGCGTCTGCGCCGCTATGGCGAATCCGAAGGACTGACCAACGTGCATGCCGAGGTCATGCTGCGGCTGCGCGATGGACGCCTGCTGGTTGGCACCGAGGGCGGCGTCTTCGAACTGCGTGGCGAGCGTTTTGTGCCGTTCGGCGTGAACGTCGGCTTGCCCCGCGACCTCGATGTGAATGCGTTGCGACAGTTGTCGACCGGCGCGATCGCGCTTGGCGCGTTCTCCGAGAATCTGTACCTCTTCGACGGCAAGCGCTGGGATCGTCTCGGCGCAGAGCAGGGTATTCCGTCGAATGCGATGTTCTTCATGACCGAGGACGATCGCGGCTACCTGTGGATGGCCGGAATCCGCGGCATCGCCCGCGTGCCGCTGATGGACCTCACGCGTTTTCAGCGCGGCGAGATCCGCAAGGTGCGCGGCGAGATGATCCTCAACGAGCGCGGCGACCGCAACGCAGGCCAGCAGGGTTATTGCTGCAACGGGTCGGGGATGTCCAAGGGCTTCATCGACGGCCATGTATTGTGGCTGCCGTCGCGCGATGGGGTGGTCTCGCTCGACACCCATGGGATCGTCAAGAACCCGCTCGCCCCGAACGTGGTGATCGAACGCGTGGAATACCAGGGGGCATGGCATCTGGCCAGGACGATGCCGGCGCTGCTCGATCCGAACGCACGCGACCTGACCATCGAGTTCACCGCGCCAAGTTTCCAGGACCCGCACAGCATCCAGATCCAGTACCGTCTGGTTGGCTACGACCGTGCATGGAAGGTTCTGGACGACCCCGGTCGGCGGCGTGCGAATTATACGAACCTCCCACCCGGCGACTATACATTCGAGGTCATGGCCTCGAATAATGCCAACGTGTGGAATCCAACGCCGGCGCGTCTGAGCTTCCGAATCCAGCCTTATTTCCACGAGACTCCGTTGTTCCAGGGGTTGATCGCATTGCTGATCGGGCTACTTGTGTACATGGGCTACCGGCGTCAGCGCCAGTTGCACGAGACCCAGCGCATCTCGCTGGAACAGCAGGTGTACGAGCGCAACCAGCAATTGCACATCGCCAACGAACGCCTCGAGAACGCCAGCCAGACCGATCCGCTGACCGGCCTGCGCAACCGCCGCTATCTCGCCAACCAGATTCCCTCCGACCTGGCCTTCTACGACCGTGAACAGCAACACCTCGGCCAGTCCGATCAGGTGATGGTCTTCGCTGTGGTGCGCATCGATTGTGCCGATACGGCCAGCGTCGGTGCGCCGATCGACGACCGCGTGCTGCAGCAATTCGCGCAGGTACTGAACTCGCTGTTGCGTTGCGGCGACTACATCGCGCGTTGGGACGAGACCGAATTCCTGCTGATGTTCCGTCCGATGCACAACCGGCATATCAACAGCCTGGGCGAACGCATTCGGCGTGCGATTCGTGGCCACGCATTCGATGGCGGCATCGGTACGCCACTGCAATTGAGCTGCTCGATCGGCATCGCCGAGTATCCGCTGTACCGCGACGCCCAGCGCCGACCTGGCTGGGAACAACTGGCCGGGCTGGCGCATGCCGCTATGCAATGGGTCGCGCGACACGGCAACGATGGCTGGGCGGCATTGCGTCCGACCCTGCGCACCGACTTGGCGAGCATCCTGCGTGAACTTCAGGACGACCCGCAACCGATGATCGACAGCGGACGGCTGCAATTGATCGGCTCCCATACCAGCCCCGACGTGAAGTGAATTCATCGCGTAGGGAAGCGACGCTGGATCATCCTGCGCGCGTTGCCGGCAGGGGTGACGCGCATCCATCGCGAGGGGTAAGCTGCTGACGTGCGCAGCGCATACCGACAGGCAGCAATGTTTCTTGCACTGGTGGGACTTTATCTCGCCTGCAATGCGTATGCCGTGCACTTTGCAAAAGGACCGGGCGATTTCGCGCTGTTCTGGCCTTCGTCCGGGCTCGCCCTTGCAGTCGTGGTCCGTTACGGATTGCGTTGGGCGTTGTTCGTCACCGTCGCGACCGTGCTGGACGCGCTGCTACGGACGCACACGCCGCCGCTGGCGTTGCTGATCACATCGGT
>JAYUVY010000028.1:0-5974 GCA_043753835.1 Lysobacterales bacterium | reverse complement strand
GCTGATTCACCCGATCGCGATGGAAGAAGGCCTGCGTTTTGCGATTCGCGAAGGTGGCCGCACCGTCGGCGCCGGCGTCGTCGCGAAAATCCTGGTCTAAGCAGTACATCCAAGTAATACCGCTGCCAGTACATCGGCGGCAATGAACACGAAGCGGCGGACCGCAAGGGCTGTCGCTTCAATGCGTTAATCACACGCCAGTAGCTCAATTGGCAGAGCAGCGGTCTCCAAAACCGCAGGTTGGGGGTTCGAGTCCCTCCTGGCGTGCCACTCACGTAACGCTGCGACGGAATACGGTCGTCGCCTGGATCATGCATGAGCACGAATATTGAACAGTCCGGACACGGTACGGTCGACAAAGCGCTACTCGCCCTGTCGATTCTGCTGATCGCCGGTGGTATGGCCGCTTACTACTATTTCTCGCGTGAGTCGGTAGGCTTGCGCGTTGCCGGTGTGTTGGTGTCGATGGTCCTTGCGGTGGGTGTCAGCTACAAGAGCAGCTTCGGCCGCTTTGTGCGCGAATTCGTTACTGAATCGCATTTCGAATTGCGCAAGGTGGTCTGGCCGACGCGTCAGGAAACCACGCAGACCACGCTCGTGATCTTCGTCGTTGTCACCGTTGTCAGTCTGCTGCTGTTCCTGTTCGACAGCATTCTCGTCTGGATCTTCGGCATGCTGTTCGGTTCGGGCAGTTGAGCGGAGTCAGGCTATGAGCAAACGTTGGTACGTGATTCACGCCTACTCCGGATTCGAGCAGCAGGTCGCCAAGTCCTTGCGCGATCGCATCGTGCGTGGCGGCATGGAAGACAAGTTTGGCGATGTGCTGGTGCCGACCGAAGAAGTGGTCGAAATGCGCAATGGTCAAAAGCGCAAGAGCGAGCGCAAATTCTTTCCGGGCTATGTGCTGATCCAGATCGAAACTCATCAGCATGAGAAGTCGACGCGCATCGACGACGAGGCCTGGCATCTGATCAAGGAAACTTCGAAGGTGATGGGTTTCATCGGTGGTACCGCCGACAAGCCCCTCCCGATCAAGGACAGCGAAGCGGAAGTGATCCTGCAGCGCGTCCAGGACGGCGTCGAGAAGCCGCGTCCGAAAGTGTTGTTCGAGCCGGGCGAATTGGTGCGCGTCACCGAAGGCCCGTTCAACGACTTCAACGGCACCGTTGAGGAAGTCAATTACGAGAAGAGCCGCCTGCGCGTGGCGGTGCTGATTTTCGGTCGCTCCACGCCGGTCGAACTCGAGTTCGCCCAGGTGGAAAAGGCCTGAGGATGAATCGGGCTTCGGCCCAGTTCTAAAGTGGAAGATCTGTAATTCAACTGACGGAGGAGTCAGCACGTCGAGAGACCTGCAGACGCTTGAACTCCAGGAGTCAATGTCATGGCAAAGAAGGTTGTTGGTTACATCAAGCTGCAGGTGAAGGCCGGTCAGGCCAATCCCTCGCCGCCCGTCGGCCCAGCGCTCGGTCAGCGCGGCCTGAACATCATGGAATTCTGCAAGGCGTTCAATGCTGCCACGCAGAAGATGGAGCCGGGCATCCCGATTCCGGTGATCATCACCGCGTATTCGGATCGCAGCTTCACGTTCATCACGAAGACGCCGCCGGCAACAATCTTGCTGAAGAAGGCGGTGGGTATCCAGTCGGGCTCGAAGCGCCCGAACACCGAGAAGGTCGGCAAGGTTTCGCGCGCGCAGCTTGAAGCGATCGCGACGCAGAAGATGCCCGACCTGACGGCGGCGGATATGGATGCAGCGGTGCGCACCATTGCCGGTAGCGCGCGCAGCATGGGTCTCGTGGTGGAGGGTTAAGACATGGCAAATATCAGCAAACGAATCAAGAAGATGCTGCCGACGGTTGCCGCCGGCAAGCTCTACGGCATCGATGACGCACTCGCCATCGTCAAGAAGAACGCCACCTCGAAGTTCAATGAATCGGTCGACGTGGCGATTCGCCTCGGCATCGACGCGAAGAAGTCTGATCAGGGCGTGCGCGGTTCGACCGTGCTCCCGAACGGCACCGGCAAGACCGTCAAGGTCGCCGTGTTCTGCCCCCCGGGCGAGAAGGCCGAAGCAGCCAAGGCGGCTGGCGCGGACATTGTCGGCATGGAAGATCTGGCCGAGAAGATGCAGGCGGGCGATCTGAGCTACGGCGTCGTGATCGCAACCCCGGACGCGATGCGTGTCGTCGGCAAGCTAGGTCAGTTGCTCGGCCCGCGTGGTCTGATGCCGAACCCGAAGGTCGGCACCGTCACCGCCGACGTCGCGGGTGCCGTGCGCAACGCCAAGGCCGGTCAGGTACGTTTCCGCAATGACAAGGGCGGCATCATCCACGCCACAATTGGCAAGGCCAGTTTCGAAACCGAAGCGCTGAAGGGCAACCTCAATGCGCTGCTCGGCGACGTCATCAAGGCCAAGCCATCGACCGCGAAGGGCCAATATCTCGTCAAGGTGTCGCTGACCAGCACCCACGGCGTCGGCGTCATCGTCGACCACGGTACCTTGGTGACCAAGTAATCGATTCAACGATGGCCGGCGCCGCCGGTCATCCCCTATTTGAGGGCCTCCCGTGACTTCGGTCGCGGGGAGTCCGTCAAAGACCGCAGGTGGTTCGCCCGTGCGCGACAAGAGTCGCCCGTCGCAAGACGGCCACACGAGGCAGCCTTAATCGGAAGGATTCCGACCTGCGCAGATGGTGTCGCCCAAACCAGTTTTGGAACGGCCACCACCGGGACGCTCGCGCGTCCCCGGCGCTGACGGATCAGCGCTGCTTCGGACCGTTTCCGGCAGGAGCCGCGAACGGAAATCAATTGGAGGATGAAATGGCTCTCAATCTGTCTCAGAAGCAAGAAGTCGTTGCGCAGTTGGCGGAAGTGGCTTCCAAAGCCCATTCCCTGGTTGCCGCTGAGTACGCAGGCGTCAACGTCAGCAACATGACGGCGATGCGCAAGAAAGCCCGCGAAACCGGTGTGTTCCTGAAAGTTGTCAAGAACACACTCGCGTCCCGCGCGGTGACCGGTACGGATTACGCCTGCGTGAAAGACGCGCTGACGGGTCCGCTGCTGTATGCGTTCTCAATGGAAGATCCGGGCGCCGCAGGGCGTCTGATCAAGGAATTTTCCAAGAGCAACGACAAACTCAAGGCGAAGGTCGTCGCCGTTGGTGACAAGCTTTACCCGGCGTCGCATGTCGACGTGCTGGCATCGCTGCCGACTCGTGACCAGGCCCTGTCCATGCTGCTTAGCGTGCTCGTTGAGCCGGCTACCCGTGTTGCCCGTGTCCTCAAGGCTTATGCCGAGAAGGATCAGGCCGCCCCGGCAGAATCAGGCTCGGCAGAACCGGAAGCCGTCAGCGCATAACTCGCTTTTTCGCAATCAACATTCAAGTTTTCAGAGGTAATCACAATGTCCCTTTCGAACGATCAGATCATTGACGCCGTCGCCAGCAAAACCTTGCTCGAAGTGATGGAACTCGTCAAAGCGATGGAAGAGAAGTTTGGCGTGTCGGCTGCTGCGCCGGTGATGATGGCCGGCCCTGCCGCTGCCGCCGCCCCGGTGGAAGAGAAGATCGAGTTCACGGTGGTGTTGAAGTCTATCGGCGAGAAGAAAGTCGAAGTCATCAAGGCCGTTCGTGCGATCACCGGTCTCGGCCTCAAGGAAGCCAAGGATCTCGTGGAAGGTGCCCCGCAGACGGTCAAGGATGCCGTCAGCAAGGCCGACGCCGAGAAGTTCAAGAAAGAATTGGAAGCTGCAGGCGCCACGGTCGAGCTGAAGTAAGGCTCACTTGGCGCTCGGAGCTGTATCCGAGCACGCAAGGCTGGGGGCGAAAGTCCCCGGCCTTTTGCGCTTGTTCAAAGCGGTCATCGGAAAGCCGGTCTGAGCACCGTCCGATTTTCCGATTCCCGTTTCTTTACTCCGGGCCGATGTTGGCCCGCACAACCAGGGTGGTAGCGCGACCATGACCTACTCGTTCACTGCAAAAAAGCGGATCCGCAAGGACTTCGGCAAACGCAAAGCGGTACTCGAAGTACCGTATTTGCTGTCCATTCAAACCGACTCCTACAAGGAATTCCTGCAGGAAGACGCTCCGATCAACAAACGTGAAGACAAGGGGTTGCATGCCGCCCTGAAGTCGGTGTTTCCGATCACGAGCTATTCCGGTAACGCAGCAGTCGAATACGTCAACTACCGCCTCGGCGATCCGGCGTTCGATGAGAAGGAATGCCGCTCGCGCGGCATGACCTTCGGCGCGCCGCTGCGCGTCAACGTGCGTCTCGTGATTTATGACCGCGAGAGCCCGGCCAGCCAGAAGGTGGTCAAGAAGGTCAAGGAGCAGGAGGTCTACATGGGCGAATTGCCGCTCATGACCGACAACGGCACCTTCATCATCAACGGTACCGAACGCGTCATCGTCTCGCAGCTGCATCGTTCGCCCGGCGTGTTCTTCGACCACGATCGCGGCAAGACGCACAGTTCGGGCAAGTTGCTGTACTCGGCGCGCGTGATTCCTTATCGCGGTTCCTGGCTCGACTTCGAATTCGATCCGAAGGACTGCATGTTCACGCGTATCGATCGTCGCCGCAAACTGCCGGTGACCATCCTGTTGCGTGCGCTTGGTTACAACAACGAAGAAATGCTGAACATGTTCTTCGAGCGCAACGAGTTCACCTTGAACAAGCAGGGTGGCGCCGAGTTGCAGTTGATTCCGGACCGTTTACGCGGCGAAACCGCTGCATTCGACATCCGCATCGGCGACAAGCTCGTGGTCGAAGCCGGCAAGCGCATCACCGCACGTCATGTGCGTGACCTGCAGCAGGCGCAGATCGGCGCACTCGAAGTGCCCGACGAATACCTGATCGGCCGTGTGCTGGCGCATGACGTCATCGACAAGAAGACCGGCGAATTGCTCGCAGCCGCGAACGAAGAGTTGAACGACGATCATCTGGCCAAGTTCCGCAAGGCCGGCATCGAGACGATCGGTACGCTGTTCGTCAACGATCTCGACCGAGGTCCGTACATCTCGCAGACCTTGCGCATCGATCCGACCCGCACCCCGCTTGAGGCGCTGGTCGAAAT
This sequence comes from Lysobacterales bacterium, assembly GCA_043753835.1. Classification (GTDB taxonomy): domain Bacteria; phylum Pseudomonadota; class Gammaproteobacteria; order Xanthomonadales; family Ahniellaceae; genus JADKHK01. The sequence continues at coordinate 901 of JAYUVY010000028.1, read as the reverse complement.
CTATCGCATGATGCGTCCGGGCGAGCCGCCGACCAAGGAAGCTGCGCAGAACCTGTTCCAGAACCTGTTCTTCACCTTCGAACGCTATGACCTCTCGGCCGTCGGTCGCATGAAGTTCAACCGCCGTGTCGGCCGCAAGGGCGTCACTGGTACCGGCGTACTGTACGACGGCAAGTTCTTCTCGACCCGCAACGACGAAGAAGCCAAGCGCATGTTCCGCGAGAACGGTGCCGACTTCTCCGACATCATTGACGCGTTGAAAGTCCTGATCGGCATTCGCAATGGCCAGGGCATCGTCGATGACATCGACCATCTCGGTAACCGTCGCGTGCGTTCGGTCGGTGAAATGGCGGAGAACACCTTCCGTGTCGGCCTCGTGCGCGTCGAGCGCGCGGTCAAGGAGCGTCTGTCGCTCGCCGAATCGGAAGACCTGTCGCCGCAGGACCTGATCAATGCCAAACCCGTCGCCGCCGCGATCAAGGAATTCTTCGGGTCCTCGCAGCTGTCGCAGTTCATGGATCAGAACAACCCGCTGTCGGAAGTGACGCACAAGCGTCGTGTTTCGGCACTTGGCCCAGGCGGTCTGACCCGCGAACGCGCCGGTTTCGAAGTGCGCGACGTGCACAACACGCATTACGGCCGCGTCTGCACCATCGAAACCCCGGAAGGCCCGAACATCGGCCTGATCAACTCGCTCGCCTGCTATGCGCGCACGAACCGCTACGGCTTCCTCGAGACGCCGTACCGCCGTGTCGTCAACGGCAAGGTCACCGAGCAGATCGACTTCCTTTCGGCGATCGAAGAGTCGGAATACGCCGTGGCGCAGGCCAACTCCAACCTGACGGAAGACGGTGGCTTCACCGAGCCCTTCGTCCCCGCCCGTTACCAGGCTGAAACCCTG
>JAYUVY010000027.1:0-48184 GCA_043753835.1 Lysobacterales bacterium | reverse complement strand
GCGATGTAGGAGCGGCCCCGGCCGCGACCCGTCTTGCGGTCTCTTCAAGGCGCCACGATTTTCGCTTCCGCTTCTGCCGCAAGATAGGCAAAGGTGACGTAAGCGGCGACGTTCTGGCGCAGCTTCGCGGGGTCGATCTTGTCGAGGGTGTCGTTCGCGGTGTGGTGCAGGTCGAAATAGTCGCTGCCGTCCTGCCGCAGTTCGAAAATCGGCACGCCGATCCGTCCAAGCGGGCCGATGTCCGGGCCGCCACTCGCGGCGTTGCCACCGCGCTCAATGTCGAGCGGCGCGAGAAAGCCGCCGATCGCGTCGGCCAGCGGCATCGACGCGCTGTCGACCTTCGAATCGAATCGGTACACGAGCCCGGCACCGAAATCCGATTCGGCTGCCGCGACATGGGTATGGGCGGCATCTGGATGCGCCTTGGCATAGGCTTGCGCGCCCCACAGACCTTGTTCTTCATTGGCGAATGCGACGACGCGGATGCTGCGGCGCGGACGCTGTTCGAGCTTCGCGATCAACGCGCCAGCCGCCATCGTGATCGCCACGCCGGCGCCATCGTCTACCGCGCCGGTACCCGGATCCCATGAATCCAGATGGCCACCGATCAGCACGAATTCGCCCGGCTTGTCACGACCGATCAAATCGCCGATGACATTGTGGCCGGTGTATTCGCCGGCCAGGCCGACGTCGAGCACGAGCTTGATCCGTACCGGTTGGCCGAGGGCGACGAGGCGGTCAAGTTGATCGGCATCGGGATTGCTGACAGCGGCCGCAGGTATCAGGGTGGTGACGATCAGACGGCCGTCGCTGAGCGTTTTGCCGCGTTTGCGCATCTCCGGATCGAGCAGCGCCTGCGTCAACGACACACCGCCACCGGTGTGGGCGAAGCGATCGCTGTCGGTGCCGATCGAACGGATCAGCAAGGCCACCGCGCCTTTGCGTCCAGCGATTTCCGCGCCGTTGCTTCGGACGCTCACGGCTGGGCTGTAGCCACCGCCATCGCGGCGGCGCACCATCTTTTGCGATATGAACACAATCTTGCCGCGAACGTCGTCCACGCTTGCTGCACTCAATTCCGCCAGCGACGCAAAGCGCACAACTTCAGCCTCAACCCCGCCCTTGGGTGTGCCCGACGACCAGCCGAGTGCGAGCAAGGCAAGTGTCTGCGTTGAAGGTGAAGTCACGGCAGCGCTTTCTTCCCCGCGCCGCCAGACCGGATACGTCACCGGTTGCAGGGTGACGCGATCGAATCCGAGTGCCTTGAACTTCGCTTGCGCCCATTGCACCGCGCGCGCATCCGCGTCGGTGCCGGCCATGCGTGCACCGACCTCGGTCGTCAGTGATTCGACCAGGGCATAACCTTGATGGTCAGCGAGTGCGCTGTCGCGCAAGCGCGTGGCGGTCGCGACGGCGGCATCGGAAAACGGCGAGGGCGTGATTGGCATTTGTGCCAGCACAACGTTCGACAGCAACAGCAGGACAGTCAGCAGGCGCATCGAGGGCTCCGACGGATGGAAGTCGACCATGATGCCAGAGGGCGTACCCCGGCCCGTCCGGCATTGGTCATGATTACATCGCGCAGTCTTGCTCGAAGCTGTCGCTGAAAACCAGTCCGGTGTCTGCTGGACCCAAGGTCACAGGTGCCAAATGAGCGGCACCACCTTCCGCTACCGCAGCCAACGCGGCACACGTGGTAACGGGCGGTGTCGACGAAGTGAAACCGAAGTTCATCAAGGTTCCCCAGTCCAGCCCTTCCGAGCCCGACTTGGTCCAAGTGATGCCATGCGCATCCTGGGTAGCGACCCAATCATTCGCGCCAACACCGTCTACATCGTGGAAATACAGGTCGGTCAGTGTTTGCTGCCCGGAGGGGATGAAGAACGAGCCGACCTGGCGATCGAAGTCATGATTCATCAACGCGTATTCGTAGCGTGTATTGGCGCCGCCGAGATCAGTCGTCTTTACCGCGAGCCGGACATGGCCCTCGGGCAATGTGACCAGCGAGTTCATGCTGCCGGCCGGTGGTGCGGCCGAACTCACCCATGCGTCCAGCACCGAGCCGGTGGTGTACGCCGTCGGCAACGTGAACGTCCATGCCGAGCCGTTGAATGCGGGCACGATCTGGCGCCAACCCATGGTGTTGAAGATGTTGACGTCGTCGCGCACCACGTACCAGGCGTCGAGAAAATACTGCGCGCCCGCGGTCTGCAGATCCGATTCCAGCACCAGTGCGCCATGGTCGAGAAAGCCTTCGCCAACGCCGTTGTGATCCGGCACGCCATCGCTGTTCTGATCGAAATGCGAACCAGTGTGGTTCCAGATCCCAAAGCCTGCGGTGATCTCGTTGCGAAACGACAGCGCGCTGGGCATCTGGTTGTTGCCCTGGCTATAGGTGTCCTCACAGCCCAAGCCGAGGATGTGCCCGAACCCACCCGGCGCGCCACTGCCAGTGCAGGCGCCCACATCGCAATTGGTATTGGTGGCGAAGAAGGCATGTTTCACGTCGGACACTCCGATCTGTTCGAATCTTCCGTCGACCACTCGGTAGATGCCCCAGATCAGGTACGGATGCTGGTCGTTGTTGTACGGCAAGAACGCGCCACTGAATTTCGAATACCAGGGCACATTCGCGCTGCCGACATTCTTCAGGGTCGCCGATGGACTGATCGCGACCTGGCCGCCGCCGCGGTCCCATTGGCCGACATTGCCGATGTTGATCAGCGCGACGTCTTGCTGTCCCGACCAGTCGCTGCAACTGGGTGGCGTGCCGAGCTTCATTTGGTCCGGCGGGACTTCGACGCGTGCGTCGAGCTCCAGTGTGCCGACGACCATGTCCTGCAGCTCAGGATGACCCAACCGCAGCGCCAGGTCTTTGGCGACGCGGAGATCGAGATTGAACAGCTGCAGCTTGCCCTTGGCTGCGTCGACTTCGAAGTGTGCGTAGTCGGCACGGAATGCGACGAATCCGTCGCGGGTGCGCAACTCGAAGGTGCGCGGTTCGTGCGCAGGCGCCAGCACGAATCGCTGCAGTGACAGACTGCCATTCTTCCAGCTCAGGTCGAATCCGCCGCGATGCGTGATCCCCGGACCAAGCAGGTGTTCGAAGACGTGGGCCTCGATGTCGGCAGCGGCTTTTTGATCGTCAACGCCGGCGAACGTGTACTGGCCACCGAAACGCATTGCCAGCGGATGCGCGTTGAACTTCTGTTCGCGCTGACGGATGTCGCGGACGCTCAGGCCCAGGTCGCGCATCAGGCCGTCGTTGAACGACAGCGACGTCCTGACCTTTTGCATCGGCCAGGCATCCGCGTGTGCGGTCGTCACGGTCATGGCCGACAGCACCGATGCCATGACGATCAAGCGAATTCCCAACATCTGCGATTTCCTCGACGAGTCCGCGCGAACCAACCGCGTTAAGACACGGCGATGGTATCGCGCCGACGCCGCTCCGAATCTCACGACACGTTCACAACACCCGCAATCAGCGTTGCTTGAGCAGGTCGCGGATCTCGGCCAGCAACTTTTCCTGCTCACTCGGCGGCGGCGGCGCGGCCGGCGCGGCGGTCTCTTGCCTCCTTTTCATTCTGTTGATCGCCTTGATCACCAGGAACAGCACGAAGGCAACGATCATGAAATCAAGCGCCGACTGCAGGAAGGCACCGTAGCCGATGCTGACCGCCGGGCTGCCGTCGGCTTTCATTCCAGCCGTCAACGCGAGGTCACCGATATTTTGTCCGGAGGTGGCCCAGCCGATGATCGGCATGATCATCTTGTCGACGAGTGCGGTGACGATCTTGCCGAATGCGGTGCCGATGATGACACCGACCGCGAGGTCGACGACATTGCCGCGCATCGCGAAATCCTTGAACTCGCTGATCATGCTCATGAGCATTGTTCCTGTTCGCTGGTGAAAATCGACTGCCGCTTCAGATGATGCTTCCGGTCAATGTCGGCAGCCCGGGAAAACCCGCTTCAAAACGGTCGCCACGCTGCAACGCGGCCACGCCGGCCGGCGTGCCGGTGTAAATCAGGTCGCCAGCTTGGAGATGGAAGAAGTGTGAAAGTGCGGAGATGATCTCTGCCGCATTCATCACCATGGTGCTGATGTCCGCCTGTTGCCTCACGACATCGTTGACGCGCAACTGCAGCAGGCCCGCATCCGGGTGACCGAGTACGGTTGCCGGCACGATCGCGCCAATCGGTGCCGAGGCATCGAAACCCTTGGCCGTGTCCCAGGGCAGGCCGCCGGCCTTTGCCTTCGCCTGCAGGTCGCGACGGGTCAGATCGAGTCCGATTGCATAGCCGAAGATTGCCGCGCGTGCTCGCTCGACATCGAGCGCGGCGCCGCCAGACTGCAACGCGACCACGAGTTCGACTTCATGGTGCAAGTCGTTGGTGGCTGACGGGTAGGGCGCGTCGGCGCCGTCGGTGACGATGGCATCGGCCGGTTTCATGAAAAATACGGGCGCATCCTTCGATACCGTCGCCCCCATTTCCTTGGCGTGCTCGGCGTAGTTACGGCCGATGCAATAGATGCGATGCACCGGGAAGCGGGCATCGCTGCCGGTGATCGGAACGCTCGGCGACGGCGGTGCGGCAATACAGAATGATGTGTTCATCAGCTTTGCAGATTCCGGAAGTTTGCATGGCGTGGCGCGGCGCATTACACAATGCCTCGATGACGGCTGTCACTTCGTCGTCATGGTGTGCTGCGGCAGACTGACCGCCATACTGCTCATTGCATCGTATTCCGGAGTTCAACATGGATCGTCAGGAAGCCCTGATCTCGGCCTTGCGCATCGATCGCAAGAATGTCGCCTCCAAGCGCCGACGATGGCCATGGCTGCTGGCCATCGTGCTGCTCGTGATCGTGGTCTTCGTGGTGATGGGTCGCGGCCGACCGATCGAGGTTGAAACGGCACTGGCCCGCGCCGCCGCGAGTGACGAAAACGCCTCGGTGCTCGATGCCTCAGGCTATGTCACGGCAAGACGACAGGCGACGGTGTCTTCCAAAGTGACGGGCAAGGTGCGCGAGGTGCTGATCGAGGAAGGTCAGCGCGTCGAAGCCGATGAAGTGCTCGCCTATCTCGATGACACCGAGGCGAAGACCGATGAAGGCCTGGCGCTGGCCCGACTGGCTGCGTCGCGTGCCGCACTCGGTGAAATCCGCGCGGTGTTGGCCGATGCCGAACGCGAGCGTCAGCGGCAAAATGACCTGTTCGCGCGCAAGCTGAATTCGCGCCAGGCACTCGATGCTGCGGGAACTCAAGTCGATGCGCTGCGTGCGCGACTCGCCAACGCGCAGGCGCAGGTGCCGGTTGCAGAAATGCAGTTGCAGGCGACGCGCAATCAACTCGCCAACATGCAGGTGCGCGCGCCGTTCGCGGGCGTCGTGACGGTGAAGGCCGCTCAGCCTGGTGAGATGATCTCGCCGATCGCAGCCGGGGGCGGCTTCACGCGCAGCGGCATCGGCACCATTGTCGATATGGATTCTTTGGAAGTGCAGGTTGACGTGAACGAGGCCTACATCAACCGCGTCACCGCAAAGCAGCCAGTGAATGCGGTCTTGAACGCCTATCCGGAATGGAACATTCCAGCGAGCGTGATCAACATCATCCCGGCCGCCGACCGCACCAAGGCGACGGTGAAAGTGCGCATCGCACTCAACAGCAAGGACGGGCGCATCGTGCCGGACATGGGTGTGCGTGTGTCCTTCCTCGAAGACCGCAAGGCCGGTGCGCCGAAGCGCGAGGGCGTCTGGGTGCCGACGCGCGCAATCGTTGGCACGGACAAGGACGTGGCGGTGTTCGTGGTCGGGGCTGATGGCCTCGCCAAGCGCGTGCCGATCGTGCTTGGTGAGAAACGCGATGCCGACCAACTCGTCATCCGCGGCTTGAAGGGCGGCGAGCAACTGGTACTTGGGCCGTTTGACAAGCTGCGCGATGGCGCGCGCGTCACTTTCAAGAAAGTCTGAACCATGCCGGCCCTGATCGAAATCCGCGGCCTGACCAAGGTCTATGAGCGCGGCAAGCAGCGCATCGAAGTGCTGCACGGCATCAACCTCGATATTCCCGATGGCGACTTTGTCGCGTTGATGGGGCCATCAGGATCGGGCAAGACCACGTTGTTGAACCTGATCGGTGGCCTCGACACATTGACCGAAGGCGCGCTAGCGATCGATGGGGAACGCATCGATGCGCTGTCCGGCGCGAAGCTCGCCGCCTGGCGCGCGAACACGGTTGGTTTCATCTTCCAGAGCTACAACCTGATGCCGGTGTTGTCTGCACAACGCAATGTGGAATTGCCGCTGTTGCTCGCCGACATGAATGCGCGCGAACGCGCCACGCGGGCGAATGTGGCACTGGAACTGGTGGGCCTGTCCGACCGTGCCGGACACAAGCCGAATGAACTGTCTGGCGGCCAGCAACAGCGTGTCGCGATCGCGCGTGCGCTGGTGTCGGATCCGCGGATTCTCATCTGCGATGAACCCACTGGCGACCTCGATCGCAAGACTGCGGACGAAATCCTGCGCCTGTTGCAGTCGCTCAACCGTGACCATGGCAAGACCATCGTCATGGTCACGCACGACCCGAAGGCGGCGGAATACGCCCGCCGTACCGTGCATCTGGACAAGGGCACGCTGGTCGACGATGCGGTGCATTGAGCGATGAAGTATCTCCCGCTCATCCTCGGTGCGCTGTTCCGCAAGAAGTGGCGGACGCTGCTAGCGCTGTTGTCGCTGACGGCGGCGTTCCTGTTGCTCGGGCTCGGCCAGGCGGTCAATTCGCTGATTGACGGTGGTGCCGATTTTCTCGGCGCCAACCGCTTGATCACCCAGGCGCGCACCAGCTTCACGCAGCCCTTGCCAATGCGCATGCTGCCGCGTGTCGAGGCGGTGCCTGGCGTCAAGTTTGTCGGCCATTCGCAGTTCTTTGGCGGCGTCTATCAGGACCCGCGCAACTTCTTCCCGCAGTTCGCCGTCAATCCGCAACGCCTCTTCGACACCTATCCGGAATGGAAGCTGGACGTCGAGGCCAAGCGCGCTTTCATCTCGACCCGAAACGGTGCGATCGCCGGACGTGTGCTCGCCGAGAAGCATGGCTGGAAGGTCGGTGACATGATCCCGCTCAACAGTTTCATCTGGTCCAAGACCGATGGCACCCGCGACTGGGAATGGAAGCTCGTCGGCATTTTCGACGGCCGCGACGCGGAATGGCAGTCGCGTGCAAACCTGATGTACCTGAATTACGCCTACTTCGACGAGTCGCGCGTTGCTGGCGCACGCGGCCTTGCCGGGGTGTTCGTGGTCGTGGTCGACGACCCGATGCAGACCGAGCAGGTCGCTGCTGCGATCGATGCGCAATTCGAGAATTCGCCGGATGAATCCAAGACCCAGAGCGAGCAGGAATTCCAGCTCGGCTTCCTGCGTCAGATCGGCGATATCGCGTTCATCATCAATGCCATCCTTGGCGCCGCGTTCTTCTCGATCCTGATTCTCACCGGTTTCATCATGAACCAGTCGGTGCGCGAACGCGTGCCCGAATTCGGCGTGCTGAAATGCCTCGGTTTCACGGATCGCACCGTGCTCGGCCTGGTACTCGCCGAGTCATTCACCCTGTGTCTTCTCGGGGCGGTCGGTGGCCTCGGCTTGTCCATGCTGGTGGCCGGCATCTTGCCGCCGGAATTCCCGGTGCGGCTCGACGTGCGCGTGTTCGTGATTGCCGGCCTCACCACGATCGTGTTGGCCGTCATAGTCGGTCTGCCTCCGGCATGGCGCGCCATGCACCTGAAAATCGTCGATGCGCTGGCAGGTCGCTGAAGCATGAATGCACTCGCCCAAACCCGTGAAATCGTGCTGTTGAATCTGCGCAGCATTCCTTCGCGTCTGGGCTCGTCGCTGGTCATCGTGATCGGCATCGCCGGCGTGGTCGCGGTGCTGGTGGCGATGCTGTCGATGGCGACCGGACTTGAGACGACGTTGACTGCGACCGGGGCGCCGGATCGCGCGGTCATCCTGCGTGGTGGCACGACCGCGGAACTGACCAGTTTCCTGGATCGCGCGTCGAACACGCTGGTGCGGCAGGATCCGGCGATTGCGCGCGGAGACGACGATTTGCCCGCGGCATCGGGCGAACTGATCGTGATCACCGAGGTGCCGCGACCGGGCCAGAAGTCCGGTGCCAACGTCTCGCTGCGCGGCGTCGAACTTCGCGGATTCAAGCTGCGTCCGGAATTGCGCATCGTGTCCGGGCGTCGCTTCAAGCCCGGGCTGCGTGAGATCGTGGTCGGTCGCAGCGCACAACAGCAGTTCACCGGTCTTGAGGTGGGCGCCAGCCTGCGTTTCCGCGGCGAGCGCTGGACCATTGTCGGCGCCTTCGAATCGGGTGATGCGCATGAGTCCGAATTATGGGCCGATGTCGAGACCGTGCAGAATGCCTTTCGTCGCGCCGGCGTCTCGTCGGTGATCGTCAAGCTGGACAACCCCGATTCGTTTGACGCACTGAAGGCGCGCCTGACCGAAAATCCACAGCTCAGTGTCGATGTCTTTCGCGAACGGGACTACTTCGGCCAGCAATCGGCTGGACTGCGCGATCAGATCGGCAATCTGACCGCTATCATCGGTTTCATCATGGCCCTGGGTGCCATGTTTGGCGCCATCAACACCATGTATTCGGCGGTCTCGACACGCACCGCCGAGATCGGAACCCTGCGCGCGCTGGGCTTCGGGCAGTGGCCGGTGCTCGCTTCGGTCATGGCCGAGGCCTTGTTGCTGGCCTTCGTCGGTGGGCTGGTCGGTGCCGGTATCGCTTACCTGCTGTTCAATGGCTATGCGGTGTCGACGCTCGGCAGCGGTTTTACCCAGATCGCGTTCGCCTTCGCAGTGACCCCGGCCCTGTTGCTCAAGGGCATGACTTGGGCGCTGGCGATCGGCTTCATCGGCGGCCTGGCACCGGCCGTGTATGCCGCCAGAATTCCGGTCACCGAGGCCTTGCGCGCGGGCTGATCCGGGACAGGTGGCGCAATAGCGCGTGTTAAGCTCGGGTTGAAGCCCACATTGATGGGCGCCCCTCGACCTGATCCACACCGTGATTGACGTTCCTGGTTACAAAGTCATCAAGCAACTGGGTCGCGGTGGCATGGCCACGGTGTACCTGGCGCTGCAGGAATCGGTCGATCGCGAAGTCGCGCTGAAGATCATGTCGCCGGCGTTGATGGTCGATCCGAACTTCGGCGAACGCTTCCTGCGCGAAGCGCGCATCGCCGCGAAATTGCATCATCGTCATGTCGTCGGTGTGCACGATGTCGGCAAACACGGCGACATCCATTACATCGCGATGGAACACGTCGCCGGTGGTTGCGCGCATCGCGAAGACGGCAAGCCGGTTGAAGTGACCTTCGTGTTGCGCGTGGTGCGTGAGATCGCGACCGCGCTCGGTTATGCGCACAGCAAGGGTTTCGTGCATCGCGACGTGAAGCCCGACAACATTTTGATGCGTGACGATGGTTCCTCGGCGCTCACCGACTTCGGCATCGCCCGCGCCAATGATTCGGCGACGCGCATGACGCGCACCGGTGCCGTCATCGGCACACCGCATTACATGAGCCCGGAGCAGGCGCGCGGACGTCCGCTCGACGGCCGCGCCGACCTCTATTCGCTCGGCTGCGTGCTCTACGAAATGCTGATGAACCGCGTGCCTTACCAGGCCGACGATCCGCTCGCGGTCGGCATCATGCACATCACCGAACCGGTGCCGAAGCTCACGCCGAATCTGGCGCCGATTCAGCCCATCCTCGAAAAGCTGATGGCGAAGACCCCGGAGGAACGCTTCCAGACCGGTGCTGAAGTCGCCGAGGCCATTCGCGAACTCGAACTTGATATCGCCGAAGGTCAGCTACCGCATCTGGCGACACCCGATGAAAACTACCGGCGCCGGGTGTTCTCCGAGCATTCGCGCACGCAGCGCTTGCCGACACCGCCGCCCGACAACGAAATGGTGCGCGGTCGATCGGAACCGTCGATCGGCGAAATGCCGACGATGGGCGACCACAGCGCGCGCACGCGCATCACGCCGGCGGTGCCTTCGGGTGCACGCCGCAGCACGACGTCTTCTGCCAACGCGCCGCGTCGGGTCTGGCCATGGCTGGTCGCCGTCTTGTTGATCGGTATGGGTGCGGGCGGTTATGTGTTCCGCGACAAGCTTGCGGCTTTGCTGCCTGAATCCGACGTCGCGGCCCTGCTCACGCGTGCCGACGCCGCGGTGATCGCCAACAAATTGAGCGAAGGCGAAGGCAACGCGCGTGCCCTGTACCAGGCGGTGTTGCAGATTGATCCCGACAATACCCAGGCGCGTGACGGCCTGAAGCGCATCGGCGAGGTGTTGATCAAGCTTGCTGACGAAGCGCGTACCGCCGGAAATCTGGACATCGCCCGGGCGCTCGCGATCGACGCCGAACAGTTGCTGCAGGGCGGCCCCGCGATTGCGGAATTGAAAGTGCGCCTGCAGGAAGCTGAAGCGGCGAAAACGCGTTTGGACGAATTGCTTCCGAAAGCCGATGCCGCCTTTGCCGCCGGTGACTACATCGGCACGCCGGATAGCGCTTACGAGCTCTATCAGCAAGTCATCGACGTCGACTCCGCGAACACGATTGCGCCCAATGGCATCGGCAAGATCCTCGATGTGCTGGGCGCGCGTGCCGACACTGAACTGGAAGCCGGTGACAACGCCGCTGCGGCACTGACGATTCAGTCGATTACCGCGATCAGTCCAAATTTTGCGCAGTTGTCGGACCTGAAGGCGCGGCTGTCGGAAGCGATGGGCGATGCCCTGGATTCGCTTTCCAATGATCTCGAAACCGCAGCCCGATTGTTGGCTGCCGGAGCCATTACCGCGCCTGCGCAACCGAATGCTCAGGCCATGTACCAGTCGGTTTTGGCGCGCGATCCGGTGAACGTGCCGGCCAAGCAGGGTCTAAGTCGCATCGGCAACGCGTTGCTGACGCAGGCGACCGAAAAAATCAACGAGAAGGATCTGGACGCAGCCGAGAAACTGATTCGTCGCGCCGAAGCCTTGGGTCCGAATGGCGCGCAGCTGCGCACGACCCGGCTCGCCTTGCGAGAAGCTCGCGAGCGTCGCGACATCGCGATGAATCCGCGCACTGTCGATGCCGCCGGACAACAGCGTCTGGCCGAGTTGCTGTCGCGTGCGCGCGACTACGCCCGCAACGGCGATCTGTTTGGTGAGCCCGGTGCGAACGCGGTCGACGCCTACAACAATGCGTTGCGCATCGACCCGAACAATGCCGAGGCGCGTGCCGGGTTGGCGGCGTTGCCGGCGAGGGCCAAGGAATTGTTCGAACAGTCGATGACCGGCAATCGCCTGAACGCGGCCTACGAGAATTTCGATGTCGTACGTGAGTTGACTGCGACCGACCCGGATGTGGCCGCGATGCGCGATCGTCTGGTGCGAGCGTTTGTCGACCAGGCCAAGAAGCAGCATGCCGCCGGTGAAATGGACAAGGCCAAGCGTTCGGCGGCAAAAGCACGCGAATTGGCACCAAATTCGCCGGTGACGGCGGAGCTCGCGAATCTGCTGTGATCGTCGATCAGTCCAGCACACGTTTCAACGCCGCCGTCGCCGCTGCGAACGAGAAATGCGTGGCGATATTGGCGAGACCGCCTTCGGACAGGCGTTGCCAAAGTGCCGCATCCGAATACAGACGCACGACCTGGGCCGCAAACGTCTCGGCGTCGTCGCCGATCAGCACGTCGACTTCGTTGCGCAGATACATGCCCTCGGCAGCTACCGTGGTCGCGACCACGGGTTGTCCGTGCGCCATGCTCTGGTTGACCTTGCCCTTGACGCCGGCGCCATAGCGCAAAGGCGCCACCGAGAGGCGACATCCGTCGAGCATCGCATCGAGCGAGGGCAAAAAGCCGTGCACGATCACGCGCTCGGCGGCGAGCGCCTTGATCGTGTCGGGCATGCGACTGCCGGCAATGTGGAAGCGCGCTTGCGGCAAGTCGCGCTCGATCAGGGGCCAGACGCTGTGCACGAACCAGAGCATCGCGTCGACGTTCGGCTGATGCTGGAAACCGCCAACGAAGAACAGGTCGGTGCGACCTTCGAACGAAGCACGCTGCGGCGCGATTTCGTGCACGTTTGACAATACTTCGACGCGTGCATTCGGCACTTCGCGCTGCAGCAGTTCCTGTTCGATCGGGCTGACGACCAGAGTCACGTCGGCCTTCTGCACCAGGCGCAATTCGGCCAACTTGGTGGCCGCAGCGGAACGCCGCAGATCGTCGCGACCGGCCAGTGCCGCTTCGCGTTCCTCGCGCAGGTAGTGAAGATCGACGGTGTCGAAGATCAGCTTGGCTTGCGGCGCGTAATGACGGATGGCGTCGACCAGCGGCGTGGCGACGTAATGTCGCGACACGAGCACCGCGTCCAGCAGGGCACCATGGTTGGCGAACCAGCGCACCGGTTCCGGCATGTATGGGTGGTACAGCACCTCGACGCCGAGTTGCTGCAGCGCTTGCGTATAGCGGCCGTCGAAGGCACGGTTCTCGGCGAAGAAACTGACCTTGTGTCCGTGCGCGATGAGCACGCGCATCAGGTTCACCAGACGCACCGAGCCGGAGTCTTCATCCGGATGCGGTGTGGTCGCGTCGATGATCAGCACGCGCCGTTTCGCGCGGTGTTCGCGAGCAATGTCGATCTGGCCGACCTTCGGCTGCGTCGCCAGCGCATCACGCCATTTGTCGAGGAACTTGATCTGGTTGATCGCCTGGAAGCGCTTGATGCCGCTGTTCGGATCGGTGCCCGCGGTGATGCCCTCGAAATGGAACACCGTCGACGCAGGTTGATAAATCACGCGCAAGCCCGCACGCCGGACTTCAAAGGCGAGATCGGTGTCTTCGTAGTAAGCCGGTGCATAGCGCGTGTCGAAGCCGCCGATGCGATCGAACAGGTTGCGCGCGATGGCGATCGCGGCACCCGAGCAGTAGTCGGCTTCGCGCACATAGTTGAAACTCGGATCAGCGGGGTCGGCGAATCGGCCATAGTTCCAGCCCGAGCCGTCATTGAAGACGATGCCGCCGGCTTCCTGCAGACGGCCGTCCGGATAGACGAGCTTGGCGCCGACCAGTCCGACGCGTTCGTGCTGGTCGAAGGTGTCGAGCAAGGCGTCGAGCCAGTTCGCAGCGACTTGGGTGTCGTTGTTCAGAAACACCAGATACTCGCCATGCGCCAAGCGCGCACCGGCATTGCAGGACCCGACGAAGCCGAGGTTTTCAGCGTTGCGAATCGCGATCACGCCCTCGATGGCGGCGAGTCGGTCCGGAGTTTCGTCGCTGGAGCCGTCATCGACGACGATCACTTCGAAGCTGCTGCGCTGCGCCTGCGCCACCAGCGAGCGCAGGCAGGCTTCGGTGTAATGCCATTTGTTGTAAACGGGCACAATGATGCTGGCGCGCGGCACATCGGCACGCGGCACCGTGAAGTTCACGAACTGCTGTGCCTCGGTCTGCGTCTCGATCAGGACCGGTTTGAGTGGCATCGCTGCCATCGGCGTCTCGCCAGATGGGCCGTTGCGCATGCGCGTCACTGTGCCACTGAGACCGCGCACGCGCAGGCTGCGCATCAGGCGCGGGATGGCGGTCGTTGCGCGTTTGACGAGATAACCCGACTGCACGCGCAAGCGATCGCCGCGCCGCCTTAGCGCGCGCAGCGGCGCAGTGATGCGCCAACTCTGGCTGGCCAGCAACACGGCTTTCTCACTTTCCAGGCGTTCGATTTCACGCTGGAAATGGCCGTCAGCCAGCGTCCATGCCTGTTGTGCGGATTCATGACGCGCGCCGGCAGCGACGATCTCTTCACGGAGTCGTGCCACTTCAAGGTCAAGCGACTGCGCCCACGCCGTGCGTTCCTCGAATTCCCGCCACAACTGGCCGAGGCGGCCATGGACGTCGTCGAGCGCGTGCTGCATCTGTGCCGCGTTCGCACGTCCGTTCGCAACTTCCGCCCTTGCGCTGTGCAGGTCGCGATCCAACGACTGCGCCCACTCCGTTCGTGTCATCAGTTCACGGTCCTTGGCTGTGTCGCTGATGCGCAAGGCATCGCGCTCGCGTTCGGCAGCGAGGACACGTGCAGCAAACATGGCGATACCGAGGGTTGAATCGCTATGCCAGCGCACCGTGCCCATCGCCGGTGCCAGCAGGCTGCGATGGGCGCTGGCCATCGTCTCGATCGACGGCGCAGTCTGGCGGACCAACGCATCGCGGATGCGCTGCAAGGGCGCTTGGTCGCGCTGCAGTTGCTGGATCAGGGCGACGATCGACGCTGCTTCGGGCGCGACCAGAAGTCCGTCTTCGCCGTCGCGGATGCGTTCGGCAAATGCGCCCAGCCTGGTCGCGATTACCGGGATGCCAAGCGCACGCAACTCGCTCAGGGTATAGCTGAAACTTTCCGCCACTGTGGCCGGCAACAGTGCCGCGTCGGGTTGAATGTGCGCCAAAATTCGAGGCAGGTCGTCGCGCGTGTAGTCGTCGATGACATGCACGTCGCGTTCGCCAAGAAACGCCTGGCCGCTGCGGCCACAGCCGAGCAGCACGAGTTCGGCAACGCCACGCAAACCGGCCGACAGTGCCGAGCGCAGCAGATGTTCGCCCTTGCCGCCATTCAGTCGTCCGAGAACGAGGATGCGCAGCCGCGTGCGCGGTGCATGGTCGGCAACGGCAGGTGCTGCGGGAAAGCTGCGCAGGCCGTGGCCGATCCGCTCGAAACGCGTCCCCGTGAGTTCCGGCGCAAGCCGCAACCAGTTCTGGCGCAGGCTGCGTGTCGGGGCCACGAGTGCGATGCCGTGATCGTGGACGCGCTTCGCGAATGCCGTGCGCAGTGACTGCCAGTAAGCCGGGTCGCGCTCGGCAAACGGAAACTCGGGAGCAGTTGCCGATGCCAATGCAGAACCGAGTGCGGCACGATCGAAGGCCAGGGTGTTGTCGCCGAAATCGGCATGCAGGATCGGCCACAGCGGGAAATAGTCGTGGCAGACGAACTCGGTCGGAAGCCCGGTATCGAGTGCGTCGAGCGCGTGTCCGATCAACGACGACACGATGACCGCGCCGACACTGAAGCGTTCGCGGATGCGCGTGAACACGGCGCGCCACTCACTGCTCTCGATTGCGCAGGTGGCGATCGGCGCGGCCAGATCGAAGCGCGCCAGCACGAGCGCCCGGTCATTCCCGAGCAAGGCGAGTTCCAGTGATTCACCGCAACGACTGCGCGAAAACTCGCCGCGCGCGAACAGGGCCAGATGCAGCCGCGAGTCATCGCCGTCGGCCAGATCCAGCGCGAATCTTTCGACGCCGCCGCCCCAGCCGTGCAGAACATGCAGCACCACGGGCTTCGCGTCGAGGCCAGGCCAGCAAGTCGGCAGAGTCGGCGCGTGACCGAGTTGCGTGCGCAACGCCGCGAGCGCGGTCGCCGGCGCGGCGATATGACGATGTTCGGGCGCAGCAAAGCCACGCAGCGGAGTATCCATGGCGGCGACATGCAGGCTGTCGATCACGCCATGTCGCAAAGGTTGGCCAGATTTGATCCGCGCGGCGGCTTCCGGACCAATCCACGCCAGTGCGCCGAGCACGGCGTCGCACGGACGGACGCTGCGGTCCCCCAACAGCCAGCACGCGGCATCGAGCGCGCGGGCGTCGCCAGCGAAGACGTGTGCTTCCGGCAGCGGCGTCAGCACATCGACGCCGGCGTCGGTGGCAGAGATCACGTCATAGTCCTGGACGCTTTCGGCTGCTGCGAGCAAACGTTGCAGCGCATAGGGCGGCAAGATTGCATTGGCCTGGATGCGGATCAGCGTCTGGCCGGCGTCGGTCGAATCGACCAAAGCCGCCCGCGCGTCAAGTTCGACGATCTCTGTTTCGGGCGGCAGTTGCGCCTGCAATGCCGCAAGCCATTCCGTGTCCGGAAGGCCGAGCACTGCCACGCAGGAAGGAGTGGCATTGATCACGATGTGGGCGCTGCACGCTCTGGGAATGGCGCGCTTGACCTGAATTATCGCGAAATCGTCAGGCATGCGCCATGCGGACGTGAAAATGGCTCCGCTAGACTGCACGCCACTTTGCTCATCTGGTGTTGTCTTGGCCCGTTTTCTTGTTTGGATGCGCAGGTTCTATCGCTGGTTTCGGGTGCCGATTTGGCTCGTTTTGGGCCTCGCCATCGGTTTTCTCGGTCCCTATCTCTGGTATCTGGATCGCCTGGTTCGCGCCGGTTTCGACGGATTGCGCTTTGAAACGCCGAGCCGCGTCTATGCCCGCGCCCTGGAATTGCAGCCCGGACGGGCCATGGACGTCGACACCCTGCTGCTCGAATTGCAGGCAGCGCGTTACGCAGAGGCCAAGGACGCGGTACAGGCCGGTACCTACGTCCGAGAGGGCAACACCTTCCTGATCCAGACGCGCGCATTCGTCGACGGCAGCGGCGCGCATGCATCCCAGCGCCTGCGTGTGACGCTGGGCAAAGGGCGCGTCGGCAAGCTTGAAAATGTCGCGACCAAGCGCGCCATCGACAGTGCTCTGATCGATCCGGCGCGCATTGCCACGCTGTATGGCAAGACCCGGCAGGAGCGACGTCTGGTGCGCCTCGCCGAGGTACCGACGTTATTTCTGCGCACGTTGCTGACGGTCGAGGACCGCGATTTCGTCTCGCATCACGGCATCGACCCCTGGGGCATGGCGCGGGCGATGTTCGTCAACGTGAAATCGGGTGAATTGTCGCAGGGTGGCTCGACCTTGACGCAGCAGTTGGTGCGCAACCAGTTTCTCGACCGGCGCAAAAAGTGGGTGCGCAAGTTCAACGAGATCGGCCTCGCCCTGTTGATCGAGGCGCGCTACAGCAAGGCGGCGATCCTTGAGGCGTATTTGAACGACGTCTATCTCGGCCAGCACGGCGCGCAGTCGGTGCATGGCATCGGGGCCGCTGCCGAGTTCTATTTCGGACGCGATCTGGAAGCGCTGGCACCGCATGAAATGGCGTTGCTCGTCGGCATGATCCAGGGGCCGTCGCTGTACGACCCGCGGCGCGCGCCGGCGCAGGCATTGAAGCGGCGCAATCTGGTGCTGCGCGAGATGCAGGAAGCCAAACTGCTGTCGGAAATCGAAGCGAAGGGCCAGCAGCGACAGGGCTTGAACGTCACCACCGGCGGCGCCATCGCGCGCAATCGCTATCCCGGCTTCATGGAACTGGTGCAAGCGCAGATTGCACGTGACTACAACGCCGCGGCACTGGCCAGCGAGGGTCTGGCGATTCACACCACGCTGGCACCCTCGACCCAGCAATATGCCGAGCGCGCGGTGATTGAAAAAACCAAGGCGCTGGCCAAGGACACCAGCGGCCTGCAGGCGGCGATGGTGGTGACGCGCGCGGCCACCGGTGCGATTGAGGCCGTGGTCGGTGATCGCAACCCCGAGCGTCCGGGCTTCAATCGCGCGGCGATGGCGGCGCGTCCGATCGGTTCGCTGGTCAAACCCTTCGTGTATCTGGTCGCATTGGCCCAGCCGGAACGCTGGTCACTGATCAGCACCCTCTCGGATCGGGCCATCGCGCTGCGTATCCGCGGCGGGCAGACGTGGCAGCCGCGCAATTCCGACAATCTCGAACACGGCGATGTCGCGCTGATCGACGCGTTGGCGCGTTCCTACAACCTCGCCAGCGTGCGTCTTGGGCTCGATCTTGGCGTGAACAAGGTCGAGCGTTTGCTGGAAGCCCTGGTGCCGGGTGCGGACGTGTCGCCGCATCCGTCCTTGCTGCTCGGTGCGACCGAAATGACGCCGCTGCAAGTGGCGCAGGCGTATCAATATCTCGCGGCGGATGGCCATTTGCTGCCGTTGTCCTCGGTCACCGCGATCATCGACCGCAATGGCCGCGCCATCTCGCGTTACCGCAATCCCGAGAAAGCTGGCGAACTGGTCGAAGCGGCACGGCTGGTCAGTTACGCGATGCAGGAGGGCAGTCGTACCGGTACGGGTGCCGCGCTGATCGGACTCGGTCTCGGTGAACTCCAGGTCGCCGGCAAGACCGGTACCTCGGATGATCGTCGCGACTCCTGGTATGCCGGATTCACCGGTGGCCATCTCGCGGTCGTCTGGCTCGGTCGCGACGACAACCAGAAGACCGGCTTCTACGGCGCGACCGGCGCCTTGCGCCTGTGGGCCGGGCTGTTCGAGAAGTTGCCGAGCGAACCGCTGCAACTCGATCTTGGGCACAATCCGGTAGTGCGCTGGATCGACCCAGCGACGCAACGCGCGACCAATGCCGAATGCGAAGGCGCGCGGGCGTTGCCGTTCATCCGCGGCTTCGAGCCGGTCGAATACATGGACTGCGATCGCTTCAGCATCGACGACTGGTTTCGCAATCGCTTCTCCGATCGCGATCCGCCCCCGGTGAATGGACAATGGAACGATGACGATGTGCTCTGAGTTGCGGCGTGTGTTGATCTCGATCCTGTTGTTGGGCCTGGCGGCGTGCGCCAGTGCACCGAAACCGACGAAGGCCATCAAGCCGGTCGCGCCGGCGCGGGATTGGATCAGCGAGATTCGCGCCGAAGCAGCCGCGGTGCCATCGAATGTGGAGGTTTTGCCCTTGCGCGATGCCGTAGTCGACGATCTCCGCGCCAAGGCGCAAGCGGCCGAAGCCGCGCGCAAGTTCAACGAGGCCGAAGCCAGTTTGAATGCTGCACTCGCCATCGTTCCGGACGACCCGGCGCTGTGGCAATGGCGCGCCGAGATCGCGTTGGCCGAGCGCCGTTTCACCGATGCGATCGCGCACGCGACCCGCTCCGCGGCCTTGGGTCCGAAACTCGGCGACTTGTGCGTACGCAACTGGTTGACGCTGGCCGCAGCGCGCCATGAATCGAAGGACGCGGCCGGAGAATCTTCGGCACGCGCGCAGGCCAAGGCCTGTCCGGTGCCCGCACCGATCCGGATGTGACATCGATGTCGCGTGCTGCCCAAACGCTGTCCGAAGGCGGCGCGCTCGCCAATGCGATCGAGGGATTCACCGCGCGAGCCGTGCAGCAGGACATGGCGCAGGCGGTGGAAGCAGCGATTGCCGATGGTGCCGAACTCGTCGTCGAGGCCGGCACTGGCACCGGCAAGACTTTCGCCTATCTGGTGCCCGCGTTGCAAAGTGGTCGGCGCGTGATCATCTCCACCGGCACCAAGGCGCTGCAGGATCAGCTGTTTCATCGTGACTTGCCGCGCGTGCACAAGGCGCTCGGCATTCCGCTGAAAACCGCCTTGCTGAAAGGGCGTGCCAACTATCTGTGCTGGTATCGACTGGATCGGGCCAAGCGCGAAGGCCAGTTTCCGAATCGCGCGATGATTGCCGATCTGAATGTGCTGCTTGATTTCGCGTCACGCACGAAATCCGGTGATCTCGGCGAATGCGAGGGTATTGCCGAGGACGCAATGATCCTGCCGCGCGTCACCTCGACAACGGAAAACTGTCTCGGTCCCGAATGCGCCTTCTTCAACGACTGTTTCGTGGTCAAGGCGCGACGCGCGGTGCAGGACGCTGACGTGATCGTCGTCAACCATCATCTGCTGTTCGCCGATCTCGCGATCAAGCGCGACGGCTTTGGCGAAATTTTGCCGGAAGCGAACGTCTTCATCGTCGACGAAGCGCATCAGTTGCCCGATCTTGCCGGACAGTTCTTCGGCGAGTCGCTGAGTACGCGCCAACTTGCCGATCTTGCCCAGGATGCCTTGCGCGAAGCCGGCGATGTCGCTGGTGCGCGCGCATCGCTGGTGCGCGTCGCGCCGATGGTCGAGGACCAGATCAAGAAGCTGCGGCTCGCGATTCACGGTGAAGCCGCGCGCGGCGCGTGGCCGCCGCTGCGCGAACGTCCCGGTGTGCATGCCGCGATCGATCTCGTCGCCGCAGCGCTGGCTGATCTGCAAGCGTCGCTCGATGCCATCGCCGAAGCCAGCGAAGGACTCGCGGCCTGCGCCGAGCGTGCCGGCGTGCTGGCGCAGCAATTGTCACTGTGGCGCGACCCGGAACCGCCGGGACATGTGCTCTGGTACGAGACCACGGATCGGCATTTGACGGTGACAGCGACGCCGCTCGATGCATCGACACCACTGCGTGAATTCCGCAACCGCTTCAAGGCGAGCTGGATCTTCACCTCGGCGACGCTCACCGTCGCCGGCAAGTTCAATCACTACATCGCGCAGATGGGGTTGATCGAACCGCGCATGCTGGCCTTGCCGAGTCCGTTCGACTATCAGCGTCAGGGCTTGATGTATCTGCCGAAAGGTCTGCCGCCGCCGAATTCGCCGGAGCACACGCGGGCGCTGGTGAATCTGGCGATGCCGGTGCTGGAGGCCTCGAATGGCCGCGCGTTCATGCTGTTCACCACGCACCGCGCGCTCAAGCAGGCGGCCGAGTTGTTGGCGCACACGCGCTTCCCGCTGTTCGTGCAGGGCACGGCGCCGCGTTCCGCATTGCTCGAAGGCTTTCGTGCTTCGGGTGACGGCGTGCTGCTCGGTGCCGCGAGTTTCTGGGAAGGCGTCGATGTGCGCGGTGATGCGCTGTCGGTCGTGATCATCGACAAACTGCCGTTTGCGCCGCCAGATGACCCGGTGCTCGACGCGCGCATTCGGGCGGTCCGCGAAGACGGCGGCAATCCATTTGCGCAACTGCAGATTCCGGCGACCGCGATCGCCCTGAAGCAGGGTGCAGGTCGACTGATTCGCGATATCCATGACCGTGGCGTGCTGATGCTCGGCGACCCGCGTTTCGTGACGCAGTCCTACGGCCGCATCTTCATCGACTCATTGCCGCCGATGCTGCGTACCCGCGATCTTGCGGCGGTCCAGGATTTTTTCGCGTCCACCGACGAGGCCGACTTGCTCGGCTAGGCGCGTCGCTCAGGTTGCCAGAATCAGGTCGCCAGAATCAAGTCGCTGGCACGCTCGGCGATCATCACCGTCGGCGCATTGGTATTGCCGCTGACGATCTTCGGCATCACCGACGCGTCGATCACGCGCAGGCCCTCAAGGCCATGCACGCGCAACAGCGGATCGACGACCGCGAGCGCATCGACGCCCATCTTGCAGGTACCGACCGGGTGATACACCGTCTCTGCTTTCCGGCGCAGAAAGCGGGTAATTGCAGCGTCGGAATCGTCATCGTCGCCGGGGAACATTTCCGCACCGCGGTAGCTGTCGAAGGCCTTGGACTTGAACAGTCGCCGTGACAGCCGCGTCGCTTCGATCAATACACGCAGGTCGAACTGCTCCGGGTCGCTCAGGTAGTTGGCGAAGATCTTCGGTTTCGCAGCCGGGTTTTTGCTCGCCAGGGTCAAATGCCCGCGCGAGCGCGGTTGCAGGTGGCAGGCATGCAAGGTCATGCCACGGCCGGGCAGGCGCTTGCGGCCATGATCTTCGAGGATCGCCGGCACGAAATGAAACTGGATGTCCGGGCGTTCGTCCGGGGCTAGCGACGAGCGCACGAAGCCGCCGGCTTCGGCGATGTTCGAGGTGCCCGGGCCCTTGCGGAACAGCGCGTACTGCAGCGCGATCCAGACGTCATTGGTCTTGTCGTAGGTGAGCGGCTGCGTGCAGCGATAGATGGTGCAGGCGTCCAGATGGTCATGCAGGTTCTCACCGACGCCGGGCAGCGCGTGGGTGACGGCGATGTCGTGTTGGCGCAAGGCGTCGGGCGCACCGATGCCCGAGAGCATCAGCAGCTGCGGCGAATTCACTGCGCCGCCGGCGACCAGAATTTCGCGGTCGGCGGTCACGCGTTGCTTGCGGCCCCTGACGCTGAATTCGACGGCGACCGCACGCTTGTTGTCGACGACGATGCGTTCGACCAAGGCATTCGTGGTGATGGTCAGGTTGGGGCGGTCACGCGCGGCGTTGAGATAACCCGCAGCCGTGCTCCAGCGCTGGCCATTCTTCTGCGTCACCTGATAGAAACCGAAGCCTTCCTGCTGCGCGCCGTTGAAGTCGGATGTCTGTGGAAAACCGAGTTCGCGTGCGGCGTCGAGCAACACCGGCGACAACGGATTGCGATAACGGTGATCGGCAACATTGAGCGGGCCGCCGACACCGTGGAAGGCATCGGCACCGCGTTCATTGTTTTCGCTGCGCTTGAAGTAGGGCAGGGTGGCGTCCCAGTCCCAACCGTCGGCGCCGAGTGCGCGCCATTCGTCGTAGTCGCGGCGATGGCCCCGGATGTAGCACATGGCATTGATCGAACTTGACCCGCCGAGCACCTTGCCGCGCGGCCACCACAGGCGACGATTATCGAGATGCGGTTCCGGTTCGGTGTCGAAGTTC
Organism: Lysobacterales bacterium; assembly: GCA_043753835.1. Taxonomy (GTDB): domain Bacteria; phylum Pseudomonadota; class Gammaproteobacteria; order Xanthomonadales; family Ahniellaceae; genus JADKHK01. The sequence goes on along the minus strand of JAYUVY010000027.1, from coordinate 25,824 downwards.
CAGTTCACGCCCTTGCGGCTGACCAGCTTTGAAATGCCTGCAGGCATATGGATGAAGGGATGCCAGTCGCGCGGTCCGGCTTCAAGCAGCAAGACGCGGGTGTTGGGATTTGCGGACAGGCGATTGGCGAGTACGCAGCCTGCCGATCCGGCACCGATGATGATGTAGTCGTAAGTCACGGCAAGCAGTCCCTCGCATGAGCAAAGTCGCATCGAGCCCCGGCATCGTGGTCAGGCGACTTAGAGCAATCACTCCAGCACTTCGACCGGCATACCGGTCGCAATCTCGCCTGTGCTGCGCACCAGCAGGTTCTGCCCGAAGGTCACGCCGATCGCCTCGCGTCGGTAAGTCTTGAGTGTGGTCAGCGGCTCGCCATTGGCGGCACGCAGTGCATTCGCCGGATCGATCGTGGTCAGCACGCAGCGCGTACAGGGCTTGCTGACAGTGAACTCGCAGTCACCGATCCGGATGCGTCGCCAGGCGTCTTCGGCATGTGCGGTGTCGGTCTGTATCACCAGATTGGGACGAAAATTTGCCATCGTCACCGGCTGTGCCAGTTTCGAATTCAGCAGGTCGAGCGACGCGGTGCCAATCAGCAGCAGCGGAAATCCGTCGGCGAAGCTGACAATGTCGCCGGGTTTTGACCACTCGCGACTGACCGTGCGCACGCAATCGTCGGCCATGTGCACGAGCCGCACATCGATGCCGAGATGGCGCGACAACCAGGCATTGATTGCGGCGTCGACCACGCGCGCCGGGCTGTGTGAACGCCAGATGTCAACCTCGATGCATGGCTGAGTGAGCGCTGGCATGGCGACATCGCGCGCGTCGCCGTCTGGCAGTTCGAGGCGCAGGCCAGCGGTGGTGAATGTCGCCGTGATCAACAACAGACGCGGATGCTGGCGGGCCGTGACGAAGCGCGCCTCGGCGTCGATCAGCATGTAGCGACGATCGCCGCGCAGGCCACGTGCTTCGACGGATGCCTGCGCGACCTCGACGCCGCGCAGGGATTTGACCGGATAGAGGTGAGCCGAGACCAGTTTCATGGGGCGCGAGTGTAGAGCCAGCACGGCTTCGCTACACTTCGGCGATTGAGGCGACGGGCTGCAACGTGATTGTGACAACGGCGGAAAAGGACAACGGTCCGTCGTGGCTGCGCGAGGCGCAAGCGGCATTGATCGCCGCCCTCTACTTTTTCTTCGTGCTCGGTTCCTACTACATCATCCGTCCGATTCGCGAGCAGCTCGGTGCTGCAGCCGGCGGGTCCGATGTGTTGCCGATGTTGTGGACCGCGACCTTCATTGCCACGCTGGTGCTGACACCGTTCTACGGCGCGATCGTGGCGCGCTATCCACGCCGCGTCTTCATCCCGATCGCCTACGCGTTTTTTGCCATCGGCATGGTCGCGTTTTCGCCGATCCTCGGCACGGAAACGCCGACGGCCTGGCTCGCAGTTGCGTTCTACGTCTGGGTCAGCGTATTCAACCTGTTCGTCGTCGCCGTATTCTGGAGTTTCATGGCCGACGTGTTCACCGAAACCCAGGCGCGAAGGCTGTTCGGTCCGATCGGACTCGGTGGCACCGCCGGTGCGATCACCGGGCCGACAATCGCCAAGGCGCTGGTGCCGAGTATCGGTGTGCCCGGATTGCTGTGGATTTCGGCGCTCGCGCTGCTTTTGGCGCTGCTCTGCGTGCTGTTGCTGTCGCATTGGGCGAAACATCATGGACGTCGCAACGTTGCGGTCGCCGAGCAGCCGATCGGCGGCGGTTTGTGGACCGGCGCCAAGCTGGTCTGGCAAGACCCGTTTCTGCGTTCGATGGCGATCCTGATGCTGTTGTCGGACGTGATCGGCACCATGCTGTACGCGCTGAATTCCGACATCGCCCGTGACACTTTGGTCGGTGTGGCCGCCAAGACCGCTTACTTCGCGACGATCGATCAACGTGCGAACGCCTTGCAGTTCGCGTGTCAGTTGCTGATCGCGCCGTTCCTGCTGAGCTATCTCGGGCCGCTATGGGCGATGCTGGTTGCTGCGGCGACCAACATTCTTGTCCTCGCCTTTGTCGGCATCATGCCCGGACCCGAAATGACGATGCTGGCGATGGTGATTTCGCGCGCCGGTGGATACGGACTTGTGCAGCCTGCGCGCGAGAGCCTGTACACGCGGGTGCCGCGCGAGCTCCGCTACAAGTCGAAGGCGTTCATCGATACCGCGGTCTGGCGTGCCGGTGATGTGATGACCAGCTTTGCGATGGTCGGCTTGCGCGGGATCGGGTTTGGCGTGCCCGCGTTCGCGGCGATGGCGGTGCTGGCCTCGGTCGCCACCATGTTCTACAGCGTCAAGGCGGTACGTGCGAGTGAGCAACGCAAGGACGACGAATGATCCGCACACTGTCGGCCTTGATTCTGTTGCTGCTGCTGCCGCTGTCGACGGCGCAAGCCGACGACCGCAGCCACGACGACTGGGAGTTCGGTGTGCGTGTCGGCGGCATGATCACCGACACTGCGTTCCGACTTGACGGTTCTGCGGGCGTGCTCACGATCACCCGCAACTTCGGCGCAAAGCGTGCGCTCGAGCTTGAATTCGGTGCTGATCAGCTCGACTTCCGGATCGACTACGGGTTGAGTCATCGTACGGTGTCGCTCAACTACCTCGAGATCAACCGCGAGCCATTGTGGGATCCGTATGTGCTCGTCGGCATCGGGCTGGCCGAGTTCGAAGCGCCGAGCGGCATCACCAGCGGTCGCGACGCGATGATGCAGGTTGCCACTGGCGGTTCCTGGGAATTGAACGAATCCGGCTCACTCAAATTTCGCGGTGACCTGCGCTTTCGCTACGACCTCAACGACACCAATCAGCCCGGCCAGGATGGCTGGGGCGATGCGATCTTTACGGTTGGCCTGAGCATGGCGTTCTAGGGGGCTCATGGATCGTGATCTGAAAATCACCGGCATGGGAATCACGGGCATGAACCTGCGACGCCTAGCGCACGAGGTCGAGGAGTCGCGTCGACGCATGGTGGTTGGCGGCGTGTATTACGTGCTCGGCTGGTTGCTGGTTTGCATCTTCACGCCCGCGGTCAGGGTCTATCCGGTGACCGCCATCGTGCTGGCTCTGCTGTTCATCGGCCTCGGTGTCCTGCGTCTGCTGGTCAAGCCGCCGGCCGGCGATGATCCGGCCGACAAAGTACGCTGGCTGGATATCCAGTGGGGCATCATCCAGGTCTCTGCGGCGACCTGGGGCGGTGTCGTGTTCTGGACGCTGATGGATCCGGTGCTGGTCGACGCGCGACTGGCCCTGATTGTTGGCGCGGCCGGATTCGCGACCTCGATCGCACATACCTATTGCATGCGTTTCTGGCCGTCGCTGCTCGCCATCATGGTGATCTACGTGCCGACCACGATGCTGATGTGGATGCCCGGCCAGGACCGCGCGGTCGCGTTCAGCCTGACCGTCTATCTGGTCTACGTGCTCGGTTCGTTGTTGCGAAGCCATCGCGATTTCCATCATCGCCTCGACTTCGAGGAGGAACTGCGTCAGCAGCGCGACCGCTTTGAATTGATGAGTCGCACCGACGACCTGACCGGGCTGTCAAATCGCCGTGAGTTCGTCGCCGCGCTTGAGTCACGGATCGCCGAGTGTCAGCGCGACGGACGACAGATGTCGCTGCTGGTGCTCGATATTGATCATTTCAAGCAGATCAACGATGCGCATGGGCACAGTGTCGGTGATCGCTGCCTGATGGCATTTGCCGATCAGTTGCGGCACGTCTTTGCGGGTCAGGACGAAGTTTGTGCTCGCCTTGGCGGGGAGGAGTTCGCGGTGATCCTGCCCGGCCATCCAGAGGCGTCGGCGGTGCTGCGTGCTGACGCGTTCAGGATTGGACTGGGTGCGGTTGCCGTCGTCCCGGAACTGCCGACCCTGCGCGTGCGTGTCAGCATCGGGGCCGGCGAATTCAATGTGGCGCGACACGGCAATGCCGATCAATTCCTGAGCGAAGTCGACGGTGCCTTGTATCGCGCCAAGGGCGGCGGCCGCGACCAGGTATGTGGCGCCTCGCTGCCGGCCCGGGCGCCGCCCGCTGTCCCTCACGGTTGAACGGACGAATCAGCTGCCGGCGATGAGTCGCCAGACACGATCGCAATCGCCCAACGTGGCCAGCGGCGTGATTCGGGTGGCCGGTGCTTCACGCAGTTGCACCGCGACGCGCCCGGCATGGCGCGCGATCAATTCCGTCAACGAAGCGGTACGCGGCAGGGTCAGCACGGTGACTTGCGCATTCGAGTTCAGCGCCAGTTCGTCATCACGATGCGTCAACAGACACGTGCCAGCCGTGAGCTCCGAGACACAGGCCAGCAGGCGCACCGGGCGTGCGCGCATACGGGCCGAAAAGCACACGACCAGGGTCGCGCTGCCGTCATCGGCGAAGAAACGGATCAACGCCGGGGCGTCGCCGCGGCGCGAAAACGCGGTCGAGGCGGCATCCAGCAACCAGCTGAATCCAAGCGCCCGCAAGCCAGCGATCGGCGCGTTGCAATACATCTGCTGATCAAGATCGAACAGGTTTGCTTCCACGCGGATCAGTTCGGAAGCTGCACGCTGCGCGGCCAGTTCGTCGGCACGCCGTGCGTGGTCCTCGGCCTGTTCGATCGCTGTCAGGCACAGGTCGCGCTGGCGTTTGAGGCTGCCCGAATCCGGCAGCGTCACCAGCAAATCCTCGATCAACTGCAACGCTTCCCGATGCCGCGCATGATGCAGCGCCCGCGCCAATTCGTTGAATGCCTGCGCTGAACCCATCGCATCTCCCCATCGATGCAGTGCGCACGATAGCCGAGAATTCCGCAAACAAAAACGCCGCGTTTGCGGCGCGGCGAAGGTTTTGGTCTCTGCGCGCGATCACCGCCTCAATCGAAATCGTCGCTAAAGATTTCGAGCCCGTCGACATCGGTGCTGGCGTTGTTGCCCGGGTTCCGGTCGAGCGGCCCTGTGAGCACGGTTGCGATCACAGTGTTTTCCACGGTCAGGTCTTGTGGTGCTTGGCGCAACTGAGTGATGAGGGAATACCGTAGCTCAGAGCCTGGGGGTAAATTCACGGATTCATCCAAATCACGACCGATAGGTGCAGTGCACGAGGCTCCGCCCGTGGGGTAACACGACCAAGCACCAAGGGCGTCGAGTTCTGTCGGCAGCTGGTCTGAAATATGGACGGATTCTGCCGAGAAAATGGGCGTGGCGTTGCGAATCGTCACCTCGTAAGTACTTGAATCGCCGACTTGCAAGGCAGCGATCCCGTTGCTCTTGCTGGTGATCACATCGACCGAAATATCGTCGTTGACAATCGCAATCACCGGAGTTGCCAGCGATACCAACATCAAGTTGGTCCGATTTTGAACGCTGAGTGCAATCGTCTCGTCCAATTCAGGCGTCTCGTCCGCAAGAACATTGAATGAAAATGTCTTGGTTTCGCCGTCGCCGCCGACGAAGGCTAGTTCGCGAAGGAAGGGTGTGTAATCTTCGAACGGGGACGCACTGCCATCTACTGAGGAAATCCACACCCTGAATGGATCCTCAGACTGTCCAATCAACTGGGCTTCGAATTGACGGAGTCCGCTGGCGTTGCCTTCGCTGATCGCTGCCGGGGTCAACGCGATCTCGATTGCATCGGCGTCAAATATGTCCAATGGAAGAGTTTGATCCGGTGGAATCGCATCGAACACGTCGAAAACGCGCAGATCAATTTGCTCCAGATTCTCAGCAAAGTCGTCCGGCAGAATCTGGATTGGGATCGAGACTGCAAGTGGCCCGCCGGCCGTGAACGAAATGGACAGATCAATGTCGGTGTAGTCGACCCCGCTCACGGCACTCGTTCCCGAACTGACTACGCGTGCGCCGAGTGCGGTGAGGTTGTGGCTTCGACTTAGGGTCACATTCCAGTTATCCGCCGTGGCAACTGGTTCTGGCGCCCCGGGGAGCGAAAGTGACAGGTAGGGCAAGGGCACAACCAGATGGGGGATCTGCGACGAACCACTCTCTCGATACGGGTAACCAGAGTCGGTATCGAACCATGCCTCAACAAAGTAGTCACCTTCGAAACGCAGGTCTTGGGGGCAACTCGCTATCCAATGGTTGGCAGACACGACTTGGATCGAAACGTCGGAATAGCACGCATATTCGCGTCTCCCGCTCACTCTGAACCACACGCGTCCGTCGGTCGGGAGCCGCTCATTCCCACGAATTTCGGCGCGCAACAATGCGTCTCTGTTCGGTAGCGATGGCGACGGTAGTGCATCCAACATTCGAGTCTTTGTGAGTTGATCGAGTCTGTAGTGGCCTACGCGCAAATCCGCAAAGATCAGAGAGGCACCGCGAATAGTAATGCCAGCTCGAAACGGCGAGTTCAGTTGATTTGGCGAGAACTGTCGCGTCGAAGGGCTGCGAGCATGAAAACGATCGTCGTATGCGTCGAACAATCTGATCAAGCCGAGGGTGGGGTAGTCGGGATATCCACGATTCGTTGCAACTGCCAGCAAGTCGCTTGTGATGCCAATTGCCGTGCCGAAGAATCGCTCTTCGCCCGTGGGTTCCAGCAGCGACTGTAACGGTGCTTCTTGCGTGGATTGCAGATCAAAAATGTCAACTCGTCCGCGGTTGACGACCTCATTAATTGTCGCGTTTGGTGCTCCTACGGCCAAGCGGGTTGCACTTATCGCAATCGCCGCTCCGAAGCGTTCAGCGCGTGGTATGAGTGCGCGAAATCGGCGCAGGAATGGGATGCCTGCAGCGGCGGCATGGAGACTCACGGAACCTGAATTCTGGGTCAGGCCGATTGCTGCGCCAGGCTCGGAAATTGCGATCAATCCAAAATCGGCGACGACCACTGCACCAAAATTGGCACTTGCTGATGGTGTTGGAGATTGCAGGATCGAATCGATCACCCAGTTCCCCGATTCGAGACGTAGACAGACGGACTTGCCGGCAGCGGACAAGACACTGACGGGACTGAGTGGCGCGCCGACGCACACAAATCCGTTTGTCGACGCAATGGCGCTGCCAAAACCCAGTGCTCCGGGGGGCGCGTCGATTCGACCAACCGATTGCCAGCCGTTGACGTTTCGAGTGAAGCGGTAAACCGACCCTCGCCCCGAACTTCCCGCATGCATTCTTCCGGGCGCACCAACGAACAACTCGTCCGCGACGAATGCCACCGCCGCCCCAAATCTGTCGCCGGCAGCGCCGTCGGGCGCGTTGATGCGGCTCTCGGAGTTTCCCGAGCTGTCTCCGGATGCGTAGACAAGCAACGAGCCGGCATCGATCTTCCCATTCGGCGCGTAGCGTGGTGACCCAGCCACGATCCACAGCGCACTCAGCGCCAATGAGGTTTCATTGGAGGAGTCACTCAGTCCATTTAGGAAATATCCCGGAAGCTCCTGTGCAAGCGCTGCACGCGGCGTCACGCCGATCATGCATAGACTGGCAATGATCTGGAAGACAATCTTCAAAAGGCAATTCACTTCGGGATCCAGATCTGACTTTAATGGTTGGCAACGACGAAGAGAACCGACTTGCGTCGGCTCTCTTTTGCATCGTCGGACTTTTCGGTCTAGTAGCGGTAGTGCTCGGGTTTGTACGGGCCCATCTTGTCGACGCCGAGGTAGGCGGCCTGGTCGTCGGTGAGGACGGTCAGTTTCACGCCGATCTTGTCGAGGTGCAGGCGCGCGACTTCTTCGTCGAGCTTTTTCGGCAGGATGTAGACCTTGGCTTCGTATTTGTCCTTGTTCGCCCACAGGTCGATCTGCGCCAGTGTCTGGTTCGAGAACGAGTTCGACATCACGAAGCTCGGGTGGCCGGTGGCGCAGCCGAGATTGACGAGGCGGCCTTCGGCGAGCAGGAAGATGGCATTGCCGTTGCCGAATGTGTACTTGTCGACCTGCGGCTTGATGTTGAGCTTGACCGCGCTTGATGTGTTCAGACGCTCGACCTGGATCTCGTTGTCGAAGTGGCCGATGTTGCAGACGATCGCCTGGTCCTTCATCGCCGACATGTGTTCAAGCGTCAGCACGTCCTTGTTGCCGGTCGTGGTGACATAGATGTCGCCGCGGCCGAGCGTGGACTCGACGGTGTTGACCTCGAAGCCTTCCATCGATGCCTGCAGCGCGTTGATCGGGTCGATTTCGGTGACGACGACGCGGGCGCCATATGCGCGCAGCGAATGCGCCGAGCCCTTGCCGACATCGCCGTAACCGCAGACGACGGCAACCTTGCCGGCCAGCATCACGTCCATCGCGCGCTTCAGGCCATCGGCCAGCGATTCGCGGCAGCCGTAGAGGTTGTCAAATTTCGACTTGGTGACGGAATCATTGACGTTGATGGCCGGCACCAGCAGCTTGCCCTGTTCCAGCATCTGGTAAAGGCGATGCACGCCGGTCGTGGTCTCTTCGGAGACGCCCTTCCAGTCCTTGACAACCTTGGTCCAGAAGCCCGGACGTTCTTTCGCGACGCGCTTCAGCAGGTTCTTGATGATCTGTTCTTCGTGCGAACCACTGGCGGTGTTGACCCAGTCCGAACCCTGTTCGAGTTCGTAACCCTTGTGGATCAGCAGCGTGACGTCGCCGCCGTCATCAACGACCAACTGCGGGCCTTGTCCGGCCGGATGCACGACGGCGTCCATGGTGCAGTCCCAATACTCTTCCAGCGTCTCGCCCTTCCAGGCAAACACCGGCACTTCGACGGCAGCAATTGCGGCGGCAGCGTGGTCCTGGGTCGAGAAGATGTTGCACGACGCCCAGCGTACTGACGCACCAAGATCCACCAGCGTTTCGATCAGCACGGCGGTCTGGATGGTCATGTGCAGCGAGCCGGTCACACGCACGCCCTTGAGCGGCTTGGATGCGGCGTATTTCTTGCGGATCGACATCAGGCCCGGCATTTCGTGCTCGGCGATATCGATCTCCTTGCGGCCCCAATCGGCCAGATTCATGTCACGGACTTTGTAATCGGAAAACGGCAGGGTTTGAACGACGGCGTTCATCGGGAATACTCCAGAAGATTGAGCGGGCGCGGTTCAAAGGGTCATCCGTCGAGCCTGATCCCGGACTGTTGGCCGGGCTTGCAGCGCCCCTCGACGGGAAGTGCGGCGCGCATTCTAGCCTTGAATCGTCGCGGACGCGTGAATCGCGCGTTCAGCCGCCCCCGAACGGCAAGCGCTTTCGCCGCTTGCCCGCGGTCTCCGCCGTCGCTTTCGGCTGGCGCAGTCAAATCGGGTGTGCCGGTTTGCGGTTTTGGTGGCATCCTCGCCGGGTCGCTCCAGGCTGGGGCGAAGAAAACCGACACCAGGCTTCTCGTCACATGGAACTCGAGGAACGTCAGGTTCACGTGGATCATCTGCAGATGGGCATGTATGTCCATCGGCTCGATCGGCCATGGCTCGGGCTGCCGTTTCCGCTGGAAGGCTTTCTGCTGAAGGCGGCGCGCCAGGTCGAGATCCTCCGCCAGCACTGCGATCATGTGTATGTCGACTTCAGCCGCAGTTCGACGCCAGTGCGCGCCTACATGGCGCATCCGCGCATGCACGAGAAGCAGCGGGCCGTCGTCAAGCACGTCGATACCGCGACGCTGCACGAAGAGTTGCCGCGCGCACGCGAAGCCCATGCTCAGGCCTCACAACTCGCCGCGAAGATCATCGCAGACGTTCGCGCCGGGAAGCGCTTGAATGTCGATGATGTGCACAACGCCGTCGTGCCGGTGGTGAAGTCGGTGTTGCGTAACGCCGATGCCTATTTCTGGGTGACCAGTCTGCGCAAGCGCGATGCCTACGAATACAGCCACGCCATTCATTGCAGCCTGCTCGCGGCGGCGTTCGGCCGGCACATGGGCTTCACCGAGGACGTGTTGATCAATCTCGCGACCGGCGGACTGTTGATGGACGTCGGCAAGACTGAAATTTCAGACGATCTGCTCAGCAAGCCCGACGCATTGACTGCGGCGGAGACCGAGGAAGTGCGCAAGCACGTCGAGAACAGCCTGCGCATCATCGAGGAGGCCGGCATCCACCATGCCGACGTGCGCGAAATGGTACTTGCGCATCATGAGCGCCATGACGGGTCGGGCTATCCGGATCGGCTGATGCGCAACCAGATTCCCCTGTTTGGACGCATGGCCGGCGTGATCGACTCCTATGACGCGATGACCAGCCATCGGGTCTATTCCAAGGCCGCGTCTGCGCACAAGGCCCTGCAGCAGCTGTATCGGCACGGCAATGAGTTGTTCCAGCGCGAGATCGTCGAGCAGTTGATGCAGTGCCTGAGCGTCTATCCGACCGGTTCGCTGGTCGAGCTCAGCAGTGGCGAAATCGCGATCGTGATGGCACAGAACCATGGCCGCCGTTTGCGTCCGCGAGTGATGCTGTTGATGACTGCCGACAAGCAGTTGCGCGAAGACTTTGTCGAGTTCGATCTGATGGCCCAGAACGAAGACGCAGGTCCGGTGCGCGAGATCGTGACAACCCTTGAGCCCGGTGCGCACGGACTCGACCCCACCGAGCTGTATCTCGGCTGATGCCGCCGATGATGCTCAATCGGGCGGACGTGTTGCGCGAGCTGGAGGCCGAGCTGGTTCGTGCCAGTAGCGTCGGAGAACGTTCGGCCATGCTGTTATTGCGTGTGCAGCGGCATCGCGAAGAGCATCTGCTGTTCGGCGATTTCCTGAGTGCGGCCGCGAATACGCGATTGCGGGCGGCATTGCGTCCGCAGGACTTGCTGTTTCCGATTGGCGACAACAATTTCGCATTGATTCTGCCAGGTCTTCGCGATGCAGGGCATGCAATGCTGGCGGCGAATCGGCTGGTGCGTGCGCTCAAGGAGCCGTTGTTGATCGGCGAGCACCTGCAACAGACCATTCCGACCATCGGCATCGCCATGTTTCCGGAACACGCGAGTGACGCAGGCACGCTTTGCAATTGCGCCGAGGCCGCGTTCGCACAGGCATTGACCTCACGCGATCGCTATCAGATGTATCGCGCGACCGATGCGCGCAGCGAGCCACCGTATGTCGACCTGCGCGAAGCCATCACCAACAACCGCCTGGAAGTGTTCCTGCAACCGTTGTGGGACGTGCGCGCGGCAAAGGTGGTCGGCGCAGAGTCACTCGCGCGTTGGCACAGCGACGTCCACGGCGCCATCAGTCCAACCGATTTCGTGCTGCTCGCCGAGCAGACCGGACTGATCGAGTCGCTGACACGCTGGAGCGTGAACACCACCATGCGCCACTGTGCGGCGGCGCGTGCGGCCGGTCATCGTCTGCGCTTTTCGATCAACCTGTCGCCGCGGGTTTTTCACGAGCCGGGTCTGGTCGAACAATTCCAGAACGCGCTCGCGATCTGGGACGTGCCGGCTGCAGACGTCGTGCTGGAAGTGACCGAAAGTTCGGTGATGGAAGACCCCGCATTGAGTGCGGAGGTGCTGACGCAATTGCGCGATCACGGCTTCGGGATATCGATCGACGACTTCGGGATCGGCTATTCGTCCTTTGCCTACCTGCAGCGCTTCCCGGCGACCGAACTCAAGATTGACCAGACATTCGTGTTCGATATCACCGGCAATGCGCGGTCTGCGCGGCTGGTGCATTCGATGATTGATCTTGCGCACCATCTCGACCTGATTGCGATTGCCGAAGGCGTCGAGGATCAGGAAACGCTCGACATGCTCGTCGGAATGGGCTGTGATTACGCGCAGGGATTCCTGTTCGGACGTCCAGTGCCGGCAGCGGAATTCATCGCCGGTTTGGCGCCGCCCTGATCTCGATCCGTCCGCTCAGTCGCAACCCCCGCCCAGCGGTTCGCTGATGCGCGTGACCGGCATGCTCCCGGCGGTCAGGCCGGTGCGGGGCAGCGGTGTCCATTGAATCGTGCCGTGGCTGCAATCTGTGAAGGCGATGTTGATGCTGCCCCAAGGCAGGATCCGGATGTTGTCGCGCACGAACGCCGGTGGGAACGCGCCGCCGATGGCTTCGTGTGCCGACAGCGTCGCCCGGTCACCATTCATCGGCCCGGTAGCCGTGAGCCACAGACGATTGCCCGCGGCGTCGAACGTGTACCAGGTCATGAAGACCAGGCCGCTGTCCTGATACTCGATGTGGAAGCCTTGCCCGGATTGTTCGAGGTCGAACCAGTAGCCGCTGTAGCGTTGCCCCGCTTGCAGGCGTGCAACCTCGACAGCGGTCGCGACTGCCATCTTCAAGACTTCATGCGCCATCGCGTCGCTCAGGCGGTCGGCGGTGTCATCGACCGTGTGATATTGCGGGTAGCTGCGGTAATCGTTCTCGATCAGCAACACCGCCGGCATGCCGAGATCGAGATAGGGCTGGTGATCAGAGCAGCAGGTTTGCTGTGCGATCTCGACCTGAAGGGTGGTGTAGCGGGCGGCATTGTCGCCGAGACGTTGCTGCAGCCCGAACCCGGGTGCAGTCGCCTGCAGCGAAACGTCGAGCAGGTTGTCGCCGTCGAAGGCGATCATGTCCATGTTGATGACACCAAGAACGTTCGAGGGCGTTTGCGCCTGGGCATGGGCGCGACCGCCATGCAGTCCGCGCTCTTCGAGGCCATAACAGATGTAGACGATGTCGGCCGCGAACTGGCGACCGCGCAAGACGCGCGCGGTTTCCATCACGGCGGCACAGCCACTGCCGTTGTCTTCGGCGCCGGGCGAGGGCAGGGCTTCGTCCCAGGTGCGATTGCGGGCATCGAGATGCGCGCCGATGATCAAGGTGCCTAACCCGCCGCCGCGCTGCAGGCCGACGACATTGAAGCTGCGACCGTCGATGGCGGTGGTGATGGATGGTGTGAATGTCTGCCGCGAGACTTCGAGGCCGAGGTCGGCGAAAACCTGTTCGACTTGAGCGGCCGCGGCGCCGAAACCGATGGCGGTTTGGCGATTGAATGTGGCCAGCGCATTCACCCGCGTGCGCCAGTGCGTGATGTCGATGGCATCGACGATGTCCTGCACGATCGGATCGCGCAACAGTTGCTTGGGTGCGCGATTGGCTTGCTGATACGCGACGACGCGTCCGTGGCGAAGGGTCTCGTCGCCGGCCGATTTGGCGTGGTCGGCGACGAGCTGCCAGTGGCTGCGCTCGAACAGCACCGGGTCTGGCGCGCGCTTGTCGTCGACGTCGGGGTCGTGTCCGTCCGCGTCGCCGCTGCAGTGCACGACTGCGCGCGAGGCAAGCTGCCCGATATGGTCGACCGTGAGCCGCTGCAAAAGTCGTGACTGCAAGTTGTTCTGCTTGGCGAAGCCCGGTCCGGTCTCGACAACCAGGGTTTCGCCCAGTTCCGACCACGCCCGAATGGCGGGGGACGACTTCAGAACCGACAGCGCTTCAGGCCCGATGCGATCGATGTCGAGCAGCACGACTTCCGCGCGAAGTGGCGATGCCGCAGCGAGTGCGAATGCGGCGAGTGCAGACAGGCGCTTCATGGCGATCTCCAGCGGGTCGCTGCATGCTATCGCCGCGGGTTCCGCCGCAAGCGTGCAATTGGTCATCGCGGCATGAGGGCCGCGGGGCGGTCAATGTCCGATCTTGCGGATGCGGAAATTGCGCCCCTTGATCTTGCCGTCGCGCAGGCGAAGCATGGCGGTTTCGGCGTGGCTGCGTGCAATGGCTACATAGGAACGGGTTGGAAAGATATCGATCTTGCCGACGGCATCGCCGGGAATGCCGGCGTCGCCAGTGAGCGCACCGAGCAGGTCGCCAGCGCGCAACTTGTCGGCGCGACCGCCATCGACGGCAATGGTCAGGAACTGGCTCTGCAAAGGCCGCGGTTTGCCGCTGACGCGCGGCAGTTCGCTGAAACGCATCGTCCGCCCGAGTTGCGCTTCGATGCCGGCAAGGCGCGAGGCATCGCGCGGCGTGCACAGTGTCAGCGCGATGCCGTGCGCACCAGCGCGACCGGTGCGACCGATGCGATGGGTGTGGGTATCGGCGTCACTGGCGACGTCGTAATTCACCACCATCGGCAAGTCCTTGATGTCGAGTCCGCGTGCGGCGACATCGGTCGCGACCAGCACCGTGCACGAGCGGTTGGCGAAGCGCAGCAACATTTCGTCGCGTTCGCGCTGGTCGAGATCGCCGTGCAGGGCCAGCACCGAAAAGCCGCAGCTCGCCAGCGACTCGGCGACGGCCCGCGTATCCTGCCGGGTGTTGCAAAACACCGCGACGGACTCCGGGCGATGCGTCACCAGCAGATCGACGAGTGCGTCGAGCTTGCGTTCGTTGCTCGCGACTTCGAAGAAACTCTGCGCAATCTCGGTTTCATCGACCGAAACGTCGACCGTCACCGTCTCCGGGTCGCGCATGAAGCGTTTGGACAGCTCGCGAATTTCGGCCGGGTAGGTGGCCGAGAACAGCAACGTCTGCCGTGACTTCGGCGCCGCCTTGATGATCGCCTCGATGGATTCCGAAAAGCCCATGTCGAGCATGCGATCGGCTTCGTCGAGCACCAGCATCTGCACGGCCTTCATCGGCAGTGCCTGTTTGCGGATCAGTTCCAGCACACGTCCCGGCGTGCCGACCACGACATGCGGTTCGTGCGCGAGCGAGGCCAGGTGCGGTCGTAGCGACACGCCGCCGCTCAGCGTCAGCACTTTCACGTTCGGCAGCGGCCGCGCAATGCGCCGGATTTCCTTGCTCACTTGATCGGCGAGTTCGCGGGTCGGACACAGCACCAGTGCCTGCAGTTGGATCGCCGCGGTATCGAGCATTGACAGTAACCCGAGCGCAAACACTGCGGTCTTGCCGCTGCCGGTCTTGGCCTGGGCGATCACGTCATGCCCGGCCAGCACCAATGGCAGCGCCGCTTCCTGCACCGGCGTCAGTTCGACGTGGTCGATCAAGGCCAAGCCTTTGACCAAGGCTTCGTTCAAATTCAGATCGGCAAATGTTTTCATTGGGCGATGATCGCATGGGTGACTTGTATTGCCTCAGCGCGTTATACCACCGAATTAAATATGGTGGTATAACAAGTCGGGCCACGAGGAGTTGACGATGTCCCTGTATCGCGAGCTTGGTGCGGCAGCGCAGACGGCGTATGCAGAGTTGTATGAACTGACGCAAGCGGCTGAAGCGGCACGTTCGCCGGCCTTGGTCAGCGGCAACGTCGGCTACAAGACGATACGCGGAAGGCGTTACGCCTATTGGGCGTTCAAGGAAATTGACGGACGCAAGCGCGAATTTTACCTTGGGCCGGAGGGTCCGGCGATTTTGGCGATCGAAATTGCGCGCGAGCGCGGCGCGCCGACCTTGGCTGCGATCGCACGGCAAGCAGCCGCGAGCGTCGCTCATGGCTGTGTCGCCACGCCTCCGAAACATTTCCGTATTGCGAAGCGTCTTGCCGAGTATCAGTTTTTCCGCGCTGGCGCACTGCTGGTCGGAACCCATGCGTTCATCGCCATCGGCAATCAGCTCGGCGTCGCGTGGGGCGGTGGCACCCGCACGCTGGATCTGGACTTCGGTCACAGTGGCCCCGGCGGCAATGTCGCCCTGGCGTTGCCGGCCAATCTCAAGGTAAATACCGGGGATGCATTGCGGTCATTGGAAATGGGGTTCCTGCCTGCGCTGGGTGGCAGCAAGGGACTGACCAGTCACTACGTTAGTGAGCGTGAGCCAGAGCTGCGCATCGATTTCTTGACTTCGGTGCGCCGCAGTGACGCTCCCGTGATTGCGCCTGATCTGGGCATTGAACTGACTCCGCTGAAATTTTTCGAGTATCTGCTGGCGGCACCTGGCCAAGGGGTGCTGATCGATCGCAACGACGCGTGCATGATCAATCTGCCCGATCCGGCACGATACGGGTTGCACAAACTGATCGTCGCGGCCGAGCGCGGTGTGCGTAATCCGAAGCACGACAAGGACATCCTGCAGGCCCTGGCGTTGATCGAATGGCATCTGGCACGAGCGCCCGATGCGCTGGCCGATGCTTGGTCAGATCTCGTCGGGCGAGGTCCTGGATGGCTCAAGCGCGCACGCTCTTCTTTGGCGCTGGCACCGAAGCATGCCGCTGATATCGTCATCCAGTTCAAGGCGTTGGTGAAGTTGAAATAGATGCTGGTGGGCAGCAGGCCTGTGCGCAGCCCGGACACTCACCAGCACCGCACCACACCGCCGGCAATCGTGACCTCGACTTGCAATGACGCCGGGTCAACCAGCAGCACATCGGCATCGGCACCGACTTCGATGCGGCCCTTGCGCGGCAGCTTCCACAGGTCGGCGGGTGTCCGCGTCACCGTGTCGAGCACGCTGGACATATCGAGTTTGAACGTGCGCATCGCGCGTACCACGTCCTCAAGCAGGCTCGCGATCGGTGCCGGCTGCAAGTCCAGCAGGCGGCCATGGCCGTCGAACAGGGGCAGACTGGCCTGCGCGTCGCTGCTCATGGTCACGCGAGCGGACGACACGCCGGCCTTGAACACTTGCGCCAGAGCTTCCGCGGCATAGATATCGCCGGCGGCGACCAGGGCGGGGGTCGTGCTGGTCGTGAGGTCGATGTTGCCGCCTGCATTCGCCCAGGCGATGCCTTCGTCAAGCAGGCGCTGTTGCCGATTGATATGCGTCGGCAACCAGTAGCCGTGACTGATCGCATGGCGTTGCCCGGCTTCGCGCAACAGGCTCAATCCGGATTCGTGGTCACCGACGTGGACCAACACCAGGCCGGACTTGCCGGAGAGCAGACCGCCCACGCGGGCTTCGGCGGCGATACGTGCCATTTCATCGGCCGTCGGTTGTGCCCCGCGATGGTCGGCGATCGCGACTTCGCCGACACCGATCACTTCTGGAATCAGCACGATGTCGGACCGGATCGAGCCGGTCAGGGTGCGCACTGGCACGTGATAGGAACCGGTGAGCATGTAGGCGCTCAGATTCGATGCGTGCATGGCACGTGCGGTCGCGAGCAGGTCGGCATGGCTGCGGGTGACGTCGTCGGTGCCGAGCGCGCCGATCACCGTGGTGACGCCAGCACGAAGGGCATCGGTTGCGATCAGCGGCGCCATGCGCGTGGCGAAGCCGCCTTCACCGCCACCACCGCTGATATGCACCAGACCGTCGACGAAACCGGGCCACAGCCAGCGACCGCGGGCATCCAGCACCTCATGCGACAAATTGCCGAGCGTGAGTTCGCGGCCGATCGCGACGATGCGACCGCCGGCGATCAGCACATCGCAACGGCCCTGGGGCTCGGGTGCGTGCAGTTCGGCGTTTTTGATCAACAGCATGATGGAGTCCTTCATTGATAGCCGATGCCCACGCTGACCGCGATCCAGATCGCGGCAAAGCCTGCGAGCACCAATTCGAAACGCCAGATCAGACGCAACCATTGCAGCCAGTTCAAACCGGCCATGCTGATCGCGCCCATCATCGCCGCCGAGGTTGGAATGACGAGATTGGTGATGCCATCGCCGAGTTGAAAGGCGAGCACGGCGATCTGCCGACTGACGCCGATCAAGTCGCCGAGGCCGGCCATCAACGGCATCGTGATCGCCGCCTGCGCCGAGCCCGAAGTGATAAAGAAATTGAAGATCGCCTGCGAAACCAACATGCCCTCGGCCGCGAGCAAGGGCGGCGCACCCTCAAGCAGATGACCGAGTTGGAACAAGGCAGTGTTCAACACCGACGCCTGGTGCGGGTCCGAACCGCCGAGCAAGCCGAGCAGACCCTTGGCGATGGCAATGATCAGCGCACACGGCACCAGCTGTTTCACACCGTCGGTGAACGCATCAGCCGCGCCGTTCGCGGTGATGCGACCGGCCACGACGGCGATCAGCCCGACCACGAACCCGAGGGTCACGAACTGCGTGGCGATTTCGGGGATGTAATAGCCCGCCGTTGTCACGCCCCAGACGATCCAGACCACGGTGGCGAGTATGGCCAACAACATCAGTTGATCGCTCGGTGCAATGCGTGACGTCGCGCCGGCGGCGGGAACGATGACGGCCTGTTCGCGTTTGCGCGACGCATGACGGAGGACGAAGATCATCGTCAATAGCGTGAAACTGAGCCATATCGTGATGCGCAACGGCGCGCCCGACATCAGCGGAACGCCCGCGACGCCTTGCGCGACAGCGACACTGAACGGGTTCATCCAGGAGGTGCCAAAGCCGATCTGGCTCGGCAGGTACGTCACCATCACCGCGACCTCGGGCGGATAGCCAAGCGAGCGCAGCAACGGAAGCAACAGCGCAATGAAGGCGATGGTTTCCTCGCCCATGCCGAATACCGCGCCACCGCTTGAAAACGCGGCAATCAGGGCGATCAGCAGCAGTGCGGGATAGCCTTGCGTCACCGCGACCATTCGCGACAGGCTGCGTTCCATCACGCCGCTCGCGTTGACCACGCCAAAGGCGCCGCCGACGAGCAACACGAAGGCGATGACGCCGATCGCCGAAGCGGTGCGACTGCCGGAGGTGAATCCGTCGAACAGCAGATTGAGAAAGCCGCGCTCGTCGCCGGCGGCGAACAGCTGCAGCGGAATGTTCGTGTCGGCATAACGAAACGTCGACATCGTGATCGGCGCATCGGCGATAAAAAAGCCGGGTGTGATGAATGGCGTCAACATGGCGATCACGGCTGCGATCGCGAGCAGGATCAGCAGCGTGTTCGGCATGCGGCTTGGCGTTGCGTCGTTGGTCATTGTGGGCAGCGATGCGAGTAGAAAGCTCCCTCACCGTAACCGATGAGGGAGAAAAAACGGAGCGCCCGGGGAAGGGGAGAGCGGCAGCTCCGTCACGGACAACGTGTGTGCGCGGGGCGGATCAGAATCGCTGCTGATAGCTCAGGCTGTAGAAGCGCCCGAGCGAATCGTGGTTGAACTGGTCGAAGTTCGCGGCCGACCCGAGTGCGATGGGCGGATCGCGGTCGGCGATGTTCTTCAGCGTCAACGTGACCCAGCTGTCGTCGGTGATGTCGAAGCCGAAGCTCGCATTGAGCACGGTCCAGGAACCGATCTGACGACCGGCCGGTACACCGGTGCGTTGGTCATCGTCGTAGTAGCCGTCGGTGTAGTTGGCCCACAGGCGGGCGTTGTACCGGCTCTGGTTCCAGATCACGCCGGCATCGGCCAGCCACTCGGGATAGCGAAATTCGCCGACACGGCTGACCAGTCGTTGCCCGTCCGCACTGCAGGCACCGACGCCGCGACGGCTGTCGGCCGCATTGCCGCCACAGGATTCCGAGCGTTCGAAATTGCGCGTCCAGGTGGCGTCAGCATAAAACTCGAAATCACCGATGTCGGTGCCATCGAGCGCATGCGTGATCGAGATGTCCAGACCATCGGTATTCTGTTCGCCGATATTGATCAGGCTCAAATGCACTTCCTCGATGGGCGAGCCGATGCTGCCGTCGCGGGTCTCGATGCCGAGTTCGCCCGGTCCGAGCGTGCCTTCTTCGACAACGAGGCTCGGATCGATCAAGGCCAGTCGGAACAATTCGAGGGCGTCGATGTCGACCAGATTGCGGTGCGCGAATTGCCAGTAATCGAGCGACAGCGACGTGTTTTCCGCGACCTGGAACACGGCACCGGCAAACCAGGCTTTCGACGTTTCCGCTTCAAGATCCGGATTGCCGTAGACCTCGCTCAGGTAGGAATCATCTTCGTCGAACTGATCGCAGAACGTATCGAAGAATTCGCTGCCCTCGGCGCATGGCAGAGACCCGGAACTCAAGGTCGTACCGGCACCGACCTGGGCCAGCGACGGCGCGCGGAACGAGCTGTTCCAGCCGGCACGCAACACCAAGGCTTCGCTGGGTTGCCAGCGCAGACTGGCGGCCGGATTGAAGTCGCTGCCGAAGTCGTTGTAGTGGTCATAACGCGCGGCGAGACGCAGGTCGAGTTGTTCGGCGAGCGGCACCAGGGCCTCACCAAATACGGCGTACTGGTCGCGGTCGGCACGCACTGCCGTCGAGCCGAAACCATAGACGGGTACATCGCCAGTGATCGGATCTGCGGTCGCAAGTGCGCTCGGCGCGTCCTCAATGTCTTCGCGCCGCGCTTCCACGCCGAATGCCCAGTTCACTTCGCCTGCGGCCGTCTCAAGCCAGCTGCCACTGAACTTGGCATCCCAACTCACCAGTTTCGACGTGCCCGAACGCGGCACTTCCTCGCGAACCAGGTCGAGCACTTGGGCACTGTTTGCCGCCTGCCCGCCAAACGGGTTGTAATACAGACCATTGCCGCCGGGCGTGCAGTCGGTCGCGCCGTTCGCGCACAACTCGCCGCGTAGTGCGGCGCGAAAGCGTTCGACGTTGTAGATGCCGGCGATCGCGTTTTGATCCGACGTGCTGCGCGACAGGTTCAGCGCGCTGTCCCAACCCCAGCTGCCGATGCTGCCGCTCAGGCCGCTGACCACGCGCCAGCTCTTCGTTTCCACTTCGATGGTGCGTGCGTCCGGGAATCGACCCCAGCCGAACACCGGATAGTCCGGGTCTACGCCGGCGGCGAGCAGGCGTTCGCGCAATGCCGCGGGCATGTTCGGGTGATCGATGTAGATTTCTTCTTCGCTCCACGGCGCAGGTTCGCTGTCGGCGCTCGATTCATTGCGCTGCAAGGCCAGTTCGCCGAACCAGGACACGCCATTGCCAAAGTCGAAGCCGGCGCTGCCCATCAGGCCATAGCGATCGGCGGCCGGATCAGTCGCAGTGTACGCGTTGCGATTGAGCGAGCAATATTCGCCGAAGCGGCCCGCGGGAAAGCCGGGGCGGTCATCGAAGCGTTGGCCATCGGGGCAGGTCGCTTCGACGAAGTCGATTTCCTGCGCATACAGATCGTTGAAACTCGGAAATATGCCCTGTTCGGAGGGGCGCGGTTCGACGGCGCTGATCGCGCGATCGCGGTCATAAAGTGCATTGCGCTGGTAAGCGTCGAAGATCAGCATGCCGTGTCCGCGATCTCCGCGTGCACCCCAGACCAGATTGATGTTGTGGCGACCTTCGTCGGTGTTGCGGGTGCTGTCGCCGCTGCTGCCCGACAGTCGCACACCCTCGAAATCCTTGCGCAGAATGAAGTTCACGACACCCGCAACGGCGTCGGCACCATAGATCGCGGAAGCGCCCGTGGTCAGCACCTCGACGCGTTCAACGGCGGCCAACGGAATGGCATTGATGTCGACGAAGTTCTCGGAGCCGTTTGCGAACGAGGCCACCGCGATGCGTCGGCCGTTGACCAGCGTCAATGTCGATGCGGTGCCGAGTCCGCGCAGCGATACGCCTGCAGACCCCGCCGGGCTGTCTTCGGATTTCGTGCCCGACTGTGCTGCCGAGAAGTTGCCGGTGCCACCGCCGAGTTCGCTGATTTCGGCGAGCAGTTCGCCGATCGTCTGGGCGCCGAGTTCCTTGATGTCGTTCTCGTCGATGATCGTGATTGGTTGTGCTTCGGCGAGATCCACGCCTTTCAGGTTGCTGCCAGTGACGACGATTTCTTCAAGGGTTTCAGTGTCCGTGGTGGCCGCAGTGGTGTCTGCCGACTGGGCAAAAATGGACGGGCAAGCCAGCGCAAACGCGCAGGCCACGGCAAGTGGCTTTTTCGCAAACATGGTGAACTCCAGACATGGATTGCCCGATCGGGCGGGTGGCAACGCTCATCGCGCACGCAGCGTGCACGAGACGCAGCAGCGGCTGCGTCACACCTTGGGTTGACGACTTATTCGTCGAACCATTCGGACAGGTAGAAAGATTCGTACCTGTTTTCGTCGGCGGTGTAGAAGCGGGCGATCATGTCGGGAGGTTCGGTGTCGAGCCGGTGTGAAAACTGGCGCGCAGTGTCTGCGTCGGGGCGATTCGATGTCAAGCACAACTGATGTTGCGCCGCGACATCGGGCCCCCGTCGATCCTGTATGAGGTGCTCGCGCCTTGCGTTTCGCTATCGCAGTTCGCTAGCGTGAGGCGATGAAATCAGTTCTCATCGCCGTTGGTTTTTGGATCGCGCAGGGCAACGTCGTTGCTGCGCAGCCTGAATTGGTTTTGGCTGGTGGCGGCGTGCGGATATGTTCATCGCTGGCCATCAATGCTTGCGTTGAGGGCACGACGTTCACTGTCGCGGCACGGCAAAACGCGTCGAGCTACCAGTTCTCCGAACCGGCAATCGCCGCGGCAACAGATGCCGACTTGTGGATCTCGTCGCCGCCTGCCGTGGGAAAGCTCGTCGAAGTTCTGGTGCGCGATGCCGCGACCCATTTCAAATCTCGCCGATTCAAGTCGGAGGCGCTGAGCAACTGGTTTGCCACGCGTTGTGCGGTCATAGGCGAGACGACCCTGGCCATGCACGCATGTCGAGGCAAGGCACGCGCGGCCTGGGAGGCATTGCTGGATGACGAGCAATCGGCATTGATCGCCGCACTCGAATTGCCGGATCTTGGTGCCGACGGAGAGCGGCGTCGCGAAGCGGTCAGGCTGGACGCGACCGCGGTGGCGGCCGGACCGAACATCTGGCGTGCCTTTGTCGCCGCTGCTGCTCGACGAAGCAAGGGTAAGCCGCGTATTGCATTTGTCACCGCCGCGAGCGCAGACGGCTTCGCCAGCGTCGATTTCTATCGAGCTGCACTTGCCGCTGCCGGTGCCGATACGGTGTGGTGGCCGATCGATGCCGCCAGTGCCGCTGTCGTTAACGCGAACGGTGATTGCAATGCTTTGGAAGCCGCGCGTCGGCGCGAACTGCAACTGCCGAATCGCGATCGCGTTTATCCAGACCTTGCCGCCGAACAGGCGCGCGCGTGCACTGATCGAACGGCGTTTTTCGATCTGCCGAATCGAGTCGATGGCGTGTTCTTCGGTGGGGGCGATCAGTGGCGTTTGCGGCGTGCTTTTTTCGACGCGAACGATCGACCGAATGCGGCGCTGACGGCAATACGTGCCGCGTTCGCGCGCGGCAGCCTGGCGGTGGGTGGCACCTCGGCGGGCATGGCTGTGCAGTCGGACCGGAGCATGCTGACCAGTGGCGAGCGCGACGCCGCCTTGTCTCGGCCGAGCCATATTGCGCCGCCGCCCTCCTTTGGTTGCCAACGCGCAGGACGTTGCCCGAAAAATATCGGCGCCGACGACCTGACCGTGTGGCGTGGCGGCGGTTTTGGTCTCGTGCCGGGCATGATGTTCGACACGCATTTTTCCGAGCGCGGTCGCGACGCGCGACTGATCCGCGCGCTGGCCGAAAGTTCGACCGCGTTCGGCATCGGTGCCGACGAAAACACTGCCGTCCGATTGCTGCAGTCGGGCCCCGATTCCTGGCAAATCGACGCGATCGGCGCGAATCAGGTCTGGATTTTCGAGCGTGCGGAACAGCGCGATCGACTCGGAAAGACGAAGATCAGCGCTCGAGCCCATCGACTGCGTGACGGCGAGCGCCTGGTCGTCTCGGGCACGCGCTTGCGCGGTGGCGACGAATCGGCACCCCAAGGCAAGGCCGTGAGCTACCTGCTGGTGATCGAATCAGGGCCCCGCGACAGCGAAAAATAGCTTCCAGTGAGGCTTGGTGCCGACGTCGCGTTTGCCGCAGCGCCTCGCCGCCCGTAGAATCCGGCGGCTTATTCGCTTCCGGCTCGTCTGCCGGGGTTTCTTGGTTCGTTGGAGACAGACATGTTGGAACAATACGGTCTTTGGATCGCGATGGCCTGCGGCTTGCTTGCCGTTGGTTATGGCGCGATTTCGGTGAAATGGATTCTTGCGCAGAGTCCGGGCAATGAACGCATGCAGACGATCGCGGCGGCCATCCAGGAAGGTGCTGGCGCCTACCTGCGTCGTCAGTATCAGACCATCGCCATCGTCGGCGTGATCTTGTTCCTGATCATTGGCTTCGGGCTCAGCACCAAGGGTGCCGACGGCACCATCCACAGCGGTTGGCCCACGGCAATTGGTTTCGCGGTCGGCGCGGTGCTTTCGGGTCTCGCCGGCTTCATCGGCATGTTCGTCTCGGTGCGCGCGAATGTGCGCACCACCCAGGCGGCCACACAGGGTCTGAATCCCGCACTTGCCGTCTCGTTCCGCGGCGGTGCCGTCACCGGCATGCTCGTGGTCGGTCTCGGCATCATCGGCGTCGCCGGTTACTTCATGATCATTGCCGGCGGCGCAGCCATTGATGCCGCAGCCCTGAAGGATGCACTGCATCCGATGATCGGTCTCGCCTTCGGTTCGTCGTTGATCTCGATCTTCGCGCGTCTGGGCGGCGGCATCTTCACGAAGGGTGCGGACGTCGGTGCCGACCTCGTTGGCAAGGTCGAAGCCGGCATTCCGGAAGATGATCCGCGCAACCCGGCGGTGATCGCCGACAACGTCGGTGACAACGTGGGCGACTGCGCCGGCATGGCCGCAGACTTGTTCGAAACCTACGCGGTGACCATCATCGCAACGATGCTGATCGCCAGCATCTCGTTCGCCACTTACGGTTACGCGGGTGTGATCTATCCGCTGATTCTCGGCGCGGTTTCGATCATCGCCTCGATCGCCGGTACGTTCTTCGTCAAGGCGCGCGACGGCGGCAAGATCATGAATGCGCTGTATCGCGGTCTCGGCGTTTCCGGCGCCATTTCGGCCATTGCGTTCTACTTCGTGTCGAACGAAATGTTCGCCGCTGAACTCGCGATGCCGCTGTTCTATTGCGCGATGATCGGCCTCGTGCTGACGGCCGCGATGGTCGTCATCACCGAGTACTACACCGCCACCGAATACGCGCCGGTGCGTCAAGTCGCTGCGGCTTCGGTTACCGGTCATGGCACGAACGTGATTGCCGGTCTCGCGGTTTCGATGAAGTCGACGGCATTGCCGGTGCTCGCTGTGGCCGCTTCGATCTGGGGTTGCTACGAGATCGCCGGCCTGTACGGCATCGCGACTGCTGCCACTTCGATGCTGTCGATGGCCGGCATGATCGTCGCGCTCGACGCCTATGGCCCGATCACCGACAACGCCGGCGGCATCGCCGAAATGAGCGAACTCGGTCCGGAAATCCGCAAGGTGACGGACGCGCTCGACGCGGTCGGCAACACCACCAAGGCAGTGACCAAGGGTTATGCGATCGGCTCGGCCGGTCTCGCCGCGCTGGTGCTGTTCGCGGATTACTCGGCCAAGCTCGGCGAGAAGTTCGGCGTCGGTGCGGTCAACTTCTCGATCGACAATCCGGACGTGGTGATCGGTCTGCTGATCGGCGGCATGATCCCCTACCTTTTCGCAGCGTTCGCGATGCAGGCCGTGGGTCGCGCTGCGGGTGCGGTGGTCGAGGAAGTGCGTCGTCAGTTCCGCGAGATCAAGGGCATCATGGAAGGCACCGGCAAGCCGGAATACGACAAGGCCGTCGATCTGCTGACCAAGTCCGCGATCAAGGAAATGATCGTGCCGTCGCTGCTGCCGTTGATCCTGCCGGTCATCGTTGGCCTGATCCTCGGCCCGGCTGCGCTCGGTGGCTTGCTGATGGGCACGATCGTCACCGGCCTGTTCGTCGCCATCTCGATGTGCACCGGCGGCGGTGCCTGGGACAACGCCAAGAAGTACATCGAAGAAGGCCACCACGGCGGCAAGGGCAGCGACGCCCACAAGGCCGCAGTGACCGGCGACACCGTCGGCGACCCCTACAAGGACACCGCCGGCCCGGCGATCAATCCGTTGATCAAGATCATCAACATCGTCGCCCTGCTGCTGATCCCGATGCTCTCGGTCTAAGCAACATCCGCTTCACAAAAAACCCCGCTTCGGCGGGGTTTTTTTTTGGTGCGCCCGGCACGGGCGCATTCTTGGAGGTGAAAGTCCTCTCGCAAGCTGACCACAGTGAGCGAAGTGAAGCGCAACTGCGGAAGGGTGACCGA
>JAYUVY010000026.1:0-5995 GCA_043753835.1 Lysobacterales bacterium | reverse complement strand
TCTTCGGTAAATCGGGACTTTCGCATACGCTCCTCGCTATGGGGCGGGAGCTATCCTCTCAACTTTCAGCTCGTCCGAAAATCGGCCAGCAGGTCAGGTGCACGGAGGAGTCCGCTCAAGCACGATGGACGGCGGCTCGCGTGGATTTCTGTCGCGGACGACGCTCACGATCGAGGAACACTCGGAGCTCTGTTGGAGAGGTTGCAGCCTACGCTGCATGAGTTTGGATTCGAGACGGACACTGGCCGACGAATCCCAAGACATTTCGGTGGCGCGCAAATGGTTGTCGTCGCAGCTCATGGGGGACTCACCTCTGAGCAACGATTCCTAAGCAGGATCTCAGATGAAGGTTTGCTCGCCGAGTCGCCACGGCACCTCGCACGCGCGCTCGCCGGCGTGGAGATTGTGATTCTCTTCGTCTGTAGCGGCGGACGACTCGACCTTCATCCCATGCTGAACACTACTGTGGGACTTCCCAAGTTGCTTCTCGACGGGGGTTGCCGAGCTGTTATTGCTTCCCCTTGGCCGCTTGCAGCAATCATTGCGCAACATTGGCTAGCTGCATTCTTGAGTCATTGGGAGCTCCGCGAAAACCTGATGACGGCGGTCTTCAACGCGAACCTAGCCGTGCACGCCGCACTTGGCGACGCACCACAATACACACTGGCGATGACTGTCCACGGGGATGCACTGCTTTGCAAGAGTTGAACGATTGCCCCCCCGAAAAGCGATACTCAAATGAAGTCCTAGGAAACTGCATCGCCGAGCTACTTGGTCGGAATGCAGGTACCGCTCGTCATTTGCGCTTGAATGAATTCAAGCGTGTCTTTCGACGCCTTTTTGGCTTGGGCGTGATTGTAGATCTTCGTCCACTCCGACCGCATTTTTGCTTCAGCTGCTAGACACAATTCGAGGCTTTCAAAGACCAAGTCGGTTTTCACGGGTGTGTTCATGACGAGAACTACCAAAAGCCACTTCATCGACGTTTCCTCCGAAAATTGAGCCTGCAGTTTCTAACCGTCACTCCCACGACGCATCGTCCCTTTCATCGAACTCCAAGCATGATCGAGAGCGCATGCAAGTACCGCTCAATTGTGCTGACAAGCTCAGGAACGCGCAAAATTCGATAGGCGCGACCGCTCCCTGTCGAATAGAGCTTTTCAACTGAAACTCTCTCATCTACCGCGAGGCCTTCGATCAGGTGGAATGTTCTCGCTCGTCCGTCAATTTCAGCGCCGAGACCGAACTCGCAACTCCCGACGCTCTCGTTGGATGGATTCACAAATTCGAGCAAGTGCTTTCGACTCGTCGCATTCGCACGTTCCCAACGAATTTGTACATGTAACGAATCAGTGTTTCGATGGAAGACAAATTCGCACAGCACCTTTAGTGATTCTGGCGATCGTATTTGCGTGGCAAATATCGCTGTGCCATCGACCGTTTCCATTCGGTGAGAATGCAACAAGTCCAACTCGCGAAGCGCTTTCGTGATCGAAGCGACAATTTGCTTGTCCACCTCTTATCACCCCCACCCCACCGCATGTATCGGCGGCAACCTCGCCTCAACACACTGCCACTTGTTCCCTTGGTCCTCACTCACCCACAACCCACCCGTCGTCGATCCGATCGCGAGAATGTGCCCGGTCGCATCGACCGCCATCCCGTGCCGATAAATCAAATCGTACGCATGCTGTTGCGGTAACCCATCACGCAAAATCTCGAAGCTGATCCCCGCATCCATCGTCCGCGTCACCACCAGTTCGCCGTTCACCGGAATGCGGCGTTCGTCCTTGATCGCGGGGACGAACCAGGCTCGGTTCGGGTCTTGGGGGTGTACGGCGACGGCGAAGCCGAAGACCGAGGGCGCGACGTTTTCGATTTCCTGCCAGTGCAGCGCGCCGTCGGTCGAGCGGAAAATGCCGTTGTGGTGTTGCACCCATAGATGCTCGGGCGATGCCGCGCATTGCACCATCAGGTGCGGGTCCTGGATGTTCTGGTCGTAGGCGTTGTCCGGGGGCATGTAGGCGGCGCGCATGCCTTGCGCGTTCAGCGTCCAGGTGTCGCCGCTGTCGTGCGTGATCCAGACACCGCCGCAGGAAATCGCGATGCGCAGCGTCTTCGCATCGCGCGGGTCGACGCAGATCGAGTGGATGCCGGGGTGGTCGTAGCCGCCGCCGAACCAGCCCTTGCGCTCGTCGCGATCCCACAGACTGCGCACCAGCTGCCAGCTTGCGCCGTGATCGTCCGAGCGGAACAAACCGCCGGGGCCGGTGCCCAGCCACAGACGGCCCGGTTCATCGGCACCGCCGTGCGCGAAGGCCCAGATCAGTTTCAGTGTCGCCGGCAATTCCGGTTTGCCGTCGCCGACCGGCACCGTGTCATGCGCGGCATAGGCGGGCACCGCGAGTTCGGTCCAGTTGCGGCCCTGATCGGTCGAGCGGTGCAGCTTGCAGCCGAAGTGACCGAGATCGAGCGCCGCGTACCAGCGGCCATCGCGCGCATCGACGCCGGTCAGCGTCACCTTGTCGCCGAGGAAGGCGGTGCGTTCGATCTGCCAGGCGTTCGCGCCGCGTGTCAGCACGAAGAGCCCCTTGCGCGTCGACACCAGCAGATGCGCGGATGTGGGTGCGCTCATTCAACCTCCCGAAAGCGCTTGCATGACATAGACCTCGGACGTGGCCGCGAGCGGTTGGCTCAGGTTGGCCTTGTCGCGGATCGATTGGCCGTCGATGAAGATCGCGACGTGATGGCGCACCACATGTTGCTCGTCGAGCACATAGCCGCGCAGTTTCGGGTGGGTGGCGAACAACTGGTCCAGCGCCTGCGCAAGCGTGCTGCCCGCGACCGCGAGCGCCACCTCGTGCTGCGCACCGTTGCCGTCTGGCGAGAGCCAGCGGGCGAGCGCGGAGCCGAGAACGAGTTTGGCCACGGGGGGCTCCGGGGTGAGGGGCAGAGCTTAGGCAGTTTGGGCGGTCGCTGCCATGGGTTGGGGCTTGTGGTCGCGCGCTGAAGCGCGCTCCTACATGTTGGCGGCGAATTGGTTGACCTCCCTACTGAGCGCCCGTCAGCAAACCGGCACCGAACCTGTAGGAGCGCGCTTCAGCGCGCGACCCGGTGCGCCGACGACGACGCAATATTCGCGAACCACCCCAACGCCCGCGCCAACGGTCGTGGATCGACGCCATGTGCGCCGTCCATGAAGTCGAGCTGCACGTTCTTGAAACCGGCGCGCTTGAGTTGCCGCTGCACGGTGCGGTGCGCGTCGGGTGTGGCTATTGCGTCGACGCTGCCGCCCAACAGAAACACCGGGGTTTGCCGAAGTGCATCGTCGAGCACTTTGAACAGCTTGCCGGACATGGCAAAGCTCTCCTGGTTGATGCCGGCCTGAAACACGCCGATCACCCGCCGCTCTTGCGCCACGAACGCAGCCGCCAACCAGCCCGAATGTTTGGCGCCACCCGAGAATCCACCGAAGGCGAGCATGGCATCGGCCGCACCCGACCAATGCAACTGCAAAGCGGCGAGCGCGGCGCTGACGAGCGCCAGACGCATCTGGAAGTTGTCTTCCCGGTAGGCGATCTCGCCCTGCGCATCGGCGGCGATCACGATCCAACCTGTGACCGTGGCAGTGTCGGCATAGCGACGCATCAGGGCGCGACTGGCATTGAAACCCGGATCCGAAGGTTTGCCGTTGCCGGCGACTTCACGCAGCGACTTGGGCAGCGGCACCACGGTCTCGTGGGTGGCTCTGGGTGTGAGCTTGTTCGCGGCCAGCGCGTGCGCCAAGGCCAAAGGTTGGTCGTGCGCGCGAATGCGGTGATTTGCATCGCCAGATCCATCGCTGACACGTCAGAATTCACGCTGACTTTCTTCGAGCTTCCACCATGCGAGATCCCCGTTACGACATCTTGTTCGAGCAGGTCGCAATCGGCCCGCTGCGCACCAAGAACCGCTTTTTCCAGGTGCCGCATTGCAATGGCATGGGTCATGGCCGGCCGCAGGCCTTGGCGCGCATGCGCGGGGTCAAGGCCGAGGGGGGTTGGGGTGTGGTCTGTACCGAGGAGGTCGAGATCTCGCCGATGTCGGAAATCGCGCCGCATCTCGAAGGCCGGCTCTGGGACGCGCACGATATTCCGGCATTGCGCCTGATGAGCGATGCCGTGCACGAACACGGCGCGCTCGCCGGTATCGAGTTGATGTTCAACGGCTACGCCACGCCGAACCGCTACAGCCGCGAGATTCCCATCGCGCCTTCGCATACGCCGGTGCGTGGCAGCGATCCGATCCAGGCGCGCAGCATGGACAAACGCGACATCGCCAATGTGCGACGCTGGCATCGGCAAGCGGCGCTGCGTGCGCGCGACGCCGGCTTCGATCTGATCTATGTCTATGCCGGGCACGATCTCGGTCTGCCGATGCATTTTCTGTCGCGACGCACGAATCGGCGCAGCGACGAATACGGCGGCTCGCTCGAAAATCGCGCGCGGTTGTTGCGTGAATTGATCGAAGACACCAAGGACGCCGTCGGCGATCGTTGTGCGGTCGCGGTGCGGCTCGCGGTCGATCAACTGCTCGGAGCGGACGGCATCACGCCCGGAAACGAAGGCCGCGAGGTGATCGAACTGCTCGCCGAACTGCCCGACCTGTGGGACGTGAACATCGCCGACTGGTCGAACGACAGCCAGACCGCGCGCTTCTCCGGCGAAGGCTTCCAAGAGCAGCACATCGCCTTTGTCAAATCGCTGACCACGAAACCGGTCGTCGGCGTCGGTCGCTACACCTCGCCGGATGCGATGGTCAGCGCGATCAAGCGCGGCGTGATGGACCTGATCGGCGCGGCGCGGCCATCGATCGCCGATCCGTTTCTGCCGAACAAGATCGACCAGAACCGCCTAGATGAAATCCGCGAATGCATCGGCTGCAATATCTGCGTCACCGGCGACAACTACTGCGTGCCGATCCGCTGCACACAGAATCCGACCATGGGCGAAGAATGGCGACGCGACTGGCACCCCGAACGAATTGCGGCAAAGCGCAGCGAGCGCAGCGTGCTGGTGATCGGCGCCGGACCCGCCGGCCTCGAATTGACGCGGGCGCTCGGACAACGCGGCTATGAAGTCATGCTGTGCGAAGCCACCGACACCCTCGGCGGACGCGTCCGCCATGAGGCGAAACTGCCCGGGCTCGCCACCTGGCAGCGCGTCGTCGACCATCGCACGACGCTGATCGCGAAGATGCCGAATGTGCAGGTGCTGCGTGGCCACGCGATCGGCTCCGAGGACGTGCTCGGCTTCGGCGCTTCCGCAGTGTTCATCGCGACCGGTTCACACTGGCGTCGCGACGGCCTCGGGCGCACGCATCGGCAGGCCTTGATCACGACACCGATGGCGCAACTGTTCACGCCCGACGACGTGTACGCGCAAGCAAGCATCGCGTCGCCGCTGGTCATCTACGACGATGATCACTACTACCTCGCCGGCGCGCTCGCCGAACAATTCGCGCGCCTCGGCCACGTCGTGCATTACGTCACGCCATCGACCAAGGTCTCGGAATGGACCGAGCAGACGATGGAGCAGTCGCGCATCCAGAAACAGTTGATCGAACTCGGTGTACACATCCACCTCAATCGTTCGATTTCGTCCGTGGCGGAAACTCCGGGCGGGCTGCGACTCGAACTCGCCTGTACCTATTCCGACCGCCGCGAAACGCTCGAGTGCGCAAGCCTGATCCCGGTCACCATGCGCGACCCGGTCGATGTCCTGCACCGCGAATTTCTCGAATGCGAACCGCTATGGCGCGACGCCGGCATCGCAGAAATCCATGGCCTCGGCGACGCGCTCGCGCCGGGCACGATCGCTGCGGCGGTGTATGCGGGGCACAAGGCGGCGCGGGCGTTCGATGAAACCGTCGACGATGTCGATGCCGTGGCTTTCAAAAGGGAATTCATCGCGTTGTAGGAGCGCGCTTCAGCGCGCGACCGGTGCTTCGATATATG
>JAYUVY010000025.1:0-18234 GCA_043753835.1 Lysobacterales bacterium | reverse complement strand
AACTGCTCCAGCGACTGAAATCTTGCGTCTTCTTTGTCCATGCGTGTTCGACAACTTGACGCGCGAATAGTTCAATTATATTCGTGCCGAGTCAATAGGTGCGGGGCATGGGATTTCGATCAGCGCTCGCAGGCCGCACAAGATTGGGTGTCGGTGGGGCAAGCACCCCAGTCAAACACCACTCCCTTCCGGCGCCCCGGTGACGTGGCTACACTTCGCGCCGCTTGCGCGGTGCCTGAGGTTGAGGGGTGGCCGCTGCTCCCGGTTTCCATCCCTTCCGTTCTGGAGTTCGCCCCATGATTTTCGAAACGCTCGCGTCCACGGGTCACGAGGAAGTTGTCTTCTGCCACAACAAGGACGCCGGACTGAAGGCGATCATCGCGATCCACAACACCGTGCTTGGGCCGGCGCTCGGCGGTTTGCGCATGTGGCCGTACAAAACCGAGCAGGACGCGCTGAACGACGTGCTGCGCCTGTCGCGCGGCATGACCTACAAGGCGGCGGTGTCGGGTTTGAACCTCGGCGGCGGCAAGGGCGTGATCATCGGTGATCCGTCCAAGGACAAGTCGGAAGCGCTGTTTCGTGCCTTCGGTCGTTACGTGAATTCGCTCAACGGTCGCTACATCACCGCCGAAGACGTCGGTATCGACGTCAACGACATGGAATGGGTGCTCAAGGAAACCGACTTCGTCACCGGCGTGCATCAGGTCCATGGCGGCTCGGGCGATCCGTCGCCGTTCACCGCCTACGGCACCTTGCAGGGCCTGATGGCGACGCTGAACGCCAAGTTCGGCAACGAGGACGTGGGCAAGTATTCGTACGCAGTCCAGGGCGTCGGCCATGTCGGCATGGAATACGTGAAACTGCTGCGCGAACAGGGCGCCAAGGTGTTCGTCACCGACATCAACAAGGAATCGGTGCAGCACTGCGTCGACGACTACGGCTGCGAAGCGGTCGGCCTCGACGACATCTACGACGTCGACGCCGATGTCTACTCGCCCTGCGCGCTCGGCGGCACCGTCAATCACAGCACCATCCCGCGCTTCAAGTTCAAGGTCATCTGCGGCGCTGCGAACAACCAGCTCGCAACCGAAGACTGCGGCGACGAAGTCGAGAATCGCGGCATCATCTACGCGCCGGACTACGCTGTGAATGCCGGTGGCCTGATGAACGTGTCGCTCGAAATCGACGGCTACAACCGCGAACGTGCAATGCGCATGATGCGCACGATCTACCACAACCTCGGCAAGATCTTCGCGATCAGCAAGCGCGACGGCATTCCGTCGTACAAGGCAGCGGATCGCATGGCCGAAGAACGCATCGCCACGATCGGCAAGATCCGCCTGCCGCACATGGGCAACGGCGCCCCGCGCTTCCTCGGCCGCATGCGCGGACTGGGCTGAGCACATAGCGATGCGCGCATTTCCCCTCGGCGAAGACATCGACCTGCTGCGCGACACGGTGCGTGCGTTCGCCGAGCGCGAGATCGCGCCGCGGGCGGCGCAGATCGATCACGACAATTTGTTTCCGGCGGATCTGTGGCGCAAGTTCGGTGAACTGGGCCTGCTCGGGGTGACTTTGCCGGGGGAATACGGTGGTTCGGAGATGGGTTATCTGGCGCATCTCGTCGCGATGGAGGAAATTTCGCGCGCGTCCGGGTCGGTCGGCCTGAGTTATGGCGCGCATTCCAACCTGTGCGTGCAAAACCTGTACAACAATGCCACTGACGCACAGCGCGCCAAATACCTGCCGAAGTTGTGTTCGGGCGAACATGTCGGCGCGCTCGCGATGAGCGAACCCGGCGCTGGTTCCGATGTCGTCGGTTCCATGGCCTGCCGCGCCGAGTTGCGCGGCGACCACTGGATCGCAAATGGCTCCAAGATGTGGATCACCAATGGGCCCGAGGCCGATGTGCTGGTCGTCTACATGCGCACCGCGCCGAAGGAAATGAAGTCGCGCGCGATGACTGCGTTCATCGTCGAAAAAGGCATGCCCGGATTCCGCACCGCGCAGAAACTCGACAAATTCGGCATGCGCGGATCGAACACCTGCGAACTGGTCTTCGAGAACTGCGCCATTCCGGCGGAAAACGTGCTCGGCGAGGTCAACCACGGCGTCAAGGTGCTGATGAGCGGCCTCAACACCGAACGCCTGGTGCTGTCCGGCGGACCGATCGGCCTGATGCAGGCGGCGATCGAGATCGCACTCGCCTACGCCCGCGAACGCAAGCAGTTCGACACGCCGATCGGCAGCTTCGGCATCATGCAGGCCAAGCTCGCCGACATGTATACGGCGGCTCAGAGTTCGCGCGCCTTCGCCTACCAGGTCGCACGCGACTATGACGCCGGCCACAAGTCGCGGGTGGACGCTGCGTCCTGCCTGTTGCACGCCTCGCGTTCGGCGGTACAGGTGACGCTGGAAGCGATCCAGACCCTGGGCGGCAACGGTTACATCAACGAGTATCCGACCGGGCGCTTGCTGCGTGACGCAAAACTCTACGAAATCGGCGCCGGCACCAACGAAATCCGGCAAATGCTGATCGGCCGCGAGTTGTTCGAGGGGCGAGGCTAAGCGCGCGTTGACCCACCCAACTTCGCGGCGTCGGGCGCGATGCCAGCCCCGCGGGCTTATCTACTCGTCAGCTGGATGCGAGCGTCAGTTGTCCGACCGGCTCGAACGCCGGCCGCACCTTGATTTCGATGTCATAGCCAAGGCGATTCAGGCAGTCCATCAGCTTGCGCTCGGACAGGTTCGTGAAGTCGCCGCGCATCATTCCCGACACCTTTGCTTGCGGGACACCCATGCGCTTGGCCGCCGCCTGCTGCGTCAGCGAGAGCGCGCGCATCCCCTTCCTGATCTCGACCACCAGGCCGGTCTTGATCTTCAGTTTCTCGGCGTTCGGCAGGCCAAGGTCCGCGAAGACATTGCCCGAACTGCGTTGAACCTCGACGCCCTCAATGATTCGTTTTTGCATGCCGTAGCTCCTGTGCCATTGCCGCCGCCACCCTCAGCCGCGCGCGGATGGTGTTTCATGTCCGCCTTTGGCGTAGCGATGCCGCTCTTGCTCTTCTTCTGGAAGCAGTGCAGGACAAACACCGCTTCTGCAAACTTCACCGTGTAAATCGCTCGATACGTGCCGCCCGCATCGTCTTCGACAACATCCAGAAAGCCGGCAGGTCACCGGCACCCCCGAAACCCTTGAGCACCTTTGTCGCGTCGTCTTGATCGCCCATCTGCGCCAAAGAAAGTGCGTAGCCGAAACGTCTGCGCACGTCAGGTGGCAAGGCCATCAAATCCTTGTAGCTGCTCGCAATCCATTCGAGCCGCCGCTCTTTGGCTGTCATCGAAGGAATTTATACCTGTTCGGATAATCCGGCAATCATCGCCTTCGAGTCTGTCGCCTTCGAGTCACAGCCTTGGACTACGAGGCGTTGGGCGCAAATAGATCGCAAATGAAAGCCATGCTGGACGCTAGCCTAATGCAGTCGTACTCCGCTTTGCCGCAGGGTGGCGCGACCTCGTTCCGGGACAGGGGAAGGGAGGCTGGAGTGTTATCGCAGCATCATCGGTCGCACCCGGTGGCTTCCGTTTTCATCCGGGACTGGTATGTTCGGTCAATACGTCGAACTGAATCGAGGCTTCCAGAATGGATGAGTTGTTCGCACCCGAAGACACCGCACCGGTGCAGCCGTGGAAGGTGATGATCGTCGACGACGAGCCCGAGGTGCATAACGTCACGCGCCTGGTGCTGTCGAATTTCCGCTTCGAACAACGTCCGCTGCAGTTCCTGCAAGCCTATTCCGCCAAGGAAGCGCGTGGCTTGATCGAGAAGCATCCGGATACGTCGGTGATGCTGCTCGATGTCGTGATGGAAAGCGATCAGGCTGGACTCGATCTGGTCAAGGTGATTCGCAATGAACTCGGCAATCGTTTCGTGCGCATCGTGTTGCGTACCGGCCAGCCCGGCCAGGCGCCCGAACAGGACGTGATCGCGAATTACGACATCAATGATTACAAGGAAAAAACCGAGCTCACCGCGCAAAAACTGTCGACCATGATGTACGCGACGCTGCGCGCGCACCGCGACATCATGACGATCGAAGCGAACAAGCGCGGCTTGGAACGCGTGATCGAAGCCTCGGCGAAAATTTTCACCCATCAGCACAGCCACGAATTCGCGAGCGCGGTGCTCGGCCAATTGACGACTCTGGTCGGGGTCGAGCGCGGCGCGTTGTATTGCAAGGTGCCGCGTCCGGCGGCACAGACGCCCGAACACTTCCTGATCGCCGCGGCGAATGGCGACTACTCGCGATTCATCGACAACAATGCCGACGAGCGCCTGCCGCCGCGCATCGTCGACTCGCTGAAAGACGCCTATTCGCGCAAGAAGCACGTGTTCAACAAGGACCACTACGTCCTGCATTTCACCGACAGCCATCGTACCGAGAGCCTGCTCTATGTCGGCGAGACCTGGGACCTGTCGCCGCTCGACATGAAGCTGGTGGAAGTGTTCTGCACCAATGTCTCGATCGCGTTCGAAAACCTGCACCTGCAGCGCGAGATGTTCGATTCGCAGGTCGAGATCGTCACCCTGCTCGCTGGTGTCGCCGAAAGCCGTTCCAAGGACACGCTCAATCATGTGAAGCGAGTGGGCCATCTCGCCGACCTGTTGGCCGAGGCTTACGGCCTCGAAAACCGTGCCCGCGAGATGCTGCGTTATGCCGCGCCCTTGCATGACATCGGCAAGATCGGCATTCCCGATGCCGTGCTCAACAAGCCCGGTTCGCATTCGCCCGAGGAAACCGGGGTCATGCAAACGCATGCGCGTATCGGCGCGCAATGGTTGGCGGCGTCGCGCCTGCCCTTGCTGCAACTGGCCGCGATCATTGCCGAAGACCATCACGAAAACTGGGACGGTTCCGGTTATCCGCGCGGGCTGAAGGGGGATGAGATTTCGATCGGCGGCCGCATCACCGCGCTCGCCGATGTTTTCGACGCGCTCGGCAGCAAGCGTTGCTACAAGGAAGCGTGGACTGCGGACGACATCCGCCAGTTCATCACGAAGCAGACCGGCATCAAGTTCGATCCGAAGCTCGTGAACCTGTTGTTCGACAACTGGGACCGCGCCGAACAGATCCGCGTGCGTTTTCCGGACTGAATCGCGCAAGGCAACCCGTGGTCGTCGCAACCCGTGGTCGTCGCGTCAACTGTCGGCGCGACTCTCGGTACCGATCGGAAAGCGCAGCACGAAACACACGCCTTGGCCGGGCTCGCTGTCGCAGGTGACCGCACCACCGAGCATCTGCGTCACCAGGTTGTAGACGATGTGCATGCCGAGGCCCGACCCGCCCTGCCCGCGCTTGGTCGTGAAGAATGGCTCGAAAATACGTGCCTTCACCGCCGCCGACATGCCCACGCCGTTGTCGCGATATTCGAGCACGAGTTGATCGCCCTCGAGACAGGCGTCGATGCGCACGATGCCGCACTCGACGCCGTCGAATCCGTGTACCAGCGAATTCAGCACCAGATTGACGATGACCTGGTACAGCGCGCCCGGGTAGGTATTGACCACAATCGCGGCATCGCAGCTGACCCGCACTTCGTGGTGGGTGCGTTTCAGGCGCGGGTGCAACGAAGTCAGAATTTCGTCGAGGTATTCCGCAAGTTCGATCCGGCGCCGCTGTTCGCTCGACTGATCCACCGCGACCTGCTTGAAGCTCTTGACCAGATGGTCGGCACGCTTGAGATTGCGCAGAATCAGCGCCGAGCTGTCAGCAGCGGTTGCGAGATAGCCGTCCAGATCCGATTTCTTCAATGCGCCTTCCAGAACCAGTCCCTGCACGCGCTTGGATTCGGTCTCGAGATGCGATGCCGCAGTGACGCCGATGCCAAGCGGTGTATTGATCTCGTGCGCGACGCCGGCCACCAGCGCACCGAGCGCCGCCATCTTTTCGGATTCGACGAGCTGCTTTTGCGCCTGACGCAGGTCGTCAAGGGTACGTCGCAGATGATCGTTCGCGAGCTGGAAATCGCGCGTGCGCGCGTCCACGCGGTGCTCAAGTTCGGCATTCATGCGTTGCAGCGTTTCCTCGTGCTGCATGATGTCGGAAATGTCACGCGACACACCGATCAGGCGCAGGGCGCGGCCGTTCGCATCTCGTTCGACCACACGACCGTGGGACAGCGCCCACATCCAGCCGCCGGACCGCGTGGCAATGCGGAAACTTGATTTCATGCGCTCGCTTTCACCCTTGGCGGCGGCGAAGTACGCCGCCATGTAGCCAGGCTGGTCGTCGGGATGCACGGCGGCGTAGACGTCCCGCAGATTCAATCGTTCACTGTCTGGAATCACCGTCTCCGGATTGGGGTTGCGGCGCACCACCGATCCGGTGGTCAGATCGGCGTCCCAGA
The DNA here is from genome assembly GCA_043753835.1 of Lysobacterales bacterium. Lineage (GTDB taxonomy): Bacteria > Pseudomonadota > Gammaproteobacteria > Xanthomonadales > Ahniellaceae > JADKHK01. The sequence continues at coordinate 11,823 of JAYUVY010000025.1, read as the reverse complement.
TCTCGTCGCCGGAAGATTCCAGCGCCATGCTCAACCATTCTTCGCTGCGCCGCAGTTGCCGCTGGTGGTCGAGTCGCACCTGCGCATAACGCATGAGCGTGCGCACACCCAGCCCCACCAGCACGAGGAAGATCGCAGCGTAGGTCGCCAGTGCCGCAGGCGACCACCACGGCGCTGGGGCAACCACGATGTCGAGCGGCGTTGGCGATTCGATCCAGCGCTCGCTGCGCGAACCTGAAGCGCGCACGCGCAAGCGATAGCTGCCGGCCGGTAATCCGGTGAAGGTCGCGCTGCCCTGCCCCGCTTCCAGCGCGATCCATTGCTCGTCGAAACCGTCGAGCAGATAGGCATATCGTGTGGCCACGGGATTGCTGAAATTGAAATTCGTGAAATCGACGTTGAGCACATTGTCGCGATGACCGAGCGCGACGCGGCCCCTGACCGGCTTCAACCGCTTCGCATCGAATTCGGTTTCGGCACCGACGGCGGAACCGCTGCCCAGCACACTGATCGCCGAAACGACGGGCGCCTTCGGCAGTCTTGGTTCGCCGACCGCACGCGGGTCGAACAGGGTGACGCCCTCAAGACCGCCGAAGAAGATCTCGCCACGCGCGTTTCGGGCTGCAGCACCGACAAAATAACCGAGACTCTGCGCGCCTTCGGACCAGCCGAAATTGACCAGAGATTCGTCCGCCAACTGCAAGCGCGACACGCCATTGGAGTGCGAAATCCACAACTGCTCGTTGCCGTCTTGAATGATCGCGGCAATGGCGTCGGAAGCCAGCCCGTCGACGCGGCGAATAGCGCGAAAACGATAGCGGCCATCGCGGCCACGTTCGCCGCGATTGAGGCCACCGCCCTGGGTTGCGACCCACAACACGCCGCGCCGGTCCTCGTGCATGCCGGTAATCACGCCATTGCTGAGCGCGCCATCAGCACCGGGCGCATAGTGCGTCATCGTTTTCGTCGCCACGTCGAAACGCACCAGTCCGTCGCTGCGCATGCCAAACCACATGGCGCCGTCTTGGGTCTGGTAGGAGAGATTGACCAACATGATCGGCAGGGCCTGGCCGCCACTGAGCGATTCGAAATACTCGAAGTCGGTGCAGTCCGCGCAACGTCGGGCGACACCGGCACCGATCATCGACACCCAGAGATTGCGATCGCGATCCTCGAACAAGCCAGAGACATTGCGGATGCGCAAGCCGCCATTGCCGCTGTCATCCGGTGTGAATTGTTCGAAGGCACTGCCTCCCGGCGGCAAACGCGACAAACCAGCCGTGGCCGAGCCGACCCACAGACTGCCATCGCTGGTTTCAAGCAGTGCCTGCACCGACGACGCGCCAAGCGAACCTGGGTCGGCCGGGTCGTGCCGGTAGACACGTTCGACGCCGGCATCAAGGTTCAGAAGCGCGACGCCGCCTTCTTCGTGCATGCCGACCCACAGCCGATTGCCGGAAGCCGGCGATACCGACGTGACCGTCGGGCGTGGCAGAAACCGGGGGTCGCCGGGTCGGAATGCGGCCAAACGGAATCCGGTGGTGTTCGGATCGTGCAGACTGACGCCATTCGCCCAGGTACCGACCCAGACCAGACCATCACGATCGATCATCAGCGACTCGATGCGATGCGCACGCAGCCCGGTGCGGCCATAGGGGTCATAGGTCCAACTGCGTATCGCACCGGTCTTGACCTGCATCTGCGCAAGGCCATTCAAGGTACCGATCCACAGCCGGTCATGGCGATCAAACACGAGCGCACGAATGGCATCGCCAATGTTGTGGTCGGCATTCGCGCGCCAGCGCTGGATATGTGATCCGTCAGCGGAGGCGCGCACCAACCCGGCATCGCCGGTGCCAATCCAGACCTGTTCGGCATCGTCTTCGGCGACCACATAGGCGTCGTACGAGCGCCCTTCTTCATCGCGCCATTCGCGCAACAACTGGCCGACGCTGTCGATCTCGAAGACACCGAGCCGGGTGGCGACCAACAAATGGCCGTTGCGGCGCGTTTGAATGTCGCGACTGGCGTTCAATCCAGGCAACTGTGCGGCAGACGCGGCACTGACGAAACGATCGCTGCCCGGCACGATGTGCTGCAGACCGCCCGCCGAGGTTCCCACCCAAACCTGTCCGCTCGCATCCAGCCCCAGGGTCGTCACGCCATTGCCGGCGATCGATTGCGGGTCCTTCGTGTCGTGACGGTAGTGCACGAATCGTTCCTGCTCGGGGTCGAAGCGATTCAGACCACCACCCGCGGTACCGACCCAGATGAAGCCGTCGCGGTCTTCCACCAGGGACGAGACATGATTGTCGGACAGACTGTCGGGCTGGTTCGGCAGATTGCGAAAGACGCGAATGCGCGCGCCGTCACTGCGGTTCAGGCCATCCAGCGTGCCGATCCAGACATAGCCGCGACGATCATGCAGCATGGCGCGTACTGTCGGCTGGCTGAGCCCGTGCTCGACGGAGATGGCGCGGAAGCGCACATCCTTGATCACTTCGGTCGCGGCGTTGTCGGCCCGCGCCGCAGCGAGCTCGGTCGTCAACAGCAAAAACATCAGCAACAGGACACGCATGCGTCGAGGCTATCGCCGCCTGCAGCATGGGACAACCGCTGGATCAATGCGTTGCAACGGCCTGAAGAATGGGCGATTGATGAATGGGCACATTGCCCGATTCGTGTTGCACCGCGATAATCAAAGTCCGCATTGCCTCTGGAGATCCATCATGTCCACAAATTCCGTTGTGATTGTCGGCGCCAAGCGCACCGCCATCGGATCTCTGCTCGGCCAATACACCGGCGTGCCGACGCCGCAACTTGGCGCCACGGCGATCCGAGCGGCGCTGGAACAAGCCGGTGTCGCCGCCGCCGACGTCAGCGAAGTGTTGATGGGTTGTGTCTTGCCCGCAGGTCTCGGACAGGCACCAGCGCGTCAAGCCGCCATTGCCGCCGGGTTGCCGATGTCGGCAGGCGCGACGACGTTGAACAAGGTCTGCGGCTCCGGCATGAAGGCGATGATGCTGGCGCACGATCTGCTCAAAGTGGGTAGCGCCGATGTCGTCGTCGCTGGCGGCATGGAGTCCATGACCAATGCGCCGCATCTGTTGCCCGGCAGTCGCACCGGCAATAAATATGGCAATTTCGAGGCAGTCGACCACATGGCCTTCGACGGCTTGGTCAATCCTTACGACAAACAGGCCATGGGCGTGTTCGGTGAACAGTGCGCCGACAAGTTCTCTTTCACGCGCGAAGCACAGGATGCGTTCGCCGCAGAATCGGTGCGTCGTGCCATGGCAGCGCAGGCATCCGGAGCATGGAAAGCCGAGATTGCGGCGGTCACCGTCGCTGGTCGCAAAGGCGATGTCGTGATCGACTCGGACGAAGAACCGGCCAAGTGCGACATCAGCAAAATCCCGAGTTTGCGCGCCGCCTTCAAGAAGGACGGCACCATTACCGCAGCGAGTTCCTCGAAGATTTCCGACGGTGCCGCGGCCACCGTGATGATGCGCGAAAACGACGCTGTGGCGCGGGGTTTGCAGCCTTTGGCGCGCGTGCTCGGCCACGCTACGCATGCGCAGGAACCCAACTGGTTCACCACGGCGCCGGCGCCGGCGATCGCGAAATTGCTGAAGCAGATCGGCTGGTCGGTGGCCGACGTTGACCTGTTCGAAGTGAACGAAGCCTTTGCCGTCGTGACCATGGCGGCGATGACCGAATTGTCGATTCCGCACGACAAGATCAACGTCAACGGCGGCGCCTGCGCACTTGGCCATCCGATCGGCGCGAGCGGCGCGCGTATTGTCGTCACGCTGATTCATGCGCTGCGCGCGCGCGGTTTGAAAAAGGGCATCGCGGGCATCTGTATCGGCGGTGGCGAGGCTACCGCGATCGCGATTGAACTCATGTAATATCGCAGTTCGGCCTTGAATACATTCGCGTCCGTTCGGCAGGCCAGCCGTACGGCGTCAGAAGGTCGTGTTTTCCACCTTACCTCCTTGGAGATTGAACAATGCAACTGAACAAGCTCGCACTGATCGCTGCCCTCGCCGCTGCCCTCGCCGCCTGCGGCGGTGACACCCAGCAGACCGCCGACACGGCCGCCGCTGCTGCTACTGAAGCCACGCAGGCTGCCGAACAGGCTGCTGACGCTGCCGCCACCGCTGCTGACGCATCGGCCGCCGCTGCTTCTGAAGCCGCTGCTGCAACGACCGACGCCGCTGCTGCCATGACCGACGCTGCCACGGACGCTGCTGCTGCAACGACCGACGCTGCCGCTGACGCAGCTGCTGCGACGACCGACGCTGCCGCTGCGATGACCGACGCCGCTGCTGCTGCAACGGACGCCGCTGCCGCGACGACCGACGCCGCTGCCGCGACCTCGGACGCTGCGGACAAGATGAAAGACGAAGCCCCGAAGCAGTAATTCGCTTCGCAGCGCTGCTGCAATACAAGAACCGCCGGGGCAACCCGGCGGTTTTTTTATGAGCGCTCGCTAGACTTCGTGCCTTGCCCAGAGACGACATCACCCATGCCGCGCATTATTTCGACGATCGATACCCGCTCGACCGATTTTCAGGCCAACGCCGCGCTGATGCGCAGCGTCGTCGCCGATCTGAATGCGCAGACCTTGCTCGCCGCGGCGGGTGGCGGCCAAAAAGCGCGCAAGAAGCACACTGAACGCGGCAAGTTGCTGCCACGCGAGCGCATCCGCGCCCTGCTCGATCCAGGTTCACCGTTCCTTGAATTCTCGGCGCTCGCCGCACACGGCATGTATGACGATCAGGCACCAGGCGCTGGCGTCGTCACCGGCATCGGTCGCGTGCACGGCATGGAAATCATCGTCGTCGCCAACGACGCGACGGTGAAGGGCGGCACGTACTTCCCGATGACCGTCAAGAAACATCTGCGCGCGCAGGAAATCGCCCGCGAAAACCGCCTGCCCTGCGTCTATCTGGTCGACTCCGGCGGTGCGTTCCTGCCACTCCAGGATGAAGTGTTCCCGGACCGCGAACATTTCGGCCGCATCTTCTACAACCAGGCACAACTTTCTGCGCAGAACATTCCGCAGATCGCGGTCGTGATGGGCTCGTGTACGGCTGGCGGCGCTTACGTGCCAGCGATGTGCGACGAATCGATCATCGTGCGGGAACAGGGCACGATCTTTCTCGGTGGTCCGCCGCTGGTGAAAGCCGCGACCGGCGAGATCGTCGACGCCGAGTCGCTCGGCGGTGCCGAGGTGCATTGCTCGGTCTCCGGCGTCACCGACCATTTCGCCGAAAACGACGCACACGCGCTCGAAATCGCGCGCGACATCATCCGCCATTTGAATCGGAAGAAAATATTGCCGGTCGCCATTGCCACACCGAGCGAACCCGCCTACGCCGCGGACGAGATCTACGGCATCGTGCCGCGCGACACGCGTCACCCGTTCGACATCCGCGAAATCATCGCGCGCATCGTCGACGCTTCGGAATTCCAGGAGTTCAAGGCGCGTTACGGCAAGACCCTGGTCTGCGGCTTCGCGCACATCTACGGTTACCCGGTCGGCATCGTCGCCAATAATGGCATCCTGTTCGCGGAATCAGCACTGAAAGGCGCGCATTTCATCGAACTGTGCAACCAGCGCAATATTCCGCTGGTGTTCCTGCAGAACATCACCGGTTTCATGGTCGGCAAGAAATACGAGAACGCCGGCATCGCGAAAGACGGCGCAAAAATGGTGACCGCAGTCGCCTGTTCACACGTGCCCAAATTCACGGTGATGATCGGCGGCAGCTTCGGCGCCGGCAACTATGCGATGTGCGGTCGCGGCTATCAGCCCAGGTTTCTGTGGATGTGGCCGAACGCGCGCATCAGCGTGATGGGCGGCGAACAGGCCGCAAGCGTGCTCGCCACCGTCAAGCGCGACGGCATCGAAGCCAGCGGCGGCGAATGGTCGAAAGACGACGAAGAAACCTTCAAGTCACCGATCCGCGACCAGTACGAAAAACAAGGCCATCCCTACTACGCCAGCGCCCGCCTCTGGGACGACGGCATCATCGACCCCGCCGACACCCGCCGCGTCCTCGGCCTCGCGCTGTCCGCAACGATGAATGCGCCGATCGAAAAAGTCGGGTTTGGTGTGTTCAGGATGTGACTCACTGGCTACAACCAGTTCTCTGAAATCAAGCCCGGTACGCGCTCGAATTCACGCAGGTTGTTGGTGACGAGGATCAGGGCTTCGCTGCAGGCGTGGGCGGCAATGTGCAGGTCGTTGATGCCAATCGGAGTACCTGCTCGTTCCAACGCGGCGCGGATACGTCCGTATTGCGCCGCTGCTTTTTCTCCGTACGGCAGCACTTCGATTCGTCCGCAGAAATTCTCTAGGACGGCGAGGGCACGCACCGGATCGATACTTTTTTCGGTGCCATGAACCAACTCAGCGTAGGTGATCGCTGATATTGCCATCCTGCCAACGCGCCGATTGAAAACATCGCTGACCGAAACCGGACGACGCTTGATCACGTAAATCACGATATTCGTGTCAAGCAAGTACTTGATCATCGCGGCGAGTCAGAATGGTTCGCGATCGCTCTGTTCCTGACTGGCGCGCTCCGGCAGAAAATCTTCTGGCATCTGCTCAGTGCCGAAAAAGAAACTGTCCCAAGACGAGTCCACCGGCGCGATGATGCGTTCCTTGCCAACGACACGCACGGTGACGCGTTTAACGCTTTCCGGAAAACGGGTATCCGCGGGCAGGCGCACTGCCTGTGTGCGGTTGTTAGTGAAAACAGTGCTGATGGACATGGCGTTCTCCTGAAGTGCGATATACAAGCACTATATACGCGCCGATCGCCGAAACTCAATGGACGCACGTGAATGGTCGCGTTTCCGCCTTGATCGCTCAATCCGCCATTTTCGTCCCCGCCAATTCCCCCATGAACTGGCGGTAGTAGCGAAGTTCGGCGACCGACTCGCGGATGTCACTGAGCGCGGAATGTGTGCCGGCTTTCTTGAATCCGGCGAGCAGGCCCGGATTCCAGCGTCGCACCAGCTCCTTGAGCGTGGACACATCGAGATTGCGGTAGTGGAAGTAGCTCTCCAACTCCGGCATGCAGCGCGCCAGGAAGCGGCGGTCCTGACAGATCGAGTTGCCGCAAATCGGCGACTTGTTCTTCGGTACCCAGTCCTCGAGAAACCGGATCGTGTCGGACTCGGCGTGCGCCATCGTGATCCTTGAGTCGAGTACGCGCTGCCAGAGCCCGGTCTTGATATGCGTGTTGTGGTTCCACTCGTCCATCGCTTCAAGCCGCGCCAGCGGATGCACGATCGCGTATTCCGGACCTTCGGCGATGACATTCAATTCGGTGTCGGTGACCAGCACCGCGATTTCGATGATCGTGTCGTTGATCGGATCGAGTCCGGTCATTTCGAGGTCGATCCAGATCAGGTTCTGGTCATTTGGCTGGTTCACTGGCAGCTCGCTTTCGGACGACGTCGATTACAGCGCAGGTTTGCCGCGTTTGCGACGAAAATAGTTGCTGAGCATGCGACTGGCATCTTCGGCGAGCACGCCTTCACTGATGTCGACCCGGTGATTGTGCAGTGGCGAGCCCAGCAGGTCGAACACACTGCTGGCGGCACCGGTCTTCGGATCACGCGCGGCAAAGACAACGCGGCCAACGCGCGCATGCACCATCGCCATCGCGCACATCGCGCACGGCTCCAGCGTCACGTAAAGCGTGGTGCCAGGCATGCGGTAATTGCCGAGCAGCTTTCCAGCTTCGCGCAAGGCGACGATCTCGGCATGCGCGGTCGGATCGCAGTCACTGATAACGCGGTTGGAACCTTGTGCCAGCAACTGCCCATCCGCGCCAACGATGAGCGCACCAACCGGCACCTCGTCGTCAACCAGCTCCGCGCGCTCCGCCAGCAACAGCGCGGCACGCATCCAGTGCTCGTCGCTGTGCTGCTCGATTGCCACTACTCCCACTCAATCGTCGCCGGTGGCTTGCCGGAAATGTCGTAGACCACGCGTGAAATGCCGCGCACTTCGTTGACGATGCGGCGCGCGACATGATCCAGAAAATCGTAGGGCAGGTGTGCCCAATGCGCGGTCATGAAATCAACGGTTTCGACCGCGCGCAAAGCGACAACCGGTTCGTAGGCACGCGCGTCGCCGACGACGCCGACCGAGCGCACCGGCAGCCACACCGCAAATGCTTGACTGACGCGGTCGTAGAGATCGTGCTTGCGCAACTCGTCGATGAAGATGTGGTCGGCCCGCGCCAGCGTGTCGGCCGCTTCGCGCGTCACTTCACCGAGGATGCGTACACCAAGACCGGGACCCGGAAACGGATGGCGATAGACCATGTCGCGGGGCAAGCCAAGTTCGACGCCGACGCGCCGCACTTCGTCCTTGAACAACTCACGCAAAGGCTCCACGAGCTTCAGGTTCATGCGCTCGGGCAGTCCGCCGACGTTGTGGTGCGACTTGATCACATGCGCCTTGCCGGTCACTGAGCCGGCCGACTCGATCACATCCGGATAGATCGTGCCTTGCGCGAGGAAGGCGACGTCGTCCAGCTTCTTCGATTCCTCCTCGAAGATCTCGACGAACAAACGCCCGATAATCTTGCGCTTGGCTTCCGGATCGTCGACGCCCTTGAGTTCGCTGAAGTAGCGGTCGGCGGCATTGACGCGGATAACGTGCACGCCCATGTGGCGCGCCATCGTCTCCATCACCTGATCGCCTTCCTGGTAGCGCAGCAGACCGGTATCGACGAACACGCACACCAGCTGATCGCCGATCGCGCGTTCCAGCAGCGCGGCGACCACGGACGAATCTACGCCGCCGGACAGGCCTAGCAACACCTTCTGTGTGCCGACCTGGGCACGCACGCGCGCGATTGCATCGTCGATGATGTTGGCGCTGGTCCAGCGCGTCTCGCAGCCGCACAGATCGACCACGAAACGGCGTAGCAAGTCGGCACCGAACTGGGTATGGGTGACTTCCGGATGGAATTGCACCGCGTAAAAGCGACGCTTCGCATCCATCATCGCGGCGATTGGCAGATCATCGGTACTACCGATTGTGGTGAAACCTTCGGGAATGCGCACGACGCGATCGCCATGCGACATCCACGCCGTGAACGCCTGATCCTGCGGCGCCTGCGCGAGCGTGGAGACGACCTGCCCCATCCATGACTCGCCCTCGCCTGCCGGCGCCGTGGATGCCGCGGGAATGGCGAGCAACGCGTTGTCCTGCAAGATACGCAGGCGGGCGAGACCGAACTCGCGGTTGTGTCCGCTTTCGACCTTGCCGCCGAGTTGTTCGGCCATCGTCTGCATGCCATAGCAGATGCCGAGTACCGGCACGCCAAGGCTGTAAACCTCGTCCGGTGCGCGCGGCGAATTTTCCTCGGTCACCGATTCCGGACCACCGGACAGGATGATGCCGGTCGGGGCGAACCCTTTGACGCGCCCGCCCGCGCGATCCCAGGCCCAGATTTCGCAATACACGCCGATCTCGCGCACGCGCCGCGCGATCAGCTGCGTGTACTGCGCGCCGAAATCGAGAATGAGAATCTTGTGTTGATGGATGTCCATTGTCTCGTTAGTCCCTTTCCTGATCATTGCAAAAACACTACTTGGGGAACCCCGATCCAAAACCGGCGGGTGCGGAGCCGATACGACTAGCATCGAAAAATCGCTTGATCTTGGCGTGACTTCTCGAAGGATCAGTTCTAGTTCGTTCCCCGTAGGAATTCAGCTCAACATCCTCCGCTGCCGCACACAATCTGGCATATCCCCTAACAAGATTTTCTTTGAAGGAGTGCTGACCAGCGCGGTAGCCCTTGACCAACAACTCACCAAAACTTTTTTTCTTAAGCGAAGCCAATCGCTGAGAAACCGTCGCCTGGTCGTACTTGCACTCATTGAAGAACTCGCAGACGGCTCTGAAGGAAGAGTCAATCTCCTTTGTCGATCGTTCTAGATCCCACGAATCGGCAACAGACCAAACGAGCCATTTGTAGGCGTCTTCACGTCCGCGAACTGCCATGTCATACGGTTTTCTAATTTCCTGGATTGTCTTCTCCACAGCCGCATCAATTGCAATTTTTAGATGGTCCAGAGTGACTATGGATGCATCCTTATCCCGATAGAGGGCATAAAGAATACGTTCGACTATTAGGTGCGCGTAGTAAGGAAATCCGTTCGCGATGCTCGCAATTCTGAACATGATTGATCGACAAGGCTCAGCAGTAAAATCAATTGAGAACCCAGTGAATGCATCTTGAACAATCTGCAGGGAGCCACCGAAATCAAGTCGCCCAAGTGGCACTTGAGTGAACTGACGATATGCCGATGCGTGAGCACCCAATATTTCATCCACATCTCGTGCAACACCCGTAAGAATAATTGTGATCCGTGACGCACGATCACCTAGTAGCTTCGACAGCTCCGCAAGCTTTTCCCGTGTTTTCGACGAATCGGAAAGGCGATCAATCTCATCAATAACTACGACGCGATTCGCATCACCCTTAATTGATTCAATGCGACACAAAACGTCAACAATTTCACTGACGCTAGCGGGGTCAACTGACGACGTGGTGTTTTCTACGGTTTTTGAAAGTCCCAGCATGCTCGCGATGCCGAGTGATCTACTCACCGTCTCCGCCTTAAGAAGGTCAGGGCAGTAGTGCTCGACGATTTGTCGGCAAATCTCTTGAATTGTTGTGTCAGTCGCACATCCAATTTGCTTGAAATCAGCTTTGGATTCGACGACAGACAGTCCGGCAGTAGTCGCCAGTGACGTCTTGCCAACTCCACGCTCACCGAAAATTAGGACGTGACGCCCTCTTGCGTAAACAGCTTCCCTAACAGTGTCGTATTGAGCCTGCCTGCCTTTCAGATGGGAGAACGACCGAATAGGTGACGACGGTGAGACGAGTTCATCTAACTTTTGAGCGAACTGGATTTCAAAGTATTCATGAATCTTCATCGCACGGTCCTTGGTCGAGTTAGGCCATCCGGTAATTGGGCGGTTCTTTCGTGATGGTCACGTCATGTACGTGCGACTCGCGCGTGCCTGCACTGGTGACCCGCACAAAATGCGGCTTGGTGCGCATCTCCGAAATCGATCCGCAGCCGACATAACCCATCGACGCGCGTAAACCACCGGCGAGTTGATGCACGATGTTGCGCAGCGGGCCGCGATACGGCACGCGTCCCTCTATGCCTTCGGGGACGAGTTTGTCGGCGTCCGACGCGTCCTGGAAATAGCGGTCCGAGCTGCCCTGCTGCATGGCACCGAGCGAACCCATGCCGCGATAACTCTTGTAAGAGCGCCCCTGGAACAACTCGACTTCGCCGGGTGCTTCTTCAGTGCCGGCAAACAGGCCGCCGATCATCACCGCGCTGGCACCGGCCGCAATCGCCTTGCCGATGTCGCCGCTGAAGCGGATGCCGCCGTCGGCGATCAGCGGGATGCGATCTTTGAGCGCCGTGGCGACGAGGTCGATCGCGGTGATCTGCGGCACGCCGACGCCGGCGATGATGCGCGTGGTACAGATGGATCCGGGACCCACGCCCACCTTGACGCCATCGGCGCCCGCGTCGACCAGCGCCTGCGCCGCATCGCCAGTCACGATATTACCGGCGACCACCTGCAGGTTCGGAAAGCGTTGCTTCACCCAGCGCACGCGGTCGATCACGCCTTTCGAGTGGCCGTGGGCCGTGTCGATGACGACCACATCGACCCCGGCCGATTCGAGCGCAATGATGCGCGCCTCGGTATCGCCGCTGACACCGACCGCGGCGCCTACGCGCAAGCGTTCC
>JAYUVY010000024.1:0-18450 GCA_043753835.1 Lysobacterales bacterium | reverse complement strand
CTCCTGACCTCAATCGCTCGAACCGCCGGATGCGGACCCGCATGTCCGGTGGTGTGGGAGGGGCTCGATCAACGATGATCGACCCCTATCCCGATGTGGGCGCGCGTCATCCCGGCTTCTCAGAAATTTCGCAGGCGAGATCAGGTCGATCGCGTAGCCGAGGATCAGCCGCTGACGCAGGAATCAGATTGGGTCGATGCGCAGAATATGCATCGTCCGGTGACGCAAAACGCAGCCACCGGAACGACCTCAAACCTACTCGACAACTTCCGGAGCATCGCCATGAACCTGATCAAATCCATCTTCCTCGCCCTCGTCCTGTCCTTCGCCTCGTTGGCTTCGTACGCCGCCACCATCAACGTGAACACCGCGACGGCGGAGCAACTCACCGCACTGAACGGCATCGGTGACACAAAGGCCAAGGCCATCGTCGAATACCGCCAGAGCCACGGTGCCTTCAAGTCGGTCGACCAGTTGGTCGATGTGAAAGGCATCGGCCTCAAGACCGTCGAAAAGAACCGCGACCAGATGACCGTAGGTCCGGCGAAGTAACGTTCAACGCCAAACACGATCGCCGCACCCGGCCGCATTGGCCGGGTGCAGTGTTTTTGATTTCCGCAAAATCTGCCGAACCGTTCGCTCGCTGGGACGTTTGGGCAATCGGGCGGCACACGGGTTCGGTAGCATCGTGGTCTTTGTTTCCGGAGACTTTCATGCTGCGTCGTTCGCTCACCTTGGTCCTGTCCGTTGCGCTGTCGTTCTCAGTGCACGCAGTCGAATCCGAGAAAGACAAGAAGGACAAGAAAGACGCGCCGAAGTGGGACGTGAATGCGGCGCATGGTCCGGTGAAGCAGGTCAAGTTCACGACCGACGAGGGCACGTGGATGGATCTCGACGTCAGCCGCGATGGCAAGACCATCGCCTTCGCGCTGCTCGGTGACCTGTACACGCTGGCGATTGAGGGTGGCAAGGCCAGGCGCGTCACCTCCGGGCCGCAATGGGATGTGCAACCGCGTTTTTCGCCGGAGGGCAACGAGCTGGCGTTCACTTCCGATCGTGCCGGCGGCAACAATCTCTGGCGCGTGCGTATCGACGGCACCCACTACACGCAGGTGACCAAGGAAGATTTCCGGCTGATGAACAATCCGGCGTGGACGCCGGACGGCAATTATCTGATCGGCCGCAAGCATTTCACTTCGGAACGTTCCCTCGGCGCCGGCGAGTTGTGGTTGTTCCACAAGAGCGGTGGCGCCGGACTGCAGTTGACCAAGAAGAAAAACGACCAGCAGGATCTCGGCGAACCGGCGCTCAGTCCGGATGGTCGCTATGTCTACTTTTCAGAAGACGTCAGCAGCGGCGGCAACTTCCAGTACAACCGCAATCCGCATGGTCTGATCTACGCGATCAAACGGCTCGATCGCGAGACCGGCGAAATCATCGACATCGTTGCCAGCGAAGGGGGCGCGGTACGTCCGCAGCCGTCGCCGGATGGCAAGTCGCTGGCCTTCGTGAAACGCATCGCTGACAAGTCGGTGCTGCATGTGATCGATCTCGCGACGGGTGCGGTCAAGCCGTTGTGGGATGGTCTGTCGCATGACATGCAGGAAGGCTGGGCCGTGTTTGGGCCATACGCGAACTACAGCTGGCTGCCGGATTCGAAGTCGATGGTGATCTGGGCGCAGGGCAAGCTCTGGCGCGTCGATGCGCTGACCGGCATGCCGACCGCGATTGCTTTCAGCGCCGAGGTCGATCAGACGGTTACGGCACCGTTGCGTTTCGAACAGAAGCTGGATACCGGAAGTTTTAACGCGAAAATGATCCGTGATGTTGCAACGAGCCCGGACGGCAAGACCCTCGTTTTCCATGCCCTGGGCCATCTCTGGACGAAGTCCCTGCCGACCGGAAAGCCGCAGCGCTTGTCGAACGCGACCGGTCGCTTCGAATATCAGCCGAGCTTCAATGCCGACGGCCGCAAGTTGCTGTACACGATCTGGAGCGACGCGCAGCAAGCGGCAATCGTCGAACGCACACTCGCTGACGGCAGCGAACGCGTGCTCACTTCGGCGCCGGGTTTCTACTATTCGCCGCGTTATTCGCGTGACGGCACGATGCTGGTGTGGTCAAAGCAGGCGGGCAGTTCCTTGACCGGTTCATTGAACAGCGGTGAAGGCGGCGTCTGGTGGATGCCGCTTGCAGGCGGTGCCGCGAAACGCATCGCCAAGGAAGGCGTCGAGCCGCAATTCAGCGCCGATGGCGAGCGCGTGCTGTTTCTCACCGGCGGTGGCTTGACCAAGAAGTTGCAGAGTGTCGGACTGCACGGCGAAGAGCCGCGCGATGTATTCACGCTCAAGTACACCGACTTCGTGTCGATCAGCCCGGACGGACAATGGGTCGCCTTCACCGAACTGTTCAACGCCTACGTCGCACCGATGCCGAAGACCGGCGGCGTGATCGAACTCGGCAAGGACACGACCGCGATTCCGGTCGCAAAGATCAGCAGCGATGTCGGCTCCTACCTGCATTGGTCGAAGGACAGTGCCAGCCTGCACTGGATGGTGGGCGATCATTACTACACGCGCGACTTGAAGGATGCCTTCGCATTCCTGCCCGGCGCGCCGACGAAATTGCCGGAAGCGAAAGCCTTGCGCGGTGTTGCGATCGGTCTCTCTGTACCCGTCGACACGCCCGGCGAAGTCGTCGCCTTCACCCACGCGCGCATCGTGTCCATGCGCGGCGACGAGGTGATCGAAGACGGCACGGTGTTGGTCGCGGGCGACACGATCAAGGCCGTCGGCAAGGACATTGCGATTCCCGACGGCGCACGCGTGATCGACGCGACCGGCAAGACCATCGTGCCGGGTTATGTCGATGCCCACGCGCATGCCAATCATTTCAGTGGCGGCGTGATCGCGCAGCAGAACTGGGCTTACTACGCGAATCTGGCGTTCGGCGTCACCACCATGCACGATCCTTCGGCGACCACCGAGACGGTGTTTTCGCAGGCCGAGTTGCAGAAGGCCGGCACCTTGGTGGGTCCGCGCGTGTTTTCCACTGGCACCATCCTTTATGGCGCCGACGGCGACTTCAAAGCGGTCGTCGATTCGCTCGACGATGCGCGCGCGCATTTGCGGCGAATGCAGGCCAATGGCGCGTTCAGCGTCAAGAGTTACAACCAGCCGCGTCGCGACCAGCACCAGCAGATCAACCAGGCGGCGCGCGAACTCGGCATGCTCGTGGTCGAAGAGGGCGGATCAACGTTGAACCACAACCTGCCGATGATTCTGGATGGTGCGACCAGCATCGAACACAATCTTCCGGTCGCGCCGCTCTACGGCGACGTCATCAAACTTTGGCAGCAGACCGATGTGCGCAACACGCCGACTTTGGTCGTGGCTTACGGTGGCCTGAACGGCGAATACTGGTGGTATGCGCGCGACAACGTCTGGGAAGACAAGAAACTGAATCGCTTCTTCCCGAAGGAAACACTGGCCGCACGCGCGATCCGTCGTGAGGTCGCACCGGACTGGGACTACCACCACATCACCGTGGCCAAGTCGATCAAGGCTTTGCGCGACGTGGGCATCGGCATTCAGATCGGCGGCCACGGCCAGTTGCAGGGCTTGTCGCCGAATTGGGAAATCTGGAGCCTGGTGCAGGGCGGCATGAGCAATCACGAAGCCTTGCGCGTCGCGTCATTGGGCGGTGCCGACATGCTCGGCCTGTCGAAGCAACTTGGTTCCATCGAAGCCGGCAAGCGCGCCGACCTTGTCGTGTTGAACAGCAACCCGCTCGACAACATCCGCGCCACCATCGACACCCGTTATGTGATGGTCAATGGTCGCCTGTTCGATGTCGACGCCGACATGGCCGAGATCGGTAACCACGCCACGCCCGCGCCCGAGTTCTACTGGCAGCGCCACCGCGCCGGCCGCAGTTACGGCATCGAGTACGGCCCGACCGCGCCCTGTCATTGCCCGAAGTCGGCGCGGCAACACGCGCATTGAACAATCCGCAGTAGTCTCGCGTGCGCTCCAGCGCACGGAGACTTGAGCATGGGCAGCACCGCCGCACTGATCTGGACGGTCTGGTTCAGCGCCATCGGCATGGGCTATTTCATGTACGGCAAAGCCCAACGCGTCGCCGCACCGATGCTCTGCGGCGTCGGCCTGATGGTCTACCCGTACTTCGTGTCCAATACCTATGTGCTGGTGATCGTCGGCGTCGTGCTGTGTCTGATTCCCCATCATTTCCGGCGGCGGGATTGACAAGCATCGTTCGCACTTTGACGTTTCGGCATCTTCTCATCGGCGTGTGTTTGGAAAGCGCTTGATTCCGCCTTGAGGTGGTACGCCACCGGTGATCGACGAGCCGTGGCTCAAGAGCGTCAGCGACAGGCTGCCGTTTCGTTTCATGCAGTCTGTTGGGGGCTACTTCGCCAGTGATGAAAGGGCCCGATAGAAGGCGCCTGACATGTAAGAAGCAACTGCTTTTTGATTTTCGGCCGCCAGTGCAGTTCTCGCCTCCTGTACCAGTCGTGTGAATTCCATGGCGCCCTTCGAGAATTCTTCGCCACTCACCGACCCGTCGTAGAGTGATTTCTGCGCGGCAACAATTTCTTTGGACAAGATCGCCTGCCGGGCGCGATCGGCGTTTTCAACACGCAATAGGAAGTCGGCCACAAACAGATCAATCGACTTGAACGCCCTCGTTCCGTGGGGTGGCTCCCGCGGATCGCTTGAATAACGGTGAACTGTAACCGCGCCATCAAGTACTACTACGTGTTCGATTTCGCGTGCTGGTCGGCTGGAAGCGTGATCGGCAGGTTTGTATGTGGCTGAGTAGTAGAACGAGATCCGTTTTAGGGACTGAGTGCTGCATCCGCGAATCTTCAGGCCAACCCAAAGAATGAAGTACAAGAGCCGCGCCTTCAGCCTTGCCATAATGTTCGAGCCCTGCTTCGAAGACTGGCAGTCTACTTGACGTCGATCCATTCGTAGAATGCGCATCGACGTAAATTTTTCATCGGGTATTGGCCAAGAGAAAGGCGGATTCAAATGCGAAATGGCCATAGGGGAATAATCGTCGCTGTTGCAAGAACGCGATGGAGGCACAGAGCAGGTCGGGCGGGTGTTTCTTGGCTCGTCGCTGCCATTTTTGGGGTGATCAGTGCGGACGTCACTCAAGCTGGCGAGGCAAAGGACTGCCCGGACATCGCCGGGCACTATCGCGTCGATGGTTTCGGTCCGGTGCTGGGCGATGCACTCGATGCGCTCGACCTGCGCATGGCCGGTTTTTCCGGCAGCGAGGTCAAGATTGCCGGGCGCGCCGACATCGAACTCAGGGTATGGATCAAGAGCGGTACCACTGGCGTCATGCCGAGTGCCGCGAGCCTGGTTTTGAGGCGCGGCGAGAGTTACGACTGCGCCAACGGCTCGGTCGTGCTGAAGCGTGTCGTCGCGTCCAGCCGACAGTCCGATGCCGCATGGCTGGAGGGCAGTTCGACCGTGCGCCTCGCGTCCGATGGACGCGGCGGACTCAGTCTCAGTACTGAATTCTACGGCCGGCAGCGCAGCACGATTTTCAGCTACGACTCGGCGCGCGTCAGCATCCCCAAGCTCGGCACAGCGCAAACGCTGGCCGCAGCCATCCGCTGGCCGAACATCAGGGAACCGCGGCCGCCGTCCGAGACCTATGTGCCGATCCCGGAAGCCGCACAGGTCATCACGATGCGCCAAACGCTTGATTCGTCCCTGCTCGGCGGCGTGACGCTCGGTGGCCTGCAAGACAGCGGCGGGCGCGTGCTGGCCAGCCTGAGCGCGCAGCGTAGTGAAGACATCCTTGCGTTCGAGGACCGGTTGCGCGATGCGGGCATCGCCTACGACGTGAAGCGCTCGCCGATCTGGACGAACAACCAGTACTACATGCAGGTCCTGTTCGGTGGCACTGATGGCGATCTCAAGCGGGCATGGCACCCCAGCGAGTTTCGGGTGCTGCATGAAATCGAAAAGATTCAGCATCCGATGGTCAGCGTGAGCAAGGTCGAAGATACCGGCGATACCTACATCGCCACGCTCGACGTGATCGGTTCGGAATCCACCGAGACGATCCTGAAGCGCTTGCACCTGACCACCACGATGTTCAGCGCGATCGAAGTCCTCGACGACACACCGCATGCGACGGCGCGTAATTTGCGCATTGTGCGGCTGCGGTTGACGCTGCAATAGTCCGCAGCGAGATCATTCGAGCGGATCGACGCGCTTCGCAGTCGCGGCGTTGTAACGCGCCAGCATCCAGATGCCCGCGATGACGACGGCGGTGCCGGCGATCTGGATTGGGGTGATGGCCTCATTGAGGATCCACCAGCCGAGGAAGAGCAGGGAAACCGGGCCGATCATCGCGGTCTGTGCGGTGCTCGCGGCACCGACGCGGGCGATCGCGAACATGGTCAGGTACACCGGGATGATCGTGCAGAACACCGCGTTGACGGCCGAGAGTTGGTAGACCGCGATGTCCAGGTGCTGCAGGCTCGCCCATGAATGTGCGGCGCTGAACTGGATCAGGCAGGCGATGGTGGAAATGCACATCGCGTAGGCAACGAGACGCAGGCTGCCGATGCGTTTGAGCAGTTCACCCGAAAGCAGCAGGTACAAGGCGTAACTGAGGGCCGCAAGGAACACCAGCGCGGCGCCGAACGCGACATGCGCGCCGTCGACCCGCAGGTTCTCGAAGAAGACCAGCACGATGCCGGCATAACTCACCCCCATCGCGAACCATTGTGCGCGCGCCACTGGACGTTTGAGAAAAAGCAGTCCGATCAGCAGCACGAGACTCGGATTCAGGAACAGGATCAGGCGCTCCAGTGATGCGCTGATGTATTCGAGACCCCAGAAGTCGAGAAAACTCGACAGGTAGTAGCCGAGCAAGCCAAGCACGACAATGCGCCAGCGCGTATGCGTATCAAGCGGTGCCTGGCTTCGATGCGCCTTGATCGTTTCGAACACCGCGACTGCGGCGAACACCGGCAGCGAAAACAGCATGCGCAGCGCCAGGGCGGTCGTCGCGTCGATGCCATGGCGATACATCAGCTTCACGACCACGGCCTTCGCTGAAAAAAGCACGGCGGCGATGATCGCGAGCCACAGACCGTGGCGGGATAGGGTGGATGACGTCAAGGCGAGGTCCGGTGTATGGCGGCAGTAATCGGCGTGCGGGCACTGGATCACTTTGATCTTGATTCCGGCATTGTGTGACCACGATGCTGGTGACAGTAGTCCACCTTCGAAGCAGACGGACCGGAGACGCCAGGCAGGCGACTCACTTGGGCTTCGATGCCATATCAATAACCTCCAGGATTGCGCTGCTGATCGCTCCTGGCTGTGTCATCGGGATGTCGTGTCCGGTATTTGGAACGACGCGATTGACGCCGCGGCTAGAGAGTGCTGCAAGCTCGTCAAAAAGGACGAACCACAGACGATTGACCGCGTCTCGGTGTGCTTGCGGCTCGTCTGCTCGACGGCCGGGCCGGTCCCCTGCGGCCAACACGATCAACGGCATGTCGCCATACCAAGTCCGCGCCGCTCGTATCTGCTCGGCACTGGCAAAATGAACACTTTGGTCTTCGTTCAATACGGCCTGCTGAAAGCCAAGCGACAAATACGCTTTCAGATAGGCAGCGTTGATTGCATCGCTGTAGCGCGGGCTAGGCTTGGGAATGCACTTCTCGTACAGCGCCGTTCCCTTGATGAAGCTGGCCGCCGCCGCGTGTACGCATTCGCGCTCGGCCTGCCACATCGGTTCGAAATTATCTGCAATGTACTTCTGGCGAGTGCGCTGAAGGACGTCCAATTTCCAGACTCGTCGAGACCAATCTTCATGCGTAGGATCAACCAACACCATGCCGACAACGTCGGATGAGTAGGTATCCTTGTATAGCCTCACATTCAAACCGCCGTAAGAGTGACCGACGAGAATATACGGGGGTGCGATGGACGCGGCGGCCAGCAGCCGGTGCAGGTCATCGACAATGTTCGCGCTCGATCCAGTCCTCACCCCAAGATCACTGTAACCGGTGCCGGCTCGATCATAAGTACATGCGCGCGTCCGCATAGCGATTACTGGCTGAACAAAAGCCCATCCCGCGGTCTCACCGGTTACGCCTGAGTCGAATACGACCGTTGGCGAGCCATTTCCAGTGCAGTAGAGATTGAGCTTTCGCCCTGGTTCCACCTCAACCAGGCGCTGAGCACGGGTGTAAACGGGATCGTCGACGACTGTCGTGTTTATTTCAGCGGCAAACGCCGATATCGGCACGAGCATGGCCAATAGAATTGCTTTGGTACTGATGTCTAGGCAAACCACGAGCCTGCTCCAATGCGACCATTCGGTAGCTTACCTGCTGCCAAGTCGCCATCGGGGCACCTAGGTGGCAGTCGGCCAGCTGTCCCGGAATCAGCAATCGGGGCCAGCTAGGCCGCCAGTTCGCGTTCGATATCAGCGATCCAAGCCTCGACTTCATCGAGGATGCGCTGGGCCCGGCCGTCATCACCATGCACGATGCGCAGTTGCTGAATCTGCGCGCGCTTGCTGGAGATGGTCCGGTCTTCGGCCACGACGCCGTCGATCAAGCGTGCACGTGTCCAGTTACGGTAGCGATCGGCTTCAACTGCATCGAGTGTCTCCGGGTAATGCCGCGCGCGATAGCGGAACAGCAATTCGCGATAACGCTCGTCACGCAGTCGCTCGGAAAACGCCGCCAACTCCGCAGCACTGGCGCGGCGGATCTTTGGTAGCAATGCGAGATCCGCTTCCGGCGGCAGCCCGCTGTAGAGATCGCCTTCGGCGTCACTGTCGGCATGGCTGCGCGGCGCATCGAAAACCAGTTGCATCTTCGCGGTGAGCAGGCCGCGATTGGCCATCAGCACCTCAAAATGCGCATGACAGCGATCCGGATCGAGACCAATGCGATCGAGCGCAACGCCGGCGAGTGCACTCGCGGGTGCCAGCACCGGGCAGCGATTGAGATGCACGTTCTTCAATGCGACGCGTTCGACGCCTTCGGGCAGATCGGCCCGCGGCACAAACAGGCGATCGCGCAGTTCATCGACATCGAGTTCGAACAACGCGGCCGGGTCGTCCATCAGATCGAACACGATCACGCCTTGCGGGCTGTTCGGATTCGCCGCGAGCGGCGCGACCAATGTTGTGCAGCCGCGCGCACCGGGATATCGCGTCGAGGTATGCAACACCATGGCCGGCTTCGCGAGATCGAGCAGGCGCGCGGCCGAGCGTTTGTCGCGATGTTGCAGCAGATAGGTCCAGAGCTTCGGTTGCGAATGCTTGAATTTTCGCGCCAGAGCGATCGTCGCGTGTACATCGGCGAGTGCGTCGTGCGCGGCGCCGTGTTCGATGCCATTGGCCCGGGTCAGATCTTCAAGTCGGAACGAGGGCGCGCCATCGTCGCGTAGCGGCCAGTTCAGTCCGCCGGGGCGCAGGGCATAAGCGGCGCGGATCGGATCGATCAGGTCCCAGCGCGAATTGCCGTTGCGCCATTCGCGGTCATAGGGTGGATAGAAATTGCGCCACAGACCGTGTCGCGTCAGTTCATCGTCGAAGCGGATCGAGTTGTAGCCGATCACGCAACTGCCGGGATGCATCATCGCTTCATGGATGCGCGCGAAGAATTCCGGTTCACCCACGCCGTCGCGACGTGCCTGCTGCGGCGTGATGCCGGTGATCAGGCACGCCTGCGCATCGGGCAGCACATCGCGCGCGGGCTGGCAGTAGAAGCTCAACGGTGTTTCGGTTTCGTTGAGTTCGACATCGAGCCGCACGGCCGCGAACTGAGCCGGCCGATCGATGCGCGGATTGATGCCGAAGCTCTCGTAGTCGTGGAACAGGAAACTCGCGGGTCCTTCCGCCATGCGCTCGCCTCGCTCAGCTGGCTTCGCGCAGTTCAGGCGACAGCGGTGTGCGCTCGACCTGGGCGAAGGGCAGGGCGAGTTCGAGACCGACCTGTGGTTCGCCGATGAAATAGCCCTGGATGTAGTCGACCGAACATTCGCGCAGGATCGGCAGGATCTGCGGACGATCGACGAATTCGGCGACGGTGAGCTTGCCGACCGAATGGGCAATGCCGGTGATCGCCTCGACCACGGCGCGATCGATGCGGTCGTCGACCACGCCCTGGATGAACGAGCCGTCGATCTTCAGATAATCGACATCGAGATGCTTGAGATGCGAGAAGGTCGAGAAGCCGACGCCGAAATCATCCAGCGCAAAACGGCAACCGAGCGCGCGCAAATGCCCGATCAGCGCACGCGCCGATTCGAGATTGCTGACCGCGCGCGATTCGGTGATTTCGAACACCAGTTGGCTGCCGTCGACGTCGAATTCGACCAGTTTGTCGGTGACAAAGCCGGCAGTTGCCGGATTCACCAGCGATTGCGCCGACAGATTCAAAGACAGCCGCACGTGATTGCCCTGGCGTGCGGTTTCGCGCAAGGCCCGCAAGGCGTTGTGGATGACCCAGCGATCGATGTCGAGCATCATGCCGAAGCGTTCTGCGGTCGGCAGGAAGGCATCGGGTGCGAGCAGTCGGCCCTGGCCGTCACGCAGGCGCAGCAACACCTCGAAGTAGGGTTCCAGCAATTCGCTGCTGGTCTGTACGTGGCCAGTGAAGTCGGCGAGCGGCACGATCGGTTGGTAACTCAGCACAAAACCGTCGCTGCGCAGCGCTTCCTCAAGCCTGGAGGACCAGCCCAGTTCCATGTCCATGCTCGCGCGCTGGTCGGATTCCTGCGAGAACACATGCGTCTGGTTGCGGCCACCGTTTTTTGCGAGATGGCAGGCGATGTCCGCGTTCGCCATCGCTTCGACGGCAGATTCGGTCAGGCGGTCCATGCGCGACACACCGATCGATACGGTGATGCGGTAACTCTTGCCGGCGTAGACGAAGGGGTGCGTCGTCAGTGATCGCCGGAATTCGTCCGAGATCGCGTCGATGTCCATGCTGGTGACATTGCGCAGGATGATCGCGTACTCGTCGCCGCCCATGCGTGCCAGATGATCGGACTGGCGCAGTCGCGATTTCAAACGCGAGCTGACTTCGATCAGCAACTGGTCGCCAGCACTGTGGCCGGCAGTGTCGTTGATGTACTTGAAGCGGTCGACGTCGATGAACAGCAACAGTGAAGTCTGCTCCGAACGCTTCAGGCGCGAAATTTCCTGTTCGAGCTGGCTTTCGAAGAAGGCGCGGTTGTGCAGCTTGGTCAGCGAATCGTGGCTCGCCTGCCAGCGCAGTTCTTCCTCGAGCACGCGGCGTGCGGAGACATCGCGGAAGGCCACGACCGAACCTTCGCGGACGCCGTCGACATTCATCGGGAACACCGTGCATTCGACCGGAATCGGTCGCCGCGCAGCGGTGATGAACACGGTCTGCCAGTTCGGCACCTGCGACCCGGCCGAATAGCACTGCGACAGGAAACATGCCGAACGCGGCATCGGGGCGCCGTTCTCGAAGGCGTAGTGGAATTTCTCGTAAGCGGATTGTCCGACCAGATCGGGCTCGTCGGCGTATCCGAGCAGATCGACCGCGGCTGGATTCGCGAACTGGATCAGGCCCTGACGATCGACGCCGTAGACACCGTCACCGACCGAGGCAAGGATGCCTTTCAGGCGGCGGCGTTCGGTATCCACGGTCTTGCGGTCGGTGACCATGCGCGCCAGCGAATGCAGGCGCGCCAGGAACAACTCCTTGGCCTCACTCTTGAACATGCACTCGATGGCACCGGATGCGAGCGAGTCGTTGATGACCTGGTCGGAATAGGTGCCGGTGATGACCGCGCAGATGGTGCTGCGTGAACTTGCGTCGGCTTTCAGCGAGCGGATCAGCTCGGTGCCGTTTTCGCCGGGCATGAAGTAGTCGGTGACGACGATATCGAAGGGCTGCGCCGCAAATTTGTTCTTGCCTTCGGCCACGCTCGACGCGATCTCGACCTGGTAACCCTGTTTCGCAAGCAGCTTCTGGAAGGCTAGGCGCACCGTTGCGGAATCGTCGACCAGCAGCAGGCGCAGGTTCGCGTGTGCGCTGGCATCGTGCGAGATGGCATTGCTGTTGACCGGTCGCATCAGTTTCTGCAGCGCGTCGCCGGCTTCGTTGTAGTCGCCCCAGTTCAGCAGCGCGGAACGCGGCCGCTTCATCATCCAGTTCACGGCACCCGGGCTCGATGAGTCGGCAAGCACCAGCACCGGCAGGTGTTCGTATTGGTCACGGCTGAGCAGGTCGAAGACTTCGTCGGCTTTCGGTTCGCCGTAATCGGGCCAGCCAACGGCACAGGCGGCGATCTCGCTCGATGTGCGCGGCATGCGTTCGAGCAAAGCCAACGCGTCGGAAAAATTCGGCAGCGCTTGCACCGTGAAGCCGGCGTTGGCGAGCACCGAAGACATGGCACGACGGCGGGTGGTGGATGTTTCGGCGAGCAATACAGCAGTCAAGGCGGCGCTCTCGAATCCTCAAGTCTGTCGAGACTAATCTCTTCCGCGGTGGCTTGCCATGTGCGGATACCTTGAAGTTGTGGAAGTTTTCGATGTGTTCGCCGCGACCATTGGCGGGAATGCCATCGATCCCGGATTCTAGCCGGCACGAACCCGGAGAACGTCATGCAAAAGCTTGTGTCGCTGTTTGTCGCTTTCATGTTGATCGGCACCGGGTTGCGCGCCGAAACCCTCGCGGTATCGATGGGCGGTGCTTTGGTTTGTGCGGCGCATGGCGGCGAAGTGCGTTGCTGGGGCACGACCAGCAACGGCGGTCTCGGTAGCGCCGGACTGAACGAAACCAATGTGTCGCGAACGGTCCGGTGACCGCGATTGCGCTCTCGAATCTGTCGAGCTGTGCTTTGATCCAGGGCGGCAGTGTGCAAAAGTGGCTTTGAAATTCCGATCCTTTAGGAGACAAACTTGTTTCGCATCAGTTGGGCGTGGGTTGCGGCTTTCATTGGCGGGTTGTTTCATGCATCGATGGTGCATGCGGAAGGCGGTCCGGATGCGTTCGGATACACCTGGCAGACGAGCGCCGAACCCGGTGCGCAGCCTGCCTATTGGGTCGATATTTCGACCATAGGCACTCCGGTCAGCGGACTGGCGGATGACAATTCCGTTCCCATACAAATTCAGTTTCCATCGGTGTCGCTCGATTTCACGTATTACTGGAGAGATTACTTCGGTGATTTCCGCATTGGATCCAATGGCTGGGTCGGATTCGAAGGCGGCGACAACCTCGCCGGGTGTTTTCCAGGCATTCCCTCTGACGGCGGGGTGGCCGATGCCTATATGGCGCCGTTCATGGCCGATCTGACGTTCAGCGGAGTCGGCAATCCGGCCCAAGTCCGAACCCATCGGGACGTGCCGGGCAATCGCTTCATCATCAGCTTTCTCGATGTGCCGTTCTGGAGCCCGAATTCGCCGGGTTATGTCGGCAGCAACACATTTCAAATTGTGCTTAACAGCGATGTTGTCATCCCCACGAATGTAGTCGACAACATTGATTTCAATTATCTGTCGCTGAGCCCATTCACGCCGTCGACCGCTTGTAACGAGATCGTCGTCGGCATGGAGTCGCGGAACGGCGCGGTGGGCCTGGCTGTGCTGACCGACGCTGTTCCGCAGGCACCATTGACCATCCGGTTCTCCTTTCCCGACACTCCGCTGGTGCAAGTAAAAGATGCCGCACCCATCGATGTCTTGAACCCGGGCAGTCGCGCGGAGATCCGAAATACCGTCGAGGCCGGAGCGATCTCCGGTGCCGTTGTCAACCTCGGCGGTGCGGGTATCAACTCCACAATCAATACAACGGCCAACGTTCGCGTGCCGGATCACGGCGGCACCATTGTCTATTCCGCCACGGTCGGTGTCCCGTTTTTGGCGGGAGGCGAGACGACGGCGCTCGAATTCGCTACGCCCTATACCGCAGTCGCCGGTCGACAAGCGGTTCGATTCACGGCGTCGAGCGCGCAGGACATCAATCCCGGCAACGACACGCAGTGGACGCTCTTGATTGGCCTGGACGGCGGCCCGCGCCAGATATTGAGCTACAAGGGCGCAGCGACCGACGGCGCTGGCGTAAATCTGAAGGGCGGATCGGCGCTGGATCAATACGGCATTGCGGTCGAGTACGACCCGCCGGACGCAGGTTTCCTCGTCCACGCAGTCGGCCTCGTCATGGCCGCGAACAGCGATGCCTATGCACTCGAGCTGCGCGATAACAATGGCATCGACGGACTGCCCGGCAGCGTGCTCGCGCGTGTCGAGGTGCCGGCGGGTACCACGACCAATGGCAGCTGGAAGGACATCGAGTTGGCGGCGCCGGTCGTTGTCGATGCCGATGGCTTCTACCTGGTCTGGTACCAGCAGAGCGCCAACAATTTCCTGTTGTCCGAAGCGACCAGCTTACCGTCGCGCCGGGTGCTCGAACGGGTTGCAGGAACCTTTGCCCGCTACCGCGACCAGCTCACCAATGAGCCCTCGTTGCGCGTGACCGTGAGCCCACCCGATATTTTCAAGAACGACTTTGAGTGAGTGCGCCGGCGAAACCGGCGGACGCAGGCAAGGCAACACATTGCCAATGCGTGAAGACGTGGCATGAATCTTGTGGCAACGGATTCATTCGTTTGCTTCGACATCAGTGCCGTGACCCTCGTGACTTTCATTTCCAAGCTCCGTTTTTCCTCTGACCAGAGCCCGGAACCGGGTGACGCGGTGGTTGCCCATGTGCTTGATCTGGCCTTGGGCCGCCCGCGCCTGCAACTCGCGTACTGCAATGATGTCGGTGATTGGTCGAATGCCGACACTGGCGAGGCATTGTTGACCAAGGGTGCGCGGCGCATGGTCATGGGTTGGGTGCCATCGGACGACGAGCAAGAGCGCAAATACCGCGGTCGTTTCGGTCTATAACTGAATATCTGTAACTGAAGCGCTTTCGCGCGCCGCGTGCTTGCGGCATCCTGCGCGGCATGAGCAACCGTATCGCCTTCGCCGCGAGCAAGACCGAGGAAGCGCAAGCCGCGTTGGCGGTGCTGCGTGCCGAGCATGGCGAGATCAAGCCGGCCGACGCTGAGGTCATCGTCGCGCTCGGGGGAGACGGCTTCATGCTGCAGACTTTGCATCGTTACCGCGACTTGAACAAGCCGGTGTACGGCATGAAGCTCGGCAGCGTCGGGTTCCTGATGAACCAGTATCAGGCCAGTGACTTGTGCGCCCGCCTTGAACGGGCGCGGCCGACGCAACTGCGTCCGCTGGAAATGACCGCGATTGCCGAATCCGGCACGACCACTGAAGCGATTGCCTTCAACGAAGTTTCGCTGTTGCGCCAGACCAAGCAAGCCGCGCATATCCGTGTCGCGCTGAACGGCGTGGTCAAACTTGAAGAACTGATCTGCGACGGCGTGCTGGTGTCGACGCCGGCGGGCAGCACCGCCTACAACCTGTCCGCACACGGTCCGATCCTGCCACTCGATTCACGCGTGCTGGCGATGACGGCGATCTCGCCGTTCCGTCCGCGCCGCTGGCGCGGTGCGGTGCTGCCGGCCACGGTCGAGGTGCGCTTTGATATTCTCGATCATTACAAACGTCCGGTCAGCGTTACCGCGGACGCGAACGAAGTACGCGATGTCGTCGAGGTGACGATACGTGAGTCACAGACGCGCACCGTCACCCTGCTGTTTGATCCCGAACACAATCTTGAGCAACGGATTCTTGATGAGCAATTTGCCAACTGATTTCACGCGTACCCTCGCCATTGCCGCTGGTCTGATGCTGGCGTTTGCTGCGCAGGCGGCAGACAAGATCGATCCGCGGGTGCGGGCGCTGATGAACGCGAAGTCGCAGACAGATATCGCCGTGCTCATCTCGCCCGTGGACAACGCCAAATCACGCACCGACATTCGCGAACTGTCCGCACGCACCGCTCCGGCACAGCGACCGCAAGTGATCTATGACGCGCTGCGACGGGAAGCTGACACATCGCAACGCGACCTGCGCAAGTGGTTGCGGCGCCAAGGCGTCAGCTTTCGCGCGTTCACCGTCGTCAATGCGATCGCCGCGACGCTGCCGCCTAGCAAGCTCGATGCATTGGCGCGCCGACGCGACGTCGCCCACATCGATCACGACACCCGCTTCAAGCAACAAATGCCGGGCGAAAGTATCGCCAAGGATGCCTGTGCAGCGAACAATGGCTTGCCGTGGGGTGTGCTCAAGATCAACGCCGACGATGTCTGGACGACGCATGCCGTGCGCGGCGCAGGTGTTGTGGTGGCGGGAGCAGACACCGGTTACGCGTGGCAGCATTCGGCACTGAAACCGCAATATCGCGGCTGGGACGGTGTCAATGCCGACCACAATTACAACTGGCACGATGCGATTGAGGTGAACGATCCTCGCAACATCGGCGCCAACCCGTGTGGTTACAACAGCGTGGTGCCCTGTGACGATCAAACGCATGGCACGCATACAATGGGCACGATGGTGGGCAGCAATCGTGTTGATCGTTTCGTCGGCGTCGCGCCAGACGCCAAGTGGATTGGTTGCCGAAACATGGAGCGAGGATGGGGCAAGGCCTCGACCTATCTGGAGTGCTGGGATTGGTTTCTTGCACCAACTGATTCGTTAGACAGCAACGCTGATCCGACAAAATCTCCGCATATCATCAACAACTCATGGGGTTGTCCTCCACCCACGGATTCCGAGCCTGAAGATTGTACGGATACAACTCTCGCATCGTTCGCAGTTGCGGTGAGCAATCTTAATTCCGCGGGTATTCTTGTGATCGCAAGTGCCGGTAATCGAGGCAATTCCGGCTGCGGCTCCGTATCCAATCCGCCCGCCATATACGCAGATGCATTGACCGTTGGATCGACGGGTACCACCGATTTAATCTCTTATTTCTCCAGCCGCGGGCCCGTGACACGCGATGGCAGTGGACGATTGAAGCCCGATGTTTCGGCGCCAGGGGAGAGTGTTTGTTCCACGGTCCCTGCCAATACCTTCGAGCCGAAGCAAGGCACCAGCATGGCCGGACCGCATGTCGCCGGGCTTGCAGCTCTGGTGATGAGCGCCGTGCCGGCACTGAAGCGCGACCCGGATCGGGTCAGGGAATTCATCATGGCTTCGGCATTGCCGCTCACTTCGGCACAGACCTGCGGTGCCTTTCCCGGAAGCGTGAGCCCGAACGCCGTGTTCGGCTATGGCCGCGTTGATGCGCTTGCCGCAGTCAATGCGGCATTGGCGTGGCAGGCGCTTCAGATATACCGCAACGGATTCGAAGATGTCGTCGAATGAGTGCGACAACCGCCTAACCGTCGCGATCAGTTCACGCGCATTGTTCGATCTGGGTGAAAGCCATGCGCTGTTCGAACGCGAAGGACTGGATGCGTATCGCGCCTACCAGATGGCGCGCGAAGACGAGTTGCTGACACCCGGCATCGCGTTTCCGCTGGTCGAAAAATTGCTGAACATCAATCGCATGTCGCTGGATACGCCTCGCATCGAGGTGATCCTGCTGTCGCGCAATTCGTCCGACACCGGTCTGCGCATCTTCAATGCCATCGAACACTACGGCCTCGAAATCGTGCGCGCCGCCTTCACCAATGGCGCGCCGACCTGGCCGTATGTGCAGCCGTTCGGCGCGCAATTGTTCCTGTCGGCGAATCACGACGATGTGCGCAGCGCGCTCGAAGCCGGTGTGGCCGCGGCGACGATCCTGCCGTCCAAGGCCCCGGACAAACGCTCGGACCAATTGCGTATCGCGTTCGACGGCGACGCCGTGATCTTTTCCGACGAGTCCGAACGCATCTCGCAGGAACAGGGCTTGCAGGCCTTCCACGACAACGAAATCGAACACGCGGCGAAAGCGATGAGCGGTGGGCCATTTCGCGCCTTTCTCGACCAACTGCACCGCATCCAGTCGGTGTTCCCGGTCGGCGCCAGCCCGATCCGCACCGCGCTCGTCACCGCGCGCTCGGCGCCGGCGCACAAGCGCGTGATCCTGACCTTGCGCGAGTGGGGCGTGCGCATCGACGAGGCGATGTTCCTTGGCGGCCGCGACAAAGGCCCGTTCCTGAAAACCTTCGGCGCCGACATCTTCTTCGACGACAGCGCCCGCAACGCCGAATCCGCGAGCAGCCACGTCGCCACCGGGCACGTGCCGCACGGCGTGTCGAATCAATGATCTACAGAGAACTCGCTTGCCGGTCGTCATCCCCGCGAAAGCGGGGATCCAGCTTTTGATCGGCTTCAGCGCATCTGGATGAACAGCTCCGCTGTTGAAAAGCGTTTCCCGCTTTCGCGGGAATGATGGCAGCTTGCGTAGATACTCCGTTCCCCGTCAAGCCATTTTTGGTGGCATTGGCACCAGTGCGGTGCTGTTCCAGGGTTGATTGAGGGTGGTCATGGCGTGGATGC
>JAYUVY010000023.1:0-6204 GCA_043753835.1 Lysobacterales bacterium | reverse complement strand
ATTGTCATCAGCCAAGGCAGATCAAATTCACAAGCCGAAATTATAAGTTTCGGGAAAGCCAAGAGCAGAGAAAAGAACATACAAGGCTGGGTTGAGCGCAGCGATACCCAGCAACTCAGCTACCTTGGAGCCGGGTACGCAGCCGACCGTGCCGCAACTGCCACCCAACCAAGCCGAGCATCGCCAAGATACCTGCGGCCAGCGAGTAACCCGAAACTGCGGGCACGATGTGACGTTCTGGCGCGTTGCCGCCACCGATAACCAGGGTGCGCGTGAATTGATCGGCGCCGGGAAACACGACCACGTCAAAATTCACCGTGTAGACGCCAGGTGCAAGGTTCGGAAACTCAACGTTCGAGTAATGCGGAGCATGCGGATGAAATCCGCAAGCGTCTTCCCACCAACCACTGATCGTGATCACCTGTCCGGAAACAACAACGGAACCGGCCTGCGCCACGAGTCCGCTTATCGTCATCGGACCCAGTCGAAGCAACGCACCTTCGCCTTGACTCGACGACGGAATGTAGTCGAGGTCACTCGGCCAGTTGCTCAAGTCGCCATCGCATGTGTCGCCGGCCATTGCCGACGACATGGCAAATTGCAGCAAAAGAGCGAGGGTCAAGCGGGTGGCGATGGTCGATCCAAAATTCAGCATTTCCAATCCTTTGTTGAATGAAGCAAGCGATTCGCTTCATCCGAACGCTGGGTAATGGTAGTTCAAGCAAGCCTGGCATTTCCGCTTTCGCGGGAATGACGGCGGTCGCAGTTTGCGGAAATGACCGCCGTCAATTTCGTCATAAGTTTTGCAGTTACTTGCCCCAGAAGCTGATGGTAGCCTCGGGCAGATTGCGCTGTGCATGTGTGTTGCACCATGTCTGGCGCTGCATGTTTCCCATCAACGCTGCCCGGGTTCGTCAACGGGCACCAAGGAGTGTTTGTGAGCCGCGCATACAATTTCTCTTCAGGCCCCGGTGCCATCGCCGAACCTGTCCTGCAGCAAGCCCGCGACGAAATGCTCGACTGGTCGACGGCACGCGCGTCGGTGATGGAGATCAGCCATCGCGGCAAGCACTTCATCGCGCTCGCCGAAACCGCCGAAGCTGACATTCGCGAGCTGATGGCGATTCCCGCGAACTATAAGGTGCTGTTCCTGCAGGGCGGTGCCACCCAGCACTTCGCGCAGATCCCGATGAACCTGGCCGCTGGCGGCAGCGCCGACTACATCGTCACCGGGCAGTGGGGACAGAAAGCGCAGAAGGAAGCGAAGCCGTACACGAATGCGCGCGTCGCAGCGACCTCGGAGGCCGACAACTTCTTCAAGCTGCCAGCGCGCTCGACCTGGCAACTCGATGGCAATGCGGCCTATGTGCATTACACGCCGAATGAAACCATTCAGGGCGTCGAGATCCACGATATTCCCGATGTCGGTGGCGTGCCGCTGGTCGCCGACATGTCCTCGAACATTCTGTCGCAGCCGGTCGACGTGTCGAAATTCGGCGTGATCTATGCCGGTGCACAGAAGAACATCGGCGCAGCGGGTCTGGTCGTGCTGATCGTGCGCGACGATCTGTTGACACGCTGCCCGTCGAACATCGCCGGCATCTTCAATTACGCCGCGCATGCCAAGGAAGGTTCGATGCTGAATACGCCGAACACCTTCGGCTGGTATCTGGCCGGGCTCACGTTCCAGTGGCTGAAACGCGAAGGCGGTGTCGCGGAGATGGGACGTCGCAATGCCGAGAAAGCGAAGCGCCTGTATGACTACATCGACGGATCGGGTTTCTATTCCAATCCCATCGACGTGCCAGCGCGTTCGCGCATGAACATTCCTTTCCGCCTCGCCGATGAAGCCCTCGACGACGCCTTCCTGAAGCAGTCGGAAGCCGCTGGATTGATGGCGCTCAAGGGTCATCGCTCGGTCGGCGGCATGCGCGCCAGCATCTACAACGCGATGCCGATCGACGGTGTCGACGCTTTGATCAGTTTCATGCGCGACTTCGCGCAACGCCAAGGATGAGTGCCATGCAG
The DNA here is from genome assembly GCA_043753835.1 of Lysobacterales bacterium. Lineage (GTDB taxonomy): Bacteria > Pseudomonadota > Gammaproteobacteria > Xanthomonadales > Ahniellaceae > JADKHK01. The sequence continues at coordinate 4,176 of JAYUVY010000023.1, read as the reverse complement.
CAGTCCAACAAGTTCGCGATCAAAGCTCTGAACAACATCTCGGCCAATGGCCTCAAGCGCTTGCCGGCCGAGCGTTATGAGATGGTTGAGGATCTGTCTGCCGCCGACGCCGTGCTCGTGCGTTCCGCCGACATGCATGCGACCGAGTTGTCCAGCCGCGTGCTCGCGATCGGTCGTGCCGGTGCCGGTACCAATAATATTCCGGTCGCCGCGTTGTCCAAGCGCGGCATTCCAGTGTTCAACGCGCCCGGTGCCAATGCCAATGCGGTCAAGGAACTGGTTGTCGCCGGCATGCTGATCTCGGCACGCAATCTCGCCGAGGCGCTGCAGTTCTCGGCGACCTTGCCGAGCGAGGGCGGCGAAGAATTGATGGAACGCGAGAAGAAGCGCTTCGTCGGCACCGAATTGACCGGACGCACGCTCGGCGTCGTTGGGCTCGGCGCCATCGGCGTACGTGTCGCCAATGCCGCGCGCGCACTCGGCATGCGCGTCATCGGCTTCGATCCGCACATGACCGTGGAAGGCGCGTGGGCGCTGTCGTCGGACGTGCAGAAGGCGGGCAGCCTCAATGAACTCTACGGGGCATCGGACTTCATCAGCTTCCATGTGCCGCTGAATGACGCCACGCGCGGTGCGTTTTCGCTGGAGTCATTGGCCGCCGCCAAGCCCGGCGTGGTGCTGTTGAACTTCGCCCGCGACGGGATCATTGCGCATGATGCGTTGAAACTGGGGCTGGCCGACGGCCGCATCGGCCGCTACGTCACCGACTTTCCGAAGCCCGACTACACCGGCAATCCGCGCGTGATCGGTCTGCCGCATCTCGGTGCATCGACGCTTGAAGCCGAGGAGAACTGCGCGCTGATGGTCGTCGACCAGCTGCGCGAATTCCTCGAAAACGGCAACGTCGTGAACAGCGTCAACTTCCCGCATACACGCATGCATCGCACGGGTCGGGCCCGCATCTGCGTCGCCAACCAGAACAAGCCGAACATGATCGGGCAACTCTCGGCGACGCTCGGTGCGGCCGGCATCAACATCGCGCAGATGCACAATGCTTCGCGCGGCGACTATGCCTACAACCTCGTTGATGTCGACAACGAGGTCGGGCCGGACGTGATCCGTCAATTGTGCGCGATCGAGGGCGTGCTCTCGGTGCGGGTGATCTGATGAGCGACGAGACCGCGAAACTCAATCTGACCGAGGTGCGCGGTCGCATCGATGCGATCGACACCGAGATCCAGAAGCTGATCGCCGAGCGAGCGCAGTTCGCGCGTCAGGTCGGTCAGGCCAAGGGGCCGATGAAGGCCGCGGTCGACTACTACCGGCCGGAACGCGAAGCGCAGGTCTTGCGCATGGTCATCGAACGCAACAGTGGGCCCTTGTCGAACGAGGAAATGGTGCGCCTGTTTCGCGAGATCATGTCCGCTTGCCTGGCGCAGCAGGAGCCGCTGACGATCGCGTTTCTCGGGCCCGAAGGCACGTTTTCGCAGACCGCCGTACACAAGCATTTCGGCCATTCCATCCACGGCTTGCCGCTCGGCTCGATCGAAGAAGTGTTCCAGGAAGTCGAAGCCGGACATGCCGATTTCGGCGTGGTGCCGGTCGAGAATTCGACCGAAGGTTCGGTGCATCCGACGCACGACATGTTCCTGACGTCCGCGCTCAAGATCTGCGGCGAAGTTGAATTGCCGATTCATCAGTTTCTGATGGCGAAGAACGAAGGTCTGGATCGCATCGAACGCGTCTATTCGCATCCGCAGTCGCTCGGTCAAACCCGCAACTGGTTGCGCACGCATCTGCCGAATGCGGAGAAGATCGCGGTCGCGAGCAATGCCGAAGCGGCGCGTCGCGCCAAGGCTTCGGACGACTCGGCGGCAATCGCTGGCGAAGGTGCTGCGCGTGTCTATGACCTGAAAGTGCTGGCCGGTCCGATCGAAGACCGCCCCGACAACACGTCGCGTTTCGTGGTGCTCGGTCGCGACATTTTTTCGCCCTCGGGCAAGGACAAGACCTCGCTGATGCTGATCGCCAAGGACGAGCCAGGCGCGCTCTATCACCTGCTGCAGCCGCTGGCGCGCAACGGCATCAGCATGACCCGCATCGAGTCGCGGCCCACACGCCGGCAGAAATGGCAGCACGCGTTCTTCATTGACGTGAATGGCCATGTCGAGGACGAGCCGTTGAAGCAGGCCCTCGGCGAACTCGGCCCGGTGACCGATCAACTGACCGTGCTCGGCTCCTATCCGGTCGCGGTGCTGACCACGTGAGCGTGGGTTCGATGCGGAGTGTGCGATGAGTGCGGGCCCGATCAATCCTCGCCCGCTTCGCTTTCACGCCCGTCGGGCGCAACCGCTGCGTGGCCGCATGCGGGTGCCGGGCGACAAATCGATTTCGCACCGCGCCATCATGTTTGCGAGTCTGGCCGATGGCGCGTCGCACATTCGCGGTTTTCTCGAAGGCGAGGACACGCTCGCGACTGCAGCGGTGTTTCGCGCGCTCGGTGCGCGTATCGAAGCAGCGGGTAATGGCGAACGCATCGTGCACGGCGTCGGCGTTGATGGCCTGCGCGCGGCTGCGCAGACACTCGACTGCGGCAATGCCGGCACCGCGATGCGGCTGCTGACCGGGCTGCTGGCCGCTCAGGATTTCGATTCGACACTGATCGGCGATGCTTCGTTGTCCAAACGCCCGATGCGCCGCGTGATCGAGCCACTCGCGCTGATGGGTGCGCGCATCGAATCCGCGGACGGACTGCCGCCGCTTCGCATCCACGGCGGTGCGCGATTGCACGGCATCGACTATCACTTGCCGGTCGCGTCGGCGCAGGTGAAATCGGCCTTGCTGCTCGCCGGTTTGTATGCCGATGGGCTGACCTGCGTGCACGAGCCGCACCCGACGCGCGACTACACCGAATCGATGCTGCGCCAGTTCGGCGTCGACATCGACTACGCGCCCGGGCATGCACGATTGCGTGGTGGACAACGACTGCACGCCGCAGACATCGATGTGCCTGCCGATTTTTCTTCGGCCGCGTTTTTCCTGGTCGCCGCGAGCATCATTCCCGGCTCGGATCTGTTGATCGAAGCAGTTGGCATGAATCCGCGTCGTACCGGTTTGCTGGTAACGCTGCGCGACATGGGCGCGGACATCCGCATTGAGCGCGAAGCGGTGCAGGGCGGTGAAGTCGTCGCCGATCTGCGCGTACGCCACGCGCCGCTGCATGGCATCGAGGTGCCGATCGAACGCGTATCGGACATGATTGATGAATTTCCGGCACTGTTCACAGCGGCGGCGGTCGCGACCGGTGTCACCACCATTCGCGGTGCGAGCGAATTGCGCGTCAAGGAAAGCGATCGCATTGCCAGCATGAGCACGGCCTTGCGCGCGCTTGGTGCGGATGTCGTCGAGACGCCCGATGGGGCCGTGATCACGGGCGTCGCGGCACTGCATGGCGGCGAAGTGCATGCCCACGGCGATCACCGCATCGCGATGAGTGCAGCAGTCGCGGCGCAAGTCATCGATGCCGAGGTGGTGATCCACGATTGCGACAATGTCGCCACGTCGTTTCCCGGGTTTGCTGCACTGGCAAGTGCGGCCGGTTGTGCGATCGCTGAAGTGCGTGCTTGAGCGATTTCAGGTCTCTCGGACGCACTGATAGGCTTGCGGCCATGATCCGGAAGTCCTTCGCTGTGCGCATCAAGGCCGTGTTTGTGATGGGTGGCATCCTGTCATGCGCGGCCTGTTCGCGGCCCAGTGACGAACAGCGCCTGCGCGACACCATCGCGGCCATGGAAGTTGCGATCGAAGCGGGGGAATCCGGCGATTTCATCGAGCACGTCAGTGCGGAATTCACCGGGCAGGGCAGTGGCATCGATCAGCGCCAGTTGCGCGCCATCCTGCTCAGCCAGTCGCTGCGCCACGAGAACATTTCGGTGCTGCTCGGGCCGCTCGACGTGAAGATGTTCGAGAGCCGCGCGACCGTGAAAGTGCGCGTGCTTGCAACCGGCGGCAGCTGGTTCCCGGAGACCGGTCGCCAGATTGATATCGAAAGCCATTGGCAGCTCGACGCTGGCGAATGGGTGTGTTTTCGGGCGGAGTGGGAATAGGCTGAAGGGCTTCGAAGAGCATCGCGGCTGCCGCCGCTCCTACATTTCTCCGTCAAGCTTCAATCTGGAA
>JAYUVY010000022.1:0-50806 GCA_043753835.1 Lysobacterales bacterium | reverse complement strand
GGCTTGACGACCAGTTGCTCGTCGTCACCACCGTGACGCGGGTGCGCGCCGCCGCCAACGAACTGACTCACAGTGTCATGCGCGGCAATGATCGGCTGTGCAGCGCCACTGTGACAGCGGCATTTCTGTCGATGAACGGCCGGCCGCAACGCCAGTCTCAGATGTGGCATGAACGCTTCACGGATCTGATGCGACAGGCTATGCCCGCCTGATGGACCCACTTGCCAAAGCTGCCGCCGACCTTTCGCCCTTCGCCCTGTTTTTAGAAGCCGACATCGTCGTCAAACTTGTCATGCTCGGATTGCTCGCCGCCAGCGTCTGGTCATGGGCGATCATTTTCGAGCGATCTCGCCGGTTGAAAGCCATCAACAGCCAGGCCAAAGCCTTTGAAGACTGGTTTTGGAAGGCCGACGGCCTCGATACCCTGTACGAATCGGCATCGCGAGCCAACCATCCTTCGGCTCGTCTGTTCATCGCTGGTATGACCGAGTGGCGGCAAAGCCTGGCCAACGGACGGTTTGACCGAGACGGGCTGCGCACTCGCCTTGCTTCAGTCACCCAAGTCAGCATCGCGCGGGAGATCGACGCGGCTGGTGACCGGCTCAACGTCCTCGCCACTATCGGCGCGGTGGCGCCGTTTGTCGGGTTGTTTGGTACCGTGTGGGGCATCATGCGCAGCTTTACCGCCATCGCAGCGTCGCAGAACACCACGCTGGCTGTGGTTGCGCCGGGGATCGCCGAGGCGCTGTTTGCCACTGCCATCGGGCTGTTTGCCGCCATTCCGGCGGTCATTGGCTACAACCGGCTGCTTCACAATGTCGGCCGGCTCGAAGCTCGGCTGATGGCGTTTGCCGAAGAATTCCAGGGCCTGCTGTCACGGATGCTCGACACCATGGATTCGAAGTAAGTGGCTGTTGAAGCAGATTTCCCTGTCAGGGGCCGGTAATGGCAATGGGCGCAAACCCAAAGCGCGGTGGCAAGCGCGCGCCGATGGCGGAAATCAACGTGACGCCGCTGGTCGATGTCATGCTCGTCCTGCTGATCATCTTCATGGTGACGGCGCCAATGCTCAATCTCGGCGTCGATATCGATCTGCCGGAAACCAATGCCAAGGCGATATCGATCGATTCGGAGCCGATCGTGGTCGGAATCGCCCGTGACGGTACGCTGTACCTCACGCTCGGCGACGGCAAGCGCGAAGTGGTCGACATCGACTCGTTGTCCAGCAAGGTCGCGGCAGTCGTGCGCCAGGACCCGAAGGTGCCGGTGCTGGTCGGCGGCGACGCCAGCATCGACTACGGCCGCGTCATGGAAGTGATGGTGTTGCTGCAGAACGCCGGCGTGCCACGCGTCAGCCTGATGACGCGCCCGATCGGCGAAGCCAAGGCGGCGCGCTGACATGGCCCGCGATCGCGACGACGACCATTGGTTCGCAATCGGTGGCTCGCTGCTGCTGCATGCCGGTATCGTCGCGGTCATGTTTCTGGGTTTGCTGTTCAAGACCACGGTCGAGCCGCTCGATGTCGCCGGGCCAGTCATCGACGCGACGCTGGTGAACTTCACCTCACCGCCGTTGCCGTCGTCGGCGTCCAAGCCGCGACCGCAACCGCCGAAGCCCGAGCCACCCAAGCCGCAACCGCCAGAACCCGAACCTGAAGTCGTCCCGCCTCCGCCGGAACCGGTGACGCCACCGCCAGCGGATGATCGCGTCGATCAGGAAAAGATCCGTCTTGCCGCTGAGGCGATCGAGAAAGCCGAGCGCGAGCAGGAAGAGAAACGCAAGCAGGAACAGATCGAGTTGGAACGCGAGCAGGACGAGCTCACCGAGATGGAAGCCGAGCGTCTGAAGCAACTCGAAGACATCAAGAAGCTGCGTGAAGCCGCCGAAGCCAATCGCAAGCGCGAAGAACAGAAACTCGCGATGCTGCAAGATCGGAACAAGCAGGTCGATGCCGAAAAGCAGCGCGATCTCGAGAACCAGCGCATGGAGCAACTCGCCGCCGAAGAGGCGCAGCGCGCCGGCAACAATGGTCGCGATGATTCGCTGCTCGGGCAGTACAAGCTCGCCATCACCACGCTCGTCGATCGCAACTGGCTGCGCCCGGATAGCTTGCGCGAAGGCTTCCGCTGCAATGTCACGCTGACCCAGATCATCGGCGGCGAAGTGATCGCTGTCGACACCTCATCGTGTTCTGGTGACCCGCTCGTCGTGCGCAGCCTGGAGGCTGCGGTTCAGCGCGAACCCTTACCCTACCGTGGCTTCGAGTCGGTCTTCGTCCGCAAGGTCACCATTCCCTTTTGCTATCCCAGAGAGATTTGCATCCAATGAAACGGCTACTTGGTTTGTTCGCGCTACTTGGCATGCTCGTGACGCAATCGGCGTTCGCGCAGAGCCTGATGGTGGATCCGGTGGTCGGCAACAGTGCCGCCATTCCGGTCGCTGTCGTCCCATTCGCCTTCGAAGGCACCAGCATGCCGCCGGACACCGATGTCGGTGCCGTGGTCGGCGCCGACTTGAATCGCAGCGGGCAATTCCGCGCGCTCGGTCGCAATGACATCGTCGAAACGCCGGCACGGCCGACCGACGTCAAGTTCGCGACCTGGCGCCTGCTCAAACAGGATTTTCTGGTCATCGGGCGCATTTCCGACGCCGACGGCGGCGCGCTGCGCATCGAATTCGAACTGTTCGATGTGGCCAAGCAGACGCGCATGATGGGCCTCGCCATCGGCGCTCGTCCGAACGACTTGCGCGGTGCCGCGCACCAGATCGCCGATCTGATCTACGAAAAGATTCTCGGGGTTCGCGGCGCGTTCTGGACGCGGATTGGCTACGTGACCGCCACTGGCATCGGCATGAATACGCAATATGCCCTGATGGTCGCCGATTCCGACGGTCACAATCCGCAGACCGTAGTGCGCTCGAAAGAGCCGCTGCTGTCGCCGGCCTGGTCGCCGGATGGCAAGCGTCTCGCCTATGTCAGCTTCGAGCGCGGCAATTCCTCGATCTACGTTCAGGAACTGACCACCGGGTCGCGCCAGGTGCTGGCCGCCTACCGCGGCATCAATGGCGCACCGTCGTTTTCACCGGACGGCTCGAAACTGGCGCTGACCCTGTCGCAGTCCGGCAACCCGGAAATCTATGTGATGGACATCGCCAGCAGGCGCACGACCCAGATCACCCGGCATTTCTCGATCGACACCGAGCCGGTATGGATGCCGGACGGCGCGACCCTCCTGTTCACTTCGGACCGCGCCGGCAAGCCGCAGATCTATAGCGTTTCGGCTGCTGGCGGCGACGCCACCCGCGTCAGTTTCCAGGGCGATTACAACGCCCGCGCCACGATCGGCTACCAGGGCAAGACCTTGGCTATGGCGCAAGGCGGCGGAAATGTGTATCGTATTGCGGTTCTGGATCGGAGTCGGGGCGGGGCTGGGGTCATGAGCCTGATATCGCCCGGTAACCTGGACGAGTCGCCGAGCTTCGCTCCGAATGGAAGCATGATCTTGTATGCCGCCCGCGAAGGAAAGCGGGGGGTGTTGTTTGCCGTATCCGCCGACGGGCGGGTAAGGCAGCGTCTGGTGTTGGCAGACGGGGATGTGCGTGAACCTGCGTGGGGCCCCTTCCGGCAACGTTAAGACGAACGCCGCTAAAGTTCCGGCCGCTGCGGTGCTGTATAAAAATTTATCCAAAAAAAACCTCGAGGAAATAAAATGAATAACCCGATGCGCCTGATCCTGTCCGTAGCTCTGATTGCTTCACTCGCCGCTTGCTCCAAGAAGGTCAAGGAAGAGGCGCCGATTGATACGCCGCCGTCCGATCCAACGCCGGTCACCCAGACCACCACTGACGACGGCAAGTTTGATGCCAGCGACCTTGACAGCGACAGCTGCCTGCGTCAGCGCGTCGTCTTCTTCGACTTCGACAAGGCCGAAATCCGCGGCGAAGCCCAGGCCATCCTGGCTTGCCATGGCAAGTACCTTGTTGACCGTCCGTCGGCAGCGATGACGCTCGAAGGCCATGCCGATGAGCGCGGTTCGCGTGAATACAACCTCGGTCTCGGCGAGCGTCGCGGCAACGCGGTCTCCTCGGCCCTGCAGGCCAACGGTGGTTCGGCTTCGCAGCTGAACGTCGTCAGCTACGGCGAAGAGCGTCCGAACTGCTCCGATTCGTCGGAAGACTGCTGGGGCAAGAACCGTCGCGTCGAAATCGTCTACACGGCGAAGTAAGACGACATGATGAAGTCCGGTTCACTGCTGTTTCGTGGACCCCTCGTAGCGGCGGCCTTGGTCGCCGCTACGTCGTTTTCGGGGTCGGTTTATGCGCAATCCGGTCGTCTGAGTCTCGCTGAGCGTGTTGCGCAGCTTGAGGCCCAGAACCAGGGACAGGGTGGTGCTCAGTCGGCCGTCGACCTGCTCAACCGTATTGATGAACTCCAGTCCGAAGTGCAGTCGCTGCGCGGTCTGGTCGAACGCCAGACGTTCGAAATGGAAGAATTGAAGAAGCGTGGCCGTGATCAGTACGTCGATCTCGACTCGCGTATCAGCCGAATTGAAGGCAGCCCACTTTCGGCCAGTCCGACGGCCAGTCCGAATTCGCTGTCCGCCAACGACCCGAGTGCGCCGATCGCGCCCGGACAAATTCAGGAAATTCCGGTCAGCCCGGCCGCGCCGGGTCAGCTGACCATGGACGCGCCGATCGAGCCGACGACGATCGATTCACCGCAGTCCGATTCGGCACCCATTGATGCGACCGCGCCGATGTTGCCGCCCAGCACGCCGCCGGGCGACACCTCGACCACGATGATGATTCCGCAGGCCGGTGAGCAGGCGGCCTACGACACCGCATTTTCGGCACTGCGAGAAGGCCGTTATGCGGAATCGGCACGACGATTTTCCGCATTCCTGGAGCAGTTCCCGGAAGGCGATCTCGCCGACAACGCAACGTATTGGCTGGGCGAGTCTTACTACGTGACGCAGAATTACCAGATCGCGCTCGACACCTTCCATTCGCTGCTGTCGCGTTATCCGCAAAGCGCCAAGACCCAAGATGCGCTGCTGAAAGTCGGCTACTGCCTGTACGAATTGAAGCAGTGGAACGAAGCCGAAGCAGCGCTGAACGAAGTCGTCGTGCGTTATCCGGACTCGACTGTCGCACGCTTGGCGCAAGGCCGCTTGCGCGCCCTGCGTCTCGAAGGCCGTACGCCGTAAACGCATGAACGTGACCGCCGCCCCGGCCGCGGACTCCGAGGCCGGCGCGGTTTCGGAGTCACGGCTCAAGCTCACCGAGATCTTCCATTCGCTGCAAGGCGAAGCCGATGCTGTCGGCTGGCCGACGGTGTTCGTGCGCCTCACCGGATGTCCACTGCGCTGCAGCTATTGCGACACCGCTTATGCCTTTTACGGCGGCGAATGGTGGACGCAGGACGCGGTACTCGAACGCGTCGCCAGTTTCGGTGCGCGCCATGTCTGTGTGACCGGCGGCGAGCCTCTGGCGCAGCGCGCCTGCGTCGATCTGCTGCGCGCGCTCTGCGATGCCGGCTATCAGGTGTCTTTGGAAACCAGCGGCGCACTCGATGTTTCCGAAGTCGATGCGCGCGTATCGCGTGTGGTCGACATCAAGACCCCGGACTCGAACGAGTCGCAGCGCAACCGCTATGAGAATCTCGATGTGTTGAACACACACGATCAACTCAAGTTCGTGCTGTGTTCGCGCGCCGACTACGAATGGGCGAAAGCCCTCGTGCAGAATCAACGCTTGCATGAGCGCTGCATGGTGCTGTTTTCGCCGAGCCACCGCCAGATCGCGCCGCGTGATCTGGCCGAGTGGATCCTCGCGGACCGACTGCCGGTCCGCTTCCAGCTCCAGCTGCACAAGCAGCTATGGGGCGACGCACCGGGACGCTGACATGCGCACAACCGACTGGTTCTGGCCGATGGCGGACTCGGCATGAGCAGGCCACGTGCGGTCGTACTCGTGTCTGGCGGCATGGATTCGGTCGCCACGCTTGCGATCGCGCGCGCGCAGGGATTCGATTGCTATGCGTTGAGCGTCGACTACGGTCAGCGCCACAGCGCCGAACTCGCGGCGGCCAGTCGCAATGCGATCAGCCACGGTGCGCTCGAACACAAGATCGTGCATATCGACTTGCGCATGCTCGGTGGCTCGGCGTTGACCGCCGATATCGACGTGCCGGAATCGCCGAGTATCGGCATTCCGGTCACCTATGTGCCGGCGCGCAACACGATCATGCTCTCGGTCGCGCTCGGTTGGGCCGAAGTGCTCGGCTCGCACGATCTGTTCTGTGGCGTCAATGCGGTCGACTATTCCGGCTATCCAGACTGTCGGCCGGAATTTGTTCGCGCTTTCGAGACGCTTGCCAATCTCGCGACCAAGGCCGGCGTCGAAGGCCAGAGCTTCACGGTGCATGCGCCGCTGATGGCGATGTCTAAAGCGGACATCGTGCGTGAAGGATTGCGTCACGGTGTCGATTTTGCGAGCACCGTGTCCTGCTACCAGGCCGACGTCGAAGGCCGTGCCTGCGGCCGTTGCGACGCATGTCGTCTGCGCGCCCAAGGCTTCCTCGACGCCGGTGTCGCCGATCCGACGCGTTATCGCTGACACATTCGTTGCTGCGCGATTGTGCTTGAGCCGCAGCCTGCACTCGCCTAAACTTCGCGGCCCTTGCGGGAAGCCGTGAATATCCCGCAAGAATGCCCGGGTCGTTAGCTCAGCCGGTAGAGCATCGGACTTTTAATCCGTTGGTCGGGAGTTCGAGTCTCCCACGACCCACCAACTTCGTACGTCAGGCAGGCTCAGCACGTTGGAACAGAATCCATGACGTCGCGATGTATTTGTCGCCGTCTTTGGGCATGTTGCCGCGGTGGGTGTGCGTGAAGGCCGTCGGCGCGATCAGCAACGCGCCGGTGCTGGGTACGATCTTGCGATGCTGATAGTAGAACTCGGTCTCGCCTTCGGTGAATTCGTCGTTGAGATAGACCGTCCACAGCAGCGCGCGGTGCAGCGTTTCGAAACGGTCCGCTTTTGGTGCCAGTTCGCAGTGCCAGCGCGGATAGCCGCCTTCGTCGGCGAGATATTTCTGCAGGTTCACGGTGCCTGGGCGGAACACTTTCGTCACGACGGCGCGCAGGGTGTCGTCCGGCAGCGCCGCCACCGCTTCAGCGTCCAGCGGCTTCTTCGCGCCGGTTGCGGGATCGACGAGGTTCAACCAGTGCGGCGCGAGGATGGCGTAGGCATACTTCCGGACGTATTGCAGCAGTCCTGAGAGCATTGCCGCGTTCAGTGACTGCTCTGCGTCTGCCCATTGCGGCTTGCCGCTGAGACTGATGTCCCAGCTGTTCTTGTGGCTGACATCGACGCCGCCGCCGGTGCGGCCGCGCAGCGCTTCCGCGCTGGCCTCAAAGCGCTGGATGAGCGCTGTGCAGGTCTCGCGCGAAAGCGCATTTTCATAGACTTCGATGAAGTCGTCCTGGTTCATGCAACAGAGGTCCTGGCGCAGCAAGCGCGCATTCTAACCGAGCATCGGAACCGCGAGTTCGCGCCAGCCGAGCTCACACCTGCTTCAGAAAATCCGGATGCCGATTGAACACCTGCGCGCGCCAATCGGCCTGGGTGCGATCGATCTCGTCGACCGCAATGTTCGGCACATAGCCGCAAGCACAGTTGCGTCCATCCTGCTTGGCCAGATACAGCGCGCGGTCGGCGATGCCGAGCACGAAGTCCATGCTGAACAGGTCGGCGCGTTCGCGATAGAACGGATACACCGACCAGCCGATCGATGCCGTGGGATCGATCAGCACGCCGCCCGCCAATTCGACATTGACCTGGGCGATCTCCCGCACGATCGCCGCGGCCAGTGCATTGCCGTCGTTGCGATGTCGTTGCGTCGCGAGATAAACGAATTCCTCGCCGCCGAAGCGGAAAATCAGATCGTTTGGGCGCTTGAGCGACTGCATGCGCTCGGCGACTGCTTTCAGCACCAGGTCGCCAGCGGCATGGCCGTGTCGGTCGTTGACGAGCTTGAAGTGGTCCAGATCGATCACGCACACGATCAGGTCTGCTGGTTCGTCCGCGCTGGCCACTGTCGCCTTGGCGTTGATGGCGAACACCTCGTTGCGCATCCATTGCCCGAAGCGATGGCGATTCCACAGCCCGGTGAGCGGATCGGTGTTGGCAGCGATCTGCAAGGCGTCGGTCTTGATCGCGACCAGACGTTCCAGTTCGGTGCCGCGAGCACGCAGGGCGCGCACACGCCACTGCACGCCGACAAATACCAGTACCAGGCCGGCGATGACGAACGCCACCGTCGCCCAAGTGCGCCGATACCAGGGCGCGATCACGGTGATTGGCACCGACGCCGTGCCGCCACTGACGCCGGCGGCGTCCTGCGCTTCGACCTCGAACAGCAAGTGTCCGGCCGGCAGATTGGTGAAATCGCGCTGCGTCTCGTTGCTCCAGTTGCTCCACGGCGACTGCGCCGTGGCGCTGCGAATGCGCGAGCGGTAGCGGTTCAGTTCCGGCGCGCGGTAGCTCGGCAGCGTGTACGCGACGCGCAGACTTGCGCCTTCGGCGAGCATCATCTTCTGCTCACTTTCGGTGCCGTTGTACAAACTGAGCTCACCGACAGCGACGTCGCGGATCAGGACCTGTTGCGGTTTGGGTCTCGGTATCTCCGCCTTCGGGTCGATGCGAACGACGCTGGAATCCTGCGCCAGCCAGACGATGCCATCAGGGTCGACATGGACCGAACGCGTTTTCTCCACACCGACGACTTCATCGAAAACGCTGGGCTGATAGCGATAGATGCCGGTGATATCCCGGCGCAGCAACCGCAGCCGACTGTCCGGGCTGCTGACGAGCAGTTGTCCTTCATCGATGCGCTTGACCTCGCTGATTTCGCCAGTCTCATCCATCGGCACAGCGTCGCTAGGTTGAAAGGCGCCATTTCGGAATTCGTAGAATCCGCCGCCTTGCGCCCAGAAGAAGACCTTGTCGCCGATCTGCTCCAGCGAAATCGTCGCCTTCGGTAGCCCCGATGCCTGATCGAACTCATCGATCTCCGCACCAACGAGTGAAGCATCCGCCCCAAGTCTTACCCTCGCCACACGGCCAACCAATGAACCCAACCAGAGTGTTTGTGGTTCGGTTTGCAGGATTGAAATAACTTCAAAAGAAACCTTGGCGCTCCGTTGCGTTTCATTCCAGCTCTGGCCAGTGGGCCTGAGTCTCGACACGCCATAACGCCGCCCGACCCAGATATCGCCTGGGTCCGTGAGCGCTGGGGAATACGACAGCACGACGTCGTCCTCAATTGCGGCTGATCCGCTTTGCAGAGAGCGGATACCCTTTACCGTCCCTGCGAAGTCCGACCCGTCGTTTGACCCGATCATCAGGATTGATGGGATGTTTGGGCCATGTTGAAGTAGTTGCCATCGGGTTGCCTTTTCGTCTTGACGAAGAACCAAAACCTCGCCGCCATAGAATGACGTTAACCCCATGGACGTTCGCGTTAGTGACAGTGACTGTCCGAACAACGATGGTGGCAAAGGGAATACTCGCTTTCGAGACGGGTACTCGACTCGCGATATTGCGCTTCTCCATGCAATCCAGAGCGCACCCTCACGATCAACTAGCAAAGCCTGCGCGCCGGATCCAACGCCCAGATCGACCGGATCAATCGTGTCAAGTACACGTCCGTCCGGGCTGAGGATCACTACGCCGCCGTTATCTTTCGGAAGTACCAATCTGTCCGGAGCAACGCTCAGTCCGATGCCAATTGGCCCAGTAAGTTCGCTCGAATCAATTGGAGATTTCAAGGCCGGTGTTTCGCCATCTCGCCACTGCCATATGTCGCGAGGGCGGCTCGTCACCGCAGTTTGGGTTCCGTCAACAAATTCGACCACCGAAGAGATGCCGATGTCCGAAAAAGCGTCGCCGCCGGGTATCAAGTGTGGTCCTGTAGGCGTTACACGGCTGAGGCCGATGCCGTCGACTTGAACCAAAATCTGGTCTCTCGTTTGGAACATTCTCCCGAAACCAGGTTGCGCTGGAAACGTACTGAATCCTGCTGCGCTCAGGCACACCAGTACCACGGTTGATCGCACGCACCACTGATCCTTGTCCTCGGCAAACTCCCAGAAATTTCCGCTTCCATGTAGCCCCCCTGAAAGGGCCTCGTTCACGTCAATGAACTCAGAAGGGTTGCGCGGATTTGCAATAATTTGAAGGGTTTCGGCCCCGCCGACCACCAGTGCGCCCGATCGAGTAATTCCCAAGACGGTCACGGCTGAGTTGGTCTGCAGCGGGAACCTGCGCCAATTTCTACCGTCGAATTCGAGCACGCCGCTCTTGTCGCCCGCATAGATCAGGCCATCATGCGATTGCGCCAACGCATAAAACGGGGGGTCAGGGTAGTCATCGCCCAACCGAATTTGCTTGATGTCCCACGTCCGGGACGGAAATACCCCAACCTCGGCGGCAAGCGCGGGCGCAAGAGTGATGTTCAATATCGCGAACAAGATGACGCAACGCTTTAGCATTTGATTCACGGGCGGGAAGACCAAGGAACCTTAGATAGTCACTAATTGACGCGCAACTGCTCGATGCGTAGCCTCCAACTGGGCGCGGCATCTCGCCGCAAGTCACGAGCCGAGGGGAATCCAATGAGCACAATCGTTAAAGCAGGATCGAATATCGCAGTGCCAGCTTCGCTGATCGATCAGTTGCAGGGCATGACGAAGCAGACCAATGCTGCGCCTGGTGTCGCGCCACAGGTTCCAGGTCCGACGCCGCGCCCCACACCAGGGCCCGCACCAGTCGGACCCTGATCGCTGCTACGTCTAGCACATGCAGTTGTCATCGCTAGGGCTGGCACTCAACCCGTGTGCCAGCATCACCGTGCAAGGCGGCGTTGAGCCGCCTTTGTTCCTGGTGCAGGCGCCGATCAAGGGTGCGCAGGTTTCTGCGCGCCTGGTTGGGCCGGAGGAACTTCCGGAGGCGCATCGTTTTCTGGCGTCGGCGCTGGTTCACGGCGAGTCGGTTGAAGAGGTGTCCGAGCAGGGCATTGCCGAGCTTCGGCAGATCGGGTTGTTGGCGACTTTCGACGAACTGCCGCAAGCGGTGCACTACAACCTGGCTGCGGCGCGTCACTCGACCGATGCGGTGTCGCTGGATCAGATTCGCGCCGCCGCGAAAGCGGGCGAAGCGGCAGGCGGACCGGTATTGCGGATTCCCGACGAATGGGCGGATCGCGCGCTGTGGTTTCAGCCGCACCATCACGGCAGCGTCTGGGCACCGGTGCTGGCCGATGGGGAGTCGGCGACCGCGTCGATCAATGACGATCCAGTCGTCGAACTGGACGCGAAAACCACCCGCGATTTTTTTGCGCGCGAAGGATTCGCCGAGCTCACGAATTTGCTGCCGCCGGCGCATGTCGCCGAACTCGGTCGATATTTCCAGGCCCTGGCGGCGGAAGGGTTCATGGCTTTGGATCTGGACCGCGGTTGCCGTCGCCATGTCGCTCACAATCATCCGGTCGCGAACTTCTGGCACGACCAACTCAATGAACGCGTCACGCAGCTGGTTGGCCGACGCACCAAACCGTCCTATTCATTTGTCTCGATCTACGTCGCGGGCGGCGACTTGAAGTGGCATACCGACCGACCCCCTTGCGAGTACACGGTCACCTTGTTGCTCGATTACGCGCCGCTGGACGAGCAGGCGCGTTCACGCTGGGCGCTGAAAGTGACGGGGCGGGATGGCCGCATTCATGATCTGCACCAGTGCATCGGTGAGGCGCTGATCTTCAAGGGCCGCGAGCTGTCGCATTGTCGCGAGGTGCTGCAGGCAGGTCACCGATCCGCTTCGGTCTTGTTCCATTTCGTCGATGCGGACTACGACGGGGTGATGGAATGAACCTCGTCGGGTCGCGGCCGAAGTTGCTGCAGCGGTCGCACTGACCGGCCATGGCTGCGGTCGAACCTGTCTTGCCGGAGGCCTCGGCTGTCGTGAGCACGCATCGAGTCCAAGCGTTTTTTCGACGCTTGGGCGACGACATCGCCGCGACGCTCGGCGAGTCGCGCGAAGCGGTCTACGCCAACCTGCCGCAGGTCGCGCTCGCCAAGTTGATCGAGCACAACCCGTCCGCGCACATCAGTCATGCCGACCTGATCGACTATGTGTTGGGCGCCGACCAACTCTGCAAGCAGGCGGACCTGGACGGCAAGTTCGCCGAGCCGCCGGTGTCGCTCTACAACGGCGGCCATTTCGATATTTCAGCGCTGACCTGGTTGGACGGCACCACCAGCATCCACCAACACGCGTTTTGCGGCGCCTTTCATGTGCTGCAGGGATCGAGCATTCACAGTCGTTACCGCTTTATGCCGTGGACGCCGCCAGAATTCAGGCAACGCGCGATCGCTGGCGAACTGGCACTGATCGACATCGAGGTGCTGCGTGCGGGCGACACCCGCGTGATCGCGCGCGGCGAGACCCTGATCCATTCGCTGTTCCACATGATCCGCCCCTCGGTGACGATCGTGATCCGCACCATCACCGATGATCCGGAAACCGAGGTCCAGTACGACTATCGCTGGCCGGGATTGGCGCACGACCCGTTCCACAAACATGCGCCGACAATCCGGAAACTGCAGTACCTGCGCATGCTGCGGATGCTCGATGTCGACCGTTTCCAGGTCCATCTTGCGCGCGTGTTGGCAGAAGCCGATTTGTGCCTGGCTTATGCGCTGGTTTCGGAACAGATCCTGGTCAGCGCCGATCCGGACGAGGCGCGGCGACTGGTGAGCCTGTGCACGCAACTGGCGGGCACCGAGCGCGCGTTGTTGTTCCAGGCCGCGCACAATGACTTGCTGAGCCGGACCATCATCGATTGCCGGCGCAAGTTGCACGAACCGCAACATCGCTTCCTGCTGGCTCTGCTGCTGAACGTATTTGACCGCGCAGAGTTGCTGCGCCTGGTGCAGCGAGAAGTGGCCTGTTCCGATCCGATCGCACAGGTATGCACGTGGATCGCCGAGATCAGCGGCAATACCGAACAGTATCCGAATCTGATCGGTATCGACTTCAATGCCACGGCGCTCGAGATGCTGGCCTGCATGTTCGCTGGAATGGGTGTGAATGACACCCTGTTGCAATTCACCGAAATTCACGGCGAAGCGGAAGTGGGCGCGCAGCTTGTCGTGTTGCGCGCGTTGAACCTGGCGCTCGCCCATTGCGCCCTGTTCCATGCGGTATTCGCGGATTTGCAGACCCGAACCGACGCGTCAGACTAGACTGCGTCCATGTCAACCGAACCCCGAACTCTTCCGGTGTCAATTCCATCGCTTGATCTCGTGCAGCTGCGGCGCACTTGTAGCGCCTGCGCACTGCATGATCTCTGTCTGCCGGCATCGATCAGCGCCGACGAAATGGAGTCACTCGACGCGATCGTGCGAGCGCGACGACCTTTTGATCGAGGCCAGCAACTGTTTGTCAGCGGCACCGTGTTCCGGGCGCTGTTCGTGGTGCGTTCGGGTTCATTCAAGTCGACGCTGCGCTCGGACAACGGCGAAGAACAGGTGCTCGGATTCCATCTCCCGGGCGAAATCATCGGCTTCGATGCGTTGGCTGACGACGTCCATCGCTGCAATGCCGAGGCCATGGAACGCGCGTCGGTTTGTGAAGTGCCGTATGCGCAACTCGACGAGTTCGCCGCGCGGGTGCCGAGCCTGCGTCGGCAATTGATGCGGATCGCGAGCCGGGAAGTCGTCAAGGACCACGAACACTTGGTGGTCATGGGGCGCAAGCAAGCGCAGGAGCGACTCGCGATTTTCCTGCGCAGTCTGTCCGACCGCTATGCCAACTTGCATCGGGACCGCGACTTGCTGGAACTCCCGATGTCGCGGCACGAGCTCGCGAATTATCTCGGACTGGTGGTGGAAACCGTCAGCCGCATGTTCACGCGCTTCGAGGAACTCGGTGTGCTCGAAGTCAATCGCAAACAGATCCGCATCCTCGACTACGTCAAACTCGGCGAGCTGGCCGGTGAAACCTCGCCGCGACTCGCGGAAGGCACCGGTTGAGTCTCATTTGACGCAGTAGTCGTCGCCGACAAGCGCGGCCTGGATCAATGCGCCGTGGTCATGGCCGCGATGCGCGAATGGCCACCACAGGGCTAACGCCGCGAGCGTGATCGCCAATGCGGCGCCGCTGTAGCGCACCCATGGCAACAGCTGCGGCGCCTCCAGACGGCGACTGCCGAGGTCAAGCGCGGCGAGCGCGAATGTGGTTGCGAGCCCAAATGCCGCCATGATCGCGGCACCACCCATCAGCGAACCTTGTGTCGCGGCGATCAGCAACATCGCGTAGCTGAGACCGCAGGGCATGAAGCCCCACAGTCCGCCGAGCGCGAATGCGCGCCAAAACGTGTTCGCCGGCAACAAGTGGCGGGTCAGCGGTTGCAGCAAGGCCCAAATGCGATTTGCCATGCGCGCGCCGAGTGCGAAGCGCAGTTGCGGTTTGAGCAGGCGTAGCGCAAGCCATAACCAGGACGCGGCGAAAGCGAGCTGCAAGGCGATCCGCAGGCTCGGAAAGTCGCCGACCATCAGCAGCGTTTGTCCGAGTGCGCCGACCACTGCGCCTGCGAGTGTGTAGGCTGCAACACGACCCATCTGCCGAGCGAGCACATACGTCGCCTGCGCCGGTGAGGTGCGGGCAAGTGTCACGCTGATCGCACCGCACATCGCCAGGCAATGCGCCGAAGCGGCCAGCCCGGCCACAAATGCGGCGGTGGCGGCCAGCGCGACACTCATGCGTCACCGTCGTGTTTGATCTCTTCCTCGATGGCCGTGAAGGCGGGCGTATCCAGATCGTCGAACTGGCCGTTGTCGACGGCCCAGAAAAACGCATAGATGGCCGCGCCGACCAGAAGCAGGCTCACCGGCACCAGCACGAACAGGATGTTCACGCCGGCACCTCGCGCCAGGGCGATTCGGTCGTGGGCATTGCCGGCTTGGCGCTCGTCCCGAGTCGTAACGCGTTCAACACCACGACCAGCGAACTCGCCGACATGCCGAGTGCCGCCAGCCACGGCGGCATCAAGCCGCTGATTGCGAAGGGCAACAACAGCACGTGATAACCGATCGCCCACGCCATGTTCTGGCGCGTGATCCGTTGTGTGCGGCGTGCGCTGTCGATCAACAGACCGACCAGGCTCAGGTCATCGCGCAGCAACACCACGTCCGCATGGCATTGGGTCAAAGCCGATCCGCCGCCCATCGCGATTCCGATATTTGCCGCCGCAAGCGACTCGACGTCGTTCAGTCCATCACCCAACATCAACACATGATGCCCTTGCGCCTGCAGGTCGCGCAGGTGCGCGCATTTCTGCGCCGGCGTCATGCGGCTGCACGCCGCGATGCCGAGTGTGTCAGCGACCGCGGCCACGGCCGCTTCGGCGTCTCCGGACAACATCTCAATGCTGCCAAAACGGCACCAGTTGGCCACCGCGGTTCTCGACTGTGGCCGCAATCGGTCCTCGAACTGCAGGCGCGCGACGCTGCCTTGTGCATTCGCCAGGATCACGCCGGCGCTTTCCGATTGCTGTAGCCAGACAGCTTGCCCGAGGCGCCAGGACTGGCCGGCGATCACGCCGCTCACCCCTTGGCCGACGACCAGCCGTGCATCGTCGACCTCAAGGCTGCTGTCGTATTCCCGCAGCGCCGATGCGATCGGGTGGCGATGCCCGCGCTCAAGGGCGGCTGCGATCGCGAGCACTTCATCTCGATCGAATGCAGGGTCGAGAAGCTCGACGTCGCCGAGACGCAATCGACCTTCGGTGAGCGTGCCGGTCTTGTCGACGACAATGTGGTCGATCGTCGCCGCGCGTGCCAGAGCGTCCGGCGTGGTCACGATCACGCCGCGTTGCGCCAGCATCGCGTGCGTCACCGCGCGACTGAGCGGAATGGCCAGCGCAAAAGCGCAGGGACAAGCAGCGGCCAGCACCGCGAGCACCGCCGGCAATGCGCGTTCGGGCGCGAAGATTGACCACGTGAGCCCGGAAGCCGCGGCGATCGCCAGCATCGCGATCGTAAAGACGGCCGCACTGCGCGCACCGGATTCAGTCGAGCCTGTCGCCCGCATCAGCGCACTGCGTACGAGTGTGCGCAATTGACCCACGCGGGTGGCGGCGCCGATGGCGCTGACTTCGATCTGGAATGGCGTGTCGAGTGCGATGCTGCCCGCGAGCACGGTGTCGCCGGCTTGTTTGGATATGGGTCGCGATTCGCCCGTCAGCAGTGATTCGTCGACCTGCGCCAGGCGATCGATCAGAACACCGTCGACCGCGACCGATTCGCCACTGGCAACACGCACCTGATCGCCACAGGCGAGTTCACTGAGCGCGACCACCTGCACACTGCCGTCGGCTGCAACTCGTTCGGCGCGTTGGTGTTCGGCGCCGAGCCGCAGTTGCAGGCGCTCGTTGGCGCGGGCACGTGCAACCGCTTCGATATGACGTGCGGCAGTCAGCAGGAACACGAACATCACCGCGGCATCGAAGTAGACGACGACGCCACCGCGCGCGGTCTCGACCAGCGAGACGGCATAGGCGAGCCCGACCGAAATCGCGACCATCAGGTCCATGCCTGGTTGCCGCAAACGCACTTCATGCCACGCGCCGCGGAAGAACGGAGCGCCGGAATAGAAGACGACGACGGTCGTGATCACGGCTGCGATCACCCGGAAAAAATCGCGCGTACCGTTGCCAAGTTCATCCGCGCCGAAATACAGGGCCTCGGTAAACATCATCGCCTGCATCGCGCCGAGTCCGGCGACGGCGAGCCGCTTCAGTGACTGGCGACGGCTCACCGACACGTCGGCGCTGTGGCCGACGACACTTGGCGTGTAACCGATCGCAGCGAATTGCTGCGCAATGGCACTGAGCGGCGTTTGTTCCGGGTCGAAGCACAGTCGCGCGCTGGCGGTGGCTGGATCGACGGTGATCGAGTGCACGCCCGGCATTTGCTGCGCCACACGTCCGATCAGCCACGCACACGCGGCGCAGCGCACGTTGGCAATGCTCAAGTCACATTCGCTGTGGCCGTCGACCTCACGAATGTACAAATGCTTGAAGCCGGCGCTGTCCCATTCGGCGAAGGCGACGCTGTCGTCGACGCGGCCGGTCGCGGTCGTGCGCAGGGTGTAGTAGTCGGCGAGGCCGCTCTGGTGCAACCACTGCGCCGCTGCCCTGCAGCCGATGCAGCAGAAGTGCCGATCGACGGCCTCGATCTCGGCATGGACAGCACGTGCGGCCAGGGCTTCGCCGCAGTGATAGCAGCCGGCGATATTCACGGCCCGCTGGACCACGCCGGTCGCAGTCGGGTCGGATCGCGACCACCCTGCCATTGGCCGACGATGCGCCAGCTGTTGGCTGCGTCGTGCAACGCGACATGCCATTGCGCCGGGTCGATACGACTCGTCGCGCAGTAGCGCGCGACACCGCAAGGCGCTAGCGCCAGACGCTGGTCACGATCGGCGTCGGTCGCGTGGATCAGATCCAGACTCAGTGCCGATGTGTTCGGCAAGTCGTGCACGGTCACGGTGATGGTGTCGCCGCTGATCTCGAGTTCGGCGACAAGATCAAGCGCCATGGCACGCTGGTCGCGCGCCGTGTCCGTGGTCTGGATCTGCGCCACCCGCCGTACCGGGTCGGGGCTCGCATGCAAGTCACTGTGCGCGGTGATCGCAAGCGCGACGCCGGCAACGACGGCGGTTGCAGGCAAGGCCACGGCGAGCCACATCACGGGTTGTCGGTACCACTCGTTCATGGCGTGCCTTCTGGTGCGATGAATCGGGATTTCTGGCTGCGGCGGATGTCGGCATCGATCGCCGTGACTTCGAAGACGATGTCGTGCATGCCGCGCAGGCTTCCGGCCGGCACGTGCAAGGTGATCGGCACGTTCGCGGTGCTCTCGGCGGCGACGACGACATCGGCGGCGTTGGCGCTGATCGTTAGGGTTGCAGCACCCGTGACAGCGACGCGATAGTGACGCGCGACGTGTTCCTTGTTGACCAGTTTCAAAGTGTAGGCATTCTCGATCGCGCCGTCAGCGAGTTCGCGATACAGCGCATTGCGATCACGCAGCACATCGAGCAGCAGGGGTGTGCGATGCAGCACCGACCACGCGAACGCGACGATCAGCGTCGTCAAGATGAGTGCGTAGACGACAACACGCGGACGCAAGACGCGCGTGGGTTGATGCTCGATGTCGTTGAGCGTGGCGTAACGCACCAGGCCACGCGGATAGCCGATCTTGTCCATCACGCTGTCACAGGCATCGACGCAGGCGCCGCAAGCAATGCATTCGTACTGCAGGCCATCGCGGATATCGATGCCGGTCGGGCAAACCTGAACGCAGATGGTGCAGTCGATGCAATCACCCAGCGCCGCGCGTTGCGCCGATTCGACCGTCGCCAGCACACTCGGCACACCCTTGCGCCGCGGACCGCGCGCTTCGCCGCGTTCGCTGTCGTAGGCGATGATCAACGTGTCGCGATCGAACATCGCGCCCTGAAAGCGCGCATACGGACACATGTACTTGCACACCTGTTCGCGCAGGAAGCCGGCATTGCCCCAGGTGGCGAGCGCATAGAACAGGATCCAGAAAATCTCCCAGCCGCCAAGGGTGAGCGTGCCGACTTCATGGGCGAGCACCCGGATCGGCGTGAAGAAGCCGACGAAGGTGAATCCGGTCCACAGCGCGAACACCAGCCACAACGTGTGCTTGCCACCCTTGCGCAGGATTTTCTCGCGCGACCACGGCGCTGCATCGAGCTTGATGCGACGTCCACGATCACCTTCGCACCAGCGTTCGATCGCGATGAACACTTCGGTCCACACCGTTTGCGGGCAGGCATAGCCGCACCACAGACGACCGGCGATGGCGGTGAAGAAGAACAGCGCGAACGCGGCGATCATCAGCAGCATGGCCAGGAATACAAAGTCCTGCGGCCAGAAGCTGAGCCCGAGCACATGGAACTTGCGCGCCGGCAGATCGAACAGTACCGCCTGGCGTCCGCTCCAGGTCATCCATGGTGCGGCATAGAACAGGCCGAGCAGGATCCATACCGCGATCAGACGCAGACGCTGGAAACGGCCGTCGATTTCCCGCGGATAAATCTTCGCCTCCGACGCGTACATCGCGGTGTCGTCGACGAGCTTGAGCGGGACCTGCTTGGCCACGATCTAGGGCCGTGGCGGCAGATTGAAGCGACTCGCAGGCCGCAACAGGATCCAGGTGAACAGGCTCGATGCCGCCGTACACGCCCAGAACGTGAAGAAACCGAGCGTGTAGCCAAGCTCGCGCGAAATGCTCAACTCCGGAGAGCTGATCGCTGCGAGATCGACCGGATCAATGAAGGCGAAGAACACCATGGTGGCAACCCCCGCGGCAAAGAACGACGGCCACAGAATCGCGCCGATGCGCTGGGCCATCGGTCGCGGTGGGTGGTCATACGGATCCTTGCGGGGGACGGCGCTGCTCATCGGTCAGTGATCCGCGACCGCCTGCTGCGACAGCGCGAGTACGAAGGCGGCGGCCAGTCGCGCGCGGTCCTCGCCGATCAAGGGTCGATGCGCCGGCATCTGGCCATTGCGGCCATCGCGGATCGTGGCCTTGATGGTCGCGAAGTCGTTGCCGTAGAGCCAGATGTCGTCGGTGAGATTCGGTGCTCCGAGCGCCGGATTGCCGCGGCCATCGGCGCCGTGGCAAGCGGCGCAGATGGTGGCGAAGCTGGCCTGGCCCTTGGCGGCGAGGGCATCGTCGGCGTGCAGGCCGGCGAGCTTCTGCACGTAGACCGCGGTCGCGGCGACGCCATCGTCTCCGAGTGCTCCGCCAAGCGCGGGCATGGCGCCGGTACGGCCTTCGAGAATGGTGGTGAGCACGGCGTCCGGTTCGCCGCCCCAGAGCCAGTCCTTGTCGGTCAGATTCGGATAGCCCTTGGCACCGCGTGCATCGCTGCCGTGGCAGGTGCTGCAGTTGTTTGCGAACACCGATCGTCCGAGTCGCTGCGCGTTCGCGTCGCGCATCAGCGCGGTCAATGGCTGGTCACGAAAGGCCGCAAATACCGGCGCGATCCTGGCTTCGGCCGCAGCGGCATCGGCATCATGCTCACCGCCTGAGGTCCACGTCGAGGTGCCGGCAAACGCGCCGAGTCCCGGGTAATAGATCAGATAACCGACACCGAACACGACGGTCAGATAGAACAGGTTCAACCACCAGCGCGGCATCGGGCGGTTCAGCTCGGTGATGTCCTCGTCCCAGACGTGGCCGGTGGTGTCGGTATCGGCGCGATCACCCGGGCGCTTGCGCGCCGTCCACCACAGCAGCCACAGGCAGGCGGCGATGTTGGCGATCGAAAAAATCGAGATGTACAGCGACCAACCCTGGCTCATGACTGTGCCTCCTGATCCTCAAGCGGCAGTCGCGCTGCCGCATCGAATTCTGCGCGTCGACGCGCGCTGTAGGCCCATGCCACACCGATCAGAAAACTGACCAGCAGCACCGCGGTGACAATTCCGGAAACAACGCCACTGCTCATCTCAGCCTCCCTTCGGCGCATGGATGCCAAGACCCTGCAGATACGCGACGAGCGCATCGAGTTCGGTCTTGTCGGTCACGAGTGCCGCAGCACCCTCGATTTCCGCATCGGTATACGGATCGCCGAGCGTGCGCAGGCGGCGCATCTTGGTTTCGACCAGCCCCGGATCGACCCGAGCCTGCTCAAGCCATGGGAAACCCGGCATGTTCGACTCGGGCACCACGGCGCGTGGGTCGATCAAGTGGACGCGATGCCAATCGTCGGAATAACGCAGGCCGACGCGCGCAAGATCGGGTCCGGTGCGCTTGCTGCCCCATTGGAAGGGACGGTCGTAGACCGATTCGCCGGCCAGCGAATAATGGCCATAGCGGGCGGTCTCGAAGCGCAGGGTGCGGACCATCTGCGAATGGCAGTTGTAGCAACCTTCGCGCACGTAGACATCGCGTCCGGCGAGTTCCAGCGGTCCGTAAGGTTTGACCCCCGGCAGCGGCTCGATCACCTGCGCCTGGTACATCAGCGGCACGATCTCGATCAGGCCGCCGACGGCGACGACGACTGCGATCAAGACTGCCATCAGGGAAATATTGGTTTCAACTTTCTCATGCGACATGGCGGGTTCCTCAAGCGTGCGCAGGGGCGAGGGCAGGCGCCGGGATCACGACATCGGCCGTGGACTGGGTCATCTGCAAGGTCTTCAGCACGTTGTAGAGCATCAGCAACATGCCGCCCAGACAGAGCACACCACCGGCAAAGCGCGCGAGGTAATACGGGTAGGTGGCGTTCAAGGACTCGACGAAGGTGTAGGTCAGGGTGCCGTCGTCATTGGTGGCGCGCCACATCAGGCCCTGCATCACACCGGCGATCCACATCGCGGCGATGTAGAACACCACGCCGATGGTGTGGATCCAGAAATGCTGCTCGATCATGCGCGTCGAGTACATGCCCTTCAGATTCAGAACCCGCGGCAGCACTGAGTAGATGCAACCGATGGTGATCATCGCGACCCAGCCGAGCGCGCCAGCGTGCACGTGGCCGACGGTCCAGTCGGTGTAGTGACTGAGCGCATTGACGGTCTTGATCGACATCATCGGACCCTCGAACGTGCTCATGCCGTAGAACGACAACGCGACGATCATGAACTTGAGGATCGGGTCGGTGCGCAGTTTGTCCCAGGCCCCGTTGAGGGTCATCATGCCGTTGATCATGCCGCCCCAGCTCGGCGCGAGCAGGATCAGCGAGAACACCATGCCGAGCGACTGCGCCCAGTCCGGCAGCGCGGTGTACTGCAGGTGATGCGGCCCGGCCCACATGTAGATCGAGATCAGCGCCCAGAAATGCACGACCGACAGGCGATACGAATACACCGGTCGCTGCGCCTGCTTGGGCACGAAGTAATACATCATGCCGAGGAAGCCGGCAGTCAGGAAAAAGCCGACCGCGTTGTGGCCGTACCACCACTGCACCATCGCATCGACGGCACCAGTATAAATGCCGTAGGACTTCGTCGCCGACACCGGCAGCGCCAGGTTATTGAAGATGTGCAGGATCGCGACGGTGAGGATGTAGGCCGCGAAGAACCAGTTGGCGACGAAGATGTGCTTGATCTTGCGTTTGGCCAGGGTGCCGAAGAACACGACGGCATACGAAACCCAGACCACGGTGATCAGGATATCGATCGGCCATTCCAGTTCAGCGTATTCCTTGCCTTGCGTCATGCCGAGCGGCAAGGTGATCGCCGCCAGCACAATCACCAGATTCCAGCCCCAGAATGTGAATGCGGCGAGCCCGTCCGAGAACAGCCGCGCATGCGTCGTGCGCTGCACGCAGTAATAGCTGGTGGCGAACAGCGCCGAGCCACCGAACGCGAAGACCACCGCATTCGTGTGCAGCGGCCGCAGGCGCCCATAACTCAGCCACGGGATGTCGAAATTCAGGGATGGCCAATACAGCTGCGCGGCGATGATGACGCCGACGAGCATGCCGACAATGCCCCAGATCACGGTCATCACCGCGAACTGACGCACCACCTTGTCGTTGTAAAAAAGCCGGTTATCGGCCCGAGCAACACTGGACATGAACACCTCTTGGAATCTTGACTCGCCCAGTGTTCCAGCACCGGTCACTGGGCAAATTGACTCGGATCAATTGCGGTAGCGGCGCGTCATTCGCACCCGAATATTGCGGCTCGTGATTGTGGCGTTTTGTCGCGCCATGCCGCGAGCTTACCGCTCGTGGTTCGTGGTCTGCGCCAGCATGTTCGCCAGTGCATCCAGCCGCACCGGTTTCGTCAGGGTGTGGTCGACGCGCAAACCGCGGGTTATGAGGTCGTGGCGGGCGGTGGCGAGG
Organism: Lysobacterales bacterium; assembly: GCA_043753835.1. Classification (GTDB taxonomy): domain Bacteria; phylum Pseudomonadota; class Gammaproteobacteria; order Xanthomonadales; family Ahniellaceae; genus JADKHK01. The sequence goes on along the minus strand of JAYUVY010000022.1, from coordinate 27,846 downwards.
GTGGCGGTGTCGCTGCCGCTCATCAGGGCGATGGGGGAGGCGAATCGGGCGTTGGTGAGTGACTGCAAGATCTGCGCGTAACTGTCGCCGGGCATGACCAGGTCGAGCAGCACGAGGTCGGCAGGTTGCATGATCGCGGTCTGTACTTCGGCGGGCGTGCTCGCGGTGCGTACAGCGGCACCCAGATGCTCCAGCAACGCCGTCAACAGGATCAGCATGTCGGGGTCATCGTCGATGACCAGGACGCGCAGCGGATCGCTCATGGTGGAGATACCAGTGTGGCGTTGAGCAGGGCCGCGAGGCGGTGGCCTGCGGCTTCCAGACGGTTGTTCGCGACCGGGGCGTAACGTGCGACATAGGCTGCTTCGAGCAGGTTGCGTTCGGGATAGAAGCCGCGCTCTTGCACGATGTGACAGGACTCTTCGGCCCAGTCGCCGGGTGCGCGAACGTACCAACTCGTGTTGACCACGCCAGCGGCGGACGTGTCGCCGAGCAATTGGTCTGCATGCGCGCGCACGGTTTGCCGCGTCTGCTTGATCACGTCGCTGTCCCAGTAGCCATGCAGATTGCCGCCTTCGCGGCCGTAGCGAATCTGGAAGTCATTACCACCGCGATCATCGGCATAGCCGGCGTGCAGCGGTTGATGGGCATCCCCAACGAAATGGATCACGAACTTCAGCGCGTTCACGCGATCAGCGCGTCGGGCCCTGCGATTGGCCAATACCCGGGTCTGACGTTCGATGGCAGCGACCACGCAGTCGCCGTTGCGGCAGTTGTCCTTGGGTGAGTAGCTACAATCGCTGCGTTTGAAATTCACCCAATGCCAAGGCACGGTATGTCGCCACGCCGGTGCGTTGCGGGCGTCGTCGGCCCAGCTGCTCACTTCGCGCATGGCATTGCTGGCACGGTCGCCGAGCAGGCGTTCAACTTCAGCACGCGCAGCCGGTGTCAGTTCGCGCGCGGCGATCTCGGCGACCACTTCATGGCCATGCGGCCCCCACGCCCACACGCCGCTGCTGGCGACGAGCATCAATGCAAAGAAGAAGTTACGAACGGACATCGCGATACGGTCTCTCGTGCCTGGCCTGTAAACTACGCGGCCGACACCGCAGTGTGAAGTGAATCGTCTGGATGGATCCGATCGAGCCCGTGAATCAGCCCGAAACAGCGGGCGCTGATGTTAGCGCCTTGCGCGCGCGCCTGGCCAAGGTGCTCGGGCGCGATCGGGCGGGCTTGCGCCGGTGCGTCGAACAACTTGCGGCCGCCAAGTCGGGCGCCGACAAGGCGCGCCACGCCACCTTGCTGGCCGCGATCGACGCCAGCGCCGCGAAACGCCAGGCGCGCGCGAGCGCGGTGCCCGAGATCAAGCTCGACGACAGCTTGCCGATCGCACGCGAGGGCGCGGCCATCATCAAGGCCATTCGCGAACATCAGGTCGTGATCATTGCCGGCGAGACCGGTTCCGGCAAGACGACACAGCTGCCCCTGCTCGCGCTCGCCGCCGGACGCGGCGTCGATGGTTTGATCGGTTGCACACAGCCACGACGTATTGCCGCACGCAGTGTCGCGCGACGTGTTGCAGAAGAACTCGGCACCCAGGTCGGGCAACTCGTCGGCTTTCAGGTGCGTTTCACCGAACAGGTCGCGGAGACCTCGCTGATCAAGTTCATGACCGACGGCATCCTGCTCGCGGAAACGCAGCGCGACCGGCATCTCGACCAATACGACACCATCATCCTCGACGAGGCGCATGAGCGCAGCCTCAACATCGATTTTCTGCTCGGCTACCTCAAGCAGTTGCTGGTGCGCAGGCGCGATCTGAAGCTGATCGTGACCTCAGCCACGATCGACACCACGCGTTTTTCCGAACACTTCGGCAACGCCCCGGTGATCAGCGTCGAAGGTCGCACCTGGCCGGTCGAGACACGCTGGCGACCGCTGCCCGAGGATCGCGACGAACGCGGCCTGCATCAGTCGATCGTGACCGCGATCGAGGAGGTGACACGCGAAGACGCGCTCGGCGATGTGCTCGTGTTCCTGCCCGGCGAGCGCGAGATCCGCGATGCGCATCTGGCGCTGTCAAGACGCGCGTTCCGCGAGACGGAAATCCTGCCGCTGTATGCGCGCTTGTCGGCGAAAGATCAGGATCGCGTGTTCCATCCCGGGCCGAAGCGACGCGTGGTGCTGACCACCAATGTCGCCGAAACATCGCTCACGGTGCCGCGCATCCGCTACGTTGTCGATACCGGCACCGCGCGTGTGGCGCGTTACAGCACGCGGCACAAGGTGCAGCGCCTGCATATCGAACCGATCTCGCAGGCCAGCGCCGACCAGCGCAAGGGTCGCTGCGGTCGTGTTGCGGCCGGCGTCTGCATCCGCCTGTTCGACGAGGCCGACTTCAATGCGCGGCCGCGCTACACCGATCCCGAAATCCTGCGCGCATCACTCGCCAATGTCGTGTTGCGCATGTTGAGTCTCGGTCTCGGCGACATCGAGCAGTTTCCGTTTCTGGAGCGGCCGGACGATCGCGCGATCAACGAAGGGGTGAGCCAACTCGTCGAGCTCGGCGCGATTGCGGAACAGCGCCGACAACTGACACCGATCGGCGTGCAGATGGCGCGCATTCCGATCGACGCGAAGCTCGCGCGCATGCTGATCGCCGCTGCACAGCACGGCGCCTTGCGCGAGCTGATCGTGATTGCCGCCTTCCTGTCGATCCAGGATCCGCGCGAGCGACCGGCCGATGCAAAAGCGGCCGCGGATCTCGCACATGCGCTGTTCGCCGAGCCAAAGTCGGATTTCGTCGCGGTGCTGAATCTGTGGACTGCGTATGCCACGGCGCATGAAGACCTGACGCAGTCGAAGTTGCGCGACTGGTGCGAGAAGCACTTCCTCAGTTTCCTGCGCATGCGCGAATGGCGTGAGTTGCACCGGCAGTTGCTGGTGCTCGGCGACGAACTCGGCTGGACATTGAATCGCGAGGCGGCGTCGTTCGAAGCCATCCATCGCGCGGTGATCGCCGGGATGCCCGCGAACATTGCCTACAAGGAAGCGGCGCGCAAGGACGACAAGGGCCAGTACCTGGGTACGCGCGGCAAGCGCTACGCCATTTTCCCGGGTTCGTTCGTCGCCAAGGCGCCGCCATTGTGGTTGATGTCGGCGACCCTTCTGGACACCCAGAAGCTCTACGCGATCATGAATGCGCGCATCGAACCGGAATGGGTGGTGCAGGAAGCTGCGCATCTGATCAAGCGCGCGCACCACGACCCGCACTGGCATCGCGGTCGCGGTCAGGTGATCGCCTATGAGCAGATCACGCTATTTGGTCTGACCCTGGTCGAACGTCGCGCTGTGCATTTCGGTTCGATCGATTCGGTTGCGGCCCGCGAGATCTTTATCCGCGAGGCACTGGTGCCGTGCGAACTGGACGGGAAGGCGAACGTCATCGCGCACAACCGCAAAGTGCTTGATCTGGCTGCTGAGGAAGAAGCCAAGCAGCGTCGGCACGGATTGATCCGCGAACCGGCCGAGCTCGCGCTGTGGTGGGAAGGACGGCTCGCCGACAACATCCACACCACCCAGGCCTTCGATGCCTGGGTGCGCAAGCTCGATCCCGAATTGCGACGCGGTCTGGAATGGTCGCTCAGCGATGTGCTGTTGGCGGGTGCGAGCCAAGTCGAACGCTTCCCCGAAAGTTTCATCGTCGGCAACCAGCGTCTGCGCCTGCATTACGTGTTCGATCCGCAGCGCGACGACGATGGCGTCACGCTGGATCTGCCGCTGGCCCTGCTTAATGCGATCGCCGAGTCGCGTGCCGAATGGTTGGTGCCGGGCCTGCTCGAAGACAAGGTTGCGGAGTTGATTCGCGCGCTGCCGAAGGCACTGCGTCGCAACTTTGTGCCGGCACCCGATTTCGCGCGGGCTTTCATTGCCGCTGAAAAACTGGACGACAGCGGACTGATCGACGCGCTGACCCGCTGGTTGGTCAAAGTCTCGGGCGTCGAGGTGCCGAAGGCCTTGTTGATCGACGCCGATGCGACCTTGCCCGCCTATCTGCGCATGCGCTTTCGGCTGCTGGATGCCGATCGTCAGGAACTTGCCGCGGGTCGCGATCTGATCGCGTTGCGCGCACAGTTCGGTGCACTCGCACGCGAGGCCTTCGCGGTGCAGACGAGCCGCGATATCGCGCGTGAAGATGTGCGGGTGCTGCCGAATGTCGCGATACCCGAGGCGGTGAAAACCGACTCCGGTCTCGCGGCCTATCCGGCCCTCGTCGATCGTGGCCATCGCGTCGATCTCGTCGTGTTCGAGCGGCCCGACGAAGCCGCAGCCGCACACCAACGCGGTATCGAGCGCTTGCTGCGTGTGGCCATGGTCGAGAAATGCAAACAGACCCGACGGCAACTGCCGCTGGCGCCAAAACTGGCGTTGTCCTACACCCCGATCGCATCGCCCGATCAGTTGCGCGACGACATCATCGAAGGCGCACTTGCAGACTTGCTCGCTGCCGATCCGCGCAGTGCGCGTTCCGACGAGAGCTTCCGGCTGTCGCTCGCGACCATCGAGAAGCAGTTGTTCCCGTTTGCGATCGAACGTCTGAAAGCGGTCGAAGCAGTCCTCGCCGCGCATGCCGAAATGCTGCCGAAACTGAAGCCGCCGCTGATGGGCTTTGCTACTGCGAACTTCGAAGACCTGCGCGAACAGCATCGCCGCTTCATTTTCGCAGGCTTCGCCAGCCGTTTTCCGCTGTCGCGACTGAAAGATCTGCCGCGCTATCTGAAGGCCATGCGCCTGCGCGCCGATCGTCTTCAGAACGATCCGCGCAAGGACCAGGCGCGCATGCTCATCGTGCGCGACTTTGAAGCGCAGCTCGACCGACTGGGCACGCAGTGGTCCGCAGCCCGCAACGCCGAAATCCGCTACGCCATCGAAGAACTGCGCGTGCAACTGTTCGCCCAGGAACTCGGCACCCGCGAGGCGGTGAGCGAGAAGCGGGTGCAGAAGATGTTGGAGCCTGCGTCATAGCGCGACCTTCACCGCCACCCCGCGTTTGAGGGGGGTGGGAAGCGCATCGAAGACACTATCCTCTCGCACGCTGCGAGGAAGCTCGATGACCCGATTTTTGCTACTGCCGTTCCTGTTCGTTGCGATTTCTGGCCATGCGGCCACCTTGGTCGTCGACACCACGACGACAGCGCCGGCCCTGAATGCCTGCACCGCGGCACCTTTGGATTGTTCATTTGCCGGCGCGCTATCGCTGGCCAATCAGGACGCGGCGCAAGACACCATCGCGTTTGCCATTCCGTTCACCGAAGCCGGTTGTGATCCGGTGCTGCTGAGTTGTTTCGTGAGCCTGGTTTCGGCACCGCCGCTTTCGGTGACGCAGCCGGTCATCATCGACGGCACGACGCAGCCGGGTCATGTGGCGAATTCGCTGAGCGCCGTCAATGGTGGCCTCAATGGCCAGTGGTCGATTGAGCTTGGCGGCAATCGAACGTCGTTTTTCGTCGGCGGTGCCGGGTTGAAGTTGCATGCGAGCACGCTGTTGCGGGGGTTGAAATTTGTCGACAACCACACGGCGTTGTCACCCAGCGCGCCGAGCGGGAAATCAATCGTCATTGAGGGCTGTGCTTTCGGCGGCAGTCGGCTTGGCAAGGCTGCGAATGCCGGCAGCTATCGGCGAGAAAGTTCCGGCGCGGCGGCGGTGGGCATCGACCAGATTCAATTCGGCGGTTTGTTGCCGGCGCAGCGTAATTGGGCGGTCGATGGCTACGTGATGATCGGCGAAACCGCCGACGCCGTGACTGCAACGGTGCAGGGCAATGTGTTCGGCCTGAAGCAAGACGGCAGCGCCATTCCGGTCGTCGGCGGCTTGGTCGCCGAAAAGGAAATCTTCTTCAATTCGGCGCATGCACAGTCCAGCATCCTGGTCGGTGGTACCGACGCCAATGCGCGCAACCTGATTGCGACCGGGTTTTATGCCGACGGCAAGTTCAACGATTTCCTGACCCCGCCGCGCATGCAGGTGCTCGGCAATTGGTTCTACATTGCGGCCAATGGCACGCCGTTGTCGCCACAGTTTCGCGTTGAGCTCAATCAGGGCGGTGTGGCTTTCGGCGGCGACGCGCCCGGTGCTGCAAATCTGGTGCAAGGCGGCGTGATGAGCAGAGAAGGCCGCAACCCGATTCGCGGCAATCAGTTCGTTGGTAGCCGCGGCCGGCCGATCTGGCTGTTCTCGCCTGCAGTGAACACGGAGCTGAATGATGCCGGCGATGCCGATCAGGCAGTGCAGCTGACGTTGCAGAACTATCCGGAGATTCGCAACGTGGTGCGTGATGGCAGCAATGTCAGCGTGACCTATCGGGTTGACTCTGCGCCCGCAAACAGCGCCTATCCGCTGCGGATCGAGTTCTACCTTGGCGACAGCGACGACGGTGAAACGCTGCTCGGTCATGACCTGTATCTGTCTGCCGAGGCGCAACAGTCAAAGACGGTCATTTTCCAATGGCCCGCAAGCCATGCCGAGACCGCCAGAACGCGCGTGATGGCGACCGCCACGACAACCGAGGACGCGCCCCAGACGAGCATGCTGAGCCTGTTTCCGGTGTCGCTGACGGTACTCGCGAGTGCTGGTTCGGGCTATCCAGACCGTGGTGCATTTGTCGCAACTGCGCGCGTGACGCTGGTCTATCCGGGCGCTGCGACTTACCCGGACTTCGCCTACGGCCGCGTCAAATTTCGGAGTTCGGGTGGCGGCCAACCCGATTCTGTTTGCGTCGCGGACCTCGTCCCGACGCCTACCAGTGGCGTCGCCGCAGCCAGTTGCGCGCTGCCTGCGACGGCCGCGCCGCTTGCGGTTGGCCAGACGCGAACACTGAAGGCCCATTTTGATCCCGACGTGAATCCGAACATCGACAGCGAGAGCCCGCTCATCGACGAACTGCGCGGCCCCTACACCGGAAGCAATGGCCAACCCCACCCACAAACGCAAGTCAATCTCGTCGTGGTTGGCGACCGCCTCTTCTGTAACGGCTACGAAACCGGCGCCAGTGACGGATGCCCACAGCCTTGATATTTTTGCAAGACGGGACGGGACTGCACGATCGGTCGCGACGCCAGTGGAAGCGGAAGCTTGTGAGCGTGAAGCGGGTGCAGAAGATGTTGGAGCAAGTTGGCCAGGGACTGGAGATTCATTGCGGTGGTCGCTGCAGGTGACGCCAGATGGGTCTACGAACCGCTGAATTTAGGTGGTTGCGTTTCGGCACATCGGCAATTACCCTGTAAATTGTCCACCTGATGGATAATTATCGGTGCTAATTCAACGAGATTTCGAGCCGATCACGAGCGCACTGGCGCGCGCACCGGTGGTTGCTGTGGTCGGTCCGCGTCAGGTCGGCAAGACCACGCTGGTGCGCGAATTGGCAAGGCAGCGTGCGGTGCCGCAGGCGCGCATGTTTGATCTGGAGCGTGCGTCTGATCGAGCGGCATTTGTGGATGTCGATGCCTTGCTCGCGCATCTCGGCCCGGGTCTCGTGGTGTTTGACGAAGTGCAATTCGTGCCGACGCTGTTTCAGGCACTGCGTGTCGTGGTCGATGAACGTCGCGAGCAAGGACATCGCAGCGGACAATTTCTGGTGCTTGGCTCAGCGTCGCTCGACCTGTTGCAGCACGCATCGGAATCGCTTGCCGGGCGACTCGAAGTGATCGAACTTGCGCCATTTTCGGTGCTGGAAACGGGTGTCGGCAGCGCCGATCGGCTGTGGTTGCGCGGCGGGTTTCCCGAGTCGTATCTGGCGCGCAGCGATGGCGACAGTCTGGTCTGGCGAGAACAGTTCATCCAGAGTTACCTTGAGCGCGATGTCGCGTTGTTTGCGCCGCGACTGCCGCGCGAGACCTTGCGGCGATTCTGGACGATGCTTGCCCATCTGCAGGGTGCCGAGTTCAATGCCAGCCAACTCGCACGCAGTCTGGACGTCTCGGCACAGAGCATCACCCGCTACCTCGATTTGTTGTGTGATCTGTTTCTGATTCGCCGCTTGCCCGCATACGCGAAAAACGTCGGAAAGCGACTACGCAAGTCGCCTAAAATCCATGTCCGAGACAGCGGACTGGTGCACGCATTGCTCGGCATTCCCACGACAACAGCGTTGCTCGCCCATCCGGTCGTCGGTGGCAGCTACGAAGGCTTCGTCATCGAACATCTGATCGCAGCGTTGCCAACTTTGGGTCGTTGCAGTTTCTATCGGACTCAGGACGGCGCGGAGATCGACCTTGTGCTGGAATTTGGTACGCATTGCATCGCGATCGAGATCAAACGCTCACAAACGAGCCGACCGACCCGTGGATTTCATGTGGCTTGTACGGACATCGCGGCGACGGCACGCTGGTTGGTCCATGGCGGCGAACGCACCTTTCCATTGCCGGGCGATGTTCTTGCACTGCCACTGACGGACGCGATCGAGCGACTACGGGCGATGGATCGGCATTGATCTCGGCAAGACCTCGGCACACGCGAGGCGGTGAGCGAGAAGCGCGTGCAGAAGCAGCTGGAGCAGGTTGGCTAGACTTGCGGCAACCGACCGGCGAGCCGTAGACGTGAAATTGCATTTAGGCATCCTGCCCCCGCCGCAACGTCTGATCTGGGATGCGCTCGGCGCACTTCCCGTCGAGTTCGTGCTCAACGGCGGCACTGCGATCGCGTTGCAGCTTGGCCACCGGCAGAGTATCGATTTCGACTTGTTCGCGCTGACCTTGCTCGCGGGCACCGTGTTCGCGGCAACCAAGCTGCCACTGACGACCTTGTTGCTGGCGATCCATCTGCTCACGTCGACGAAAACGAACATGGCCGCGCTCGAACTGATGCGCCATCTCGGCGGCGAACGCAACGGCGGCAAGCGCGGACGCGGGGCGGCGCACAAGCAGCCATTCGTGATCGCAGTCTAGACCAATGCCGACCTCGAACATCCGACCTTTGCAGTGATCGAGCCGGTGCAAAGCTTCGACAATGCGTCGATCACGGACTGGTCCAAGCGTCGCTTGGCACCCGCGGCCGCAGCATTCACGGACGGCCTCGCCTGCTTTCGCCGCTTCGCCGATACCGGTCACACGCACACCGCCATCGAAACCGCCGGCGGACGCGCTGCGACTGAAGCGCGTGGCGCGCCGGGTCAACGTTGTGCTCGCCAACGTCAAACAATCGATCGGCGGCAGCTACCACGCCTTAAAACATGCGAAGTACGCGCGTCGCTATCTGGGCGAAGCCGCCTACCGATTCAACCGCAGATTCCAACTGCCCGATCTCATGCCGCGACTGCTCCGCGCCATGACCCTACGCACTCCATGCGCAGAGCCATTCCTGCGTCAGGCATCGAATTTCATCGGCTGAGGATCGGCGCCAATCAAGTATGCCTTTGCGATCGCGAAGTTCAGCGATATGGCGGTGATTCGGCATTACGTCGACGATGACGGTCTCCGCCAAGCCTTGCGCGAGGCGCCACCCGGCATCATCGATGCACGCTCCTGGGCGTACTGGCACCTGATGCTCGATGTGGGCGAAGCGCCCCCGTTGCCAACGCGAGATGTGCCCGGATGACGGGTCATGATGCCTTGCGCGTCCAGCTGTTCGCCTGGGAGATCGGCACGCGCGAACCGGTCAGCGAAAAACGCGTGCAGAAGGTGCTGGAGCAAGTCGGCTAGACTTCCCGTTTCGCCTACTGGAGCCTCACTGCATGTCCTACGTTGTGGAACGCTTGGCACAGTCCGGCTTCGACTGCTTCCCCGATCTGGCTGCCTGGAAATCTTGGCAGTCGCAGAACGAAGTGAAGCTGGCAGCGCGCTGGCTGATCGCCCAACAATTGCGCAATGCTCAGGATGGGCCGCATTACGAGGGCTGGTGCGAGCTGTGCGGGACGGCGGTGCGTTTTGGAATATCCGACAAGCCTCAATTGGCGGGAGTGTGGTTCTTCCGGGACGACGCTACCTGCAGTTCGTGCGCGATGATGGGGCGGCTACGCATGGGTGTGGTGTTGTTGCGCCAGTTGCTTGGAACTGGCCGACCCGCAATCTATGTCAATGAGCAACTGTCCGCCTTGTATCCTTGGTTGCTGCGCAACTATGCGGATGTAGTTGGTAGCGAATATGCGCCCGATCCCGCTGGGCATCCGGTATTGCAGAAGCGACTGGACTGGCTGCTGCGCGATCAGCGTCGGCAACGGATTGTGCATGAAGATGCCACTGCGCTGAGTCATCCTGATGGACGATTCTACGCCTTGATGTCGTTCGATGTCTTGGAACACATTCCCGATTATCCGGCTGCGCTGCGAGAGTTCGCGCGGGTGTTGCGGCCCGGCGGCATCGCCATTCTGACCGCGCCATTTCTCGACAATGCGCAAGACACGCGCATCCGGGCGCGGCATCTCGCGGATGGCACGATCGAGCACCTGTTGCCACCGGAATACCATGGCGACCCGATGGTCAGTGGCAACCAGATCTTGTGTTATCAGGATTTCGGCTGGGACATCCTCGAATCATTGCGGGCAGCCGGATTCAGCGAAGCCTGGACCGTTTCGTATTGGCATCTGAGCGGTGGATTCCCGAGTCAGATGACGGCATGGGTGGCACGTCGATAGTCGCGCGCGGCCATCGCCAAGTGTGTGACGGACTTTCCGGATAGCCAATCGGGTCCGGCTAGGGTTATCGCTGCGGCTATACTCGCGCCCCTCGAAATTCGCACGGAACCGCGCTCCATGAAATCCACGCTCGATATCAAGCAACTGGCCGACCAGGCCATGTCGTTCATGAAGGCCCATGATGCACGCAAGGCGGCGATGAACGTCGATTTTCCATGGTATCCATGGGGCACGATGCACAACTTTTCGCATCTGGGTCGATTGTTGAGTGGGGAACATCGTGATCTTCGCAGTCTTATCGGAGACGGTACCGCCGTGGACATTGGCGCTGCAGACGGCGACCTGGCATTTTTCATGGAATCGCTGGGCGTGCCCATGCATGTCGTCGACTTTCCACCAACCAACTACAACGGTTGTCGTGCTCTGCATGCAGTTCGACGCGAGCTGGGTTCCACTGTGGAAATTCTGGAAACCGACCTCGATTCACAGTTCTCCTTGCCGCAGTCGCGGTACGAGTTCGCTTTTTTTCTCGGCATTCTCTATCACCTCAAGAATCCGTTCTTCGTGCTGGAGGCTTTGGCGAAATCAGCACGATTTGCCGTCCTGTCCACGCGCGTCACTTCGCACAATCTGCCGCCGGGTACAAAGAGCGGTGACGATGGATTGAACGAGGTTCGTGTGCCATTGACTTCGGTGCCCGCGGCCTATTTGCTCGCCCCTGACGAGTGCAACAACGATGCCACCAACTATTGGATATTCAGTGAAGCCGGGCTTCGACGAATTCTCGACCGCTGCGGTTGGGATGTCCTCGAACTCATGACCGTTGGTGCCGTTGGCCGCTCGGATCCAGCATCACCGGATGGCGATGAACGTGCATTTTGTCTGGTGAGAAGCCGTCACTTCTGACGAACGCTTGCGAGCGTGCTGGCTAGCGGGCCCGAACCATTCGGCGTAAAAAATTCAACACGCGAAAGATTCGACTGCCGCAAGCTGGGAGTGGCCTCCGGCCGCGGTCTCTTTGTTCGAACCTGGTCGAGCAAACCGCCATAATGCGGCTTGCCCCGTCGCATTGAGTGAGTGATGAAAATCCCCGCAGTCATCGCCAACTCACTGCCCGACTGGCTGTCGCAACATGCGGCCGTGGCGCGCTTGCTTGGCGAGTCCTTGAAGCTGCCGGAAGCGGTCGATGCGGCCTTGGTGCCGTCACTGGACCTGCTCGATCGCTTGCGCGTCGACACGGAGACCTTGGCGGCGACGCTGGCGTACGAACTGCATCTGCCAAGCGAGCGTCTGCCGGCGAGCCTGCATGCATTGATCGACGGCCAGCGCGAAGCCGAACGCGTCTGGGCGTTGTATGCCGAAAAGGGCCAGGCCGTGGCGCCGGAAGGGCTGCGCCGCTTGTTGCTGGCGATCATCCGCGACCTGCGCGTGGTGTTTATTCTGCTGGCGCGGCAACTGGTGCGCCTGCGTACGGCGGCGAGTCTGAGTGAGCATGACCAGCGCGCGCTGGCGCAACTCACCGCGGACATCCACGCGCCGCTCGCGAACCGGCTCGGCATCTGGCAACTGAAATGGGAATTGGAGGATCTGTCCTTTCGATTCCTCAATCCTGATGCCTACAAACGCATCGCCAAGGCACTCGATGAACGCCGTGGCGACCGCGAGGATTTCATCGAACGCGTCAAGCGCGAATTGACCGCGGCACTGAAGTCGGAGGGCATCGACGTCGATGTCGCCGGGAGACCGAAACACATCTATTCGATCTGGCGCAAGATGAGCCGCAAGGCGGTCGATCTCGATGGCCTGTACGACATCCGTGCCGTGCGCTTGCTGGTCAAGGACGTCGGCCAGTGCTACGCCGCACTCGGCATCGTGCATGCGCTGTGGCCGCCAGTGCCGGGAGAGTTCGACGACTACATCGCGCGTCCGAAGGGCAACAATTATCGTTCGCTGCATACCGCTGTGGTCGGCCCTGAAGGCAAGACGCTGGAGATCCAGATCCGTACCCCGGAGATGCACGAACACGCCGAACTCGGCGTTGCTGCGCACTGGCGCTACAAGGAAGGTGGTGGCGGCGATGCCGCGTTCGAGCGCAAGATCGCCGGCTTGCGCAACATGCTCGAAGCCAAGGCCGATACCGAATCCGATGCCGCCCTGCTCGCCGGCTTGCAGACCGAAGTGGTCGAAGATCGCGTCTACTTGCTGACCCCGCAGGGCAAAGTCGTCGATCTGCCCAAGGGCGCGACCGTGCTCGACTTCGCCTACAGCGTGCACACCGAAGTCGGTCACAAGTGCCGCGGCGCGAAACTCGGTGGGCGACTGGTGCCGCTCGATCATCAGCCGGCGAGCGGCGAAACCATCGAGATTGTCACCGGCAAGGTCGCCGAGCCGAAGCGCGACTGGCTGGTGGCCTCGCGCGGATTTCTGATCACGCCGCGCGCGAAAGAGAAGGTCCGCAGCTGGTTCAAGAAACTTGACCACGACCGCAATGTTGCCGCCGGTCGCGACATCCTCGACAAGGAACTGAAGCGACTCGCCTGGCATGACGTCGACCTGACGCCGCTGCCGGCGCGTTTCAATTTGAAGACGCAGGATGACTTGCTGGTCGCGATGGGTGTCGGCGATGTCAGCGCCGGACACGTGGCGCGCGCGCTGCATGAAATCGCGCAGCCGAAGACGGAAAAGCCAGAGCTCAGCGCCGATCCGGTGCGTGCGCGGCGGCGTGAGAAGGACGCGATCACGATCGAGGGCGTCGGCAATCTGCTGACCACGATGGCGCGTTGCTGCCAGCCGGTGCCGGGCGATCCAATTATCGGATGGCTGACCAAGGGCCGCGGCGTCAGCGTGCACCGCAATGGCTGCGCCAGTTTCAACAACCTCGTCGCCAAGGACCCGGCGCGCGTGATCCACGTCGACTGGGGCGGCAGCAGCGGCCAATACGAGGTCGATGTGCTGGTGCGCGCCTATGATCGCAAGGGTTTGCTCAAGGACGTGTCCTCGGCGATCTCCGCCGCCGACGCCCATGTGCTGGCCGCGAGCACGCGCCTTGACCGCGACCACGGCACCGTCGAGATGTACTTTGCGGTTCGCGTTTCCGATTACGGCCAGCTCTCGAGCCTGCTGCACAAGGTCTCGTCCCTGCCGAACGTGATCGAGGCCAGGCGCAATACTGCCAATCGGAAATGACTTGCGGGTGCGTCCGCTATACTCCGCGCCCTTCATTCCCCGCCGGAAACCCGCCATGAGCATCGAACAACTGGAAGAAACCGCACTCGCCATGGTGGCAGCGGGCAAGGGCATCATCGCGATCGACGAATCGAACGCGACGATCAAGAAGCGCTTCGACGCCGTCGGCATCGACTGCACCGAGGAAAACCGTCGCGCCTACCGCGAAATGCTGCTGAGCACGCCGAACCTGTCGGATCACATTTCCGGCGCAATCCTGTATGACGAAACCCTGCGCCAGTCGACGCGTGACGGCGTACCGTTCACCAAGCTCATGCTCGACCGCGGCATCCTGCCCGGCATCAAGGTTGACAAGGGCCCGCAGTCGCTCGCGGGCTTCCCCGGCGAAGTGGTGACCGAAGGCCTCGACGGCCTGCGTGACCGTTTGACCGAATACGCACGCCTCGGCGCCAAGTTCGCGAAGTGGCGCGCCGTCATCAACATCGGCGAGGACATGCCAAGTTCGACCGCGATCGACGCCAATGCGCATGCGCTCGCCCGCTATGCCGCGCTGTGCCAGGAAGCGGGCATCGTGCCCATGGTCGAGCCCGAAGTGCTGATGGACGGCAATCACGACATCGACACCTGCTACGACGTCACCGAAGCCACGCTGCGTTCGCTGTTCGCCGCGATGTACGAGCACAACGTCATGCTCGAAGGTTCGATCCTGAAAGCGAGCATGGTCATCGCCGGCAAGGACTGCAGCGACCAGGCCAGCACCGACGAAGTCGCCGAGTTGACTGTGCGCTGCCTGCGTTCGGCGGTGCCGGGCGCGATCCCGGGGATCGTATTTCTGTCTGGCGGCCAGTCCGATGTCGATGCCACTTCGCACCTGAATGCGATGAACCAGATCGGTCCGCATCCGTGGCCGCTGTCGTTCTCGTATGGTCGTGCCATGCAATCGGCGGCGCTCAAAATCTGGTCGCAGGACCTGATCGGCAACTTCGCGAAGGCACAAGTCATCGTCGCCAGCCGTGCGCGTGAAAACGGCATGGCCGCGCTCGGTCGCTGGACGTCGGACATGGCGGGCTGAGCATGAGCATCGCGCCACTCAAGCAACTCGACAAGGCACTCGCCGCGCTGCGCGATTTGGGCTTGATCAAGTCGCAACCGGAGGAAGCACCGGTCGTGGCGCTGATCGACCGCATCGCGCATCTCGATCCGGACAAGACCGTGGCGATCGCACGCACGCTGTCGCAGGCGACGCTGTTCAACGAAGTGGTGCGCGACCAGATCTCGGCGATGGCGATGGGCAGCCGCTATCGCGCCATCACCGAGGCCTTCAACACCATTCGTGACGACGCCAAGGCGATGGTCGCGCAGGTCGAGGACGGCAAGATCGACACCATGGAACGGCTGTCCAACATCTGGATGAAGGTCACCCGCGGCGACATTCCGAGCCGCTTCGCGCGCATCAAGGACACCTACCTCGATGTTGCCAAGGACGCCAAGGAACAGATCCAGCGTGAACAGACCATTCTCGATGCCTATCGCGATTTCCGCGGTGCGCTGAAGGAATCGCAGGTGCTCGGCTTCAACGTGCTGAAGAAGGCCGAGGATTCCTTGACGGCGAAGCGTGCCGAACTGCAGACCGCTTCGGATACCTTGAAAGCCGATGCCGCGACCGATCGCGAAGCGACGGCCGTGCTGGAAATGGCGCGTGACAATGCGCTGCGCGCTTTGCAGGACGAGGACAAGCGTTACCAGATCGCCAAGGACCTGGCCGAGAATCTGTCGATCGCCTACAACACCACGGAAGTCGTGATGGCGCGCTTGATGCAGATCACCGACGCCAAGGAACGTGTGTATTCGCAGGCGGTGATGTTCTTCGGTACCAATGAAACCGTGTTCACGGCGCTCTCGGCTTCGTTCACCGGCATGCATGGTCTGCACGAGAGCACGCAGACCCTGGACGCGATGAAGCAGGGCATGAACGAGAGCCTGGAAACGTTGGGCGAAGTCGGCACCAAGATTCTCGAGGAAGCGACCAGGGCCGGTTACGGGCCGACACTGCGCGCCGAGTCGGTGGCCAAACTCGTGGACTCGGTCGTCACCTTCCAGGAAAAGTCGGTGCAGATCATCGACGAGATGCGCGAACTGTCGACCGCCAACGAACGCGAAATCCAGCGCGCGGTCGAAGATGGCAAGCAGCGTCTGGTGGCGCTGAGCCGGTCGGCTTCGACGTTGCCGGTGGGTAGCTAAGGCAGTGAAAAGGCGACCCCCTCCCGGCCTCCCCCTTGCTGCGCAAAGGGGAGGAGACAAGCTCGCTGCGCCGCGAATTTTTAGCGTGCAGCGTTTTGACCCCCTCCCTTGCGCGCGCAGCGCGGAGGGGAGGGTAGGGGTGGGGTGCTTGTGAGCACTGTCGTCGGCCAGACGCGCACCTCCATGGACGAGCTGATGCTCGCCATGGACATCGTCGACACCTTGCGCCACGAGCAGTCGCTGGTCGAGCGCGAGCTGGCGTCGACCGATCGCGACGACGCCTTCGTCGCGCGCGTCAAGCAGATCTATGCCAGTCAGGGCATCGAAGTCACCGATACGCTGATCCGTCAGGGCGTCGAATCCTTGAAGCAGGATCGTTTCGTCTACCAGCCGCCAAAACGCACGTTTTCGGTGCGGTTGGCGGAAGTCTGGATTGATCGCTGGCGCTGGAGCAAACGCGCCTTGATCACCGGCCTGATCGTTTTCGCGGGCTGGCTTGTCGTGGCCGTGCCGAACCGCTTTATGGCGGAGCGCGCCTATCGTGCGTATGTCACCAGCGTGAGCGAGTTGCAGCAGACCGGCGATACGTTGGCGCGCCGACGTGATGCGCTGACGCCGCGACTGACTGCAATCGCCGCCGATCCGCCAGCACTGGTTGCGGCGCCGCTGCAGGTTGCGCACACGCGCATCGAGGCCGAACATTCGGCGCTGATCAAGACGTGGCCGGGTGCAGCGACGACGATGGCGCTCGATGCCGATCATTTTGCCAAGGATCCGGACGCGGCGACCAACGCGCTGGCAACGCCGCGTCAGCAGTTGACCGATGCCGTCGATCAGATCGAGCGTGTCGAAGCACAACTGACGCGTGCCGAGGCATTGCGGACAGCAGCACTGACCCTGACGCAACTCGACGCACAGTTTGCCGGATTGACGCTCGCCGAACCCGCGCAGGCGCAAGTTGCGAGCCAGCGTGCGCAGGCGGAAGCATCCTTGCGCGCCGGCGAGATCAGTACGGCGAAGCTGGCACTCCAGGCCATGGAGCGCACGGCGGCCACGGTCAATCTCGCCTACACCCTGCGCATCGTCAACCGCGAAGGCGTCAAGAGCGGCGTCTGGCGACATCACGCGGATGCGCCGGATGGAAAAAACTACTACGTCGTCGTTGAAGCGATCGACGCCGCCGGCAATGCGCTGATGTTGCCAGTACTGAACGAGGAGACGCAGCGCACGCAGGCCGTGTCGCTGTTTGCATTGCGCGTGCCGCAAAGCGAATACGAGCGCGTCAAGGCGGACAAACTCGACAACGGCTTGATCGACGATGCGCTGGTCGGCGAGAAGCGCCGTGGCGAACTCGACGCCGAATATCACATCGCCGTCGCCGGCGGCACGATCACGGATTGGTAGCACTTTGTTGGAGACGCTGATGCAATCCGGACAGTCCGTGCTGCAGGACATGAATTCGCGCATCAACGCGCTGCGGCATCAGGCCGAAACCCTTTCCGGTACCTTGAATGCCCTGACCACGCAGCGCAATGCCGCGCGCAGTGCCGAGGCCGGGCAGACGCGCGATCTGGCGAAGTTGCGACTCGATCTGCTGCATGCGAATCAGGTGCAAAGCGGCATCGATGCGGCCGATCGACGTGCGCTTGAATTGCTGGCGCAACGCGCGGCAACGCTGGAAACGCTGCACGCGGCGATCGCGATATCCGTGGTCGATCAGCAGGCGTTGACCAGTACGCGTGCGCAGCGTTTGGCCGAGCACGATGCGGCGAGTCTGCGCCTGAGCGAAGTTGTGACCGAAACGCAGAAGACGCTGGCGACGACGGACGCCTATCGTGAGCTGCAGTCGGCATCCGCAAACGCCGCAGAACGCGCGCATCTGGCGCGCACCAAGTCGACTACGGCGGTCGAAGATCGTGAAATCAAGCGCAAGCCATACGAAGCCGACAAGCTGTTTTTCTATCTGTGGCAGCGGCGTTTCGGATTGCCCGATTATGCCGGCAACGCGCTGACGCGCACCCTCGACCAATGGGTGGCGCGCTTGTGCAGTTACGACGGTGCACATCGCAATTACCGCATGTTGCTGGCGCTGGCCGAGCATCTCGACGCCCATGCTGTCGCGCAGGAATCGCTTGCGAGCAGCGCCCACGCGGACATCGTCGCTGCTGAAGGCGCTGCGCTTGAAGCGGCGGGTGCGCCGGTGCTGGAGGCGCAACTTGACGCTGCAGCCACGGCACTCGCCGATGCCGAGCAGGCGATCGAAGCCGAAGAAGCAAAGCATCGGCAACAATTGGCCGAGCGCGGGGCGATTGCAGCAGGTACGGATTCACTGATGCGCGAAGCCGTTGCAGTGATCGCCGCGCAGCTCGATCGGGAAGACCTGGCCCAGTTGCGCAGCGATGCCGCGGCGACCGACACCGAGCGCGATGACCGCATGATCGTTGCCCTGGCGAAACTGCGCCACGAATCGGGCCGGCTGGCCGAGCAAATCGCGCCGCTGGAGTTGCAGCAGGCGACATTGTTGAAGCAACTCTCCGACAGCGAGCAGTTGCGCACGCGCTTTCGGGCCAAGGCCTATGACAGCAGCAACTCCGAATTCGAAAATGGCCTCGCCATCGGCAGCATTTTCGATGGTTTGCTGCGTGGCGCGTTGGTCTTGAACGACGCCTGGGAGCAGGTCAACCGCCACCACCGTGTGCGACTGCCACCGGTCACGCGCACGCCTCGCAGCAGCAGCAGCGGCAGCAGTCGCGGCGGCGGTTTTGGTGGCGGCGGCAGCAGTGGTGGTGGCTTCCGCAGCGGCGGTGGTTTCGGTGGTGGCGGCGGCGGGTTCAAGACCGGCGGAGGATTCTGATGTATCGACCGATCGACAAGTCCAGGGACGCGCGCCGCGACAAGCGCCAGAGCGAAATGCGGGTATTCGGTCTGCATGCCTGTCTCGCCGTGTTCAAACATCGACGGGTTGCGATCCGCAAGGTGTATCTGGAAAAGGAGCGGCTCGCCGAATTGCGCGAGGTCATCAGCCATTGTGTGGCGCAGCGTCTCGGCTATCGGATTTTGCCCGCCGAAGAACTGGAAAAGCTGACCAAGTCGCAGCATCACGAAGGCGTCTGCTTCGAGGTGTTGCGTGCGCCGACGCTGTTGCTGACCGACGTGCTTGCGGCGTTACCTTCGGCGACACCGATGTGGTTCGCGTGGCTCGATGGTGTCGGCAATCCGCACAATCTCGGTGCCATGCTGCGCACCGCGGCGCATTTCGGCTGTGCCGGATTGATCGTCGCCGGCGATACGCCGCTGGCGTTGTCGGGCGCGGCGTGTCGTGTGGCCGAAGGTGGCGCAGAAGTTGTGCCCCTGATCAGTGTCGAGGATGTCGACGCCGCGATCGGACAATTGCGTCGCGCCGACTTTGAGCTGCTCGCGACCGTGGTGCGTGACGGCGACGATGTGTTTGCTGTGACGCCCTCAGCCCGTTGCGTGCTGGTGATGGGTGCCGAGGAAGCGGGCATGAATCCCGAATTTGCTGCGCGTTGCGACCGTCGCATCGGCATCCCCGGTTCGGGACAGGTCGAGAGTCTGAATGTATCGGCCGCGTTCGCCGTATTCGCGGCACTGTGGTCGGCGGCAGCGCAACGGAGCACTGGAGCGAGCGCATGAAGATGTGGTCGTTTTTTGTTGCGATCAGCCTCGCCGCGTGCTGTCTCGCGATCGGCACAGCTGCGGCACAGTCGTCTTCCAAGCCGCCGCCGAAGAAGCCGGTCGCGCTCGAATACACCATCGAGTTGCTGCCCAAGCAGGATCAGGCGCGCATCAGCATCGCGCTCGGTGCCGGTGGTCAGCGCATCAAGCAGTTGACATTGAAATTCGATGCCAAGCGCTACAGCGAATTCAGCGCCAACCGAGGCAAGTTCGAGCCATCGACGCCCGGCCGGGCGGTCTGGACGCCCGCTGGCGCCGGTTCGAAGTTGACCTATCTGGTGCGCGTCAGCCACCGTCGTGCGAGCGGCGACTACGACGCGCGCATGACCGCGGACTGGGCGCTGTTCCGCGGCGACAAGGTGATCCCGTTCATCACTGCGCGCATGAAGAAGAACAGCGACGTGATTGCGCATCTGAACTTCAAGTTGCCGCCTGGCTGGAGCAATGCCGACACCGGCTGGGAACGACTGCCGAACAACCGCTTCGTCATCGACAACCGCGAACGCCGCTTTGATCGGCCGATCGGATGGATCATCGCCGGAAAGGTCGGCACTCGCTACGACGCCACCGGCCAGACCGTGATCGCCGTTGCCGCGCCCAAGGGCGACCCGCTCGATCGCATGGACACCATCACCTTGATCAACCTCGTGTGGCCGGAGTTGGAGAGCGCGTTTCGTCGCACACCGAAGAAGATCCTGATCGTCGGCGCTGGTGATCCGATGTGGCGTGGCGGTTTGTCCGGGCCGAATTCGATGTTCCTGCACTCGGACCGGCCGCTCGTCAGCGAAAACGGCACCAGCACCTTGCTGCATGAATTGACGCACGTGATCACGCGCATCACCAGCGAGAATCGATCGGACTGGATCGCCGAAGGTTTGGCCGAGTTCTACTCGATCGAACTCAGTTGGCGTGCTGGCGGCATGAGTGATCGCCGACGTGAGCGCGTCTACAGCAACCTGCGCGAATGGGGCCGCGCGGTGAAGACCTTGCGCACCGAGCATTCGACCGCCGAAATCACCGCGCGGGCGGTGTTGCTGTTGCACGATCTGGACACCGAAATCCGTGCGCGCACCAAGAACGACAAGGACATCGACAACGTCACCCGCATCCTGCGCGAGTTGCGCAAGGTGTCGACGCTGGAATTCATCGCCGCGACTGAAAAAGTGCTCGGCGGCAAGTCGAAAGTGTTGGCGACCCCATTGCTCCGGTAGGAGCGCCGCGTGCGGCGCGAAAACAAGCCGCCGCAATCGACTCGGTCAGGAACGGCCATCCATCCGCTGATGGATCGCAGAACGCGCGTCGGCATCAAGTCCAAGCGCATTGCCGAGCGTGGCGAGGAAGCTGCGTTCGGACTCGCTGTCCAGATCGATCGCGAACGCGGCAGCGGCATAGACGTCCTGAACCAGATCGGGTCGTGTCATCGCGCCGATCATGTCGGCCGATTTCGGCACCGCGAGTTCGGCTTCGAGGAAACTGCGGGTCTGCGCATCGAGGCCGCCGTCGGTCGCACGCTGCAACAGGCGTGCGCGTTCGCTGGCGTCGATCACGCCGTCGGCCGCGGCGGCGGCAATCATGCTTTGAACCAGGAGAACGGCGTCCGCCTGAGCGGGCGGCAATCGCGCCAGATCGAGTGCGGCGGGCGGTGGCGGCGGGGCCATGGGTATGCCGGTAGCTGGCGGGCCGGACTGCATGAGTGGTGCCGGCGGTGGTGCAACCGGCGCTGCACTGGCGGGTGCCGCGCCCGGCTTCGTGAAATGTTCGTACGCCGCCATCGCGATACCAAGCGCGCCGAGGCCGAGTTGTGCCTTGGTACCGAAGCTCAGACCGCCGCCGCCGCCGCCGCCGCGCTTGCGATGGCCCAATCCGCCCCCAATTCCACCCGAGAGCAGTTGGCCGAGCAATCGTTGTGGATCGAACATGGCGGTGTACCGGGTCAGTTGAGGAGTAGGAAACATGGCGACGAGCGCTGGTTTCACAAGCGTGGGTTCGGCGAAATTGTCGCGCAACTTGTTGAATGAACGGCCCCGAGGCATGATACGCGCCGCTTTTTCCCGGAATTCCCCGATGTCGATGCACAAGCAAGCGCTTGACGCGCAGGCTGCCCGCCAGTTCGTGCGCGCTGCAGGAGTGACCTGAGTGGCTGACGAAGTGGGAATGCTGCCGCGTGGGCCGGGCAAAATGTTGCGTGCCTTGCGCTGGTCGCTGATGGGAATCGGCACGGCATTCCGGCATGAGTCGTCGTTCCGTCTCGAGTGTTATGCCTTCGTGGTGCTGGCGCCGCTGTCCTTTGTGCTTGGTGCCACCGCAGTCGAGCGCCTGTTGTTGCTGGGCTCGCTGATGATGGTGCTTTCGGCCGAATTGTTGAATTCGGCGATCGAACAGGTCGTCGACAAGATCAGTCCGGAATTCGCCATATTCGCCGGTCGCGCCAAGGATATGGGGTCGGCGGCGGTCTTCATCACCTTGCTCAACGTATTGGCGGTCTGGGCTTTGTTGCTCGGCCCGCGCTGGATCTGATCGATGGAAGTTCTGTTTACCCCCGAAGGCCTGATGTCGCTGTTGATGTTGGCGACGCTCGAGATCGTGCTCGGCGTCGACAACCTCGTGTTCATCTCGATCGCCGTCAGCCGCCTGCCGCCGGAGCGGCGCTCGGAGGCGCGCAAGTTCGGCCTGGCGCTGGCCTGTATCACCCGCCTCGGTCTGCTGTTGTCGTTGTCCTGGCTGGCGAGCATGACGGCGTCGTTGTTCACGGTTGCCGGAAACGATATCTCGGTGCGCGACCTGGTGTTGATCGGTGGCGGCCTGTTCCTGTTGATCAAGGGCACGATGGAGATTCACGAGTCAGTCGAGGGTGGCGACGCCGACGGCCCGAACGCGCGCGCCTCCGCGACCTTCGGCTACGTGATCGCCCAGATTGCGATCATCGATATCGTGTTTTCGCTGGACTCGGTGATCACGGCGGTCGGTCTCGTCAATGAGGTTCCGATCATGGCCACGGCGATCATCATGGCGGTGCTGGTGATGATGCTGGCCTCCGACCCGGTTGGCAATTTCATCGACCGTCATCCGACCATCAAGATGCTTGCGCTCGCCTTCATCATTCTTGTCGGCGTCGCACTGGTCGCCGACGGTCTGAATTTCCACATTCCGCGCGGGTATCTTTACTTCGGCATGGTCTTCTCGGCGGGCGTCGAAGCACTGAATCTCATTTCCCAGAACCGCAGGCGCAAGAAAGCGGCTGCGCATGCCGCATCCAGCGAAGGCCCCAGCCAGTGAACAGCAACGATCTGACCGAAGACACGACGCCTGACGAAGACACCGGCACCGAATTGCCTGCCTTGTTTCTCAAGCGTAACGAGGAGGCGCGGCTACGCCAGGGACACCTCTGGGTGTTCTCGAATGAGGTCGATGTCGCGCGCTCGCCCTTGTCCGAATTCACGCCCGGCGAAGCGGTCGCCATCGTCGATTCGACGGATCGCGTACTCGGTCTTGGTTATGTCAATCCGAATGCGTTGATTTGCGCACGCATGGTCGAGCGCGGCACCCGCCATCCACTCGACAAGTCGCTGATTGTGCATCGACTGAACGTCGCGCTGGCCCTGCGTGAGCGTTTGTACGATACGCCGCATTATCGACTGGTGTTCGGCGAGTCCGATGGCCTTCCCGGGCTGGTGATCGATCGTTTCGGCGATGTCGTCGTTGGTCAGATCGGCACGCTCGGCATGGAAGCAATGAAGCCGGCGATTGTCGAGGCGGTCGCCAAGGTGCTGAAGCCGCGTGCCTTCCTCTGGAAGAACTCGGGTTCGGTGCGCGGCCTCGAAGGCTTGCCGGAATACGACGAATGTGCGATCGGCGAATGGCCTGCGCATCTGGAAGTCATCGAAGGTGGCGTGCGTTTCCGCATCGATCCGCGCAACAGCCAGAAGACCGGCTGGTTCTACGACCAGCGCGACAATCGTGATCGTTTGCCGAAGCTTGTTGCCGGAAAGCGCGTACTCGACGTTTTCAGCTACGGCGGCGGCTGGGGTTTGCGCGCTGCGGCCGCGGGCGCCACAGAAGTGATCTGCGTCGACGCTTCGGAAACCGCACTCGCGATCGTCAACGATGCGGCGCGCGAAAATGGACTCGGCGACAAGGTGCGCACACTGCAGGGCGATGCCTTCGATGTGCTCAAGTCGCTGCGCCAGGAGCGCGAGCGCTTCGATGTCGTGATCGTCGATCCGCCGGCGTTCGTGAAGCGCAAGAAGGACTTCGCCGAAGGCCGGATTGCATATCGCCGCATCAACGAGATGGCGATGCAGTTGCTCAACCGCGACGGTCTGCTGATCTCCTGTTCCTGCTCGCATCACCTGCCGAAAACCGTGTTGCTCGACGCGATCAATCAGGGTGCGCGCCATCTAGACCGCAGCGTCCAGATACTCGCCAGTCTGCAGCAGTCGGCTTGCCACCCGGTGCATCCGGCAATTCCCGAAACCGAGTACCTGAAAGGCTTCATCTGCCGGGTTTTGCCGTCGTAAGTTGATTCGGATGGTCACTTGGCTGTCGCCACATGTCGGAAGTAGAATTCAGTTCTACGCAGCGGAGCAATCAGATGGCCGAACACGTTCGCAAGATCGTGCGCATGGGACAAAGCCGCGGGTTGACCTTGCCGCCCGAGATTTGTCGCGCGGTGGGAATCGACATCGGCAGCGAAGTTACGGTGACAGAACAGGACGGTCAGGTTTTGGTCACGCGCGTAAAGGCGCAACGCGAATCCTTGGCGCAGCGGCTCGCGCGCAGCGATATCGACAATGTGCGTTCATCGGGCAAACGCCTGGCTGACGCAAAAAGTGTGGGTCGCGAGCGATGACGGTCCAATCGCTGCGGCGGCGTGCACCGAAGCGTGGCGACATTATCGAAATCAATTTCAGTCCCTCGGCCGGCCGTGAGATGAAGGAGCGCCATCCGGCGCTCGTGATCTCGGCAAGCGCTTACAACAGCAGTATTCGCTTCGTCACTGTGCTCGAGATCACGACGGTCGGTCGCACAGCACGGGACAACGGATTCGCGATCAACTTGATGCTGGTGCCGACACGGACCAAGGGCGTAATCGTTTGCGACAAGCTGCGCTCGCTTGATCTCGATGCGCGCGAGTGGCGCATCATTGAGCCATGTCCGAATGACGTACTGCAAGAAGCTGTTGCGATCGCCTGTCAGGTGATTGGCGTTGAACTTTCCTGACTGCTGAGTCGTTTCGGCAATATTCTCTATTCTTCGTCTTCGATCGGACCCTGCATGCCCTACGTCCACAACATCGACCCGATTGTCTTCACGCTGGGCCCGTTGTCGGTGCATTGGTACGGCGTGATGTATTTGTGCGGCCTTGCGGCCGCGTTGCTGATCGGACGCGCGCGAGTGCGTGCCGGCCGCTTTGGCATCAGCGAAGAGAAATTTTCGGACCTGATCTTCGAAGGCATGCTTGGCGTGATCATCGGCGGGCGTTTCGGTTACATGCTGATCTATGGTCAGGCGGAACTCGCGGCTGATCCGCTGTCGCTGTTCCGTGTCTGGGAAGGCGGCATGTCGTTTCATGGCGGTCTGGTTGGGGTCATGGTGGCGCTCGCCTGGTGGTCGCGACGCCACGGCAAGCACGCCTTCGATACGCTGGATTTCGTCGCGCCGCTGATCCCGCTCGGGCTCGGCTTCGGTCGTATCGGCAACTACATCGGTGGAGAGTTGTGGGGCCGCACGACCGATCTGCCGTGGGCGGTGATTTTCCCGCAGTCGCTTGATCGCCTCGGTCTGTCGATCGACGAAATCAAGGCGCAGGCCGCCGCCGGTTTGCTTGACCATGAAGCCCGCCATCCCTCACAGCTGTATCAGGCGTTTCTCGAAGGCGTCGTACTGGCGGGGTTGCTGCTGTGGTTCACGCGCAAGGCGCGACCGCGATATGCATCCTGCGGCGTGTTCGCGCTGGTCTACGGACTCGGTCGGTTCGTGGTCGAATTCGCGCGCGAACCGGATGCACACATGGGCTACATCGCCTTCGGCTGGATGACGACGGGGCAGGCATTGTCACTGCCACTGATCGCACTCGGGCTGTGCTTCCTGTGGCTGGCGTATCGACGACGGAGCCCCTGATGCAGAACTATCTCGACCTGTTGCGGCATGTGCTTGACCATGGTGCGGAGAAGTCCGATCGCACGGGTACCGGTACACGCAGCGTATTCGGCTACCAGTTGCGTTTCGATCTCGCAGCCGGATTTCCGCTCGTCACCACCAAGAAACTGCATCTGCGCTCGATCATCCACGAATTGCTGTGGTTTCTGCGCGGCGAGACCAATATCGGCTACCTGCGCGACCACGGCGTCAGCATCTGGGATGAATGGGCCGATGCGAGCGGCGAACTCGGCCCGGTGTACGGCAAGCAATGGCGTCGCTGGCAGACCGCGGACGGGCGCGTCATCGACCAGATTGCCGAGGTGATCGAGCGCATCCGCCGTGATCCGGATTCCCGCCGCCTGATCGTCAGCGCCTGGAACGTCGCCGAGATTCCGCAGATGGCGCTGGCACCCTGTCACGCGCTGTTCCAGTTCTATGTCGCGAACGGGCGACTGTCCTGCCAGTTGTACCAGCGCAGTGCCGACATTTTTCTCGGCGTGCCCTTCAATATCGCGAGTTATGCGCTGCTGACGCAGATGATCGCGCAGGTCTGCGATCTCGCGGTCGGCGACTTCGTGTTGACACTCGGTGACGCGCATCTGTACTCGAATCATCTGGAGCAGGCGCGCCTGCAACTTGCGCGGACACCGATGCCGCTGCCGCAGTTGAAGTTGAATCCGGAGGTCCGCGCGATCGACGATTTCCGCTTCGACGACATTGTCATCGACGGTTACCAGTCGCATCCTGCGATCAAGGCACCGATCGCGGTTTAACCGGGTCGGTGCGGCATCCGATCCACGAGGCCAGCAACAACGAGGCGACATAACCTGCGCTGTCGATGGCATCGCTGCGTTCAACGATCAGCGCCAACGTCATCTCGACGCCCATCAGTTGCAGCGCCTCGAACAATCCGTGGCCGAGCGGCGCAGCCACGGCCACGCCAGCGATGAGGGTTTGTGCATAGACCAGCGCAACGCACACGGCCGCGAGATGCAGCAGCGCGCGAGTTGGCGTCGACACGAACTGCAGTTGTCCGCGCATCAGCAACAGCGTCAGCGCGAGTAACACGGGGAACCACGGCAAATCGCGGTGAAGGACCTGTACCGCCATCGACCACACCGCACCGGCACACAGCGGCAACAGGAACAACACAACGATGTGCGTGGCGCGCTTGAACATTGACGGCATGGTCGAGATTGTCGCACGCGCACCTTCGATTCCCCGCTCGCAGCGTCGCCTCATCATCTGTTTGCGAACATATGGGACGAATTCGGTACAATTTAGTTTCTGAATCAAACATTGAACCCGTCACGACCATGTCGCGTTATTCGCAAACCAGTGAACCGATCCGTTTCGAGCGCGACTGCGCGGCCATCATGGTGCCGTCCGGCGACCTGGTGAACCTGCCCGCGGGCCAGGTCGGTTACATCACCCAGGCGCTCGGCGGCAGTTTCACGGTGTTCGTCGAAGGCAACCTGTTTCGCATCAAGAATGCTGATGCTGATGCCATCGGCAAGGACCCGATGCCGCTGCCCGAATTGCCGGCAAACGCCAGCGACGACGAAGTCGAGCAGGCGGTGTGGACGCAGTTGCGCACCTGCTTCGATCCGGAAATTCCGATCAATATCGTCGAACTCGGCCTGGTCTATCAGTGCGAAGTCGGCAAGCGCGACGACGGTCAGCGCAAGGTCGAAGTGCGCATGACGCTGACCGCGCCGGGTTGCGGCATGGGCGATATCCTGATCGAGGACGTGCGCAGCAAGCTCGAGTTGTTGCCGACGATTGCCGAGGCGGATGTCGAACTGGTGTTCGATCCGCCGTGGAATCAGTCGATGATGAGCGAAGCCGCGCGGCTTGAGACTGGGATGTATTGAGGATTTCGATGCAAATGGGTCGCGGCCGGGGCCGCTCCTACATCGCATCGACGTGACTTCAATGGCGCGATGTAGGAGCG
>JAYUVY010000021.1:0-6312 GCA_043753835.1 Lysobacterales bacterium | reverse complement strand
GCAACTCGTCGTTCGCCCACGCCAACAGCGCCGCCTGCAGCATCGCCGCCACGTCGCGCGGTCGTCCGCTGCGGCTGGCGGCGGCGATCGGATGTTCCGGGTCGCGCGCGAGATAGGCGCCGAACACCGCTTCGTGATCGAACTCGGCGAAACCGGCGTCGGCCACTGGCTCGGGCAGCGGCAAACCCTGCGCGGCGAAGGCCTCGGCCACGCTCTCTGCGGTCTGCCGGTGCCGGCGCATGCCGCCCACCACCACCGACTCGAATCGATGACCGCCGCGCGCCAGCCAATCGCCGAGCCGGCGCGACTGCACGCGTCCGCGCTCGGACAGGTTGTCGTAATCGGCGGCGCCGTAGCTCGCCTGTCCGTGACGCACCAGCAGCAGGGTCATTGCGCGCGTTCCGTCGGCATGCGGCGCGTCGCAGGCAGAGTCGGCATCGAGGGAATCGCGGTATGCGAGGACACGGTAGGCAAGCGCATGCATCCGATTGAACGTCCTCGGCATCGTACGCGCCGGGTCAGACTGGTCAAGCTCCAGGAGGATGTCGGCAAGGCCGGCAGGGACCCAGTAGCGGGAGATGTCTGGTTGACGCTGCCTGCTGTTGCAGGCTGACAAGTCCAGCCATTCGGGCTACCTTGCCTCGTCTGCGCCTTTCGGCTGGTCCTCGCCACGATGGCATCAATAGTGACCTCCAATTTCCGCGTTCTGGAACAACATGACGCGCAGCTGATGCGGCTGGGGCGTTTGGCGGAACGCTATTTCGCTGACGACCCCAATACCTGTCTGCTCAAACTCCGCCAGCTCACCGAAGGTTTGGCGCAACTGGTCGCCTCGAAGGTCGGCGTATTCAACTCGATCGAGGAGAAGCAGGCGGATCTCCTCAGCAGGTTGCAGTCGCAAGGCATCTTGCCGCGCGAAGTCGCCACCCTGTTCCACCAGGTGCGCAAAGCCGGCAACGAGGCCAATCATGCCCCTCAGCTCAGGGGCGCAAGTTACCACCGCACCGCGTTGACGATGCTTCGCTTCAGCTGGCAATTGGCCATCTGGTTTCACCGTACTTTCGAGGATGAGCGCTTCGCGTCTGGGCCGTTCCTGCCGCCGCAATCGCCTATCGATCAAAGCAGCGAACTGAAAACCGAGCTGGAATCCCTGCGCGTTGAACTCGACAGCTTTCGCGCCGCCCATCAGCAAACGACCGAAGCCTTGGACAGTGCCCGCAGCGAAGCCGAAACCCTGGCCAGCGAACGCAGTTTCTGGGAAGGCATGGCCGCCGAGGCTGAACAGGCAAAGCACGCGCTTGCACAGCGCCTGCAGGCATTGCAAACCGAGAACGCCATGCAGTCGCCGATTGCGTTCGGCGCGCTGGTCGGCAAAGCCAATGCCGCAGCCGCAACGCTGCAACTGAGCGAAACTGACGCCCGTCGTCTCATCGATCAACAGCTCGCCCAGGCGGGCTGGACCGCCGACTCCACCACACTGACCTATGCCAAAGGCGCGCGCCCCCAGCCCGGCAAACATTTGGCCATCGCCGAGTGGCCCACCGACAGCGGCCCCGCCGACTACATGCTGTTCTCAGGGCTGCAGCCGCTCGCCGTCGTTGAGGCCAAGCGTCGCAATATCGATGTCTCCGCGGCCCTGCAGCAGGCCAAGCGCTACAGCCGTGGCTTCATTGCCGTAGCCGATACCCAGCTTCATTCGCAGAACTGGGGCAGCAACGGCGAGTTCCGGGTGCCGTTCGCATTTTCGGCCAACGGCCGTCCCTATCTGCGACAACTGGCCACCAAAAGCGGCGTCTGGTTCTGCGACCTGCGCCGGCCCGACAACATCGGCCATGCGCTGGACGGCTGGTACACGCCTGAAGGTTTGCAGAGCCTGCTGCGGCGCGACGAGGACCGCGCCAATGCCGAACTCACCCAGACCGGCTTCGAATATGGATTCGCGCTGCGCCACTACCAACAAACCGCCATTCGCGAAACCGAACGCCGCATCGCACAAGGCCAGCGCGAAATCCTGCTGGCCATGGCCACCGGCACCGGCAAAACCAAGACCTGCGTGGCGCTGATCTATCGCCTGCTGAACGCACAGCGCTTTCGCCGCATCCTGTTTCTGGTCGACCGCTCCGCCTTGGGCGAACAGGCCGCCAATGCCTTCAAAGACACGCGCATGGAGCGCTTGCAGACCTTTGCCGACACATTCGGCATCAAGGAGCTGGATTCGCAAACACCGGACGCAGGCACCGCCGTACATCTGGCCACCGTGCAGGGAATGATGAAGCGCGTGCTGTCGCCGGCCGATGGCGTCGCCCCGCCCACGGTGGATCAATACGACTGCATCATCGTCGACGAATGCCACCGCGGTTACACCCTCGACCGTGAACTGTCGGATACCGAACTTGGCTTCCGCAGCTTCGACGACTACATCTCCAAATATCGTCGCGTGCTGGACTATTTCGACGCGGTCAAAATCGGCCTCACCGCTACGCCAGCACTCCACACCACCCAGATCTTTGGCGCGCCCGCCTATTCGTACAGTTATCGCGAAGCCGTCGTTGATGGGTTCCTCACCGACTACGAACCGCCGATCCAGCTTTACACCGAGCTATCGAGCAAAGGCATGACCTGGCGGGTCGGCGAAGAGGTCAAGGTTTACCACGTGGACCGCGGCCAGATCGAGCTGTTCAAAGCGCCGGACGAAATCAAACTGCAGGTGGACGACTTCAACCGGAAAGTCATCACCCGTGCTTTCAATGAAGCCATCTGCGGCTACCTTGCCCAAGAGCTCGATCCCGGCAGCCGTCACAAGACCCTGATCTTCTGCGTCAACAGCGACCATGCCGATCTGGTGGTGGACGTGCTCAAGATCGCGTTCGAAGCCCGATACGGCACGGTCGAAGACGACGCCGTCATCAAGATCACCGGCAACGCCGACAAACCGCTGGAGCTGATTCGCCGCTTCAAAAACGAACGTCTGCCCAACGTGGCGGTCACGGTGGACCTGCTCACCACCGGCGTGGATGTGCCTGAGATCTGCAACCTGGTGTTTCTGCGTCAGGTCAACAGCCGCATTCTGTTCGACCAGATGCTGGGCCGCGCCACCCGGCTGTGCGATTTCGACGGGGATCCCAAAGACAGTTTCCGCGTGTTCGATGCGGTGCGCATTTTCGAATCCATCGGCGACATGACCGCGATGAAACCGGTGGTCGTCGACCCCGGAATCGGCTTTGCGCAGCTCGAACGCGAGCTGGTCAACGTCGAGGACGATACCGCCCGCGCACTGGTGCGCGACCAGTTCATCGCCAAACTGCAGGCCAAGAAACGCCACCTCAACCCTGAAGCCGCGCAGGATTTCGAAACCAGGGCCGGCATGCGCCCGGATGCCTTCATCGCCCAGCTCAAGGCGATGACGCTGGCGGATGTGGCCGCCTGGTTCACGCGCCACCCCGGCCTGGGCGAGATCCTCGACCGCAAACGGCAGGGCAACGGCACATCGGTGTATGTCTCCGACCACCCCGATGCCCTGCAGCGCGTCGAGCGCGGCTACGGCACCGCCAGCAAGCCCGAGGACTATCTCAGCGCATTCAAGGCGTTCATCGACAGCCATGGCAATACCCTGCCGGCGCTGGTCGCAGTGCTGACTCGCCCGCGCGACCTCACCCGCAAGCAGTTGAAAGAACTGCTGCTGGCGCTGGATGCGGCCGGCTTTACCGAAGCTCGGCTGGCCACCGCGTGGCGCGAACTCAGCAATCAGGACATCGCCGCGCGCATCATCGGCTACATCCGTCAGGCCGCCATCGGCGATGCCCTGGTGCCCTACGCCGAGCGCGTCGATCATGCCCTGCAGACCCTGCTGAACCATCCGCCCGGCGGAACCCCGTGGACCGCACCGCAGCGCGACTGGCTCAAGCGCATCGCTGCGCAGACCAAAGCCAATCTGCTGGTGGATCGCGACGCGTTGGACGACCCGGACCTGATCTTCAAACGCGAAGGCGGCGGCTTTTTACGTCTTGACAAACTGTTCCAGGGCCAACTTCAGCCGGTGCTGGATGCCTTCAACGACGCGCTTTGGCATCATGCCGCAGACGAAAAGTCCGCCTGATCAATGCTGGGCTGATCCAATGCCGGCCCGGTCATAGGCCTGCCGCCCCCCGAACGTGCGTCACCCCTCGCATTCCCAAGAAAGAAACCCATGACCCACGTCGTCAAACCCGTCACCTCCGAAATCGTCGCCAAGCTCTGGAACCTCTGCAATGTCCTGCGCGACGACGGTGTGACCTATCACCAGTACGTTAGTGAGCTGACCTATCTGCTGTTCCTGAAAATGATGCAGGAGACCGGCGAAGAACACCGCCTGATCCTCAGCCGTGAGCCGAAAAAAGGCGAGCCACGCAAAGAGAAGCCAGGCAAGCGCTGGGCCGATTTGATCAAGGCATCTGCCCCAGCCCGACTTTCGATGTACGAAGACCTGCTGCGCGATTACAGCCGTCACGGCAAGGGCATCATTCAGCAGGTCTATGCCAACGCCAGCACCATCATCACCAAACCGGCCACGCTCTCGACGCTGGTCACCGAGATCGACAAGCTCGACTGGTACAGCGTGCAGCGCGATGACCTAGGCGATCTGTACGAAGGCCTGCTGGAGCGTAACGCCTCCGAAAAGAAAAGTGGCGCCGGCCAATATTTCACCCCGCGCGATCTCATCGACAGCATCGTCGCCGTGCTCAAACCAACATTGGACGATGAAATTCAAGACCCGGCCGCCGGCACCGGTGGCTTTTTGATCGCCGCCAACAATTATCTGCGCGAGCACTACAACTTCGACAGCCTTACCAATCAGCAGCAGCGCAAGTACCGGAAGGAAACTTTTTACGGGATGGAACTGGTGCAGGACACCCACCGTCTGGCATTGATGAACCTGCTGCTGCACGGCATCGAAGGCGGCATTGCGTTCGGCGATACCCTGGGCAACGAAGGCAGCAACATGAAGCTGGCGACGTTGATGCTGTCCAACCCGCCGTTCGGCACCAAGAAAGGTGGCGGCTTGCCCACCCGCGACGATTTCACCTATCCCACCACCAACAAGCAGTTCTGTTTTCTGCAGCACATCTATCGCGGTTTGAAGGCCAACGGCCGCGCCGCCGTGGTGCTGCCGGACAATGTGCTGTTCGAAAGCAATGTCGGCACTCAGATCCGTCGCGACCTGATGGACAAGTGCAACCTGCACACCATCTTGCGCCTGCCTACCGGCATTTTCTACGCTCAGGGCGTCAAGACCAACGTGTTGTTCTTCACCCGCGGCAAAACCGAAAAAGGGAACACCAAGGAAACCTGGATCTACGACATGCGCGCGAACATGCCGCAGTTCGGCAAGCGAACTGCATTCAATCGCGACTATTTCCGCACTCCGGCCAAGGCACCGAAGACGGTACCGCGCGACAAGTTCGAAGACGTGTTCGGCAACGACCCGCGCGGCGGCCCGGCCGCACTCGCCAAGCGCGTGGACACCGGCGAAAGCGGACGCTGGCGCAAATTCACGCGCGCGCAGATCGCCGCCCGTGGCGACAACCTCGACATCAGCTGGCTGAAAGACGACAGCGCCGAATCGACCGACGCCCAGCGCGACGATCCGGCGATGGTCGCGCGTCTGGCGCTGCGCGAATTGGACAGCGCTGTGAAGGAACTGCGCGCGTTGTTGCAAGCCTTGGGTGAAGATCCTGATTTGGCGCTGGATGTACTGCAAAACGATGACGCTACGGCGGCGGTGACGGCGTGAACGATAAAGCGCTCACCCCTGCGGCTGCTTTCAAGCCCAGACATCTGCACCGGATGCTGCAATTCACCGAAGCGTTTTCGCAGCCGGAAAGTGTCGCGACACTGTCACCACAATTGAGCTGCAGCCAACGGCGGGTTGCACTAACGCTGAGAATAGAACAGTTGCAAA
The DNA here is from genome assembly GCA_043753835.1 of Lysobacterales bacterium. Lineage (GTDB taxonomy): Bacteria > Pseudomonadota > Gammaproteobacteria > Xanthomonadales > Ahniellaceae > JADKHK01. The sequence continues at coordinate 374 of JAYUVY010000021.1, read as the reverse complement.
GGCATCAGGACGGCATGACCGTCGCTGAGTACTGGGGTGAGCTTCCACACGGAGTGGGGATCATACTGGTATCGGCGTTATTGCAAGCGCGCCAGCAAATGGTGCGACGCAGGGTTTTTGTTGCTGGGTGCGCAGAATGAGCAACCTTCCTGCATCCTGGGCGTGGTCAACCATAGGCGACATCGCTGAGTATATTCAGCGCGGCAAGTCGCCAAAGTACACGGAACACAGCACTTTACCCGTCATCAATCAAAAATGCATTCGATGGAATGCGCTTGAATTGCAGCATCTGAAATACATACACCCCGACCAATTTGATGCATGGGAGAAGGTGCGATACATCGTGCCAAATGACATCCTATGGAATAGCACGG
>JAYUVY010000020.1:0-124013 GCA_043753835.1 Lysobacterales bacterium | reverse complement strand
CAACCCAGCCTTGTATGTTCTTTTCTCTGCTCTTGGCTTTCCCGAAACTTATAATTTCGGCTTGTGAATTTGATCTGCCTTGGCTGATGACAATCGCTTCGAAAGGGAGTCAGCTGACTGTGTCACCGGCGGTGAGGCCGTCCCAGCCTGAGGACGTGGTTCATGACGATCCTGTTTGTAGATCGGCCCCCCGCCTTCTATTCCCTAACACGTGGAGTATCCAGAAGACCGCCTCGGCAACACCGGTGCGGATCCCGCATACAAGGTCGTTTGGGAATGGGTTGCAAGGTCGGGGAGCCGATGACGATGTTATCCCACACTCACTTTGGAGCGTCATCATGTCCATGATCACTGCCGGTATCGATGTAGCCGCGAAGTCGTTGATGGTTGATGTGTTGTGTGACGGCGAGAAGGCCAGAAGCAGCAAGCCGTGGGCGGTGGACAACACGCCTGCGGGCCATGCGCGCCTGATCGAGAAACTGCGCGCGATGAAGATTGATCGTGTCGTCTGCGAGGCCACCGGGGTGTATCACCTCGACATGGCCATGGCGTTGGTGCGTGCGCAACTGCCCTTGATGGTGGCCAATCCGCGCCAGGTCAAATGCTTCATCCAGGCGCGCTTGCGCAACGCCCAAAGTGACCCGGTCGATGCCCACGAACTGGCCCAGTTCGGCTTCCGCATGGCGTTTGTGCCGTGGCAGGCACCTGCATCCACCCACTATGCGCTGCATCGAATCGCACGCTGTTTGCACGGCTATGTCGATCAAGGTGTCGCTGCGAAAAATCGACTGCACGCTGCGAACGCAACGCTCGGCACGCCCGCGATCATCATCAAGTCGCTGAAGCGACAGCTCGTGTTCCTGGAAAAACTCGAGGCCGAGCTGCGCGATGCTGCGATCAAGATCGTCGCCGAGAACACCCAGCTCACGCGCCATTTCGCGCTGTTGGTTTCAGTACCGGGCATCGCCGAAACCAGCGCCATTCGACTGCTTGGCGAACTGTGCGTCATGCCGGAAGGATTGAGCGCAAAGGCCTGGGTCAAATGCGTCGGGCTCGATCCCACATCCAAACAATCCGGCACCTCGGTGAAGACCAAGGCGCACATCTCAAAACGTGGCAATGCCCATTTGCGCGGCGCGCTCTACATGCCCGCAATGTCCGCTCGGCGACACGATCCAGGCCTCAAATTTTTCGCCGACCGCCTCGTCGCCAACGGCAAAACCAAGATGCAGGCCGTCATCGCCGTGGCCCGAAAACTGCTCCATGGCATCCACGCCATGACCACCCTCAATCAACCCTGGAACAGCACCGCACTGGTGCCAATGCCACCAAAAATGGCTTGACGGGGAACGGAGTATCTACTCAAGCTGGTGTCAGCTGCGACCTGCAGGCAAGCGCGGGATGCCCATGCTGTCGCGTTCCTCGGCGATCGCCAAGGGCGCCAGCAGGTCTTCCGGGCTGTGTTTGGCGATTAAACCTGATGGCGCTTCGCCATGGGCGACGGCGAGCGCATTGGCGAGCGCGCGCGCGCTGCGGTCAGCGTCGCCCTGTTCGGCATAGCAGCGACCGAGTTCTTCCCAGACTTCGTGACCGCCGGCATGCGCCAAAGCGCGCCGCAGATAGTCTTCGGCCTTGATCCAGTGATGTTCCTGGCGACTCAGGCGACCGAGCGTCAACAGCAATGCCGCGTCCTGCGGATGCGCTTCGAGCCACGCTTCGGCCGTACGCAGGCGTGGGGCTACTTTGGCATCGGGCGGAAGCGCGCCATAAGCGAGCACCAGCGCCGGCGACCAACCATGCTTCAGCGTCGCTTCGATTTCCTGCGCCGCCTGCGCCACCAGATTCAATTGCACCGCACGTCGGGCATAGGCGATGGCGACATCGCTGATGCGCTTCTCGTCGCGATTCAGATCGGCCCACAGCGAATGCAGATTGATGGCGTCGCTGGTCTGCTCGATGGCACTGACCAGAATGCGCCGCACGAAGCGGTCGAGTTCGTCCGGCGGCAACTGCTGGCTCTGGCGGATGCGCGGCAAATGGGCCAGTGCCTCGCGTGCGCGCTTGCGCGCGCTCAGCGCTTCGATCAGCCAGCGTGCACCCATCGGCGACAGACGCGATGCCTGCGCGAGCGGCACCAGCATCTCGATCGCGGCGCCGGCGCGGCCGTCCTGGAATTCGTTGCGTGCGCGCAGTTCGGTCGCGAGGTCATGCGTCTCTGCTGACTCGGTAAGCAGATCGAGCAAACGTGTTTCCTCGGAACGATCGCCGCGTGTATGCGCCGCCGCCTGGGCCGCGATCAGCGCAGGCAATTTCAACGTGCGCATCTTCGTGGCCTTGAGCAGTTGCTGTCCGGCGCGTGTGGGACGCCCGGCAACGAGCGCGATCATGCCGTCGAGAAAACGCCGCCGCGCACCGCGTCGGGCACCGGCCAGCCACAAGCGCAACGGCCAGCGCAGCAACCAGAAGGTCGCGATCAACAGGGCCAGCGCCGTGAGCAGCAAAAACACCGCATTGACCAGAGTCGTCTCGACGACCAGATCGCCGCGCTGGATCAGCACATAGCCGGTGTCGCCGCGCAGCGCATAGACCGCCACCGCGCCGACTACTGCCGCCACCAACAGCAGCAGCAACAGGCGATACAAGGTCATCGCTCGACTCCATGCGCCACGTCCTGGGTGTGGCGCAGGTTCACCAGTTGTTCGAGTGCGACGCCGGGCTGTGGCCAGGTGAGGGGTTTGTAAGCGGCGAGCTGCGCAAACTTGAGGCGGACGTCACGCGCGCTTTCGGCGTCGAGATCGAAACCGGTCGCGAGCGTGTTGCGCGCCTGCTCGATCAGCAGGCGGTAGCGCTCGCCGTCGCGCACACGCAGGGCTTCTTCGGCGTGCAGCAGATCGAGCGCGATCACCGCACGCATGGTGTCGGCACCGAGCGGGCCAAGCATGCCGGCTTCACGCGCGCTGACCTGACGGACGCGGACCAGACTGCGCAGCAGCGATTCGAAGCGTCCGGGTTTGCTGGCCCCGGTGGGCGCCGTCGGTGCGGTACCGCGCAGCGGCAATTGCGGCAAGCGCGCGCGCACATCGGCCAGCAGCACCAGCGTCTCGGTATAGGTCTGGATCGGCACGGACTCGAGCGCCGCGATTTCCTGGGCCAGGGTCTGGCGCACGCCGGCGTAGCGCGCATCGGACAGGCGCGCCAATTCGGCGTCGGCGAGGCGCAATGCAGTCAACGCCGCGGCCACGTCGTGGAATACATCCAGGCGCTCGACACCCGCAGACAGCAGCAATTCGGCCTGGTTCAGGCGCAGTTCGGCGACGCTGTCCATGCGGTTTTCGGAGACGCGCTTGATCGCCTGCTCGAGCAGCGCGGCGCGCTCGGCGACCCCGAGCAGTTCTTCGCGCAGAGTTCGGTTGAGCGCATCGTCGTCGTCGAGACGCTGCGCCAGTTCGCTGAACTGTCGCCGCAGCTGCGCGTTTTCTTCCTCGATCAGCACAACGCGGCGCGCATCCGCTTCGCGCGCTTGCACATCGCCGTCGACCGTCGCAAACAGGTACCAGAGCGATGCACCGAGCGCGGTCGCGATCAGCAGGGCAAGCACCGACATCAGCAGTGCGGCACGATGCGGGGTCGGCGGATGATCTGGTGGGGCGTCGGTCATGGTCGTCGTCGTGGCCGCGTCGATGTTATCAGCGCTGCCTGTCAGCGCCATGCGCATACCGCGGTGAGCAGATCGTTACTGCGCGCCGATGCGGCGACGTGCACGCGTGCACAATGCATGGTGCGCGCCAGCACCGCGAGACGCTCGCTGCTGACGAATATCGGTGCCGCCGCCAGTCGCAACCAGCGCGCGCCACCCAGCAGTGCCGGCAGTGCCAGCAGCGCCTCACGACTGCTGACGATGAGGTGCGGATGGGTCAGCGCATCGATGCGTGCCAGCGTGTCCGGCCGTGGCGTCAGGGCGTCGCGTGCATACACCGGCAGATCGCGAGCGTCGACGCCGCGGCTGCCAAGCTGCTTGACCAGCCAGTCGCGGCCGCCGGCACCGGTCATTCGCACGACGTGCTTGGCCCCGGCCAGCCACGGATGGATCAGAACGTCTTCGCTGCGGTAGCCGGCAGTCGGCAATTCCGCCGCGATGGCATGTTGCGCCAACGCCTTGGCCGTGGCCGGGCCCTGTGCCAGCACGCGACCCTGCGGTTTGAATGCCGGCCGTGCGGCAAACGTGTGGCGGACCGCATAGACGCTCGCGAACACCAGCACGTCCGCTTGTTCGGCTTCGACTAGCGCCGCCTGCAGCGCGTCGCGGTCGCCGCAGGCAATCAGGCGGAACGGCGCCAGTGCGCAGACGCGCGCCCCCAATCGGCGCAGTCGTGTGGCCAGCGCATGGCTTTCACCGGCCGGGCGGGTGACGACGAAACTGCGTCCGTGCAACGAGGCGTTGGCTGCGCTTGGGGCGGTCATGTCCGCGAGGTTAATGAGCTTTGCCGCCAGCGTCATCGACTTCCGCTTGCCAGCGCCGGGCTAGTGTCGGCAGACTGCGCCATGATCCTCGATTCCCTGATGCTCGAACGCACGATTCTGGAAACCATTCCGATGGCCCGCGCCATGGGCGTCACCGTCGTTGATTTCGATGGTAATCGCATCGCCTTGACGGCACCGCTGGCACCGAACGTCAACGACAAGGGCTGCGCCTTCGGCGGTTCACTCGCCAGTCTGATGACGCTGGCCGCGTGGGGGCTGGTCAATCTCAAGCTGTCAGAAGCGGGCATCGAAGCCGATGTGTTCGTGCAGGACAGTGCGATCAGTTACCTGAATCCGGTCTGGGACGCGCTCACCGCGGAAGCGGCCGCAGAACCCGGGCAGGACTGGAACCATTTCATCGCCGACCTGCGCGAGCGCGGCAAGGCACGCATCACCATGATGGCCGAGGTCGCCGTCGCCGAAGGCGGCGGTGTTGCTTGTCGCATGTTCGGCAAATTCGTCGCGAAACGGAGCAAATGAGATGCGCAGCGTGACCAGAATGGTGTTCTTGATGTTCGCGCTGGCGCTCGCTGCCTGTAGCGAGACGCGCGAGCAGGACAAGTTGCTCGATGCCACCCTCGACCAGTACGCGGCGGCGATCCGCTGGGGCAATGTTGAGGACGCGCTCGGCTTCCTTGCACCGGACTCGCGTAAACCTACGGCATTCGAGCTGGAGCGGCTGGCGCAGCTGCAGATCGCCGGCTATCGCGAAGCGCCGCCGGTGCTGTTGTCGCCGACCGAAGTCGAGCAGGTGGTGCAGCTCGAGTTCGTCAACCGCCATACCCAGGAGAGCCACAGCACAGTTGAACGCATGCGCTGGCGTTATGACACGACCGCGCTGCGCTGGTGGCTGACGACCGGCTTGCCGAAACTGCAGGCGCCAAGATGACCTGAATGCACAGCGTGGCCCGCGCGCCAGAAGCACTGGCAGCGGTGCCGCGCTCGGCTATTCTTGCGGCGCAACCGCTGTGGCGAATGGGCTCTTGATGCTTGCGTACCGTCAGTGCGATCCGCAACCCCGCAAGCGTCGAGCGACGCTATTGCTGATTTGTTGGTCGTTGTTGTTGCAGATGAGCCTGGTCAGTGCCGCGCCGGTTGAATTCGAGCGTATCGATGCACTCAACCAACGTGCCGAGCAACTCGCGCGCAGCGACCCTGCCGGCGCCGAAGCCCTGGCCACCGATGCCATGTTGGCCGCACGCGATCAGCGCCACGAGCGCGGGCGCATTGAGGCATTGCACAATCTCGGTCGCATCGCACGTTTGCGCGGGCAGTTGCTGGCCGCCAATGCCTATTTGCTCGAGGCCCTGGCAGCTGCGGAATCGCTGGGTGATCTGCGTCTGGTCGCCAAGGTCGGTAACAGCTACGGCGCAGTGCTCGAGCGTCAAGGCCTCGACGCCGAAGCGCTGGCGCAACACGAACGCGTGCAGTCGCTCTGGCGCAATCTCGATGATGCCCCAGGTCTTATTGCGTCCTCGATCAACATCGCGCGCGTGTTTGAACGGCGCGGCGCGCTGAGCGACGCCCAGCGCCATTTCGAGGCGGCCTTGCAGCAATACGACGCGTTGGCGTCGCCGGCGACGGTGCCACCGCAGGATGTCGCGGCGATCTGGCTCGGCCACGGCCGCATCGCGCTGGCGCGACAACTCGTCGATCAGGCCGAATACGCGTTTGCGCAGGCGCTGCGACTGCAGTTGCAGGCCCGCGACGTCGTCGGCGAGAGCGCCGCGCGTACCGGGTTGGCGCGCGTCGCTGCCGCGCGCGGTATCGAACGCGCTGCGATCACCGGCTTCGAGCAGGCGCTGGCGTTGGCCACGCAGGTCGATGGTCGCAGCGAGATGATCGACGCGCTGACCGCGCTCGGCGCCCTGCAGGTCGAGCGTGCGCAGGGCGAGCTGCTGGCCGCGCCGCGCCTCGATCGGCTGCGGCGCGCACTCGCCTATGCCGCACGTGCACTCGAATTGAGCCGCGATGGCGAAGTTGATCCGTCGGTGCAGATCGCGCTGCATCTACAGCTCGCCGACATCCACGAGTTACGCGGCAACAGCGCAGCGGCGCTCACCGAACTCAAGGCGGCGCAGCAGTTGCGCGCGCGCGCGTTCAACCAGCAGAGCGACGCCCGTTACGCACTGCTCGCACATGCCGCAAACGCGCGCGAACGCGAACGCGAACTGCTGGCACTGCGTAGCGTCAGCGAACAGCAAGCCGAATTGTTGGCGCAGGAAACCCTGCTCAAGCGCGTATTTGCCGCAGCCATGATCATGCTGTTCGGCATCGCCGTGTTGTTGCTGGTGCGGCACTTCGAAAGCACGCGGGTGGAACGTGATCGTGCCGCGACCAACCGCCGCCTGGCCGACGCCTTGCAGACCGCCGAGCGTGCGCGCGAACGTGCCGAGGAAGCCGACCGCGTCAAGACCGAAATGCTCGGCATCGCCGCGCACGACCTGCGCAATCCGCTCAGTTCGATCATAGGTTTCGCCGACCTGATCCGTCTCGAGCGCGGGTCGCTCGAAGACGCGCGCCGCTACGCCGGCATCATCGTCGCGGCCGCCGAGCGCACCCTGAAGCTGGTCAGCGACCTGCTCGAAGCGGCGGTGCTGGACGCCGGCGAGATTCGCCTGCAGCAGGTGCCCTGCGACCTGTCGGCGGTGCTCGCCGACGCCATCGCACGGGTGCGCGCGCGCGCCAGCAGCAAACAGCAGAGCATCGAGTTTCGCGCCGCCAGTGGCGCCATCGTGCTCGCCGATCTGGCGCGGCTCGAGCAAGTATTCGACAACCTGCTGACGAACGCGGTGAAGTTTTCGCCGCTCAAGGGCGTGATCGAAGTCTGGGTGGAAGTTGACGCGACCCAGGTGCGCGCCGCAATCCGCGACTACGGCCCTGGACTGTCGCAGGACGATCGTCGCCAGTTGTTCCGGCGCTTCCAGCGCCTCTCGGCGCGGCCAACCGGCGGCGAGAGTTCGACCGGTCTCGGCCTCGCCATCGTCAAGGACCTGGTCGAGTTGCACGGCGGCACGGTACGCGCCGAGTCCGAAGGTCTGGGCCGCGGCGCCACCTTTTATGTCGAGCTCAAGCGCCTCGCCAATCCGCCGTTGCGCATGGCCGAGGCGGCGAACGAGACCGGCAACGTGCCGATTGAACGTCGCCGCTGACGGTGCGGGTGTGATCAGTCGCGCAGCGTCGCGACGAATTTGATGCGTTCGTCCACGCTCATCGCCAGCAAGCGCAGTCGGAACGGTTCGCGCTCTGCGGGTGGCAGTGCGCGCAGATGCGCCATCAACCGTTGCCGTTCGGGTGGGGTGAAGCGGGCCATCATGTCCATGGTTGCGGCGCGCTGCTCCGGCGGTACCGATTGCAGAGCGCGCTCGCCGGCCCCGACACGTTGCTCGGTCTGCATGCCGTCGATCAATGCGCGGCGTTCGCCCGGACTCATGCCTTCGAAGCGCCGCCGCATCTGCGCGCGTTGCTGCGGCGATAGATGCTGGAAGCGTTGCCGGGCGGCGCGCAGCCGCTGTTGCCGGTCGCGCGGCAGGTCGCGGAATTTCTGATAGCGCTCGCGCACCCGGCGCTGTTCTTCGGCCGACAGCTTCTGCCAGTCACCGAAGCGCTGCGCGGTGCCGCGCTTCTCTTCGGGGGTCAACGCAGACCAGCGCTGCGCACCGATACGGAGGTTGTGCTGGGTCGCTTCGGGCAAGGTCGCCCAAGTGTCGGCAAAAGGCATCAGCACGCGCTGTTCGGCCGGGCTCAAGGCACTGAATGCAATCGAATCCGCCGCTGCGGCCGCGAGCGAAACAAGCAGGGCCAGCACCAGACTAGCGGTCGTTCGCAGCAGGCTTGGCATCGGCTTTGGCATCGTCGGGTTTCGCTGTGGTTGGGGGCGTGGTGTCGGGTTCGGCTTCCGCTTCGTGATCGGGTTCCAGGGCTAACGGGTCTTCCGGTTTTCCGTCTTCGTCAGCGAACTCGGCCAAGTACAACAGCAGTTCGGCACTGGGCGCTTCTGCAGCAGCATGGGCGACACTCAACCCGAAGCCGGCTGCGCATCCAGCCAGGCATAGAAGTCCAGGTCCCGATAGAAATCGAGATCGTCTTCGCCCGCCAGCATCGGAAAGTCCTCGGCGTTCGAGGTCACCGGCGCAGTCTCGGTCTGAAGCTGCAGACGCGGCCACAAGGCCACGGCCAGGGCCAGCGAAAATGCACTCGCGGCGAGCGTCGGCCACAGCCAGCGCGCAGGCTTCGGTTGCTTGGCAAGCTTCAGTGCAGCCTGTCGCGCCTGGTTCAGTCGCGACAGGCTGGCGCCGTCGAGATCGCGTGCACTGGTCTCCAATTGCCTGCGGATGTTGTCGGTCCAAGCGTCGTTGTCCTTGCCGTGATCAACCATGATGATGCTCCAATCGCGTGCGCATGTTCGCCATCGCCCGCGACAGATGGGTCTTCACGCTGCCTTCGCCGCAGGCCATGGCCTTGGCCGTGTCGGCGACATCGAGTCCCTCCCAGATGCGCAGCAGGAAGGCCTGGCGTTGTCGGTTCGGAAGCGCGCGCAAGGCGGCGTCCAGCGCACCGGCGGTCTCGCCGTCGGCCACATGCTGCCACGGTTGCGCCGTCATCGGGTCGGGAATGTCGTCGATGCCGTCGCTGTCCTCGCCATCGCGACCGATCAAACGGTCGACCCAGCCCAGCCAGCGCGAACGCACCGTGTTGCGACGATGGAAGTCGAGCACGCGGCTGTCGAGCACGCGATGGAACAGCGGTGCCCAATCCGCCGGCCCCTTGTCACGGTAGTTGCGGACAAAGGAGAGCATGCTGTCCTGGACGATATCGAGGGCGTCGTCGCGGCTGCCGACACTGAGTTCCGCCATGCGCAGGGCGCGACGCTCTACGCCGCGCAGAAACGCGTCGAGCGCGTCGCCACTGCGCGTGGCACCCGGTTGCGTGCGGCCTGCCGTCTCGCGCTCGCTGTCCATCCATTGCATCGTCAAGGTGTACGTCATTGTAGGGCGACCGGGTGTCAGATCTGGTGGATATATCGACCCAACGCATGCGTAAAGATTCGGTTGACAAGCCCGCTTTCGCTCGCTCCGCCGCATTCCTGTGCGGGTTCGCTTTTACGGCTTAGTTCACAGGCGAGCAAAACTGTCATGGGCGCCGGTCGAGTCATCGTGCCGTTGCCGCTCTTCACTGTGTGTGAATGCGTAAGTCACTGAATTCGCGAGGAAAAAAAATATGGCTAGTTTTTGACCAGCGAGTCTCGGAGCCGCGTCGGGACGCGCTCGCAGGGGCTTGTCCGGGGCTCCATCCACACAGTTATCCACAGATCCTGTGGACAAGGTGATTTTGAATTAAAAATCAATTGTTTATGACATCTTTCTCGACGCCGACTGACGAGAGTGGCGAAACTTGTCCACAGCGGTGGAAATGCTTGCCGGATCGTTGAACCGGCGTTGCTAGACTGGCGCTCGATCAAGCCGCGACGAACCCGAAAACAAGCCATGCCTGACGTGTTGCGCGTGGCCGTGCCGCTGCCACTGCCCGAACTCTTCGACTACCTCGCACCCGCTGGCTATCTTCCCGGGCAACTGCGGGCAGGCGCGCGCGTCCACGTGCCGTTCGGGCCGCGCAGTCTGATGGGGGTCGTCGTGGCCCATGCCGCGGTCGCGCCCAATCCAAAGCTGCGCGCGGTGACGGCGATCTTCGACCCCGACCCGGTCTTCCCCGAGCCGCTGTGGCAGACGCTGTTGTGGGCGGCGCGCTATTACGCCTATCCGATCGGCGAAGCACTGGCCACCGCATTGCCGGCGCCGGTGCGCAAGCGCCTTGAGACACCGGCGTCGTCGCGCGACGCACTGCTGCGACTGCGCCCGGATGCGGACGTACGCGCCAGCCTGCGCGAAGGCGGTGCCCCGGCGCAGCTCTACGACGCGTTGCTCGCCGGCCCTCAGTCCTGGCCGCAATTGCGCGCTGCGATCGAGAAAGCGGCAGTCGCAAAACGACGGTTGCAGCAACTCGGTCTGATCGAGACGCTGACGCTGGACGATGCGCCGCGACAGTTCACCACCCAGGCGCCGCCGCTGAATTCGCAGCAGGAAGCGGCGTGCACGCACATCGCTGCGCAGCTCGGCAGTTTCTCGACGACCCTGCTTGATGGCGTCACCGGCAGCGGCAAGACCGAGGTCTATCTGGCGGCGATCGCCGCGGTGATTGCGCGCGGTCAGCAGGCGCTGGTGCTGGTGCCGGAAATCGGTCTGACGCCGCAGACGCTGGCCCGCTTTCGCGAACGCCTGTCGGCGCCGGTGCTGGCCTGGCATTCCGGTTTGTCGGACGGCGCACGCGCACGCGCCTTCGAACGCGCCCGCAGCGCACAACCGCTGGTGGTGATCGGCACACGTTCGGCGATCTTCGCGCCCCTGCCCAAGCTCGCGCTGATCGTGATCGACGAGGAACACGATGCCTCGTTCAAGCAGCACGAGGGCTTTCGTTACCACGCCCGCGATCTCGCCCTGGTGCGGGCCAAGCATGCGGGTGATGTCGCGGTGGTGCTCGGCAGTGCGACACCAGCCTTCGAGACGCTGGCGAATGCCGCGCGCGGGCGTTATGCGCATGTGCGCCTGGACGCCCGCGCCGGCTTCGGCAAGCCGCCCCAGATCGAGTTGCTCGACGTGCGCCGACAGCATATGCGTGACGGTCTCAGCAACGTTGCGATGAACGCGATTGCAGAGACGCTGGCGCGTGGCGAACAGGTGCTGGTGTTCCGCAATCGTCGCGGCTTCGCGCCGGTGCTGCACTGTCTCGACTGCGGCTGGCACAGCGACTGCGACCGCTGCGAGCGGCCGTTCACCCTGCACCGTGCGCGGGCACGTCTGGTCTGTCACCACTGCGGCCGCGAACGGCCGTTGCCAAAACGCTGCCCCGCCTGCGACAGCGATGGCCTGGCACCGGTCGGCATCGGCACCGAGCGTCTGGAAAGCGCGCTCGTCGAGCGCTTTCCAGACACGCCGGTGCTGCGTCTGGATCGCGACAGTGCACGTTCGGCCGACCAGTTCGAGCGCCTGATGGCGCGCGCCCATGCCGGCGACAGCTGCATCCTGGTCGGCACCCAGATGCTGGCAAAGGGCCATGACCTGCATCGGGTCACACTCGCGGTGATTGCCGACGCAGATGGCGGCCTGCACAGCACCGACCCACGCGCCAGCGAACGTCTGGCGCAGTTGATCGTGCAGGTCGCCGGTCGCGCCGGTCGCGGCATACATGCCGGGCGCGTGCTGATCCAGACCCATCACCCTGATCATGCGCTGTTCCAGACCTTGCTCAGCGGCGGCTACGGCGTGTTTGCGCGGGCCGAGCTGGCGATGCGCGAAGCGTTGTCGCTGCCACCGTTCGTGGCGCAGGCGTTGCTGCGCGCGGAAGCGCGCGAGCGCGGCGTCATCGAACAATTCCTGCGCGAGATCGCCGCGCTGGTCCAACAGCCCGGCGTGCAGGCGATGGGCCCGCTGCCGGCACCGCACGCGCGCCGTGCCGGCTTCGAGCGCGCACAACTGATTCTGGAAGCGCACAAGCGCAGCGATCTGCACGCGGCACTGGAGACCTTGTTGCCGCTGCTTTACGCGCATCCGTTGGCGCGCCGTGTGCGCTGGTCGCTGGACGTCGATCCAGTGTCGATCGATTGAGCTTGCGCTGATCGCGCCAATCGCGACACTTGCACGATGACCGATACCCCGCACTACCCGCGTGACCTGATCGGCTATGGCCGCCATCCGCCGCAGGCGAACTGGCCGCGGCGTGCGCGCATCGCCGTACAGTTCGTGCTGAATTACGAGGAGGGCGGCGAGAACAGCGTGCTGCATGGCGACGCTGGCTCCGAACAATTCCTGTCCGAGATCATCGGCGCGGCCAGCTACCCGGCGCGGCATCTGAGCATGGAGTCGATCTACGAGTACGGATCGCGTGTCGGCGGCTGGCGAATCCTGCACGAGTTCGAGCGCCGCGGTCTGCCGCTGACGGTATTCGGGGTGGCGATGGCGATGCAGCGGCATCCGGAATTCGTCCAGGCCTGCGTCGAGCTCGGTCACGAAATCGCGTCGCATGGCTGGCGCTGGATCCACTACCAGAACATGCCGATCGACGAGGAGCGCGAACACCTCGCGCGCGCGGTCGCGATCCAGCGCGAATTGACCGGCACCGCACCGCTCGGCTGGTACACCGGCCGCGACTCGCCGAACACGCGCCGGCTCGTGGTCGAGCACGGCGGATTCGAATACGACAGCGACTACTATGGCGACGACCTGCCGTTCTGGACCGAGGTCGAAGTGGCCGATGGAACGCGCAAGCCGCATCTGATCGTGCCGTACACGCTAGATACCAACGACATGCGTTTCGCCACACCGCAGGGCTTCAATACCGCCAACCATTTCTTCGAGTATCTGCGCGACAGCTTCGACGTGCTCTATGCCGAAGGCATGGAGACGCCGCGCATGCTGTCGATCGGCATGCATGGCCGCCTGCTCGGCCGTCCCGGGCGCTTCCGTGCGTTGCAGCAGTTCCTCGACCACATCGGTCGGCACGACCGCGTCTGGGTGTGTCGGCGCATCGATATCGCGCGGCACTGGAAACAGGAACATCCGTTCGCCACAAGGTTCGATCATGACCCTCGATGAATTGAACGCAATGGACGCCGGAGCATTCAACACCGCGCTCGCCGGCATATTCGAACACTCGCCCTGGGTCGCCGAAGCTGTAGTCGCGCAACGCCCCTTTGCCAGTGTCGCCGACCTGCATGCTGCGATGTGTGCGGCCGTTGCCGCCGCCGAGCCGCCGCTGCAAATGCGATTGATCCGCGCTCATCCGCAGCTCGCCGGCAAGGCGGCGATCCGTGGTGAGCTGACCGCGGCTTCGACCAGCGAACAACGTGGCGCCGGTCTCGACCAATGTTCGGCCGAAGAATTCGGCGAGATCACGCAACTGAACAGCGCCTACGATCAACGCTTCGGATTTCCGTTCATCCTCGCGGTGAAGGGGCATACCCGCAGCAGCATCATCGTCAACATGCGCGAACGGCTCGACAACACGCGCGCCGCCGAGATTGCCGAAGCATTGCGCCAGATCGGGCGCATTGCGCGCTTCCGGTTGGATGCGATGATCGCGCCGCAATGATCGCGCCATAAATGGCGCTCCTACAAACAGAAGACACCGACATGGCCCTGCCGCAACTTGACCCGAATGCCCCCGACTTCACCCGTCGCTTCGTCAATCTCGCCGATGCTCGCCTCGGCGCGAAGGCGCTGAGTTGCAGCGACGATTTCTTCGCCGAGATGGCGCGCATGCTCAACCCGGAGCCGGCGGTGTTCATTCCCGGCAAGTACGACACGAACGGCAAATGGATGGATGGTTGGGAGAGCCGGCGCAAGCGCGTCGCTGGCTACGACTGGTGCATCGTGCGGCTGGCGCGTCCGGGCATGATTCATGGCCTTGATCTCGACACCAGTCACTTCACCGGCAACTTCCCGCCGGCGGCCTCACTCGAGGGTTGCGATCTCGCCGATGCCGATCCGGATGCGAACACCGCGTGGTTTCCGGTGCTGCCCTCGGTCAACCTCAAGGGCAACAACCATCATTACTTCGCGCTGGATGGCGCACGTCGCGTTTCGCATCTGCGCGTCAACCTGTTCCCCGATGGCGGACTGGCGCGACTGCGCGTCTACGGCATGCCGGACTTCGCACTCGCAACGCCAGGCTCGGACGGCTTGATCAATCTCGCTGCCGCACTCAACGGCGGCACGATCGTCGCCGCAAACAATGAACATTTCGGCTTCGCATCGAATCTGCTGTTGCCGGATCGCGGCCTGAACATGGGCGATGGCTGGGAAACCCGGCGCCGGCGTGAGCCCGGCAATGACTGGTGCATCATCGCGCTGGCGGCGCCCGGCGTGATCGAGGCGATCGAGGTCGACACTTGCCACTTCAAGGGCAATTACCCGGATCGCTGTTCGATCCAGGCGACGAGCCAGGCGTCGGGTACGCCCGAGTCGCTGGTCACGCAGGCGATGTTCTGGCCAGAGTTGCTACCCGAGCAGAAGTTGTCGATGAACCACCAGCACTATTACCGCGAGGAGATCCAGATGCACACAGCGATCACGCACGTCCGTTTCAACATCTTCCCCGACGGCGGTGTGTCGCGCCTGCAACTGCGCGGACGTGTGTCATGAAGCGCAGCATGATCCATGCGGGCGCCGCGCTGTCGCTTGGTCTCCTTTCATCCGCAGGCTTCGCACAAGGTACTGCGGAAGCCGCCGATGTCTGGCAGCTGATTCAGGCCGGCCATCTGCTCGATCAACCCGGCAAAGCTGCACGCGGTGCATCCACCATCGTGCTGCGCAATGACCGTATCGTCGCCATCCACGATGGTTTCGTTTCCGCCGATGCCCTGAATGACGTGCCCGACGATGCCACGCTGATCGATCAGCGCGCGCGCTTCGTCTTGCCGGGCCTGATCGATGCGCATGTGCACTTGACCTCCGATCGCGGCGGCCAGGACGCGTTGGTCGCGGGCTTCACCGAGAGCGTCGCCGATCAGGCCTTCGAGGCGGCCGTGAACGCGCGCAAGACGCTGGCGGCCGGATTCACCACGGTGCGCAATCTCGGCGATGGCGACTACGTGACACTGGCCCTGCGCGATGCGATCGCAGCCGGCAAGTTGCCGGGGCCGCGCATCCTCGATGCCGGACGCGGCATTTCGGCGACCGCCGGCCACGCGGATCCCGGGCTCGGCGTGAATGAGGATTTGCGCGAACTGGCCTTGCGCGGTCAGACGATGTGCGATGGTGTCGAGTCCTGCCGGCGCGCCGTACGCGAACAGGTCGCGCGGGGTGTGGACCTGATCAAGATCACCACCACGGGCGGCGTCAACAGTCGCATCAGTGTCGGGCTCGGCGTGCAGTTGTTCGACGACGAAGTCGAGGCGCTGGTGTCGACGGCGCGCATGTACGGCAAGAAAGTCGCGGTGCACGCGCATGGCAACGACGGCATTCTGATCGCGCTGCGCCATGGTGCAGCCTCGGTCGAACACGGCACGATGATGGACGACGCAAGCATCGCGCTGTTCAAGAAGACCGGTGCCTACTACGTGCCGACGCTGTCGACGATCAATGGCTACAAGGAGCGCCTGGCTGCGAATCCAGAGGCCTACATCGGCGAAGTGTTGAAGAAGATCCAGTGGCGCATCGGCATCACCGGCCAATCCCTGCGCGCGGCGCATGCGGCGGGCGTGAAGATCGCCTTCGGCACCGACGCCGGTGTCAGCAAGCATGGCCGCAATGCCGACGAGTTCGAGTTGATGGTGCAGTTCGGCATGACGCCGGCGGAAGCGATCGTCGCTGCAACCGTGAACGGCGCCGATCTGCTCGGACTCGCGGATCAGGTCGGCCGTCTCGCGCCCGGCTTCAAGGCCGATCTGATCGCGGTCGATGGTGATCCGCTCGCGGAAGTGACCACACTCAAGCAGGTCCGTTGGGTGATGAAGGACGGGCGCGTATTCACGCCATGAGCGCAGCCGCAATTGCCGATGCCAAGCAGATCCTGTCCGTCGAGCCGTTGACGTCGACGGCGTTCGCGCCCTTCGGCGAAGTCATCAGCTTCGAAGCAGCGCGCGAAGTCTTCCCGATCAATAACGGCACCACGCAACGCCATCATGCACTCGCACAGATCGAGGTGGGTGACGGTCACGGCCTGATCAGCCTCGCGCGCGCCGAACCGCGCGCCCTACCATTCGCCGTCACGATGTTGGAACGGCACCCGCTCGGTTCGCAGGCCTGGGTGCCGCTGTCAAAACAGCGCTACCTGGTTGTCGTTGCCGAGTCGCCGCAACACCCACCGCGCTGCTTCCTCGCTGCGAATGGCGAAGGCGTCAACTATCGCGCCGGCACCTGGCACCACCCGCTGATCGCACTCGATGCCGTCAGCGATTTCCTGATCGTCGACCGGGGTGGCGATGGCGCGAATTGCGATGAGGTGAACCTGGAACGGACATGGTGGATCAGTGACGGGCGTGAGCACTATTCCGTTGTCTCGATCTCACGCTTCGATGACGAAGACATCTCGGTTGGATACGCATACCACGGCGTCAACTACGAAATCAGCGCATCAGACGGATCCTGGCGCGTACGCATCTATGACGATGAGCCAGCGGCTGCGTCGTTGCTGTCACGCTCGAGCCATTATCGACGACCGACTCCTGAGTTGATCAAGTTCGTCAGGAACCGTTTCAAGGTTCTCAAAGTTAGCGTGTTGGATCCTGCGTTTGGGGCTTATATTGAAGTCACGTAAGTCGTGGGGCCATCGGAGCGGCGACTGATCGCGCTACTTCGACTTCGCCGCTTACCAACGCCCGATCGCCGCGCGTTCGGCTTCGGTCATGCCGCTCATGTTGGCGCAACGCCTCACGGACTGAAGATCGTCTGCAGCGTCGCGAGGATGTGGGCGAGTGTGGACGGCGAGGCGCGGCCGGACTTGCGCACCAGTCGCGACTGGTCGATGGCGCGAACCTGATCGAGCAGGACCAGCCCTTTCTGTCCGGCGTGTGTGATCGGGATGCGAAACGGCGCGGGCTGGCCCTTGCTGGTCATCGGCGCGACGAGCACGGTGCGCAGGTGGTCGTGCATTTCGGGCGGCGATACGACGACACAGGGTCGCGACTTGCGGATTTCGCTGCCTTGGGTGGGATCGAGATTCACGACCCAGATGTCGCCGCGCGCTACCAACGGTGGTTCGCGTCGTCGGCGTTTCCAAACTCGCCCATCACCAGCGTGTCATCACCTGTTTCGGCCACATGGCGCGCCGCTTCCGCCCAACCTGCTCGTGAAGCGGGTCGGCGCAACACGATGGCACCGCCCTCGACGCTGATCTCGGCTTCGTCGGTCAACCCGGCCTGCGCAAGCATCGGCTTCGGGATCACGACGCCGCGCGAATTGCCGATCTGGCGAATACTGGTCATGAGCGCTTTCATGGCAACAATGTTATTACAGCGCCATCGGGTTGCGCCAGCATCGCGAATGACTCAGTTCGTGCGACCGGCATACCAACGCCCGATCGCCATGCGTTCGGCTTCGGTCATGCCGCTCATGTTGCCGGGCGGCATGATTTTCAGTTCGACGACTTGTTTGTGGATAAGCGCCGCGTAGGTTTCGATCAATTCCGGGGTGTCGTAGTGCATGCCCTTGGGGGCGCTCGCCATCAGTGTGGGTCGCGCGGCGTGGCAGGCGAGGCAGTGCTTGATGATGATCGGCTGGATCGCCGCGGTGTCGGGTCGCTCAGCGAAGGCATCGGGCAATACCAGGGTCGGGGAGACGCTGCCATCGGGCATGTTGCCGATCGCTGGCGTCTCGATCACCACGCCATCACGCGACGTCGGCGCCAGCCAGAACAAGAGCCCCAGCAAGACCAATGAGCCCGCGGCGAGCAGGCGCCAGGCGCGTTCGCCACTGTGCCAGAGCACGAAGAACTGGCGGATCATTGCCGCTGCCGCCATCGCGACCGCGAGTACCAACCAGTTGTAGTCGCTCGCATAGGCGGTGCCGTAATGCGTGGACAGCATCGCGAACACCACCGGCAGGGTGAAATACGTGTTGTGCACGGAACGCTGCTTGCCGCGCTGGCCGTCGAGCGGATTCGGCGTCACTCCGGCCGCGAGTGCGGCGACCATGCGCTTCTGCCCGGGGATGATCACGAAGAACACGTTGGCCGACATGATCGTCGCCAGCGCGGCTCCGACCAGCAGGAAGGCGGCGCGTCCGGCGAACAGATGCGTGGCGACGTAACACAATGCCAGCGTCATCAGCGCAACGAGAGCACCAAGCAGGCGATCGCGGAAGCCGACAACGTGGCACATCAGGTCGTACAGGAGCCAGGTCAGGGCGAGAAAGGCGATCGCTGCGGCGATTGCCGCCTGCGGTTCCATATCCGCGACGTTGCGGTCGATCAGATACAGGTTCGGCGACAGCAGATAGGTGATCGCGAGCAGTGCGAAACCCGATAGCCAAGTCGTGTACGACTTCCACTTCGACCAGTGCAATTCCGTCGGTAGTTCAGCCGGTGCCGGCAGGAACTTCTGCTTCAGGTAGAAGCCACCGCCATGCACCGACCACGATTCACCATACAGGCCGGGAACTCCCGGTTTCGCCGGTTTCAGTCCGCGATCGAGCGCGACGAAATAGAACGACTCGCCGATCCACGCGATCGCCGCGACCACATGCAGCCAGCGCAGCAGGAACGCCGCGGCCTCGATCCAGAAGTCGACCACGACCGGACTCAGCTGCCGCGATAGGTGCTGTAACCGTAGGCCGAGGCCAGTAACGGCACGTGGTAATGCGATTTCGCGTCGCTGACGCCGACGCGTAAAGTGACCACGTCGATGAAGCGCGGCTCGGGCAATTTCATGCCGCTGCGCGCGAAGTAGTCGCCGATCGCGAAATCGAGTTCGTAGACGCCTACCTTGAACGCCGAACCTTCGAGCAGCGGCTGCTCGCAGCGACCCTCGGCATTGGTGGTGTGGCCGGCGATGAATTCGCGTTCGTAGCCGCTCATCCGGTACAGCGCGATGGCGATGCCCGCACCGGGCTTGCCAAACGCGGTGTCGAGTACGTGGGTGGTGAGTTTTCCGCCGGCCATGTCAGTCTGCCTTTCCATGATGCGCGAGAATCTGCGCGCGATAATTCTGCTTTGTGGCCGCATCGACGAAACTCGCTTCCACCGAGTTCAACGCCAGTTGCGTGATGTCGTCCCGTGTCAGCTGAAGCGCTGCCGCAGTTTCGAGATAGTTCTGGTTGATGTATCCGCCGAAATAAGCCGGGTCATCGGAATTGATCGTCACGCAGACGCCGAGATCGAGCATGCGCTTGAGGTTGTGGTCGGCGAGTGACTGGAACACGCACAACTTCAGGTTCGAAAGCGGGCAGACGGTGAGGGGCATGCGCGTTTCGATCAGTCGCTGCATCAGTGCCTCGTCACGTATCGACTGCACGCCGTGATCGACACGCTCGACCTTGAGCACGTCGAGCGCGCTCCAGATGTATTCGGTCGGTCCTTCCTCGCCGGCATGCGCGACCACGCGCAGACCGAGTGCCCGCGCCTGTTCAAATACGCGCGCGAATTTCTCCGGGGGATGGCCGACTTCGGACGAGTCGAGACCGACACCGACGATGTTATCCAGATGCGGCTTTGCCGCCGCCAAGGTGGCGATCGCATCGTCCTCGCTGAGGTGGCGCAGGAAACACAAGATCAAACCGGCGCTGATGCCAAGTCGGGTACAGGCGTCGTCACAGGCGCGCTTCAGGCCATGGATCACGGTGGCGATCGCGATGCCGCGCTCGGTATGCGTCTGCGGATCGAAAAACAACTCGGCATGGATGACATGATCCGACTTTGCGCGCAGAAAATACGCCCAGGCCATGTCGTAGAAATCCTGCTCGGTGATCAGCACGCTGGCACCAGCGTAATAGATGTCGAGAAAGCTCTGCAGATTCGTGAAGGCGTAGGCGGCGCGCAGCGCCTCGACGCTGGCGTAGGGCAAGGCGACGCCATTGCGTTGCGCAAGCGCGAAGATCAGCTCGGGCTCGAGCGAACCTTCAATATGGATATGCAACTCGGCCTTGGGAATGCCGCGGATGTATTCGGCGAGTTCGGGATGCACCGCAGACTCCGGCGGGGAAAGATCGCGGAGTCTGCCGCAACTGCCGTCCTGCGACCAGCCCGGGTCTGATTTCGACCGGCCCCGCGCGTGATGCGCGGGGCCGCAAAGCGGGTTCTACTTGGCCACGCTCTTCTGCAATTCGCGCACCATCAACTGATGGGCACGCACATCGATGCCGAAGCGTGCTTTCACTTCGTCGGCGTTGAGGCCAGGAGGCATCTTGCCGCCGTTCTGGTCCATGATCTGTTTGGCCATGGACTGCGGCGTGCGCAGCGCCTTGCCATTGTCTTCGATCGCGTTCGGGCCGGCACCGTTGTTCTGCACGAAGCTGCGACTGCCTGAGCGGTAACCGCGTACGGGGTAGTAGGGACCGTCGCCGGGCGTTTCATTGCCGAAATAGAGCTCGACCACACCTTCGAAGTCCGACACGTTCATTTCAAGGTAGTAGGCCCAATACAGCGCCGGATTGCTGCCCGAGGCAATTGCGTCGGTGAGCACGATCACGTGCTCGTCGCGTGTCGCATCGTAGTAACCGGCGGTGTCATGAAAGTTCAGCGCGTTCGTCGAGCAACGACCGACCAGCGACGTGTCCGGACGGCAGCCTTCGAAGAAGTCCGGATTGGGCGTGCGATTGATCAGATCGAACACCAGCACGTCGCCGTAGAACGGATAGACGGCGTAATCGCCACCGCGCGCATACAGATCGACGAGCACCGACCACTCACCGATCATGCGCTGAATTTCCTGGTCGGCCGCACCGAAGCCGCCGTAGTAATCAAGGCGTTCGATCGGGCGCGTGCGGCCACCCCAGGTGAGCGTGGCTCTGGTCTCGTCATTCGGATTGAACACGATCGACACATTGCCGCCGGCGCAGACAAAGGTCTGCGGCGCGAAGTACGGCCCACCCAGAGTCTGGCCGTTCACGGTTTCAGTCAGGCAGCCGTTGTAGACGTTGTAGATGGTGGAATTGCCGGTGCCACTCGGGGTCAGCAGCGCGGCGCTGGTGTACCACTTGGGTCGGCCTTGGGCGTCGTAGACATAAGCGGCGAAAAACACCTGCTTGTCTTCGATCTCGATGGCGAGACCGGTGCCGCCCTCACCAGCGGTGTACCAGAACCCGGAAGCCGGGGTATAGGCCTGCGCGGAACCGACGGCTGTGCCGGCGAGCATGAGTAGGGCGAGAATGCGTTTCATCGGTTTCTCCTGAATCAGTGCTGCGGACGATGCGTGGTCACCACTGAATCCGTGGTTAACCAAGTCAATATACTGAGCGCTCCGTTCAGAACCGTACGCTATGACACTCATCGACATCGGCGCCAATCTGACCCACGAAAGCTTTGCCCACGATCTTGATGCCGTGCTGGAGCGCGCGCGCGCTGCTGCCGTCGAGCGCATCATCGTCACCGGTGCGTCGCGCAGCGGCAGCGTCGAAGCGCAGCAGCTGGCGGTCGCGTACCCGGGCGTCCTGTATGCGACCGCCGGCCTGCATCCGCATCATGCGCATGAATACGATGCCGACATGGACGCGCTGTTCCGCAGTCTGCTCACGCATCCGGAAGTGCTCGCAGTCGGCGAATGCGGTCTTGACTACAACCGCGACTTTTCCCCGCGTGACGCCCAGCAATTCGCGTTCGAACAACAGCTGCAGATCGCCATCGACGTGCAGAAGCCGCTGTTCCTGCACCAGCGTGACGCCCATGCCGACTTCATCGCCATCGTCGATGCCGTGCGCGAACGCCTGCCGCCTTTGGTTGTGCATTGCTTCACCGGGGAGCGTGCGGAACTCGTCGACTATCTCGATCGCGACTTCCATGTCGGCATCACCGGCTGGATCTGCGACGAACGCCGTGGCCAGCATCTGCGCGAACTGGTGAAGCTGATCCCCCCCGATCGCCTGATGATCGAAACCGACGCACCCTATCTGCTGCCACGCACGCTCAAGCCGAAACCGAGCCATCGCCGCAATGAGCCGAGCTTCCTGCCGCACATCTGCGAAGAGATTGCGCGCGACCGTGGCGAGAGCTTTGCCGTCACCGCCGCGAACAGTCGCGCGACGGCGCAGCGATTCTTCCGCTTGCCGGACTGATCAGCGCAGACCGGATGCTCTAAGCACGCAAACCCGTACCCTTCGCCAGCAGTCGCATCGCGACGAAGCCGAGCACGGTCGTGAACCCGATCATTACCGCGAACGCCGTGGTCAGCGGCACGTCGGAGACGCCGAGCAGGCCGTATCGGAAGGCGTTGACGGTGTACAGAATCGGGTTCAGCTGCGACAGCTTTTCCCAGAACGGCGGCAACAGGCTGACGCTGTAGAAAACCCCGCCGAGGTAGGTCAGCGGCGTCAGGATGAAGGTCGGCACGATCGATATGTCGTCGAACTTCTTCGCGTAGACGGCGTTGATGAAACCGGCGAAGGCGAACATCAGCGAAGTCAGCAGCAAGGTCGCGAACGTCACCATTGGATGCTGGATGCGCACGCTCGTGAAACACAGCGCGACGACCACGACGATGGCGCCGACCATCATCCCGCGCGCCACCGCGCCGAGCGTGTAGCCGGTCAGGATCACCCAGTTCGGGGTCGGGCTGACCAGCAATTCCTCGATGAAGCGCTGGAACTTCGCGCCGAAAAAACTCGAGACGATGTTGCCGTAGCTGTTCTGGATCACCGCCATCATGATCAGGCCGGGGACGATGAAATCGATGTAGCGCATGCCGTGCATATCGCCGATGCGCGCGCCGATCAGATTGCCGAAGATCACGAAGTACAGGGTCATGGTGATCGCCGGCGGCACCAAGGTCTGACCCCAGATGCGCAGGATGCGATGGATCTCACGTGACACGATCGTCTGCAGTGCAATCCAGTTGCCGCGTGCGTTCATTTCGCAGCTCCCTGACGGGCCGGTGCCTGTCCGCGTTCAACCAGACCAAGGAACAATTCTTCCAGCCGATTCGACTTGTTACGCAGCGAGCGCACGACGATGCCGGTCTTGGCCAGCGCCGCAAACAACTCGCTCAAGGACGTGCCCTTGGGCACATCGGCTTCAAGCGTGGTGGCATCGATCTTGCGCAGATGCACGACGCCGATATCCGGTGGCACGTCGATTTCGGCGACGAGATCAAGCACAAAAGTTTCACGGTCAAGTTTCGCGAGCAGGGTCTTCATCGACGTGTTCTCGACGATCAGGCCCTTGTCGATGATCGCGATGTTGCGACAGAGACTTTCCGCTTCTTCGAGATAGTGCGTGGTCAGGATGACCGTGGTACCGGCAGCATTGATGCCCTGTACGAATTGCCACATCGAACGGCGGATCTCGATGTCGACGCCGGCGGTCGGTTCGTCAAGAATAAGCAGCTTCGGTTCGTGCACCATGGCGCGCGCGATCATCAGTCGTCGCTTCATGCCGCCGGACAGGGTGCGCGAGGTGACGAACGCCTTGTCCCATAGCGACAGTTGCTTCAGATAGCGCTCGGCACGTTCCTTCGCCAGCGCCCGCGGCAAGCCGTAGAAACCGGCCTGGTTGGCGACGATGTCGAAGGGCTGCTCGAACTGGTTGAAGTTGATTTCCTGCGGCACGATGCCAACGCAGCTCAGTGCTTCTTCGCGCGCAGTGGTGAGGTCGTGGCCGAAGATCTTGACGCTGCCGCCAGTGCGGTTGACCAGCGACGAGACGATCCCGATCAAGGTGGACTTGCCGGCGCCATTCGGGCCGAGCAGGGCGAAGAAATCGCCGGTAGCGACGTTCAGATCGACCCCGCGCAAGGCGCTGACGCCATTGCTGTAGGTCTTCTGCAGCCCGCTGATTTCCAGTGCCCACGCCGTCATTTGTCACTCCGAAATTTGGCGCGAGAGGCTAACAGAAGCGCTCCGCGATCAGGCGTCGACGTTGCGCGTGGCGCTTTCGAGCAGGGCCAGATAGGCGAGTGCCGCGTCGCGCGAGTCGCCGCACATTTCCGGATGCGGGCGCAGTGAAGTGCACACGGCCGGCCGCTCCGGCAAACCGAAAATGGCGCAGCGCAGATCCTCGGTCAGCTGCGCGCAGCGCACGCCGGCCGGTTTGCCATTCGGATGTCCGGGAATCCTGGATGAAATCGACGGCGCGATGCAGCATGCCGCACAGCCGCTTCGGCACTGCCAGCTGTTCACGCCGTCTGTTTGCAACGGTCGTGACTCAACCACCATACGTGGCCGTGGTCGGGTCGAACATCTCGATCGAGATCACCGCGTTCATCGGGATCGGGCCGTACACGTGCGGGTACTCGTCCTGACTCGACTCGCTCCATTCGTAGCGCAGGATGGTCTCCAGACGCGATGCATCCAATGTCAGTCGGACAAGATCGATCCGCCCTTGCAGATGGCGTTCGATCACGCCCGGGATCTGTGCGCGCGTGGCGCAGTGGATGAATCCTTCGCTGTCGAGCGACGGTGCGCGATAGCTGTCACGCCAGGTGGCGAGTTCGAAATCACGGCGCGCCGCGAAATGAAACAGGATCGAGGGGCGTTCGTTCATGCGTCGAGCTCGCGCCGCAGTTGCGCATAAACGGGATCGGCCTCGGGTCGTGTGTGATGCCAAAGCTCAAAGGCCGCCGCAGCCTGGTCGACGAGCATGCCGAGGCCATCGAGGGTGTAGGCGCAGTCGGCTGCCTTGGCCCAGGCCAGAAAGGCACTCGCGGCACGGCCGTAGCTCAAGTCATAGGCGAGCGTGCGTGAATTCGCGATCGAAAACGGCAGATCGAGCGCGGCGCCGTGCTGGCCGGCGCTGGTGGCATTGAAGATCGCATCGAAGTCGCCAGCGCGGCGCAAATCGTCGAGGTACCAGGTCTGTACCCGTGCCGGATCGCCGATCCAGTCGCTGAGGCGATCGGCGCGCGCTGGGTCGCGATTGGTGATCGTGATCTTGCTGACGCCGGCGTCGAGCAAGGCATGCAGCACGCCCTGTGCAGCACCGCCAGCACCGACCATCAGTACGCGGCGGCCGCGCAAATCGATCCGCTGGCGCTCGCCGATGTCGCGAAGCAGCCCGTCACCGTCGGTGTTGTCTGCGAACCAGTGATCGCCACGCCAGGCCAAGGTATTGGCGACGCCGATGCGGGTCGCACGCGCGCTGTGCACTTTTGCAAGCGCGCAGGCTTCGGCCTTCAGCGGCAGAGTGACGTTGGCTCCGACGCCGCCGTCGTGAGCGAATCGAGACAATGCCGCAGCCAAGTCGCCAGGCGCGACATCGATCGCGTCGTAACGCAGCGCCAGGCCGAGTTGGTGCGCGAAGGCACGATGGATCTGCGGTGACTTCGAATGCGCCACCGGATGCCCGAATACTGCATAGCGGGCCAGCGAGATATCCAGGTTATCCATCAGCTGCGGTGCTTCGAACATGGCCAGCTCCATCCGGTAGTCGCCTAAAGCATAGTGGCGCTCGCCCCCGCCAGTGCACGCGCGGATTCAAACTTCGGCAACATGATAGCGGTTGCCGCCGGCAGCCTTGGCGGCGTAGAGCGCGCCGTCGGCGCGACGCAGCAGGGCGTCCGCAGTTTCGTCCGGATTCTTGCCGAAGGCGATGCCGATACTGGTCACCACCATGAGTTCGCGGCCGGCGACCTGCATCGGCACCACCATCGCACCGACGATCGATTGTGCCGCCTGCCTGGCGTCGCCGAGCTCGGTCAGGTCTTCGAGCAGCACCACGAACTCGTCGCCGGCGAGGCGCGCAACGGTGTCGGTGGCGCGCACGCTTCGGCTCAGGCGTGCCGCAAACTCGATCAGCACCGCGTCACCGCCCGCGTGACCCAGACTGTCATTGATCGACTTGAAGCGATCGATATCGAGATAGAGCAGTGCGCGCGCCTTGCCGTGGCGGCGCGCGCGAGCGGCCGATTGGGCGATCACGTCATACAGTCGGAAGCGGTTGGCGATGCCCGTCAGCGCATCGAATTCGGCCATGCGCCGCAGCTGATCCTCGGCCAGTTTCAGCGCGGTCTGGTCCTGGATCAGGCCGAACACGCCAACGACTTTCCCGTGTTCATCGAGTTTCGGGACGTAGCTGCCGCGCAGGAATTTGCTGCTGCCATCGTGCTCGGCGTTGATCTCGAAATGGCTGCGATCTCCAGCCAGTGTGCGTTCGAGATGAGGCAGGATCTGGGCGTAAATGGTCTCGCCATGTGCCTCGCACACGGCATGATCAGTGATCTGCGCGAGTGGCCGTTTCAGCCACTGTGCGTAGGCGGCATTGTTGTATCGGTAGACGTGGTCGCGGTCGATGATGCTGATCGCCGCCGGCAGATTGTCGGCAATCAACTGCAAACGCTGTTCGGCTCTGCGCGCGGTCATTTCGGCTTCGCGTTGCGCGGTGACGTCGAAGGTCAGGGCGAATACGCCGCGTACGTGGCCGTCGCTGTCGCAGTCGGGCAAATAGTGATTGAGGAAGTGGACTTGCTTTCCCCGGATGTTTTCGCTGCCCTCGAAGTCGGCCGCGACACCCGATTGTGCGCGCCGCAACTCTTCCTCGACGCGTCCATACCGTTCGGGCCCACACAAGTCGTGAAACGTCCAACCCATGAGGCGCTTCGCATCGCCACCCGCGCGACGGCCCAACTCGGCGTTGGCGAAGCGCACCCGCTCGTCATGGTCAAGGTAGAGGATCAGTGCCGGGATGGCGTCGGTTATGCGAGCAATGAATTGTTGTTGTTGCAGCAATTTGACACGGGCGGCCAACAACCGTTCGATCACGAGTGCCAGCTGATTCAGCGATCGCCGTTGCGCCTCGTCCAGATGTCGCGGTTCGCGGTCGATGACGCACAGTGCGCCCAATGCCAAGCCATCGCCTGCGCTCAGCGGAACGCCGGCGTAAAAGCGGATGTGCGGATCGCCGAGCACGAGCTTGTTGTCGCGAAAACGCCCGTCCGCACTGGCATCGTCGACCTCCATGGCTTCCGTGCTGAGGATGGTGTGCGCGCAAAAGGCGTCTTCCCGCGGCGTTTCGCTGACGCCAAGCCCGACGCTGGCCTTGAACCACTGGCGGTCGCGGTCAATCAGACTGATTGCCGCAATCGGCGCGCCGCAGATCGATGCCGCCAGCGCCACGATCGCGTCGAAGACCGCTTCGTGCCCGCTGTCGAGCAGGCCGGTCGCTTCCAGTGCCGCTAGCCGCTCAGCTTCGTTTTCCGCGATCGGTGCGCCGGCCATGCCTGCTCTCCCTGTCCGTCGCTAGCTTACGCTTCAGAGGCGCCAAGGTTCACGCCGCCAACCCATAACTGCGCAGCAGGGCGCCGGCATCGGGTTCGCGGCCGCGGAAAGCGACAAAACTCTCCAGTGCCGGCCGCGAGCCACCGACGGCGAGGACAGTGCTGCGGAAGTCGTGCCCGGTCGCGCGGTTGATAATGCCCTCGGCTTCGAAGCGCGCGAAGGCATCGGCAGAGAGCACTTCGGCCCACAGATAGCTGTAGTAGCCGGCCGCATAGCCGCCAGAAAAAATGTGCGTAAAGCTATTTGCGAAACGTTGCCAGGACGGCGGCCGCAATACCGAGACCTCGTCGCGCACTTCGTCGAGTAAACGCGTCACTGCCAGGTCGCCGGCCGGGTTGCCGCTCGGGTCGAACTCCAGGTGCAGGCGGAAGTCGAACAGCGCGAATTCGAGTTGCCGGACCAGAAATAGCCCGGCGTGGAAATTCTTCGCTGCGCGCATGCGTTCGAACAAAGTATCGGGTAGCGGTGCGCCGGTCTGCCAGTGCGCCGCGATCAAGTCCAGGGTTTCGCGCTGCCAGGCAAAGTTCTCCATGAACTGGCTCGGCAGTTCCACCGCGTCCCATTCCACGCCTTCGATACCGCTCAGGCTCGGGTAGTCGATTTCGGTGAGCAGGTGATGCAGACCGTGGCCGAACTCGTGGAACAGGGTGAGGACGTCGTCATGTGTCAGCAGGCTTGGCAAATCTGGCGTCGGCGCCGCGAAATTGCAGGTCAGGTAGGCGGCCGGTCGCTGCAAGGCGCCGATGCGTTTGCGCGCACGCGCCACGTCCATCCAGGCACCGCCACGTTTGCCGGTGCGCGCAAACAGATCGAGGTAGACGACCGCAAAGGCGTGGTCGTCGTTGTCGATCAGTTCGTAACAGCGTGCGTCCTTGTGCCAGAGCGCGACATCGGTGCGTTCGCGCAGGCGCACGCCGAACACGCGCTCGGTCAGCGCATGCAGCCCGGCCATGACCCGCTCCAGCGGGAAGTACGGTTTCAGTTCCTCCTCGCTCAAGTCATAACGTTCGATGCGCAGTTTCTCCGCGGCATAACTCAGGTCCCAGGGCATGAGCACGTCGATGCCCAGCCGCATCTTCGCGAACTCGCCGAGCTCGGCGATTTCCTGCTGCGCCAGAGGCTTCGCGCGGGCCGCGAGATCGCGCAGGAAACCAAGCACGCGCGTCGGCGTTGCCGCCATCTTGGTCACCAGCGATTCCTCCGCGGCATTCGCATAGCCAAGCAGCTGCGCCGCTTCATGGCGCAGGGCCAGGATCGCGGCAATGCGCGGGCCGTTGTCGAACTGGCCCGCCTGCGGGCCTTGGTCGGAAGCGCGCGTCTGGTAGGCGGTGTAGAGCAATTCGCGCAGGCCGCGATCCTCGGCTTGCATCATCAGTGCCTGGTACACCGGCGGTTGCAAGGTGATGCGCAACCCGGCGACGCTGGCTTCCTCGGCCGCTTGTTTCAGTTGCGCGCGTGTCGCATTGGGCAGTCCGGCAAGACGCGCGTCATCGTCGGCCACATCCAGGATCCATGCCTCGGTCGCATCGAGCACCGCCTGCTCGAATTCGGTCGACAACCGTGACAACTCGTTCGCGATCTCGCGAAAGCGCTGCTGTCGGTCGGCGGGTAGATCTACACCCGCCAGCTTGAAATCGAGCAGTGCGTCGTCAACGAGCTTCTGTGCGACCGCGGGCAAGGCGGTGAAATCTTCGCGCGCGCGGATTGCACGCACCGCCGCGTACAGCCCGGCATGCTGGCCGATGTCGGTACCGAAGTCGGTCAGCTGTTCCAGCGCCTCGGTGTAGACCACACGCAGCTCGGGCGTATCGCAGACATTGTGCAGATGGCCGACCGGCGCGAAGCACTGGTTCAGGGCGTCTTCGCATTCCTCCCAAGCCAGCATCAGGGTCTCGAAGCAGTGCGTTGCGGGATCGGCTACCAGGGCGTCGATGCGCGCCCGATACTCGGCGATGCGCGTGGCGACGGCCGGCAACACGTGCGCGGCGGTGATTTCCGGATACGCGATCCATTCATGCTTACGCAGCAACGGGTTGGTCTCGGTCATGTCGGCTCCTTGGAGCACTCAACATGGCGGCGCAGTTGCACGTTCGCAAGTTGGCGTAGCATTCGGTCATGACCGCGTCTGCCCATGAACAACGCCGATTCGCCGAACTGTTTGCCGAGGTGACCTGGTTTGCGGCCTTGCCGGCCGATGCGCGCGCGTTGTTGGCCGCTGGATGTCACTGGCGACGTCTCGGTGGCGGCGAGGCGCTGTTCTTCGAGGGCGAGGCGTCGGATGCCGTGTTCTTGCTGGTGCACGGCAGTCTCGCGGCGTTTCATCAGGACACACAGGGCGTCAGTCGCGTCGTCGGGCAAGTGATGGCCGGGGAAACCGTCGGTGAACTCGGCGTGCTGATCGCACGACCGCGCTCGGCGACGGTGCGGGCACTGCGCGATTCGGAACTGGTCGAAT
Organism: Lysobacterales bacterium; assembly: GCA_043753835.1. GTDB lineage: Bacteria > Pseudomonadota > Gammaproteobacteria > Xanthomonadales > Ahniellaceae > JADKHK01. The sequence goes on along the minus strand of JAYUVY010000020.1, from coordinate 94,127 downwards.
TGCCGGCGGCGCACCTCGAAACCCTTGCCGACCGCTTTCCGCAAGCGCTGGTCGGGCTGGCGCGACTGGCCTTGCGTCGCAGTGGCGAAACCCAACGGCAAGACCCGCCGCCGCGCACGCTCGCATTGTTGCCGCAGTCGCCAGGCGTGCGCCTGACCGAGTTTGCCGAGCAACTGGCCGCACAACTCGGGCACTTCGGCTCGGTGCGTTGTTTGACTGCGGCCGATGCCGGTCATGACGCCGGCCACTATCACGCGATCGAAAGTGCATCGAAGTTCGTGTTGTATGTCGCCGACGGTGACGATGTCGCCTGGCGCGGACAATGTCGGCGTCAGGCCGACGCGTTGCTGTTCGTGGTGCGCGCTGGCGAGTCGCCGCGCAGCGATGCGGTGTGGCCGGATGTCGACGATGAGGCCATCGCACGGCGGCAGCTGCTGGTCGTTCAGCATGACGCCAAGATGCGTTACGGCGCGGCGCGGCGCTGGCATGCCTTTTGTCCGCAGGCGGCCATCCACCATGTGCGCGACAGCGACGATGTTGCCCGCATTGCGCGCCTGATCGGCGGGCAAAGCCTGGCCCTGGTGCTGTCCGGCGGCGGCGCACGTGGCTTTGCGCATATCGGTGTGGTCAAGGCGCTGCGCGAAGCCGGCATGCAGATCGATCGTGTGGGCGGCACCTCGATTGGCGCCGTCGTCGGTGCCGGTGTCGCTGCCGACTGGTCGATCGAGGAGATGACCGAAAGATTCCGGCACGCTTTCTACGACACCAACCCGCTTTCCGACTACACCCTGCCGCTGGTCTCGATCGTCTCCGGGCGCAAGGTCTCACGCCTGTTGCGCGAGACTTATGGCGAGCGCGAAATCGAGGATCTGCCCGTGCCGTTTTTCTGCGTCTCGGCGAATCTGACGCGTGGCGCCATGCACGTGCATCGCGAAGGCAAGTTGTGGCAGGCGTTGCGTGCGTCGATCTCGATCCCTGGCTTGTTGCCGCCGGTGTTCAAGGGCGGCGAGGTCTTCGTTGATGGCGGCGTCGTCAACAATCTGCCGGTCGATGTGATGCGGGCGAAGCATCGGGGCGAAGTCATCGCGTCCGACATCAGCGGCGACTATGCCGTCACCTCGTCGACCGACGAATACGATCTGCCGCCGGCCTGGAAACTATGGCTGGAACAGCGCACCGGCATGCGCAAGCGCCCGCGGCTGCGCGAGATTCTGCTGCGCGCCGGCATGATCAATTCCGCGGCGATGACGGTCAGCGCACGCGCGCAGTCGACCTTGTTGATCCAGCCGCCCCTGAACGACATCGGCCTGCTCGAATGGGACGCGTTCTTCCGCGCCATCGACCGTGGCTACCAACATACCTTGCGTCTGATCGGCGGTCCCAAGGACGCGCTTGAGGACGAGACGCCGTTGTTTTGATTGAGGAGCAATGAATGTCCGACGCGACACACTGGAACACGGTCTATGCGAGCAAGTCGCACGACAATGTGAGTTGGTACCAACGCCATCCAACCCGCTCGCTGGCCTTCATCGAGGCGTTGGCACTGGCACCTGCCGATCCAATCATCGATGTCGGTGCGGGCGCGTCTTCGTTGGTCGATGCGCTGATCGCCCGCGGCCTCGGCGACATCACCCTGAACGATATCGCCGCAGCAGCGCTCGACCAGGTCCGGGCACGGCTTTCAGCACACAGCGAAGCGCTGACGTTGAGCGTCGGCAACATCACTACACTGGCACTGCCACCGCAGCATTACGCGCTCTGGCACGATCGTGCGGTATTCCATTTCCTGACCGAAGCGCCGCAGCGCGCGGCCTATGTCGACGCCGCTTCGCATGCGATTCGCGCGCAGGGCCACCTGCTGGTCGCGACTTTTGCTGCCGACGGCCCACAGCAATGTTCGGGATTGCCGGTGTGTCGCTATGACGCGGATGCGCTTGCCGCAGTTTTTGCACCGCGATTCCGCTTGATCGACGCCGAGCGCGAAGCGCACACCACGCCGGCCGGCACCACACAGTGGTTCCAATACGCGCTGCTGCAGCGCATGTGAACTCGCGCCGCCCCGAAAGTGATTGCGGAACTGCCCGGATTCCAGCTTGCGGTTCATCGACATGTCGCTAATATCGCCGCCCCGGCGGGGGATCGCCTGCAGGTTCCCCCGAACCTGCACCACTGTGATTGAAGGGTGGACGCCGGGACTTCCCGTAAACGAAAAGGGCGCGACCGAAGCCGCGCCCTTTTGATTCTAAGAACGTGCAGTTGGATCAGAGCGACTGTGGCGGACGTGCGATGTCGTTCACGAACACCGGTCGCTTGCCGTCCATGATCAAGCCGTAGCTGATCTTCTCGAAGGTGCGGAAGATCATCGCGTGACCAGCGAATTCCTCCGGCAGAGTGACGTTCTTCTTTTTCGGGCTGAAGGCGCTGCGGATGTCGCCACTCGGATACTTGACCCGGTCGCGCACGCGTTCGCCCGGATTCATCAGCGCAAACACCTGGCCGTTCTCGATGCCGTCACGGGCGCCGCGCGACAACGCAACCACTCGCCCCGGGCCGGTCACCGCGAAGCCGTCCGACACCGCGAGTACACGCATGTTGTCGGGCACGGCGTCCGGCGCATGTGGGGCGTAGGACGGATCGTAGGGCGAGGCATCCACCGGCAGGATCAGATCGCCGGCACGTGCTTCTATGGTGCCGTCGCGAATTTCAAGCGTGGCCGGGTCGCCCTCGACGATGACGCGCGCACGCGCCACCTGTTGCACTTCGTGGCCGAGGATTTCCGTGTTGCGCTCACGCCAGTAGCGACCGACGTGATCCGACCAGAGCGCGCCGAGGGTCATGCCCTGGCTCGGGTTCCAGTCTTCCGCAGTCACTTCGTTTGGCTTGTCCTGCCAGGGCGCGCCGCGTTTCACTTCACGATAGATGAAGCTCGGACGCACGATGTCGACTTCGGTGCCAGGGCGTGCGTTGAGGCCACGAACGTAGACGAGACCGAGCTCCGTCGTGCGCAATCGCGTCTCTTCGTTACCGACGACGTACGGCAGGGCATCGGCATCGGCTTCGGTCAGCACACGCGTGTGTTCGAGGAAGGCCTCAAGCTCATCGAGCGGAATCGGACCGACGGCGCGGCGTCCACCCATATCGCGGACTCGCGGTGAAAGCTTGTCGTTGCTGGGGCGTTCACCCGCACGGCCTTTGGTCAGCATCGGTCGGCCATCGACATAGATCAGCGAAATCATGTCACCCGGATAAATCAGGTGCGGATTCTTGATCTGGTCGTTGGCCTGCCAGATTTCCGGCCATTGCCAAGGGTTATTGAGGAAACGACCGGAAATATCCCACAACGTGTCACCTTCGACGACGGTGTAGGTGTCCGGATGATCTGTGCGCAAGTCATCTGCGTCTAGCGCAAAACTGGATGCGCTGAACAGGATTGACGCAAACACTGCAAGCGTTCGTTTAAGCATGGCGGCTAAGCCCCTGATTTGTCGAGGACTGACCCGAGTGTATCCCAATTCCATCCGGGATAAAATGCGCCCCCGTCACGGGCATTGATCAAGGCTGCGTCGGCCTCCATCACTGTCCCTCAGGAGAACCCCGATGAGCAAACTGAATATTCTCGAATTTCCGGATGCGCGCCTGCGCACCGTCGCCACGCCGGTCGAGCACTTCGACGGCAAACTGCAGGCCCTGATCGACGACATGTTCGAGACCATGTACGCCGCGCCCGGCATCGGTCTCGCGGCCACCCAGGTCGACGTCCACAAGCAACTCGTGGTGATGGACGTATCCGATGACAAGAATCAGCCGATGGTGCTGATCAATCCGCGCATCACCCACCGCGACGGTGAGCAGGTTTATCAGGAAGGCTGTCTGTCGGTGCCCGGCATTTATGCCGACGTGACACGCGCCAACAGCGTGCGCATCGACGCGCTGAACCGCAAGGGCGAGCCTTACAGCATCGATGCCGACGGTCTGCTCGCGGTCTGCATCCAGCACGAGCTGGATCATCTCGCCGGCAAGGTGTTCGTCGATTATCTGTCGCCGCTGAAGCGCGACATGGTGCGCAAGAAGCTCGCGAAACAGGCGCGTGAGCGCGCCACGTCCAAGACCCGTGCGGTGCCGGATCGCGAGCATTCACTTTGATGCGCATCGTGTTCGCGGGTACGCCGGAATTCGCCGTGCTCTGTCTCGATGCTGCGCTGGCGAGTGGTCATGACGTCGTCGCCGTGTACACGCAACCGGATCGCCCCGCCGGTCGTGGGCGCCAGCTCGCGGCCAGCCCGGTCAAGCAGCGGGCGCAGGCGCACGGCTTGGCCATCGAACAACCCGAGAACTTCAAGTCGATCGAGAGTCGTGCGCGTCTCGCGAGCTACCGCCCCGACTTGATGATCGTGGTCGCCTATGGATTGATCCTGTCGCAGAAGGTGCTGGATGTGCCGATGCATGGCTGCTGGAACGTGCATGCGTCGCTGTTGCCGCGCTGGCGCGGTGCGGCGCCGATCCAGCGCGCGATCGCCGCCGGCGATGTCAAAACCGGCGTGTGCCTGATGCAGATGGAGAAAGGACTCGACACCGGTCCGGTGCTGTTGCGTTCGGAACTGTCGATTGCGCCCGATGAAACCGGTGGCAGTTTGCACGACCGGCTTGCCGTGCTTGGCGCCGAACTCATCCGCGAAGGCTTGCAGCGTTTCGCCGATGGCGGTTTGCCGAGCGCGCAAGAGCAATCGGAAGACGGCGTCGCCTATGCGCACAAGCTCGACAAGCGCGAGGCGGTGCTCGACTTCGCACTTCCCGCGATCGACCTGGAACGGCTGGTGCGCGCCTTCAATCCCTGGCCGGTCGCGGAAATGCAGCTCGTCGGCGAGCGCGTGCGCGTGTATGCCGCGCAGGCCTTGAACGAGACGGCGAATCAACCCCACGGCGCAATCTTGCGTGCAACGCGCGACGGCATCGATATCGCCGCCGGTCACGGTGTGCTGCGCCTGACGGCGTTGCAACGCGATGGCGGTCGCGTGCTTCGTGCACACGAGTATTTGAACGCCCGCCAAGAGCTGCGGCAGCCATGACGCGACCGCTGCCGATCCGTGCCATTGCGGCTCAAACTCTCGCGCATTTGCGCCGTGGCGGGGCTTCGCTGACCGAATTGCTGTTCGCTGCCGACGCCACCATCGATGACGCGCGTGACCGCGCCCAGTTGCGCGCCATTCTGTATGCCAGCCTGCGCGGCATCTACCGTTATGAGGCGCTGCTCGCGCAGTTGCTGACGCGCGCACTGCCGCGCAAGCACGACGCGATCGATGCCCTGCTGATCAACGGTCTGGCCCAGCTCGAACTCGGCATCGACGCGCCATACGCGGTCGTCGATGCCAGCGTCAGTGCCGCGCGCGCGCTCGGCGAAACCAATCTGGCGGGTCTCGTGAACGCGATCCTGCGCCGCTTCCAGCGCGAGCGCGAAGCGCTGATCGCGAATCTGCCGAAGACGCCGGAAGTCGCACACAACCATCCGACATGGCTGATCAACCGCATGAACCGTGACTGGTCCGATGCCGCCGATGCGATGTTTGCCGCGAACAACGCGCAGGCGCCGACTTGGCTGCGCGTGAATCGACGCAAGCGCCAACCTGCTGAACTTCAGTCGCTGCTGACGGCCCACGGCGTCGGCGTCGGGGTAAACCCGCACCTGCCGGATGCGCTGCGGCTCGATCAGTCGATCGATGTCACCCAGTTGCCGGGTTTCGCCGAGGGCGAATTCTCGGTGCAGGATGGCGCCGCCCAACTCGCCGTGGAACTGCTCGATCTCGCGCCGGGGCAGCGCGTACTCGATGCATGCTGTGCGCCCGGCGGCAAACTGGCGCATATCGCCGAACGCACGACCGATCTGTCGATGCTGATGGGCGTCGACATCGACAAGGCGCGCATCAAACGCACCCAGCTCGGGTTGACGCGACTCGGGCTTGGCGCCGAGCTGCGCGCGCTCGATGTGCTGCGCTTCGCCGCGAATACGCCGTTCCGTTTCGACCGTATCCTGCTCGACGCGCCGTGTTCGGGCACCGGCGTGATCCGCCGCCATCCGGACATCCGTCTGCTGCGGCGTGAGCGCGACATCGACGCCCTGCGCGCCACGCAGGCGCAATTGCTGGATGCGCTCTGGCCTTTGCTGGCTGCGGGCGGAAGGCTAGTCTATGCAACCTGTTCGGTGCTCCGGGATGAAAACGACGACCAAATTGCAGCCTTCATCGATCGTCGTCGCGACGCCGTCGCGCTCGATGTCGTGCCGTCGTGGTTCGGTCGCGCCCAGGCGCATGGCCGACAGAACCTGGTCGGACAGGATGGCTGCGACGGTTTCTATTACGCGGTGCTGGCTCGTCGCGCTTAGTCTGCTGCTCGTCGGCTGCGGCGGCGATCCGCAGGGTTCGTCGATACGCGCGGCGCGCCTTTCCGATACACAACTGCAACTCGATCTCGACCTGCGTTTCACCGCGACGCAACTCGATGCAGTCGATCAAGGCATTCCATTGCAGTTGGCGATTACCGGTGCCGGCACCGAACGCCGCATCATCGAGTTGCGCTACCGGCCGCTTGCGCGCCAGTACGAGTGGCGCTTCCTCGACGAGTCGGCGCCACGTTTGTACGCGAGTCGCGCGCGACTGTTGGCCGCGCTTGATCGCATTGTTATCGACGATGTACGTGCCGATGCCGGCAAGGTCCGCGTCGCCCTGGTCAGCAGCGCGCTGCCGGCGCCGTTGCGTTTGCCGGCCTTGGTCGACGCCCGTTGGCAATTGGCCACCCCAGCACATGAGTGGCGTCGATGATGCGCCGCCTCGGTTGGTGGCTGTTGCCGACGCTGTGCATCATCGCGTTGCTGGTCGCGGCCCTTTGGCTTGCGGCGGATGCCGAAAGTGCCGAGAGCCAACTGGGCGCGGCCTATGGCTGGTTGTTCGGCGCTTCAGCGGTCGCCGTTGCGGTGCTGGTGGTCGCGATCGCGCGCGCCCTGTGGCGACTCGCGCGCGAACATCGGGCGGCGCGTCCGGGTTCACGCTTGAATCTGCGCCTCGCGTTGCTGCTCGGATTCATCGCCTTGCCGCCAACGCTGCTGGTGTCGGCGTTCGCGATGCGCTTTCTGGAAGTCGGCATCGACTCCTGGTTTCGTGTTGATCTCGAAGCCGCGCATCACGCGGCGCGCGATCTCGGTGCGCAGGTATTGCAGCGCGAAGAGCGACTGACGATGGCGCGCCTCAATGCGCTCGCGACCGAGATCTCCGCGGATCCCCTCGCCAACATCCAGTCGCACTTCGATCGCGTGCTGGAGGCCGAGCCCGATCTCGAAGCGAACCTCGCCAGCTTCGACAGCGCCGGCAATCTCGAAGCGCAGGCGTTCAGCACCTCGGTCATCACCCAGCCACCGCAACCGGACGATGCGCTGCGTCTGCAGGTGCGTGAAGCCGGGCGCATCGTGCAGACGCTGACGCTCGCGGACGTGCTGGTGGTGCGTGCCCTGCTGACGTTCACCGACCGCGACGGCGGCGGTCACCTGCTGCAATGGATCGAGCCCTTGCCGCCCGAACTCGCGCCGCAACTGGCCTTGCTCGAGCGCAGCGCCATCGACTACGCGCAACTGCGCTTCCAGCGCGACGCTCTGAAGACCAGCTATGTGCTGATCCTCGGTTTTGTCACCTTGCTGGCCCTGCTCGCCAGTCTGCTCGCTGCACTGGCGGCGACGCGCCGAATGACGCAGCCGATCGCGATGTTGGCGCAGGCGACTTCGGCGATCGGCGAGGGACGCTTTGGCGAACAGGTTCCGGTGGCCTCAAGTGACGAACTCGGTGCGCTGACCGGTGCCTTCAATCGCATGAGCCGCGACCTCGCCGAACTGAATGCGCGCGAGCAGGCGAGCCGCAGCGAATCGGAGCAGGCGCGGGCGCATCTCGCGGCAGTGCTGTCGCGACTTTCCGCGGGTGTCATCAGCATCGACGGCGAAGCGGTCGTGACCGCGAACGGCGCTGCCGCCGATCTGCTCGGCTGTAGTCCCGATGCGCTGACCGCACAGACTTTCGACGTCGCGGCGCAGGCCTCGGCAGCGGCGCAACAGTTCATCGCGCTGTTGCGCGGCAAACTGGCGGATGGGCGCGGTGAATGGCGCGACGAGTTGCGCGTGCCGGGTAACGCGCCGAACGATCCGCCACGGGCGCTGCTGCTGCGTGCCGTGCGCTTGACCGAACAGACGCAACGCCATGTCGTGATCATCGACGACATGACCCTGATTGCGCAGGCGCAGCGCGAATCGGCCTGGGCCGAGGTGGCGCGGCGTCTGGCGCATGAGATCAAGAATCCATTGACGCCGATCCGTCTCGCGGCCGAGCGCATGCAGCACCGCTTTCAGGGCAAACTCGACTCAGCCGATGCCCAGGTGCTGGAGCGCGCGACACAGACCATCGTCGCCCAAGTCGACGCGCTCAAGGGTCTGGTGAACGCGTTCGGTGACTACGCCAATCCGCTGCGCACCGAGCTGCGTCCGCTCAGGCTCGATGCGCTGCTCAACGAAGTGCTCGACCTGTACGAGGCCAGCGACCAGTGTCGCATCACGCGGCAGATTGACGCCGGCTTGCCGAGCCTGCGCGGTGATCGCGAACGCCTGCGCCAGTTGCTGATCAACCTGCTCACGAATGCGGTGGAAGCCGGCGGCCATGGCGTCGCGATCGACGTTCAGTTGCAGCGCTCGCGTGATGGTCTTGAGCTGGTGGTTCGCGATCATGGCCCCGGCTTGCCGGAGGCTTTCGATGGCCGCTGGTTCGAGCCGTACATGAGCAGCAAGCCGAAGGGCGGCGGGCTCGGGCTGGCGATGGTGCAGAAGATCGCCGAGGAACACGGCGGGCGCATCGTCGCCGAGAATGTCGTCGACGGCGCTGGAGCGCGCTTCGTGTTGTGGTTGCCGCTGGCCGATGCGGACGTTGGCGTTTGCTGATGTCGCCCACGCGCCGCGATTTCGTCTTCGTCCTCGCGCTGGCACTGCTTGTGCTCGGCATGGGCATCGGTCTGCGCGACCCGTGGCCCGCCGACGAGCCGCGCTTTGTGCTGGTCGCCAAGCAGATGGTCGAGAGCGGCGAGATGCTGATTCCGCATCGCGGCGCAGAGATCTATCCGGACAAGCCGCCCATGTTCATGTGGCTGCTCGCCGCTGCGCATGGCTTGACCGGCGAATGGCGTTTCAGTTTCCTGCTGCCTTCCCTGCTCGCGAGCCTCGGCACGATCGCACTGACCTTTGACCTCAGTCTGAAGTTGTGGGGTCGGCGTGCCGCGCGAATCTCGGCATTGATGCTGCTGTTCGCATTCCAGTTCACTTATCAGGCGAAGCGCGCGCAGATCGATCCGTTCCTGGTGTTCGCGATGACCGCGGCGACCCATGCCTTCATCAGCCATGCCCTGCTCGTGCCTTCACGGGTGACGCATGCGGCCGGCTGGTTCATGGCGGCGATTGGCACGATCAGCAAGGGCGTGGGGGCGCTGGCGCTGCTGATGTTGCCGGTGATCGCGTTGTCGAGGTGGTTCGGGTTCAAGCGGCCGGGATCTCGGGTCGCGGCCATGGGCCGCTCCTACATCGCTACCAAGCCGGCACCGTCGCATGTGGGATGGGGATTGTTGGCATTCGTGGCCGCAGCGGCGATCTGGCTCGCGCCGCTTGCGATCGCGGCGGCGACCTGGGGCGATCCCGAGGTCGAGGCCTATGTGCGGGAAATCCTGCTTGGCCAGACCGCGCGTCGTTACGCGAATCCGGATCATCACTTCCAGCCGTGGTGGTATTTCGGCCACGTGATGCTGACGACGTGGTTGCCGTTTGTATTGGCGTGGCCGTGGGCACTCGCATTTGCGTGGCAGCAACTGCGGCGGAGACGCGACGCGCGTGTGTTCATTCCACTCGCTTGGTCGGCACTCGTGCTGCTGTTCTTCTCGTTGTCGCCGGGCAAGCGCGACATGTACATCCTGCCGCTGTTGCCGATGCTGTGCGTCGCGCTGGCGCCGGGACTTGTGTTCGCGTCGCGACGTCGCGGATTTCGTCGCCTCGTGCTCGGCTTTGTGTTGGCGCTGGCGCTGCCGTTGTTGATCGCTGGCTTGATGGCCGCACTCGGCGAACCGGCATTCGAGGCGAAGCAGGAAGCGGCGCGCGAACTCGCTGGGCAAAGCGACGCCGTCTGGTGGATGTTCGCCACGGTCGGCGCGGTCGGCGTCGGCGCAGCAATCGGGTGGCGCACGCGCGGCGCCTTGCACGCTTGCTTCGCGCTGCTCGCTGCCTTGTGGATCGGCCTCAGTCTCGTCGCTTATCCCGCGCTCGATGCGCACAGTTCCGGTCGCAGCATCATGCTGCGTGCGCGTGAGGCAGCCGGAGACACCGAGATCGGCCTCGTGGGTTGGCGCGAACAGAACCTGCTGCAGGCGCGGGGGCCGGTGGCCGAATTCGGTTTCAAGGCGAAGCCTGCCGATCAATTTGCCGCGGCACTCGTCTGGCTGCGCACATCAGAAGACCGCCGCGCGATCTTCGCCGACGCGAACGCACTGCCCGCATGCGTCAATCGGCAACGGATCACAACACTCGGCAACAGCAATCGCCGTGACTGGGTATTGCTGCGCGCCGACGCGGTCGTCCGCTGCCCGATAGCGCGATGAGCGAGCCATCGATCAAACCCGCGCTCACGCGCATCAAGGGCCGCGGTGCCGCGACCAATCGCGAAGGGCGTTTCGAGGCCACCCATGTCGAGCGCGAAGACGACGGCTGGTTTCCCGAATCTGACTTGCTTGAGACCGCGCGCCCACCGACCACAGTCACCGTTGAACGCGCACGCAGCATCATCAGCCGCAACGAATCGCCAGACATCGCCTTCACCCAGTCGATCAACATGTATCGGGGATGCGAGCACGGGTGCTTTTACTGTTACGCGAGACCGACGCACAGCTATCTCAATCTGTCCGCCGGGCTCGACTTCGAGACCAAACTGACCGCGAAGACCAATGCCGCGGAGCAGTTGCGGGTCGAACTCGCGAAGCCGGGTTATGTGTGTTCGGCGATCAATCTCGGTGCGAATACCGACCCGTATCAGCCGATCGAACGCGAATACCGTTTGACGCGCGGTATCCTCGCAGTGCTCTCCGAACACGAGCATCCAGTCACCATCATCACCAAGAATGCGCTGGTCGAACGTGATCTCGATCTGCTCGCGCCGATGGCGGCGAAAAACCTGGTGCAGGTGTTCATCTCGGTCACCTCGATGGACAACCTGCTGTCGAGCAAGATGGAGCCGCGTGCGAGCGCGCCGCATCGCCGCATCGAAGCGATCCGGCGCCTGAGCGAGGCCGGGGTGCCGACCGGTGTTTTCGTCGCGCCGATCATTCCGATGATCAATGACCGCGATCTGGAAGCGGTGCTCGAAGCCGCGCATGCGGCGGGCGCGACGACGGCGAGTTACACCATCGTGCGACTGCCGCATGAGCTGAAGGACTTGTTCCGCGAATGGCTGGCCGTGCATTTTCCGGATCGTGCCAACCACGTGATGAGTCTGGTGCAGCAGATGCGCGGGGGCCGCGACTACGTCGCCGACTTCAAGACCCGGATGCGCGGAGAAGGCGTGTTTGCAGAACTCATGCGTACGCGCTTCAAGCGTGCGACGCACACGCTCGGATTCAAGGGCCGCAACGAGGACGTCGCACTCGACACCGCGCGTTTCAAGCCGCCGCGCAAGCCATCGCCGCAGGGCCAGCTGTTTTAGGTCGGATCGTTGTTCTAGGCCAGAAAGCCGCCATCAACGGTGAAACTGGCACCCGTGATGTAACTCGCGGCCGGGCTCGCTAGGAAGAACAACATCGGTGCGATTTCGCCGGGTTCGGCCGCGCGCCCGAGCGGGATCTGCCGCAGCAGCTGGTTCATGATCTGCGCGTTTTGCGTCAATGCGCTCGCGAACTTGGTGTCGGTGAGGCCGGGTAACACGGCATTGACGCGGATCTTGTGCGGCGCGAGTTCCTTCGCAAATCCTTCGGTCATCGACACGATCGCGGCCTTGGTCATCGAGTACACGAGTTGCCCGGCGCCACTTCGGCGCGCGTTCACCGATGCAACATTGACGATGCAACCGCCACCGCGCTCGCGCATCAACTTCGCGCCTTGCTGAGAGCAGTAGAAATAGCCGCGCAAATTGACGTCGGTAGTCTTTTCGAAGGCGACCAGATCCATGTCCAGCGCTGGGCCGAAGTAGGGATTGGCAGCGGCGTTGTTGATCAGGATGTCGAGCCCGAAACCACGATCCTGGATCTTCTGGAAAAGACGGTCCATCGAAGCGACATCACCGATGTGGGCATCGATGGCACTGGCGACGCCGCCCGCGGCACGGATCGCAGCGACCACAGCCTCGCACGGTTCAAGCTTGCGGCTGGAAACGATGACATGCGCGCCGTGACGCGCCAGCAGATGCGCGGTCGCCTCGCCGATGCCGCGGCTGGCCCCGGTGATCAGTGCGGTCTTGCCGGTGAGGTCGAACAGGGGATCGGACATGGGTGGCTCGCGACGGGGCGGAGCCTGATTGTAGACACGACACGGGGGAGCAACGAAAGCGTATGGTCGACGCTGCTACGATTTTGCGTCCACTATGGAGCAGCAAACGATGGCGAGACCCCGAGCTTTGATCACCGGTGCCGGTAGCGGCCTCGGCCGTGCACTGGCGCATCGCTATGCGCGCGCCGGTTACGACATCGCGGTCGCCGACATGCACGGCGATCGCGCCCGCGCGGTTGTCGTCGAGCTCGCCGCACATGGCGGCACACATTTCGACGTCCTCGTCGATGTCGCCGACGATGCCTCGGTCGAGTCGATGCGCGATGCGGTGCGTGCGCACTGGGACGGTTTCGACGTGCTGATCAACAATGCCGGCGTCGCCAGTGGCGGCTCGGTCGCCGACAGCCCGATGGATGACTGGCACTGGGTCATCAACATCGACCTGCTCGGCGTGGTGCGCGGCATGAAGGCGTTCGCGCCGATGTTCCAGCGCCAGCGCCGGGGCCATGTGCTGAGCACGGCCTCGTTTGCCGGTTTGGCCGGTGCACCGGGGATCGCCAGTTATGGTGTGGCCAAGGCTGGCGTGGTTGCCTTGTCTGAAGCGCTGCGTGCCGAGATGGAACCATTCGATGTCGCCGTCTCGGTGATCTGCCCGAGCTTCTTCAAGACCAATCTGCTGGAAACGGCGCGCGGCGTTGACACCAAATTCATCGGCGTTGCGGCCAAGCTGATGAACAACGCGCGCGAGTCCGCCGACGACATCGCCGACTACGTGTTCAATGCCCAGCAGCGCGGCGACTTCATGATCATTCCGACCGGCCCGGAACGCATGCGCTGGCGCATGAAGCGCTGGTTCCCGAACCTGTATTTCCGCCAGATGATCAAATTCACCCAGCAGATGCAGTTGCGCGCAAGCGCGAAGCCTTTGTAAGAGCGCCCTTGGGCGCGATGTCGTCGACGCAAACCAGGAAGGAGATTTATGGGTGGTTGGATGTTGTACGGCGCCAATGGCTACACCGCGAAGCTGATCCTCGATCTAGCGCTAAAAGCTGGACACCGGCCGGTCCTGGGTGGCCGCAACAGTGCGGCGATCAACGCGATGGCGGCGGAGCACGGCTTGCCGGCTCGGATATTCGATCTGGCGCATCCGGAAACGCTGTCCTCGGCCTTGAGCGGCATCGAGGCGGTGCTGCATTGCGCCGGGCCGTTTGCGGCGACCTCGGCGCCGATGCTTGAAGGCTGTCTGCAGGTCGGTGCGCATTACCTCGACATCACCGGCGAGATGAGCGTGTTCAAGCACTGCCATGAACAGCATGAGCGCGCGAAGACGGCGGGCATCGTCGTCATTCCCGGCACTGGTTTCGATGTCGTGCCGACCGACTCGCTTGCGGCCTTGCTGAAACGCGAACTGCCCGAGGCGCACGAACTGGTGCTGGCCTTTGATGCCGGCGGCGGGCCGAGTCAGGGCACCGCGAAAACGGCCGTCGAAGGATTGGCCAACGGTGGCCGCGTGCGTCGCAACGGTGAACTGATCAGCGTGCCGCTCGCATACAAGACGCGTGAATTCGAGTTCAAGGGCGAGTCGCGTTTCGCGATGACGATCCCCTGGGGCGATGTCTACACGGCCTATGTGTCGACCGGCATCCCGAACATCGAGGTGTACATGGCGGTGCCGCGCAAGACCGCGGAACGCGTGCGGCGCATGAACTACATCCGGCCGCTGCTCGGTCTCGGCTTCGTGCAACGCTGGTTGAAGAAACAGGTCGAGAAGCGTGGTGCCGGACCGAGCGACGAGAAGCGCGGCAAGACCGGTTCGATCATCTGGGGCGAAGTGCGCAGTGCCGGCGGTCGCGAAGTGCGCAAGGTGTTGACGACGCCCAATGGCTACGACCTGACCGCGCATGCGTCGCTTGGCATCCTCGAACATGTGCTGGCGAAGAAACCTGCGCCCGGGTTCTACACCGCGTCGCAACTGGTCGGTCCCGAGTTCGTGCTCGGTTTGCCCGGTGTGACCCTGCACGCATGAGCACACGCCAGAACATCGCGTCCGGCGCGCCGTGGGAAGCGGTAGTCGGCTACAGCCGCGCTGTGCGCATCGGCCACATCATCGCGGTTTCCGGCACCACCGCAGTGGATGCGCAGGGCGAGATCGTCGGTGGCGACGATGCCGGCGCACAAACCCGTTGCATCCTCGAAAAAATCGCGCTGGCCTTGAATGCCGCAGGCGCGAGTCTGAGCGACGTGATCCGCACCCGCATTTTCGTGACCGACATCAGCCAGTGGGAAGCGGTTGGCCGTGCCCACGGCGAAGTTTTTGCCGATATCCGTCCCGCAACGACGATGGTCGAAGTCTCACGTCTGATCGATCCGCGCATGCTGGTCGAGATCGAGGCCGACGCGATGTTGTCTTGACCTGATCACGGCTAAGATCGGCGCCCATTTGAGCAAGGAAATACGCATGACCCCACCTGTCGACAGCATCGAACAAAAGCGCCTCGGGGTGTTGCCCTGGCTGATTTTCTCATCGCGCTGGCTGCAATTGCCGCTGTACCTTGGACTGATCCTCGCGCAGTGCGTCTACGTCGTACTGTTCGTCAAGGAGTTGTGGCTGCTGATCCTGCACTCCACGCAGTACGGCGAGCAGCAGATCATGCTGGCCGTATTGGGTCTGATTGATGTGGTGATGATTTCCAATCTGATGGTGATGGTCATCGTCGGTGGCTATGAAACATTCGTCTCGCGCCTGCAGTTGCAGGGGCATCCGGACCAACCGGAGTGGCTGTCGCACGTGAACGCCGGTGTGCTCAAGGTCAAGCTCGCGACCGCCATCATCGGCATCAGCTCGATCCATCTGCTGAAGACCTTTATCGAAGCCGGCAATATCGGTATGGAAGGTGCAAAGGTCAGCTGGGACGGCGTGCTGTGGCAGACGATCATCCATACCGCTTTCATCTTTTCCGCGATCGGCATCGCTTACGTGGATCGCTTGATGACGCCGCCAAGCGCCAAGCCGCACGCGTCGCACTGACCGAATCGCCATCGCCAAAAAAAAAGCCGACATCCGCGGATGCCGGCCTTCCTTGTTTCAGTCCACTGCTCGCGCGTGTTTCAGCGGTTGTCGCCATTCGGTCGGAACGCACTGAGCGCGCCGAGGTAACGACCAATGCGTTCCTCGATCGCTTCGCGGGCCTTCTGGTCGGCGCTAAGGGTGGTGAAGTCGACCTTCTGCGTGACGCCGGTGCCGAGTGGCTGGCCGGCGAACACGTCGTAGGTCTTGATCGACAGGTTCGCCGAGAACAGCGTGTCCGACTGGCCGTAGAAGGTGATCGGCGTCGAGCCGAGCGGCTGCGCGCGAATCACGGTCACGGCTCGGATATTGCCGGCGCGCGCCAGTGCGGCCAACAAGCGCGGCATTTCCGGGCCACCGGAGTTGATCAGGGCGGCGATGCCGGGCGTCGTGTCTTCGTCGGCAAGCAGGAATCCGGCCGATTCGAGCGATTCTTCGATCACTGCCTCGGCGGATTGTGCGATGGCCGGGTCACCCATGCTGATGACCATGATGCGCGGCGGTCCCACCGGCCGTGCGACGCGCTCCGGCGGCGGCAGGTTGCGCGCCACAAGCGGACGCTCGCCACGCAAACCGGGCCGATCCTTGCCCGCGAGCGGGCGCTCGACAGCGGGTTCGCGACCGTTCTCGACGTCCTTGCGACGCTGCGCGAGTTCGTCCAGAACGGTGAGACCGGGGGCCGGCTCGGCGGCACTGTCTTCGCCGCTATCGGCCGACGCCAGCCCGGTATGGTTCGGCGTTTCGTCGCTGTTGGCGTTGTCCGTAGCGACGGCAGGTTCTGCAGTCACGTTCACGTCGGTGTTGGTCGGTGCCGGCAAGGCCGGCACGGTGGCTGGCGGCGTGGGTGCGACCGGCGGCGCGAGCGGCGCAGTCAAGGCGGCAGTGGCATCGGTCGATGCTGCTGGTGCCAGCCAGGCGCTGATCCGGCCCTTCATCGCGAACGCGCCGCCGACAGTGAAACCGAGCGCAATGACCGCTGCGATTGGCCAGATCACCTTGGAGCCGCCGCTGCGGCGATTCTGCGCTTCCATCACCGAAGGACGTGCTGCAGCAACAATAGGCACCGGTACGGGCGGCGGTGCGACAACTTGCGGATTGGTCAGCGGCGTCGGGCTGCCGGCTTTCAAGGCTTGTTCGCGTTGCGTGGCGGCGGCGATGGCTCCGGCCGGGGTCGCCATGCCGAGCACAGTGGCTGCGGCCAAGGGCAACTTGGCTTGTGCCGAAATTGGACCGCCGGCCATGACTGCCGGATGCTTCTGCAGATCGGCGACCAGTTCGTGGCAGCTGGCGTAGCGGTCGGCCGGTTCCTTGGCGACCATCTTCGACAGGATGCGCGACAGTTCGGAATCGACATCGGCATTCAACTGGCGCACGTCCGGCACTTCCGCCTTGACCACTTCCAGCAGCAGGCCGAGCGGCGACTCATCGGTGAACGGCATGCGTCCGGTGAGTAATTCGAACATCACGATGCCGAGCGAAAAAATGTCGGAGCGCAGATCGACCGGTTTGCCGAGGCAGACTTCCGGCGACAGGTAACCCGGCGTGCCGACAAATTCGCCGGTGCTGGTCAGCTTTTTCGAGAAATCCTGCTGCGCGAGCGCGATGCCGAAGTCGGCGATCTTGATCGCGCCGCGCGTCGTCAGCATCAGATTGGCGGGTTTGATATCGCGATGCACGACGCCCTTGTCATGCGCGGTGGCGAGACCGAATGCGGTCTGATGGATCACCTTCGCGGCCTGCGCCGGCGTCATCTTGCCTTCGCGCTTGAGGAAAGACGAGAGTGATTCGCCTTCAACGAATTCCATCGCGAAGAACGGCTGGCCGTCTTCCTCGCCGATGAAATAGATCTGGACGATGTGCGCGTCGTTCAATTGCGCCATCGCGCGCGCTTCGCGCAGAAAGCGCTCCTTGACCGACTCGTCGTGCGAAAGCGATTCGGACAAGGTCTTGATCGCGACGTAGCGATTCAAGGCCGGTTCGAAACCCTTGTAGACGACGCCCATCCCGCCGCGGCCAAGTTCGCAGACCACATCGTAATGCCCAACCTTGTTTCTCATGTCGCTCTCCCCATTCGGTCATTCGGGGAAACGCGCGCTGGCGCTGTTTCATGTCACCGAAAGTGAACCGAGAATATCACTCGATTCTGAACGGTTGCCGAGCCGACGAACGCCGCGGCGATACGCCGATCAGCGGTCGAAAGGCCCGGATTGGCGGATAGACTCCGACCTGAACTGGAGAGCTCGTGATGAAACGACGCCAACTGATCGCCGCGACCAGTGCCGCGGCGCTCGCGGCCTGCGCGCCCAAGCCGCAGGTTGCATCGTCGGGAGACGGCCAACGCTTCCGCTGGAAAATGGTGACCTCCTGGCCGCAGGATTTCCCCGGTCTTGGCACTGCCGTTGAACGGCTGAGCGTCATGCTCGACCAAGCCAGCGGTGGCCGCCTCAGTGTCGAAGTCTTTGCCGGCAACGCGTTGGTGTCGCCGTTCGAAGTGTTCGACGCGGTGTCGCGCGGCAGCGCCGAGCTTGGCCACAGTGCGGCCTATTACTGGCGCGGCAAGGCCGACGCGGCACCGTTTTTTGGATCAGTACCGTTCGGGTTCAACGCCCAGGAAATGAATGGATGGCTGTATCACGGCGGTGGCCTGGAGCTATGGCGCGAGCTTTACGACCCATTCGATCTGCGACCGTTTCCGTGTGGCAATACCGGCGCGCAAATGGCCGGATGGTTCAATCGCGAGGTCACCTCGGTCGATGATCTGAAGGGCTTGAAGATGCGCATTCCCGGTCTCGGCGCTGACGTGATGGCACGTCTTGGCGTAGTGCCGGTGAACATGCCGGGCGGCGAGATTTACACGGCTCTGCAGCGCGGCGCGATCGACGCTGCGGAATGGGCCGGTCCATTCAACGATCTCGCATTCGGGCTCCATCGTGTCGCGAAATACTGCTACTACCCGGGCTGGCAGGAACCCGGTACGACGCTTGAATGCATCGTCAACAAACAGGCCTGGGCGGCGTTGCCCGCCGACCTGCAGACGATCTTCGAGGCTTGCTGCCGAGCCATCAACGACGACACGCTGGCCGAATACACGACGCGCAATCAGCAAGCGTTGAAGCAACTGACGGAAACGCACAAGGTCGAGTTCCGGCGATTGCCGGACCCGGTGCTGGCGGCATTGCGCGCACAGGCCGATCTGGTTCTGAAAGCGTTGTCGACGAAAGACCCGTTTACCCGGCGCGTATACGACAGCTTCAACGCTTACCGCGACCTGGCCAGGGCTTGGTCGGTGGTCTCGGAAGTGCCGTTGTATCAAGCACGGTATTGAGGTTGGTGCCAGCGCAGAGTGTGAACAAGCGCACAAAAAGCAATTGATTCGCGATTTGTTGCAAAGCAGCGTGCTTACCTGTCAACGATCCGTATAGTCCGCCGGCCCGCTGGATTCAGCTGGGCGGGGCGATGGCTTCAGGGGTGCAGCATCGCGCGACTCAAGGTTCCTACCTAACGCCGGAGCAATATCGGCATAGAGAACTGCGGTCAGCGCGAGGGCGTTTCAGGATAACCATCCTAGAAACCAAATGATTTCATTCCTTGAAGGGGAATCGCACAGATGGGCCATCTCACGCATCAGCAAGTAGTTCGTGGCTTCACCGCCGTCTCGTCGCTTGCGCTCGCCATTGCCGTCGGCACTGCGTCCGCAGCACAGCGTCCTGACCTGCATGTGCAGGACGTGCAGTCGATCAACCAGCAGTACGCCAAGGTCGCCGCAACACTCGGCGCCAATCCGCAGGCCGAAAGCCGCCACGCCGAAATGCTCG
The DNA here is from genome assembly GCA_043753835.1 of Lysobacterales bacterium. Taxonomy (GTDB): domain Bacteria; phylum Pseudomonadota; class Gammaproteobacteria; order Xanthomonadales; family Ahniellaceae; genus JADKHK01. The sequence goes on along the minus strand of JAYUVY010000020.1, from coordinate 74,710 downwards.
GTCTGGACGCTTCGTCCAAGCTGCAAGTGCTGGAAAGTTCGACCGACGCCGACGGCACCACGCACTACCGCTATCAGCAGATGTTCCGTGGTGTACCCGTTTTCGGTGAACAGGTCGTCGTTTCCGAAGCCAAGAGCGGCAGCGTCCGCAACCTGTTCGGTCGCGCCGTGCACGGGCTTGAGCGTGAACTGTTCATCGGTTCGAAAATGCTGCTCGACGAAGCGAGCGCACTGCAGCTCGGCAAGCGTGCCGCACTTGGCAAGAAGCTCGCGGGTGCAATCATCCAGCGCGAGAAGTCGCAGCGCGTCGTTTTCATCGACGACGCCGATGTTGCCCACATGGCGTTCCACACTGAAGTGCTGTCCGACAAGGCTGGCGGCGGTGATCCGAGCCGCATGTTCACGATCATCGACGCGCAGAGCGGCAAGACCCTGAAGCAGTGGGAAGGCCTGACCCACGCCCTGGTCGGTACCGGCCCCGGCGGCAACACCAAAACCGGTCAATATGAGTGGGGTTCAGGTGGCCGTTATGGCTTCCTCGACGTGACCCAGAGCAGCACAACCTGCACGATGAACAACACCAGCGTCAAGACCGTCAATCTCAATGGCGGGACGAGCGGCTCGACGGCTTTCGCGTACACCTGCCCGCGCAACACGGTCAAGGCAATCAACGGCGCGTTCTCACCGTTGAACGATGCGCATTATTTTGGTGGCGTGACGAATTCGATGTACCAGTCGTACCTCGGACGCAACCCCCTGACGTTCCAGTTGCTCGTCAAGGTGCACTACAGCACCAACTACGAAAATGCGTTCTGGAACGGGTCCGAAATGACCTTTGGCGACGGTGCCACCACGTTTCATCCGTTGGTCAGCCTCGACGTCATGTCCCACGAAGTATCCCATGGTTTCACCGAGCAGAATTCGAACCTGACCTACTCCGGCCAATCCGGTGGCATCAATGAGGCCTATTCGGATATCGCTGGCGAAGCTGCTGAGTATTTCTGGAAGGGCAGCAACGACTTCCTGGTCGGCCCTGAAATCTTCAAGGCCACCGGCGCGCTGCGTTACATGAGTAATCCACCACAGGACGGTCGCTCGATCGACAACGCCGCGAACTTCACCAGCTCGATGGACGTGCATTACTCGTCGGGCGTCTACAACAAGGCGTTCTACCTGCTCGCCATCAAGACCGGCTGGACCACGAAGAAAGCCTTCCAGGTTTTCGCGCGTGCCAACGATCTTTACTGGACCGCGAGCACCACCTTCAACCAGGGTGCCTGCGGCGTCGAGACGGCGACCACCGACCTCGGCTTCGTGAAGGCTGACGTCACCGCCGCGTTCACCTCGGTCGGCGTCTCCTGCGCCACGACCCCGCCGCCGACTGGCGGTGGTGTATTGACCAATGGCGTGGCCAAGACCGGTCAGGCTGGTGCGGCTGGCTCGTCCACGAACTACACGCTGGTTGTGCCGAGCGGTGCCACGGCCCTCAAGTTCGTGACCTCGGGCGGCACTGGTGATGCCGATCTCTACGTGAAGTTCGGCAGCGCACCGACCTCGACAGTGTTCGATTGCAAGTCGGAAGGCGGTACCAATGCCGAGACCTGCTCGATCGCGACGGCGCAAGCCGGCACCTACTACGTGCTGGTCAAGGGCTACGCCGCGTTCTCCGGCATGTCGATCACCGGTAGCTACAGCACCGGCACGACGCCGCCGCCGACGCAGACCTACAGCAGCAGCACGGTCTTCAACGTCGGTGACAACACCACGGTCGATTCGCCGATCACGGTCAGCGGCCGCAGCGGCAACGCACCGGCCACGGCTTCGGTGTCGGTCAACATCACGCACACCTATCAAGGTGACCTGAAGGTTGACCTGGTCGCGCCGGATGGCACGCTCTACAACCTCCACAACCGCACCGGTTCGGGCACCGACAACGTCATCAAGACGGTGACGCTGAACCTTTCTTCGGAGCTGATCAACGGCACCTGGAAAATGCGCGTGAACGACAATGCCGCGGGTGACACCGGCAAGCTCAACAGCTGGTCGATCAATATGTAATCCAGCAGCGATGAGCTGACTTCGTTACATGAGAACCCCGGCTACGGCCGGGGTTCTTTTGTGGCAACCTCCAAGGAGATTCCCATGAACCTGCTGCATCCGCGGGCGCTGGCTTGCGCCCTGATTCTGGTCGTCGGCGCGCTGCGCGACGCCCATGCCGGCGTCGACGCCATACCCTTCGACTCGGGCACCGATCCCCACGCGCCGGCCTATATCATCACCTCAGCCGACATCTACAAGTCCGACCTGCAGGGCATCATCGGCAATGGCAAGGGTATTGGCATGCGCGACAGTGTCGGCACGTCGCTCGTGCTCGCCGAAGTGCAGTCATTCCAGCTTGACCAGATCAGCCGCGCCATCCACGAGAAACGCAACCGGTGTGGCGGCTATTTCGCTTTCGCAAGTCGCGCCGAGGCCGAAGCCTTCGTGCGTGGCGACCAGTCCGGAAAAGCCGTGGCCGCGAAGCTCGTCAGTTACACCATCGACAACCAGACCACGGTCAACCCGTGGTTGCCGCTGGTCAGCGAAAGCAATATCCGCAGCACCATCACCACGCTGTCGGCGAACCAGAATCGTTATTACACGAGCCCGACCGGCAAGACTTCGGCGGAGTCGATCCGCAACACGTGGCAGGGGCTCGCCGGCAGTCGCAGTGACGTCAGCACCGAGCTCTTCACCTGCAGTAACTGCTCGACGCAACCTTCCGTCATCCTCACCATCAACGGCAACGAGTTGCCGAACGAGATTCTCGTGCTTGGCGCGCATCTGGACTCGATCAATACCAGCGGCGGCGGCAGCAACACCCAGATTGCGCCCGGTGCCGATGACGATGCCTCCGGCGTGGCCACGCTGACCGAAGTCATCCGCATCGCGCTCGCCAATGGCTGGAAGCCGAAGCGCACGGTCAAGTTCATGGCCTATGCGGCCGAGGAAGTCGGACTGCGCGGCTCGAACGCGATCGCGCAATCGTTCAAGGCCGCGGCCAAAAATGTCGTCGGCATGATGCAGTTCGACATGACCAACTACAAGGTGGGTTCGGTCTCCGACATGCAGCTCATCACCGACTACTCGAACGCCGAGATGAAGACTTTCCTGACCAATCTGTTCGACACGTATCTGGCGCCGAGCGGCTTGACGCGCAGCACCTATACCTGCGGCTACGGCTGTTCCGATCATGCTTCCTGGACCAGCGCCGGCTATCCCGCGGCGATGATGTTCGAAGGCGGCAGCAGTAGCGGCTACAACCCGAACATCCACGGCCCGAACGACACGCTTGCGAACATGAGTGGTTCGGCTGCGAACAGCGTCAAGTTCGCGAAACTCGGCCTCGCCTTCCTCGGCGAACTCGGCAAGACGACCGGCGGCGGCACGCCGACCGGCAGCGTGCTGACGAACGATGTCGCGAAGACCGGTCTTGGCGCGGCTGCGGGCACGTCGCTGGATTTCACCATGGTCGTGCCGAGCGGCGCGACCGGACTGAAGTTCGTCTCGGCGGGCGGTAGCGGCGATCTCGACTTGTACGTGAAATTTGGCGCGGCTCCGACCGACAGCGTCTATGACTGCACCTCGCAGGGCAGTAGCAATGCCGAAACCTGCAACATCGCAACCGCGCAGGCCGGCACTTATTACGTGCGCCTGAAAGCGTATTCGACGTTCGCATCGGCATCCCTGACCGGCAGCTACACGACGGGCACGCCGCCCGGGCCGACGCAGACCTACACGAACAGCACCGTGTTCACGGTCGCCGACAATGCCACCGTCGATTCCCTGATCACGGTCAGCGGTCGTACGGGCAACGCGCCGACCACGGCCACGGTCTCGGTCAACATCACCCACACCTACCAGGGTGATCTGAAGGTTGATCTGGTTGCGCCGGATGGCTCGCTCTACAACCTGCACAACCGCACCGGTTCGGGCACCGACAATGTCATCAAGACGGTGACGCTGAACCTTTCCTCGGAGCTGATCAATGGCACCTGGAAAATGCGCGTGAACGACAATGCCGCTGGCGACACCGGCAAGCTCAACAGCTGGTCGGTCAAGATGTAATGGCACTTCCGAATCCTTCCTCGCAGCTGCTGCGGGGAAGGGTCTTTGTTGGGGCGCTTGCCCTCAGTGGTTGCTTGCCGTAGCCAACGCGTTCAGCCGACGTCGATCGAGAAATGGTGACTGGTGATGGCCATGCGCTGGCCGAGATAGAAACCATGCGCGGCGTGCCGGTGCACGCCGGAATCGAGGTGCAGCATTTCGCATTGCAAGCGCTTGGCTTCGCGATACAGCCAGGCGAACAGCAGCTTGCCGAAACCCTTGTCGCGCAGGCCTTCGCTGGTCACCAGATCGTCGACATACATGGTGCGCCCGACCACCAGATTGGTCATCAGTCGATAACCCGCAACGGCACGGACCTGATCGCCATCCCACAGCGTGACCAGTTCGTAGCCCTCCTTGCGCATCACGCTGACCGCAGCGAGGAAGGCGTCGAGGTCGAGGTGCTTGCGCAATTCGCGCATCACCGGGAAGGCCGCCGTCAGCGCACCGATCGAATTCGCCTTGCGGATGGTGACCGTGTGCTCGTGCTTCGGCATCTCAGTCCCACTCGTACAACGTGTAATACACCGGGCGTACCGGACCGTCTTCGCCTTCGTATTCGAGGCGGCCGTTACCGTCGGTGTCCAGGTAGGTGTAGGCGACGCCGCGCTCGGGCACAACCCGGATCATGTACACGCGACCGCCCTGGCGATACTCCTCGATCACCGCGCCGCGGACGTTGCGGATACTCACCGTAGGGGGCGGCTCGTCCGGCGGCAGCGCCTTGTCCGGCAACGGCGGGTCCTTGGGACGAGGCGCGTCGGCGACCGCAGTCTTCTTTTCCGGCGCGGCATCGGCGGCGGTCTCTTTGGCGGCAGTCGCGGAAACATTCGCGACCGCGATCAGGCAAAGCGTCAATAGATAGGTGCGCATGTCGTGAAGCTTAACAGTGCGGTGTGTCGCTCATGCAGAGCGGTCCGCCGCAAACAGTTGCTCCAACTCGTCCAGCCGGTAGGCGGTGAGCATGCTGCGCAGGTGTGCGGCCAGGGCGCTGTCGGTCGGTTCAATGTCGTCCGCCAACTGGCGAGCGCGCTCGGTGTCGCCGATCGCAAGCGCGTGTCGTACCCCGGCAAGCCATGCAACGGGCAGATGCTCAATGCGGAGACGGCCGCCGTCCAGAGTAACGGCGAGCGGTTCATCGACTTCGTCGTCGAAGCTGAAGATCACGCCGGTGAACTCGCTCATTTTCGCGAAGATCAGCGATTCGCGGAATGGTTTGGGCACGAAGTCGTCACAGCCGCTGGCCAGAATTTCCGCACGTTCGTGTTCCAGTGCGCTGGCCGACAGCGCCAGGATGGCGACTCGGGGACGTTCACCGAATTTCTCTTCGGCGCGAATGCGCCGCGCCGCTTCGGTGCCGTCCATGCCGGGCATGCGTTTGTCCATCCAGATCAGATGCGGCTGCCAGACGCGCCAGACGCGCAGTGCTTCCGGGCCGTCCGCGGCCTGTTGCACGTCGAAGCCGACCGCTTGCAACAGGCCGGCGAGCAGGGTGCGATTGTCGGCGACGTCATCGACGACCAACACGCGGATGCTGCTTTGTCCTGGTGCGATGGCACGGACGCGGCGCATGCTGTCGTGGCCGTCGGCGCTGACTGTCGCCGCGCTGACCGGCAGGCGCACATCGACGTGCAAGGTGGTGCCGCGACCGAGTTCGCTGCGGATATGTACATCGCCGTCCATCAACCGTGCGATCTGGCGCGACAGGGTCAGGCCAAGGCCAGTGCCTTCACGCGACTCGCGCCCGCTCGCCGACTGCACGAAGGGCGCGAACAGTTGCGTGATTTCGTCGGCGGCGATGCCGGCACCGGTGTCTTCGATCTCGAACACGGCACGGTCGTTGGCCCAGCGTGCGCGCAGGGTGACACCGCCGCGCACAGTGAATTTCACTGCGTTGCCGAGCAGGTTGAGCAGGATCTGGCTCAACTTCTGCGCGTCGCCGTGCACCATCCGCGGCAGGTCCTGCCATTGCGTGCGCAGCCACAGATCGCGGGCTTCGGCGCGTACCCGCACCAGGTCGCAAACGCCATGCAACAGCGCTTCGAGTTCAAACGGCGCTTCAGTAAGCACCATGCCGCCGGCTTCGATCTTGGACAGCGACAACACGTCGTTGATCAAGCCGAGCAGGTGCTCGCCGCTGCGCAGGATGGTGCCGAGGTGCTTGCGATCTTCGGTCGAGCGATCCGGTGTGCGTTCCATCAACTGCGCAAACCCGAGCACGCCATTGAGCGGCGTACGCAGTTCATGGCTCATGTTCGCGAGGAACACGGACTTGCTGCGATTGGCTTCCTCGGCGTGTTCGCGCAGGGTGACGGCCGCGAGATGCTGGGCCTGGGCCTCCTGTTCGCGCGCTTCGGCAAGTTTGCGTGCTTCTTCAAGCTGCAGATTCTTCTCGCGCAATTCGGCGGTGCGTGCGGCGACGGTTAGTTCCAACGCATGGTTTTTCGCAGCAACCACGCGCGTGCGCCACAGCAGTAGCATCCACAACAACAAGCCGGCGCCGACGACGTAGGCAAGATAGGCGGGCCAGGTGCGAAACCATGGCGGCACCACTTGAAACGCATAACTGGCTTCGTCGCTGATCGTGCCGTGCAGGTTGCGCGCGCGCACGCGGAAACGGTACGGGCCTTCCTTGAGATTGGTGTACTCGCGAAAGCCCTCGGCGGTCCAAGCCGTCCAGCCCGGATCGAACCCCTGCAACAGCACCTGAAACTGCGTCGCGTCTGCGTTCACGAAACTCGGTGCGGCGTATTCGAAGCGCAAGCCGTTGTCGGCGAATGCGAACTGCGCCGGTGCGACGTCGCCACTGCCGCCGAAATGCACATTGCCGCCGCCCGGTGCGCTGACTTGCCGCACCATGGCGCTGAAGGACTGATCGTGACGCACGGCCAACGCGGGGTCGAAGCGGTACAAGCCCTCGGCACTGCCGAACCAGACGATGCCGTCGTCGTCAGCGAAGATCTTTTCGATCCAGGCCCCGGAAATCGGGCGCAAGGGCGATGGATCCCAGCGATAGCGGCCGTCCGCCGCGGGCACGACCACGCCAGCCTCGAAGTGGCCCGCCACTTCGTCCGCACTCTGCATCCAGATGCGCTGGCGGGTGTCGACGGCCGTGCCGTAAACCACCCAGCGCTTGCCGTCGATAAACAGGTCAGCAAAGCGTGGATCGGCCTCGAAGCGATTGCTGTCGGTGTCGAAGCGGTACAGGCCCTGATGCGTTGCGCACATCACATCGTCACCGATGCGCTGCACGAACAGGTCGCCAACGCTCGGCAGACCTTGTGCGGTATTGAAGCGATCGATGTGCGCGCGGCCGGGCCCGGCATCAACGGCATTGCGCTCGAAGCGGATGCGCAATACGTCCTTGGCCGACGAACCCGCCCACAACTGACCGTCGCCATCTTCCACGAGCGACGACACGTCTTCGCTGACGCCGGCGATGCGGCCTTCGTCGATCCACTGTCCGCTTTCGAATCGCAACGATGCCAAGCCGTCCCAGAGCGCGACATAGACGCGCCCGGGGTGGGCCTGGGACGCGAGCAGCGCCATCGCCGTGGCGGTGCGCCCGCGCTGGATCAACTCGGCGGTGTCGCCGCGCAATGCGTAAGTGCCTTCGTTGTTCGCGACCAGCAAGGTGTCGCCCCAGGGCAACAAATCGAAGGTCTGACCCTTGATGCCGGTGATCGCTTCGAACTGCGGCTTTGGGCCGGCGCGCAGGCGGAACAAGCCCTGTGCGGTACCTGCGTAGAGTTGTCCCTGATGACGGCGCATGCTCAATGCGACGCCGTCGAGTCCGAGGCGCTCGTCAAACTGCGACATCGCACCGACCGCAACCCGCGTCAGGCCGCGATCGAGACCGAGCCACAAGCCGCCCTCGCGGTCGACCAACATCGCGTAGACGGTGTTGTCCTGAAGCCCGGTGCGCTTGTCGAGGCGACCCCGCATTTGCCCGCGGACGTCGAGGAAATACACCCCGCCCTGGATAGTGCCGACTGCGACACCGCCATCGGGCAGACGTACCGCACCGTAGACGAGATCGCGCTTCAGTTCAGCATCAACCGATGTCGGGAATGCCGTCAGCGCGCCGCCGTCGAGCACCAGCAGACCTTGGCCGCGTGAGCCGATCAGCACACTGTCGGTGTGTTTGCCCGGCCAGGCGATGATCGCGTCCACGCGTTCTTCGGCGAAACGTTCGCCGCCCGGCACCAAGGTGAGTTGATCGTCAGCACCGAGCCGCAACAGGCCACGATCACGTTCGCGGACATACAACTGGTTCCCGACAAGAAACGCGCGATGAAAGGCACTGGCCGGGTTCCACACGCGCACCTCGTCGCCATCCAGACGGATCAGGCGCGCATAAGTTGCAAAATAGATGCCCTTCGCGGTCACGAAGATGTGATGGACATCGTCGAAGGCGCGCGCCTCCGCTGGAATTCGATCGAGCAATGACACGTACTGCGCGTGTCCGTTGGCATCGGCTGCGAGGTAACCGATTTCACCGAGCGCACCGACATAGACGCGACCGTCGGCGCCCACAGCCAGCGAGCGCACCGTGGTTTTCTTCGCGGTGCGGATCAGGCGCCAGCGCAAGCCGTCGAACTCGAGTACGCCGTAAGAATTGGCGGCGTAGATCATGCCGCGCTGATCCTGCACCATGGCCCAGTTCTGGCTGTGCGCGGCATATTCCTTCGGGGCGTAGTTGCGCAGGAAAGGCAGGCCGCGCTCATCGCGAGCCGATGCCGCCATTTCGGTTTCGGCCCGCGCCCATGCGCCGCTGTTCGCGAGCAGCAGCGGAAGCAGCAGCCACACGGCGATGTTCTGCAAGGTCGTTCGGCCTGAACGCATCCTGATATCCCGTGGTCGTGATGGTCGCGCCGGCTGCGGCGAACGCAGGGCATAGATCGATCATAGCCCGCAACCGGCGCAGCGGGCGACGAACAAATCGTCGCGTCGGTTATGCTCATGCGGCCCGTCGGTCAGTCCGGATTGCATGCATGGAAACGATTTCGTCGCGCGCAGCCGAGCCGGGCCGCGCAGACATTCTGGTGGTCGACGACAACCCGGCCAATATCGAGTTGCTGGTCGCGATCCTGAGCAGTCGCGGGTACCGCGTCCGCGTCGCCAACAGCGGCGCGCGCGCGCTGGCCGCAGCCAGCGCTGATCCGCCTGACCTGATCATGCTCGACATCGCCATGCCGAAAATGGACGGCTATGAAGTCTGTCGTCAGCTCAAGGCCGATCCGGCCACACGCGCCGTGCCGGTCATTTTCCTGTCGGCGCTGAATGGCGTGATCGACAAGGTCCAGGCTTTTGGTGCCGGCGGTACTGATTACATCGGTAAACCCTTTCAGCTCGAGGAAGTGATCGCCCGCGTCGAGAATCAGGTGCGCGTGTCGCGCATGCAGCGCGAAGTCGAGCAACGCAATACCGAACTCGCAGTCGTCAATGCAGAACTGCTCGAAGCGACGCGTCGCCTTGAGGCCGGAAATGTCCTGCTGCGCAAATTGTCGGAAAGTGATGGGCTGACCGGTGTCGCGAACCGACGGCTGTTCGACGGCAGCCTGCTCGACGCCTGGGCGCAGGGCACGCGCGAACGCCGTGAGATCGCGCTGATCTTGATCGACATCGACCACTTCAAGGAATACAACGATGCCGTCGGCCATCTCGCAGGCGACGATTGCCTGAAGCGGGTGGCGCAGGCGCTGGAGGCCGAAGCCTGCGCAGCCGGCGCACTGGTGGCAAGGTACGGCGGCGAGGAATTCGCGGCACTCCTGCCTGCCCCAAGCCTGACTGACGCGCAGACGTTGGCGGAAGCCTTGCGCGCGAGGGTCGAGTCCGAGGCGTTGGAGCATCCGCGTTCGGCCGTTTCGCGAAAGGTGACCGTCAGCGTGGGTGTCGCGACGATGGCGCCGACCACCGCGCGCGAGCCGGCGCTGTTGATCGACGCGGCCGACCAGGCCCTTTACCGCGCCAAGGCCGCAGGTCGCAATCGCGTCAGCGATTAAGATGCCGCCATGAGCCAATCTTCTCTTGCCAAGTTAATCCTGATCGACGGTTCCGGTTACCTGTTCCGCGCCTTTCACGGCTTGCCGCCATTGAGCAATGCCGCCGGTGAACCGACCGGCGCACTGTTCGGCGTCGTCAACATGCTGCGTCAACATCTCGCGCAACAGCCGGAGTACTTGGCCTTCGTGATGGATGCGGGCGGCAAGAACTTCCGCCATGAACGCTTCCCCGAGTACAAGGCGAACCGGCCGCCGATGCCGGAGGATCTGCGCGCGCAGATCGAACCGCTGATGGCGATCGTGCAGGCGCTCGGCGTGCCGCTGCTGCGCGTGCCCGGCGTCGAGGCCGACGATGTGATCGGCACGCTCGCGACGCGGGCCGCCGCGGCCGGTATCGATGTCGTCGTCTCGACCGGTGACAAGGATCTCGCGCAACTGGTCGGCGACAAGGTCACGCTTATCAACACCATGACGAATTTGCGTCTCGACGCGAATGGCGTGGTCGCGAAATTCGGCGTGCGTGCTGACCAGATTGTCGACTATCTGGCGCTGATGGGTGACAAGGTCGACAACATTCCCGGCGTCGACAAATGCGGCGAGAAGACGGCAGCGAAGTGGCTCGCCGAATACGGCTCGCTCGCGGGCGTGATCGCGAATGCGGCTTCGGTTGGCGGCAAGATCGGCGAAAACCTGCGCGCCGCGATCGAGCGCTTGCCGTTGTCGCAGGAACTCGCGACGGTGAAGCTCGACCTCGCGCTCGATCGTGCCCCGACCGACCTCACGCGGCTCGCGCCGGATGTCGAAGCGCTGCGCACCTTGTATGCGCGCTACGGCTTCCGCGCCGCGCTCGCCGACCTCGAAGCCAATGGTGCCGCCGTCGTCGATCGCGCACCACCACGACGTGTGAGCCTGGCCGCGTTGCCGCCGGAGCCGGTGCGTGTCGTCGAAGCGGCGCCGGATCCCGCGCTCGCCATCAAGGGCCGTTACGTCTGCATCCGTGACGCTGACGAATACGCCGCGTGGTTGCAGAAGCTGCGCGCCGCTGGACGCTTCGCCTTCGATACCGAGACCAGCAGCATCAATGCGCATGTCGCCGAGATCGTCGGTCTGTCCTTTGCCTGTGATTCGGGCGAGGCGGCTTACGTGCCGCTCGCGCATCGTTATCCGGGCGTGCCGCAGCAACTCGATCGCGATGCCGCGCTCGCGGCGATCAAGCCGCTGCTCGAAGACGAGACCCTGATCAAGATCGGTCAGCACGGCAAGTACGACATGCACGTGCTCGCGCATTACGGCATCCGCATGCGCGGCTACGGCCACGACACCATGCTCGCGTCCTATGTGCTGAATTCGACGGCGACGCGCCACGACATGGATTCGCTGGCACAGAAATATCTCGGCTACACCACAATCAAGTTCGAGGAAGTCGCCGGCAAAGGTGCGAAGCAGATCGGTTTCGCCGATGTCGATCTCGAGATCGCAACCAACTACGCCGCGGAAGACGCCGATGTCACCCTGCGCCTGCATCAGGTGCTGGACGCAAAGCTCGCGGCGGTGCCGGCCCTGATGCGCGTCTACCGCGAGATCGAAATGCCGCTGGTGCCGGTGCTGCAGCGCATGGAAGCGCGCGGCATTTTGATCGACGCGCAACGGCTGCGCACGCAGACCCAACAACTCAAGCGGCGCATGCACGAGATCACCGAACGCGCGCATGCGCTGGTCGGCCATGGTTTCTCGCTGGATTCACCGAAGCAGTTGCAGGGTGTGTTGTACGACGAGTTGAAATTGCCGGTGCTGGCGAAGACACCGACGGGGCAGCCGTCGACGAATGAAGATGCGATCGAGAGCCTGGCCGAACAGCACGAACTGCCGCGCATGATCCTCGACTATCGTGGTGCCGCCAAGCTCGCGAATACCTACACCGAGCGCCTGCCCGAGCAGATCAATCCGCGCACCGGGCGCGTGCATACCTCGTTCCATCAGGCAACGGCGGCGACCGGGCGGCTGTCGTCGACCGATCCGAACCTGCAGAACATTCCGATCCGTACCGAAGATGGCCGCCGTATCCGCACCGCCTTCGTGCCGGCCGAAGGTTTCGTCCTGCTCGCGGCCGACTACTCGCAGATCGAGTTGCGCATCATGGCCCACCTGTCCGAGGACGAAGGGCTGCTGCGTGCGTTCCGCAACAACGAGGACGTGCATCGCGCGACTGCGGCGGAAGTGTTCGGCGTTGAACTCGGCGCCGTCAGCAGTGACCAGCGTCGCGCCGCAAAGGCGATCAACTTCGGCTTGATGTACGGCATGTCCGCGTTCGGGCTCGCGAAGCAGATCGGCGTCGGTCGCGGCGAAGCTCAGGATTACGTCAATCGCTACTTCGCCCGCTATCCGGGTGTGCGCGGCTTCATGGATCGGGTGCGCGAACAGGCCAAGCGCGACGGCTATGTCGAAACCGTGTTCGGCCGCCGTCTGTACTTGAACGAAATCCACTCACGCAACCAGGGCCTGCGCGCCGGCGCTGAACGCGCCGCGATCAATGCGCCGATGCAGGGCACGGCGGCCGACGTGATCAAGCGCGCGATGCTCGCGGTCGATGCCTGGCTCGGCGATCGCGACGACGCGCGCATGCTGTTGCAGGTGCACGATGAACTGGTGTTCGAAGTGCGCCCGGAATCGGTCGATGAACTGAAAGCAGGTCTCGTCGAACGCATGATGGGCGCAGCCGAGTTGCGCGTGCCACTGGAAGTCGGTGTGGGTACCGGCGCGAATTGGGACGAGGCGCACTGAGTCGCGCCTCGTCATGCGTCACTTCGTGAAGCCGCGCTGGCGCAGCCAGGTTTCCATCTTGTCCCAGTAGCCGGCAACCATATGACTCTGCCGGGTGATATCGGCATTGTTGCCGGTATCGCTGGCGAGAAAGCTGTGGCCAGTGTTCGCGAGACGCACGATCTCGAAGTCCGGATGACCGGAATCCGTGAGCGCCGCTTGCAGGGCCTTCGCGCTGGCGGCGGTGGGTACGTTGTGATCGAACTCACCGAGGAACCACAGCACTGGCACGCGCGTCTTGCGCAAGCTGATCGTCGCGTCGTAGGCGACATTGCGCGCGGCCCACGGTATGCCCCAGCCATCCTTGGACCACTGGAACGGCCAGACATGACGCGCCCAGGTCTGATCCTTGTTCGCAGCAACATGGGCGCTGATCTCCAACCAGTCGGCGCCGCTGCTGGCAAGATCGAACATCTTCGCCGCCGCGGCTTCCGCCGCGCGCACGTCGGCATCTCGCATTCCGGCCTCGCGCGCGGACCAGCCGATCTCGTGCACCATGGTGTCGCGCACATTGACGCCGGAGCCGGCGCGCACGATCACGAAAGCGATGTCTTTCGACTTCGCCGCCATCAGCGGCGCAGTCCAGCCGCCCTGACTCGACCCATGCACGCCGATGCGCTGTGCGTCGATGTCCTTGCGTTGCTTGAGCAGGGCCACGCCAGCGACCCAATCGTCGGCGATATCGTCCAGACTGGCGCTGCGCCAATCACCCGTGGACGCGCCGGCGCCGCGTTTGTCCAACGACAACACCGCCATGCCAAGTCGAACGAAATAGGGATTCCAGATCGCGACATCGCGCGTCGCGTCGCCCGAGCCATGCGCGAACACGATGGCCGGATGCGGGCCCGGGGACGTCGGCAGCATCAGCGTGCCCTTCAGGGTGACGTTGCCTCGGACGATGCTGACCTGTTCAACCCGATGCGGGGCGATCTTGCGCGCCTTGAAGTGCTTGTCACCTTCGCGCCAATGCAATCCCTTGACCGCGCCCTTGCGGTCACGCAGGAATTCCACCTCGATCGCGAACGGGTAGGCGACGCCGATGGTCGCGCCGGAGGCATAGCGCGTTGCCGACAGCGCGTACAAGGGGCCTTCGCGCAAGGTCTTGTGATCGAGAAAGACGAGCAGGCCGCCCATTTCGCCCATCGGCCCGACGCCGATGACATGACCGGGCGCCACTTCGTAACTGCCAGTGTAGGCGAGGGCCGATGCCGCGTCCGGCGGCAACACTTCGACCAGCGAAAAGTCTCCCTTGGCGTCACCCTGGACCAGCTTGCCCTCGATTTTGCCGGCCTCAAGATTGCCCTCGAACACGAAGCGACCAGGTGGACCATCAAGCTGGAAGTGAACACTGCTCGCAGTCGCCGCAAATGTCGTCAGCGGTACTTCGCGCGCGCCCATCGACGGCAGGTCGACGGTTGACGTCGCGTCCTTGAGCGCCGAACGATCATGCAAGGTCAACGGCGTATGTTGCCCACCGATTCGGAATTCACCGATCCATTGCCGCTCAACCGGCGTCGCTATCGCCGCCGTGGTTAACGCCAGCATCAACCAGCACATGCCTTGCCCGAACCACTCGCGCGGTTTCTGAAACGTCATTCGATTCCCCTGCTGAATGATTGGCCGACCTTGCGGCATGCATCGGATGTTGCATTCGAGCAAATGGTTTAACGGGAATTTCACGGTGCTGAATCGATTGTGAATTCGGGACCTTCAGCATGCGAACTATTCTCATTCCACACGGATCATAGTCCCCGGATCGCGAACCCCAACGCATCCATCACTCGCATCCCCTGAGTGATTCGCAAGACCGGACCCTTTCTCCCCAGATCGGTCCGTGACGACCAGCCCCGGGTGTGCCCCCAAGCGCCCGGGGTTTTTTCTGCCCGCGATTTGTCGCTTCGAAGCGCCACTCAAGCGCGGCGCAGGGCCTGCGCGACGAGTTCGGGCGTTTCCATGTGCAAGTGATGGCTACCGCTGATGCTGTCGTAGCGCAGATCGGGCACTAGTCGCGCGCGTTCCTGCAAATGTGCTGGATCGACGAAGGGCATGGGTGGGTCGGCGATGACCAGGCGCAACGGACAGCGGATTGCGGCCAGATAGGCGCCGATCTGATTTTCGCCATAGCGGATCGCGCTGGTCAGGGTGAGCCGCGGATCGCTGCTCCATTCAAAGCCGCCTTCGACCACTCGCACACCGCGCGCAACCAGCACCCGCGCACTGGCCTCAGACAGTGGCATGTCACGATTCGTGCGCCGCGCCGCGATGGCCGGTTCCAGACTGGGAAACCGACGCAACTGTTTGCCGGTGATCGCCATGCGATCGGCCATGGCGCGACCAAGCAGATCGGGCAGTTTCGCGGCCTCGGTGCTGATCGGCCCCAGTGACTCAATCAGGTACAGCTTTTCGACGCGCTCAGGTGCGGCGGCCGCGAACACGCTGGCAATGGCGCCGCCGAGCGAGTGGCCGAGGATGGAAAACCGCGACCAGCCGAGGGCGTCGGCAACAGCCAATACGTCGCTGCAATTGTCGATCAGGTGGTACCAGGCCCCGGGTGCGCGATGTGAAGAGCGGCCGTGACCCGGCAGATCAATCGCGACCAGATCGTAGTCAGCGAAGTAGGGGCTGATCGGTTCGAAGCTCGCGGCATTGTCGAGCCAGCCATGCAGGGCCAGCAGTTTCGGGCCGTCCGGGTTGCCGCTGCGGCGCGCGGCGATGCGCAGGTTCGGAATCTCGAGCGTGATTTCTTCGAACCTGATGGCATCAATCATTGGCGTCCTGCCTTCAGCTTCTCGAATCGTTCCACGATCAGGCCGCGTGTCATCGCTTCGGTTTGCTGCGCGCTCGCGGAAAACTCTGGCCAATGCGCACTGCGTTCACGAACGATTTGCGCGATCAGGGCCGCATGTTCGGCGCTGTCGTTCAATGCCGGGATGTAACCGTAGGCGCTGCCGCCGGCATTGATGAAGCGGCCACGATTCTCGACCGCGATTTCTTCCAGCGTTTCCAGACAGTCGACAGCGAAACCCGGACAAATGACGTCGACTTCCTTGATGCCACGCGCCGGCATCGCGGCCAGGGTTTCATCGGTGTAGGGGCGCAGCCAGGGCTCGCGGCCGACGCGCGACTGGAAGGCGAGGGTCCAGTCCTGGGCACCGAGGCCGAGTGCTTCCGCCAGGCGCCGTGCGGTCGCATGGCACTGGCAGTGATAAGGGTCGCCGGCATGCAGGTAGCGCTCGGGGATGCCGTGAAACGACATCAACAGATGTTTGCGGCCGTGTTGCGCCCAATGCGCACGCACGCTGTCCGCAAGCACTTCACTGAATGCAGGTTGCGCGTAGTAGTCGGACACAAAAGTGATCTCCGGGATCCAGCGCCAGCGCTTCAGTTCAGCGGCGACGGCATCGAATACCGTGGCCGTGGTTGTGCCGGAATATTGCGGGTACAGCGGCAGGATCAGAATGCGCCGGACGTTGGCCACCTGCAGTTCGCGCAATACCGTGGCGATCGCTGGACGCCCGTAGCGCATGGCGGCGCGTACCAGCAGCGGTCCGCTGGCGATGCCCTGCAAGGTTTCGGCTGCGGCGGCGGCCAAGCGTTCGGTGTGGACGAGCAAGGGCGAACCCGCTTCCGTCCAGACCTGCTGATAAGCATGCGCGGACCGCTTCGGCCGAATGCGCAGGATCACGCCATGCAGGATGATCCGCCACAGCCAGCGCGGCATCTCGATGATGCGCGGATCGGCCAGGAATTCCGCCAAATATCGCCGTACCGAGGCCGTATCAGGCGCATCCGGGGTGCCGAGATTGACCAGCAGGACGGCCGCGCGCGGCGCATCGGCATGTTCGAAGTTGTTGCGACCGAGATATTTCATGCGGCTTTCTACTACATCTGGTGAGAAAGCAGGGCGAACGACCCGCCATCTTGATTGGGCCAGATTGTCGTGGAAATACAACAGCAATTCCCGGTCAGGCCTTTGATTCGTAACGGGTGCTCGGTAACATTCGAGTGCTGTCCACCGTTGACAGCTGACGATTACCCACAATAACAAGATCGATTGAAGGAAGATGGAGATGCGACGCAGCCTGCCCCTAGCAGTGCTAGCCATTCTGGCCGCAGTGGCGATGCCCGCGGCCGCGGATCCTATTGCGTTCGGCGTCTCCTTCAACAAGCTTTACCGGATCGATCTGGCGAATGGTCAAACCACGCTGATCGGTGAAACCGGGTTCAACGATGTGGAAGGCTTGGCTTTGTCCGATGAAGGCGTGCTTTATGGCATCGTCGATTCGACCAAGACGCTGATCACCATCGACAAGCAGAATGGCCACGGCACGGCAGTCGGCGGCATTGCCGGCAATACCGGATTGACCGGGCAGGGCGTTGGGCAATTCGACGCGCTCGATTTCGGATTGAGTTTCACATGTGACGGCCGTCTCTTCGCGTCCTCGGACACAACCCGCAAGTTGTGGCAGATCAATCCCCGGACCGGTCAGGCGACGTTTGCCAGCCCGCTCGGCTTCCATATGACTGGGCTCGCCGCCAATCGCGATGGCCTGTTCGGACTGGCCTCGCAAGGTGATGAGGGCGTTTATCGCATCAACCCGGCGACGGGTGTCGCGACCAAGTTCAGCAGCATTGCGCCAAACTTGGTGTTTGCCGACGGCGGGCTCGATTTCGACGCCAATGGCAATCTCTGGGCGATCCTCGACTATCGCCCGCCGGACGACAATCGCAACAGCGACATCGTGCGCATCGATGCCACCACCGGCGCAACGACCTTCGTGTCGTCCACGCTACCGGAAATGGAAGGGTTGGCCATTGCCAGCGTGGCCGCGTGTCGTGGGCCGGCTCCGGTGGTTGAACCACATGAGCCCATTCCGAGCGGCAGCCTGTTGTCGCGCTTCCTGCTCGCGATCGCGCTGATCGGCTCGGGGTTGTTCGCGCTTGCGCTCGCTCGCCGCAACGCATGAGTCCTGCTCACGCTTGATTCATTGCCCGCGCGCGACTCTCGATGCTGTCGTCACTCCGGGAATCCTGCATGACATTTCGTACCCGTTTGTTGCCATGCGCGTCGCTATTGCTCGCGTTGTCGCTGTCGTCAACGGTCGTCACTGCCGGCGACAAGGAAGTGGAGCGCGCCCGAAACGCGGTGCGCGTCCTCTCCGAAATCATGGCGGCGCCAGACAGGCGTATGCCGGCACACCTGATCGAAAAAGCCGAGGCGATTGCGGTCATTCCCGATGTTGTCAAAGCCGGGTTGGTGCTCGGCGGTCGTCACGGCAAGGGATTGATCTCGGTGCGTTCGCCTGATGGCACCTGGTCGAATCCGAGTTTCATCAGCATCACTGGCGGCAGTTTCGGCTTCCAGGCGGGCGTGCAATCCACCGACGTCGTGCTGGTGTTCCGTTCCAAGCGTGGCGTTGATTCCATCGTCAACGGCAAATTCACCCTCGGCGCAGACGCCGCCGTGGCTGCCGGCCCAGTGGGTCGCAATGCCCAAGCCTCGACCGATGGCCAATTGAAAGCCGAGATCTACAGCTATTCGCGTTCGCGCGGCCTGTTTGCCGGTGTCGCACTGGACGGTTCGGTGATCTCGATCGATCACGATGCCAACCAGGCGACTTACGGCCGCAACATGACGCCGCGGCGCATCTTCGAAGGTGGCGTCAACGTGGTGCCGGAGTCGGTGATCGACTTCCGCGACCGTCTTGAGGAATACAGCGCACAGTGAGCGTTGCTGCGGCGCTATCCTTGCCGCCTCGCGAACGCTTCGGAGTACGTCATGGGCTCGTTCAGCATTGGTCATTGGATCGTGGTGTTGCTGATTGTCGTGCTGATCTTCGGCACCAAGAAATTGCGCAACATGGGTGGCGATCTCGGCAGCGCGGTCAAGGAATTCAAGAAAGGTCTGGCCGACACCGAGGAAACACCGAAGCTGGAAGCCGACAAGGCAACGGCTGAGAAGGCGACTCAGGCGGAACGCGACAAGACGGTCTGATCGCTTCGCGATCTCGAGACACGCCCATGTTTGATGTCGGCTTGAGTGAATTGGCTCTGATCGCCGTGGTCGCGCTCGTCGTGCTTGGTCCGGAGCGACTGCCACGCGCGGCCCGCACTGTTGGTGCGATGCTGCGGCGGCTGCGCTCGAGCTGGACCAATCTGCGTTACGAGATCGATCGTGAAATCGCCGCTGATGAAATCAAGCGCAGCTTGCGTGAGACCGAAGCGACGATCCGCAAGGCCAATCCGATAGAGGCCGTGAAGCGCGAATTCGAGGCGCCGCCGATCGACAAGTCCGAGCCATGAGCGGCGCCGAGCCCGACATCGAGCTGCCGTTTCTCGCGCATCTGGTCGAGCTGCGTGAGCGCCTGCTGCGTGCCGTCGTCGCGGTGATGCTGCTGTTCCTCGCCGGACTGCCGTTCGCCAATCGCATCTACGCGCTGCTGGCGAAGCCCTTGCTCGACAAGATGCCGGAAGGCACGCAGATGATCGCGATCGAAGTCGCCTCGCCCTTCCTGACGCCGCTCAAACTGACGTTTTTCCTGGCGCTGATCGTGGCCATGCCGTACCTGCTTTATCAGGCGTGGGCATTTGTCGCACCGGGTCTGTACAAGCACGAACGCCGACTCGCGGTTCCCCTGCTCGCCTCCTCGGTCGCCTTGTTCTACACCGGCTGCGCCTTTGCCTATTTCCTGGTGCTGCCGACGGTGTTCGGCTTCCTGCAAGCGGTGGCACCGACCGGCGTCGCGGTGATGACCGACATCAGCCAATATCTCGATTTCGTGCTCGTGTTGTTCCTCGCGTTCGGCCTGTGTTTCGAAGTGCCGGTCGCGGTCGTGATCCTGGTGGTGCTCGGCTGGGTGACGACGCCGCAATTGCGCGAGGCGCGCGCCTATGTCGTGGTCGGTGCGTTTGTCGTCGCCGCAATCCTGACGCCGCCCGATGTCGTCTCGCAGTTGTTGCTCGCGATCCCGATGTGCATCCTTTACGAGATCGGTATTCTGGCGGCGCGCTGGTTGCCGCCCAAGACCGAATCCGTGGATGCCTGAACGCGCAGATGACCAAAAAAACGGCCCCGATTTCCGGGGCCGTTTGCATTTCGACGATGCGGTTGCGAAGCGGCTTACTGCACGACCGGCGGCGGTGCCGGCGGCATCGGTGGATCCATCGGAGGCGCAATCGCCATCGGTACGCTGTCACCGAACGCGGATCGATACGCAAAGTACATCGACAACGCGCCAAGCAGGGTGCCGCCGAGCATCAGCACGATCCAGCCGAGAATCGGAATGAAGATCAGCACGAAAGCGACAACCATGTAGGCGATGCCGATGGCGATGAATCCGACGAGCAGAGCCGCCAGATTGGCCATCGAATAGGCGAAGCTTTCCTTCATTGCCGCGATCGGTTCAACGCCGTCCAGCATGACCCTCGGGATCGCGAAATAGACCAGGAAGGCGACGCCGACCATGATCACGATGGCGACCAGCGCGAACACCACCATGCCGATGCCGGCCCCGGCGCCCATCGCATTTCCGCCGCCCGATGCAGCCGCCATGATGGCACCGCCTACGAACACGAAACCTAGAATCACCAGCACCACGCCGGCGGCAATCGAAGGCAAGCACAGCATGATCATCTGGCCGATCTTGCCGGGTTGCTCGAACGCAATGAACAGATGCTTGATGTCAGCCTTGCGGCCCTGTTCTTCCTCGCGTGCGGCGTAGACGAATCCGCCATACAGCGCCGGGCCGAGAATCAATACCGTCAGTCCACCCAGGATCGGAATCACGCCGATGATCGCCATGATCAGCGCCATGACGATGAATACGCCCGGATTCTTCATGGCCAACTGGAACGCCGACGTGAACCAGCCGAATACGTCACCGATTTCAAGCTTCTTGCCGCTCATGCACTTATCCCCTAGCTGGCGCGAGTTGCGCTGGGCGAAGCATAGCCTCAAGGCAAAGGCACCGCAGCAATGCCGATTCGCGCCGCTGGCGACGCTAGAATTGGCGCATGCTCGAAATCAACGCCCACATCCAGATCGCCGACAACGAACTCGACGAACGCTTCGTGCGCGCGTCTGGTCCGGGCGGCCAGAACGTCAACAAGGTTTCGACTGCGGTCGAATTGCGTTTCGATGCGCGCGCGTCGGCCGCACTGCCGGAAACCGTGCGCACACGCCTGCTGGCGCGACGCGACCGGCGCATCACTGTTGACGGCGTGATCGTGATCCAGGCCAATCGATTTCGCACCCAGGACCGCAATCGCGAGGACGCGCGCGACCGCCTCGCCGACCTGATCCGCGCCGCGACCGTGGTGCCGAAGGCGCGCATCGCGACCAAGCCGTCGCGTGCGTCGAAAGAACGTCGACTCGACGCGAAGAAGACGCGCGGTGGCATCAAGCGCGTACGCAGTAGTCGCGTGGATCACGACGCATGACGCGCCCGCCGGTGGTCGAACCCTTGCCGCCGAAGGCACCGCAGCGCTATCCGCGCGTGGTGCGCTGGCTTGCCAAGGTCTGGTTGCGATATCTCGGCTGGCGATTGGTCGGCCAGTTTCCGAACGAATCAAAGGTACTGTTCCTGGCCGCACCGCATTCCTCGGCCTGGGATGCACTCTACGGACTGCTGATCAAGGTTGCGGCCGGTGCGGATATCCGCTTCCTGGCCAAGCGCGAAGCCTTCTGGTTTCCGCTCGGCATCCTGTTGCGCGCCCTCGGCGCGATTCCAATCGACCGCCGTGCCGCCCACGGCGTCGTCGGTGAAACCGTCGAGGGTTTCCGCACCAACCCGAATGCCTGGTTCCTGCTGGCACCGGAAGGTACGCGCAAGGCCGTGCACAAGTGGAAGTCCGGTTTCTGGCACATCGCGCGCAAGGCCAATGTGCCGGTGTGCTGCATCTACATCCACTACCCGGACAAGGTGTTCGGCATCGGTGAGATGTTCACGATGACCGAAGACATGGAAGCCGACATGGCGCGCATTCGTGCCTGGTACGCGCCCTACATCGGCAAGCATCGCGGCATTTGATCCCCTGGCGACTTTACCCGTCGACGCTATTTCGACATCACAGCTGATTTGCTCCGCTCGTCCATCAGGAGATGACCATGCTCAACGTCGGCGACCGCATACCCGAATTCGACCTCAAGACCGATCGCGGTGAACGCGTCTCGCCGAAATCGTTGAAAGGCGCGCGCACGGTCATCTACTTCTACCCGAAGGACGACACACCTGGCTGCACCACCGAGGCCTGCGCCTTCCGCGATGCGCTGCCAAAGTTCGATTCAGCCAAAGTGCGCGTCTATGGCGTCAGCGCCGATGACGAAAAGCGCCACGGCAAATTCGTCGCGAAATACGCGCTCAACTTTCCGCTGATCGCCGATCCCGAACACGTATTGATCAAGGGCTTCGGCGTCTGGGTCGAGAAATCCCTGTACGGCCGCAAATACATGGGTATCGCCCGCGCCAGCTTCGTCATCGACGCCAACGGCAAGGTCGAGAAGGTCTGGGACAAAGTCAAACCCGCGACTCACGCCGACGAAGTGCTCGCGTATCTGGGTGGCCCCGACGCGTCAGCGAAGTTAGCGGCACCGGCAAAGAAGACGGCAGCAGTGAAGAAAGAGGTGCCTGCGAAGAATGTTGCAGCGAAGAAGCCTGCAGCGAAAAAGGCGACTGCTAAGCAGTCCGCGACCAAGCGATGATCGTCGTTCGCAGCGTGACTTAGCGTTCCGAATGCCCCGACTCGAACCAGTCGCGGCGGGTGAACAGGCCGGGTTTGATCAGGTCGATGAAGGCGCGCGCTTGCGGGCTCAGGTATTTTCCGCGGCGCATGACGACGCCGTAGCTGCGTTGCGGGAAAAACTGGCGCATGTTGCGCACTTCCAGGCGGTCCTCGGGTTTGAGGCAGATGCCGGTGACGATGGAAATGCCGAGGCCCATCGAGACGTATTGCTTGATCACTTCCCAGCCGCCGACCTCGATTGCGACGTGGTACGGCACGCGCGCCTGCTGGAAAATCAGATCCACGAGGCGATAGGTGGTCAGTCGTCGCGGTGGCAGGATCAAGCCATACGGACTGAGGTCATCGAGCTTGATCTCCTGCTTCGCCGCGAGCGGATGATTCGGCGGCGTGATCAACATCGGGTCGAACTGGTACACCGATTCGTAGACCAGATCATTCGGTACATCGAGCATCGAACCCACAGCGAAGTCGGCGCTGTCCGAGCGCAGCATGGTCAGGCCATCGCTGCCGGTGACGTTATGCAGATGCAGGCGCACTTTCGGATAGCGCTCGCGAAATGCCTGCACCAGGTTCGGCAACAGGTATTGGATGGTCGACGTGCCGGCGGCGATATTGAGTTCGCCCGCATCGAGCCCGACCAACTTGCCGCGGAATGCGTCATCGAGTCCGTCCAATCCCTCGATCAGCGGCAGGGCGATGTCGTAGAGCATCTGGCCCTCGCGCGTCAGTTGCACGCGACGGTTGCCGCGATCGATCAGATGCGTGCCGAGTTCGCGTTCCAGCGCGCCGATCTGCAGGCTGATCGAGGGCTGGCTCAGAAACAGTGCTTCGGCGGCGCGCGAAAAGGTACCGAGCTTCGCGCTCATGCAGAAAGCACGTAACTGCTTCAGACGATTGCCCTTGTAGTAGAAGCGCGATTCGCCTTCACCTTTGCGTTTTCGGCGCTTCGTCGGGGCCGTGACGGTCGCGTTTCCATCTGAAACAAGTGTAGTAATCGAACGCTTGTTCGGTTTTTGAGCTGGCATTTCAATGCCTTGAGGGTGCTTTGACAATGTCAATACATCACATTGAAACATCGGTTTTGTCAAACGACCTGCGCAGGGCGTAGCTTCGGTGTGTCGGTGCCGCGTGGAGGGCGCGAACACCGGCTCAGCAATCAGGCAAGGAATCGTATGGCCGCGTCCGCTGCAGCAGCTCCCTTCGTCCGTGTCAGCGCCGCGCTGAATGCGTCGCAAGCCAGCGTGTTGAGCGCCGATGCCTTGGCTTTGCTGGCTGATCTGCATCGCCGCTTCGAACCGACCCGACAGGCCCTGCTCGCCGCCCGCGCAACACGCCAGGCGCGCTTCGATGCCGGCGAGTTGCCCGACTTCCTCCCCGAGACCCAATCCATTCGTGACGGCGACTGGCGTGTCGCCGAGATTCCCGAGTCGATCCGCGATCGGCGCATCGAAATTACCGGCCCGGTCGATCGCAAGATGATCATCAACGCGCTGAACTCGGGCGCGAAGGTGTTCATGGCCGACTTCGAAGATTCGTCGAGCCCGACCTTCGAGGCCATGCTCGACGGCCAATACAACCTGCGCGACGCCGTCGCGGGTGCCATCACCTACACCTCACCGGAAGGCAAGCATTACGCGTTGAAGCCGGAGTCGAAGACCGTGCTGATGGTGCGTCCGCGCGGCTGGCATCTTGATGAGAAACATGTCGCGGTCGATGACGCGCGCATCAGCGGATCGCTGTTCGATCTGGCCTTGTTCGCCTTGCACAACGCGACGACGCTCGCGGCCAAGGGCCTCGGCCCGTTTTTCTACCTGCCGAAATTGCAGAGCCATCAGGAAGCGGCATTGTGGGACGACGTGATGAGCTTCGTCGAGGTGCGACTCGGTCTGCCGATCGGCACGATGAAGGCAACCGTGCTGATCGAAACCCTGCCGGCCGTGTTCGAAATGGACGAGATCCTGCACGCGCTGCGCGGTCGCATCGTCGGACTGAACTGCGGGCGCTGGGACTACATCTTCAGTTACCTGAAAACCTTCCGCGCGCATCGCGACCGTGTGCTGCCGGAGCGTACGCAAATCGGCATGACCGCACCGTTTCTGAAGGCCTATTCGGAGTGGCTGATCCGCGTCTGTCACCGTCGTGGCGCCTTCGCGATGGGCGGCATGGCCGCGCAGATCCCGATCAGCAACAACCCGGACGCAAACGAGGCCGCGATGGCCAAGGTGCGCGCCGACAAATTGCGCGAGGTGACGGCCGGTCATGACGGCACCTGGGTTGCGCATCCCGGTTTGATTCCGATTGCGCGCGATATTTTCGATGCGCACATGCCGACGCCGAACCAGATGCATGTGGCGCGCATTGATGTGACAGTGACGCGCGATGCGCTGATCACACCGAGCACCGGCACGATCACACGCGCCGGCTTTCTCAACAACATCGATGTCTGCGTTCGTTATGTCGCCGCGTGGCTCGACGGCCTCGGCTGTGTGCCCATCCACAACCTGATGGAAGACGCAGCGACTGCGGAGATTTCGCGCGCGCAGCTGTGGCAGTGGCTGCATGTCGGCGGACAGCAGTTCGACGACGGCAGCACGCTCGATTTCGCCGAGTTCGACAGCGCGATCGCGACCATCGGCAGCCGCGTCAATCCGACCGGATTGCCCGGAGAGCAAAAGTTCGACGAAGCCACGCGACTGTTGTCCGAGTGGACGCATAGCGACGAGCTGGTCGAATTCCTGACCTTGCCTTGTTACGAGCGACTTGCCTGAAGTCTCTCTCCGCTCTCCCCCGAACCACCCCGTCCTCCCCGACGATCAAACCGCAAGAGGTAGACCATGAAGACGACGCTTCCCACCGCTGAACAGATCAAACTCGACTGGGCCAACAATCCGCGTTGGGCCGGCATCACCCGCGGCTATAGCGCTGACGACGTGGTACGCCTGCGCGGCAGCGTGCATGTCGAGCACACGCTTGCCAAGCGCGGCGCCGAGAAGCTTTGGCATTACCTGCATACCGAGCCGTTCGTGAATGCGCTCGGCGCGATGACCGGCAACCAGGCGATGCAGCAGGTCAAGGCTGGCCTCAAGGCGATCTATCTGTCCGGCTGGCAGGTCGCGGCCGACGCCAACACCGCTGGCAGCATGTATCCCGACCAGTCGCTGTATCCGGTCGACTCGGTGCCGGACGTCGTGCGCCGCATCAACAACACGCTGTTGCGCGCCGACCAGATCCATCACGCCGAAGGCCGCGACGACATCGACTGGCTGCAGCCGATCGTGGCCGACGCCGAGGCCGGATTCGGCGGTGTACTGAACGCATTCGAATTGATGAAGCACATGATCGAAGCCGGTGCTTCGGGCGTGCATTGGGAAGACCAGCTCGCGAGCGCAAAGAAGTGCGGCCACATGGGCGGCAAGGTGCTGGTGCCGACCCAGGAAGCAGTGCAGAAACTCGTTGCCGCACGCCTCGCCGCCGACATCGCCGGGGTGCCGAGCGTGATCGTCGCGCGTACCGATGCGATGGGCGCAGCCCTGATCACCAGCGACATCGATGCCAACGATCTGCCGTTCTGTAACGGCAAGCGAACGGTCGAAGGCTTTTACGAAACCAACATGGGCATCGACCAGGCGATCTCGCGCGGTCTTGCCTACGCGCCTTACGCCGATTTGATCTGGTGCGAAACCTCGACCCCGAGCCTCGCCGAAGCGCGCCAGTTCGCCGACGCGATCCATGCCAAGTTCCCGGGCAAGCTGCTCGCCTACAACTGCTCGCCGAGCTTCAACTGGAAGAAGAATCTGGACGAGCAGACGATCGCGAAATTCCAGAAGGAAATCGCGGCGATGGGCTACAAGTTCCAGTTCATCACGCTCGCCGGTTTCCACGCGCTGAACTACTCGATGTGGAAACTCGCGACCGGCTACAAGGAGCGCCAGATGGCGGCCTATGTCGAACTGCAGGAACAGGAATTCGCCGACGAAAAACTTGGTTACAGCGCAGCCAAGCATCAACGTGAAGTTGGTGTCGGTTACTTCGACAAGATCAACGAAGTGATCGCCGGCGGCCACAGCTCGCTCGCGGCCCTGCACGGTTCGACCGAAGAAGAACAGTTCGAGGCCCCGAAAGCAGCCTGATGCAAACCGCCGTGGCGCAGGCGGACCTGTCTGCGCCGGAAGCAAAAACGCCGCCTGTCCGGGCGGCGTTTTCGTTAGGCTGAGCGCAAATGCTGACCGAGGTCATTTCATGCAGATTGCAGCGCGTTGGATTACTCGTATTCTCGGTCTGATCGCTTTCCTGATCGTCGCCCGCATCGGCTATGGCGTCGTCGTCGATTACCTGGCGATGGATGCATGCCTCGATCGCGGTGGTCGTTATGCGGATGGGCGTTGCGACGGCGGCGAAGTGCGCCGCGACTGAACCGGCGCGTCGTAATGTCCCCGCTGATCCGCCTGATTGCACCGAATAGCCAGCCTCGCGCAACCGGTCACGGTATGTGACGCGCAGCTCGCTAACATCGCGGCTCGTCTCGGATTGGGGAATGGTCGTGGGCAGACGCTTTGGAAATGTTTGGTCCGGATTGCTGTTGCTGGTCGCGGCGACCGGTGCGCAAGCCGCCATTTTCGGTGGCCATCAGGCCGGGTTCGAGGCGAAGTATTTCGTACCGCAGACCGACGCCGAAGCGGCGCGTTTCCTGACCCAGGCGACGTTCGGGCCGAGTCGCGCCTCGATCGCGCAGTTCCGGTCGTCCACCTATGACGGCTGGCTCGACCAGCAGATCGCGACGCCGCCGACGCTGGCGCGACCGTACATCGAGCTTATTGGGCTGCAGCCGCCACAGGGCGGTGTCGGCCAAAACCAGCGTATGGATCGGTGGTTCCATACCGCAGCCTTCGGGCAGGACCAGTTACGCCAGCGCATGGCGTTTGCGTTGTCGCAGATTCTCGTGGTCTCGGATCGTGCCGATGCCCTAAATGGAAACGTGCTCGGTGTCTCCGAGTACTGGGACATCCTCGCCCGCAATGCGTTCGGCAACTACCGGACCCTGCTCGAAGAGGTGACCAAGTCACCAATGATGGGCCGCTATCTGAGTCACTGGCGCAACCGCAAGGCGACTTTGCCCGGTGCTTCAAATCCGAGCGCACCCGACGAGAATTACGCGCGCGAGATCATGCAGTTGTTCACCGTCGGCCTGATAGAACGAAATATCGATTTCACGCCGGTGCTGGCCGGCCCGAACCCGATTCCGACCTACACCCAGACCGACATCACCGAGCTGTCGCGCGTGTTCACCGGCTGGTCTTACAACTGCGGGTCGCTACCGTCATCCGCCTGCAACACCTACACCGGAATCAACAATGGCCCCGCCGGCTTCACGCCTATGGCCTGCTTTCCGGCGTACGCAGATACCGGTTTGAAGACGATTATCGGCGGCGCGGTCATCGATGCCGGCCCGATCTGCGGAGTCGGCAGCAACGGCACCACACAGCCCGGCGATCCAAGCGTTGTCGCCACGTGCCACACGTATTGCATCAGCCAGATCGATCAGGCGCTCGATTTTCTATTCAATCATCCGAACACGGCACCGTTCATTTCGCGCCAATTGATCCAGCGTTTTGTCACCAGTCACCCGTCCCCCGAATACATCGCGCGCGTCGCGACGGTGTTCGACAACAACGGTAGCGGTACGCGCGGTGATCTGGCGGCGGTGATCCGCGCCGTCCTGCTTGACGACGACGCCCGCCTGCCGCCCGCCGATCCCGCTGCGCCTTACGGAAAATTGCGCGAACCGCTGTTGCGACTGACGGCTGCATGGCGTGCCTTCGGCGTCACCGCGCCGGCCGCGAATTCTGCCGGCGAAGTGTTGATGGGCATCCGCGGCCCGCAGGACAGTTTCCTGCAGCGCCCACTCGGCGCGCCGACCGTGTTCAATTTCTACGAACCCGACTATCTGCCGCCGGGCGATCTGGCGACTGCCGGCGTGTACGCACCGGAATTCCAGATTGCGAATGAAACCACGGCGATGACCGCAGCCAACGAGCAGTGGAATCGGTTGTGGGCGGGTTACAACACCGGCACCGGCGCATTCACCTTGCCGACCGATCGCGCCTACCACCTGATCGCCGATCTCACGCCTCTTGTCAGTGGCGCGAACAGCACCGGTGCGAATGCTTACAACCTGTTCCTCGACGAGATCAATGTGCGGCTTTTCTACGGGACGATGAGTAGCGACACCCGCACGGTCCTGCGCAATTTCATGTTGTTCAGTCTCGGCGGGCCAGAGAACCAGAGCCAGTGGAACTTGCGTGTACTGACCACCGTGCATCTGGCCCTGATGTCTCCCGAATTTCTCGTGCAGCGCTGAGGTGACCATGAGCGGCTCAATTGATCGTCGTGACTTTCTGCGTGGCCTTTCAGCCACCGTGCTGGCCGGTTCGGCACAGGCGCTGTTTCCACAAATGGGCTTGCTCGGCAATGCGCTCGCGGCCACGCCGAAAGGCGCGGCCTTTGGCAACTACCGGGCACTGGTGTGTGTCTACCTTGATGGTGGCAACGACTCGTGGAACATGCTGGTGCCGCGCGATGCCCCGATGCATGCGGTCTACGCCAACGCGCGTGGCGGTGTGTTTGACGCAGCAAACAACGCGAATGGTTTGGCGCTGGCGGCGAGTGCGTTGCGTCCGATCACCCCGAATGGCTTTGCGGCCAATTCCTTCGGCATGCATCCGCAGTTTCTCGACTACGCCTTCCCGCAGGTGCCTGGTGGTGCCATCAATCCGGGTTATCCCGGTCTCGCGAACCTGTTCGGCCAGCAGCGCGTCGCGATGTTTCCGAATATCGGGACGCTGGTGCAGCCGATCACCAAAGCGACCTACAACGCGACGCCAAGGCCGCCGCAACTGTATTCGCACAGCGACCAGACGACGCAATGGCATCTCGGCCGCACCACGCCGAATCATCCCTATGGCTGGGGCGGCGAATTGGCTTCACGCGTCGCTTCGGGCAATCAACTGACAACGCTCGCGCCGTGCATCTCGATTTCGGGCAGTTCGCGCTATCTGGTCGGTGACGGTGTGTTCCCGTATCAGATGTCGACGGGTGGCGCGACCTTGCTCAATAACTACTCGGCGACCGCCGGCGGTCTGCAGTCGGGACGGCGTGCGGCGCTTGATCTGATGCTGGCGCAAACCTACGCGCATCCGTTCGCGAAGGAGTATGGGCAGCTCACGGCGCGTTCGCTGGATCTGTCGGCCACCATTTCGACCGCGCTCACGAACTTCGGCACGGTCGGCACGGTGTATCAACAGTCGTCGGCCACGGCCAATTCGTCGGCGCAAGTCACGGTTGCCGGTGCGACTTACTCAAACTCGCTGCTCGACCAGCTACGCATGGTCGCGCGCATGATCAAGATTTCGCGGCCAGGTTCGGGTGCCGGCATCAATCACGAGCGGCAGATCTATCTGGTGCGCATTGGCGGCTTCGATACGCACGACACGCAGATGGCGAATACCGGCCAACCGCTGTTGATGGCGCGACTGAATCAGGCGCTATCGTGGTTCCGCCAGGCAATGCTCGATATCGGCACCGACAGCGAGGTGACCCTGTTCACGATGAGCGAGTTTGCGCGCACCTTGTCGAGCAACGGCAATGGCTCCGACCACGCGTGGGGCGGTGTGCAGATGGCCATGGGTGGTGCGGTGGCGGGTCGCGCCATGTACGGCACCTTCCCGAGTCAGCAACTGGACGGCCCGGACAGCTTTTCGCGTGGCCAGTTCATCCCGACGACGCCGGTCGACACCTATGCCGCGACGTTGGCGCGCTGGATGGGTGTGCCGGACATCGATCTGGAACAGGTGTTTCCGAACCTCGCGAATTTCGCGCCGGACACCCTGTCGTTCCTGCCTTGAGTCGAAACGTCAGCGCGATGTCATGCGTCGCGCGCGGCGGCGGACACCCGTGTAGACGCCGAACCAGCCGAATAGGGTGCTGAGCATGCGGCTGACGATGCGGATGGTGCGGCGGTTCATGTGATTTCCCCGGTAACGCGCCTTCCGTGGCGCGGTGTCGTCCGTGTGCCGACAGCTTGGTCGCGTCCGTGATCCGCGACATCCGTCAGATTCGGATTTCCGCCTAGGAAAATTCGCAATTTCGACGCGCCACTCACAACCTCACGCTTGCGACCGCCGCGGTTCGGTCGGACACTCGGAGCCCCGTCCCGGAGTGCGTCATGGCCGACCCGAAACCCGCCGCGAGCAAT
Source organism: Lysobacterales bacterium (assembly GCA_043753835.1). Classification (GTDB taxonomy): domain Bacteria; phylum Pseudomonadota; class Gammaproteobacteria; order Xanthomonadales; family Ahniellaceae; genus JADKHK01. Next base: position 43,748 of record JAYUVY010000020.1, on the reverse strand, counting down.
GCGTTGAAGCGCGAAGTCAGCGTCGCCAAGAATCTGTTCCTTGGCGAGATCGTCGAGGAAAACCTGTTCCCGTACCCGGTGATGCGCGAACGCGATCGTGAAATGCTCGGGATGATGGTCAGCTCGATCGACGATTTCCTGAATGCGCACAAGGACCAGTTCCGGCACTGGGATGAAGCCGCACACCAGCCGGCCGAATTCATCCAGGCGCTGCGCGACATGGGGCTGTTCGGCCTGATCATTCCGGAAGCGCACGGCGGGCTTGAGCTCAGCAATGCCGCTTATGCGCGCGTGCTGTCGCAGACCTCGCGCCACGACTCGTCGGTATCGCTGACGATCGGCGCGCACAGTTCAATCGGCATGAAGGGCTTGCTGCTGTTCGGCACCGACGCGCAAAAAGCGCAATACCTGCCGAAGCTCGCGAGCGGCGAATACATCGCCGCGTTCTGTCTGACCGAAGCCGGCGCCGGGTCCGATGCCGCATCGGTGCGCACCAAGGCTGAAGTGCAGCCCGATGGCAGCTGGTTGCTCAACGGCGAGAAGATCTGGATCACCAATGGCGGCATCGCGCAGTTCTACACGGTGTTCGCGCGCACCGACGGCGTCGACGGCAAGATGACCGCGTTCATCGTCGACGCCTCGTGGCCGGGCGTATCGCATGGCCCACACGAGCAGAAGATGGGCATCCGCGCATCAAGCACGACCACGGTTGCGTTCAGCGATGTGCGTGTGCCTCCCGATCATGTGCTCGGCGAGGTCGGCAAGGGCTTCAAGGTGGCGATGGCGATCTTGAACAATGGCCGCACCGGTCTCGGTGGCGGTGCTGTCGGCGGCATGAAGACGCTGATCGCGCTGTCCACGCAACAGGCCCGCGACCGCAAGCAGTTCGGTCGACCGATCGCCGAGTTTGGACTGATCCGCGACAAGATCGCGCAGATGACGATCGACTGTTTCGCCGCCGAGAGCGCGGTGTGGATGGTTGCGCATTACATCGACAGCGGCTGCGCCGACTATTCGACTGAGGCCGCGATCAGCAAGGTGTTCGCGTCCGACGCGATCCAGCGCCACGCGCACGAAGCGCTGCAGATCGCCGCCGGCAACGGCTTCATGAAGGAATTTCCGTACGAGCGCATCCAGCGCGACTCGCGCATCCTGTCGATCTTCGAAGGCACGAATGAAATCCTGCGGTTGTATATCGCGCTCTCCGGCATGAAGGACGTCGGTGCCTCACTGTCCGAACTGAAGAAATCAATCGGCGACATCTTCAATAATCCGATCAAGGGCTTCGGCGTGATGAGTGGCTACGGGCAACGGCGCTTGTCGCAGGCGACCGGGTTCGGTTCCGACCACATCCTGCGCGAGATGCATCCGCGCCTGCGCAAGCTCGCCGAGATCTACGAAAAATACACGGTCGAACTGGCGCGCATTTCCGACGTGCTGCTGCGCAAATACGGCAAGGCCATCGCCGACTTCCAGCACCAGCAGAAACGCGCAGCGGACATCGCCATCGACCTGTTCGTCGGCCTGTGCACGCTGTCGCGCGCCGATGCCCTGGACAAGGCCGGTGACGCACACGCGGCCGAAGCAATCATGATCGCCGAGATGTTCACCAAACAGGCGCGCCGGCGCATGTCGCGCAACGTGCGCGGCGTCGAACACAATGAGGACGGCGATGTCGAAAAACTCGCCGCCTTCATTCTCGATCGCGGCACTTATCCGTGGGACGTGATCTGAGCGCGAGCAGCACAATCAGCATCGCGGCGGCGAACCAGATAGCGGGCGAGCCGATCGGCACCGGTACGCGTGGTGCCGGCGGCGCAGACGTTGTGTAGGTAATGCGCAGACGCGGACGCGTCGCGGCATTGGCGGCTTCGGAAGATTCCAGCCGCTTCGCCGTCGGCGGTGTTTGCGACTCGTCGCTGACGAGGATCCAGCCGAAGTTTGAAGCCGCGTTCGCGCGCCAGAGTTCAAGGTCGGCGAGCATGCCGGCGGTGGCCGGGATCGTGTAGTCGGCGTTGCCATCGAGCGTGAATGCGCCGCTTGCCACCGCGACGAAATCACCGCCGGCGCTGGTCCATGGCGTGGCCGGAAACGCGCGTTGGCTCCAGGTCGGATCGTTGACGCCAGGGGCAGTGCCTTGTCCGCCCGGTGTGCCGGCATTGGCGGTGCCTTCCTGCCAGGCGCTGGTGACGCGATGCGCGCCGACCGAAAGCGCGCCGCTGACTGTGCGCGTCAACGTCAATTCCAGTTGCGCGGCATTGATCGTGGCATCTTCCGGCAGCGCCGACAGGTCGAAACGCAGCAAGGCGCGCCGTCGCGTACCCTGCAGAATACGGCCAACAAACAGATGCGGTCCCTGGCTGTCGGCGGCTTCGAGATCGCCGGAAAACGGCTGAAACAGGGACGCGTCGGCGGCCGGCTCCAGCACCAATTGATCGGCGGCTGCAGGGGTTGCGATGAGAGCGAGCACGATGCCGAGTCGATGGATGGTGCTCATGCGTCGAGCCCCTGCTTGCGCGGCAAGTCGTCGCCGAACACTTCCCATCTTCTCGGCAGGTCGAATTCGAATTGGGTGGCGCCGCAGAGGCATTGGCCGTGGGCGATGGCGGGTGCATTCGGCATGGAAGAAATCTCGGCAGAGTGTGGCGAAGTGTGCCGTAATCGACAGCAACTTGCGTCACGTGATTACGGGGTAGTGCATGCAATGGATCTGGAAATCGGCGGCGCTGACGGCGATCGCCACGTTCACCGCGAGCAGCGCGATGGCAGCAGGGGCCGCGAAAGCAGCGTCGGCACCGCAGCTCGAATCATCGCGACTGGAGCGCTCGCTCGAAAAGCATTCGCTCGATCAGCGCTACACGCTCGACGTGCGTTTGACGCCGCTGCCGCAGGAACAGCGCAGCACCCGCTTCAGTCTGCGCACCGAGCTCGCGCCCAAGGCGCTGACTGCGGTCTGCACTTCCGGCATCAATCTGTTCGCCAACGGCTTTGAAACTCTTTGAGGGAATGACCATGACCAACCGTCGCTTGTTGTGCACGCTCATCGCCGCGCTCGCCGTGAACTGCGCCAGTGCCGAAACCTGGACCTATCGCGGTTCGCTGCTTGATGCCGGCCAACCCGCACAAGGGCGCTACGACTTCCGCATCGCGCTCTATACCGAACCGCTCGCCGGGAAACTCGCGGTGCCTGCGCAGACGCTGTCCGGTCTGGACGTGAAAGACGGCCACTTCAGCGCCGAGCTTGATCTCGATGCGAAGCTGCTCGCGCATTCCGAACTCTGGCTCGCGGTCGAAGTTGGCGACGGCCAAGGCGGTTTCGTCGCGCTCGACGCGCGCACGCGCATCGTGCCGAAGGCTGTGCAAGCGACGGGGTGTTGGGATTTGCAGGGCAATGCCGGCATCGATAGCGCGACGAACTTTCTTGGCACAACGGACAATATCGCTGTGCGCTTTCGCGTCGGCAACCGCGCGGCGTTCTCGATTACGCCCTATCCCTTCGCTGGCGGACAGCCGCAGCTGGTCTCTCCCGGCACTGTCATCAACACAAACAATGCGGGCATCGTGGCTTTCGGCGGCGGTAGCGATCCCGGCGTCGGGCACGTCGCGACCGGCGTGTATGCCTCGATCGGCGGTGGGGCGACCAATGAGGCGAGTGGCAACTACGCCCACGTCGGGGGTGGTTCAGCCAACAAGGCGCTTTCGACAAGCACCACCGTGGGTGGTGGATATGGCAACACCGCCGGCAGCGCGACGCCCGGCTTTGGCGGTTTTGCAACAGTCGCCGGCGGCGAGTCCAACACTGCCAGCGGTGGCTGGGCTTTTGTCGGCAGCGGTGAACTCAACACGGCAAGCGGTGGCAAGGCATTCGTTGGCAGTGGCACCTCAAATTTCGCCACTGGTGCGAACTCGGCGGTTCCCGGTGGTAGCAACAACAGCGCGGGCGACAACTCGTTTGCGGCAGGAAGCTACGCAAAGGCGGTCGACAGCGGCAGTTTTGTCTGGGCGGACGCGTCGGCGTTCACCGATTTCTCGACCACACTGCCGAACCAGTTCCTTGTTCGCGCGAATGGTGGCGTGATGTTGAACACGAACTCGCTCCCGGCAACCACTGACGACATGGTCGTTTCGGCGCGAGTCACCTCTGGCGATGCGGACGGCGACTTCGTGCTGCGCACGCGTGCCGGCAAGCTGTTCCGTACCTTTGTCCGCGAGAGCGATGGCGCGGTGGTCTTCAATCCGGTGTCTGCCAGCGGCGATACCAAATTCATTCTGGGGGGTGTTGCGTCGGTCGCGCTGCGCTACCTCAATACTTCGACGGGGGGCTATCTCAGCACTTCCGGGGTTTGGACCGACGTTTCTTCGCGCGATCTGAAGACCGATTTCAAAACGATCGATACCCAATCCATTCTCGGCAAGGTGCTGGCACTTCCAGTCAGCGAATGGTCGTATCGCGTCAATCCCGGGACGCGCCACGTCGGCCCGGTGGCCGAGGACTTTCATGCCAGCTTCGGTCTCGGCGAGAGCGACACGCATATCGCGAGTCTGGACAGCACCGGCGTCGCGCTCGCGGCGATTCAGGGGTTGAACGCGAAGCTTGAGTCGGAGAATGCGCAGCTGCGTGCGGACATCGAAGCGCTGCAAGCGGCCGTTGCGACATTGCAGGGACGGCGCTGACTCAAAAAATTTCCTGATTAGCGCCGTCTCTCAGCCAGAAAAGTTGCTTGCCTGACGCAGAAGCCGCTCTGGGCATGGCTTGCAGACGATCATGGCATGCAGCAATCGCGGCGCGAGTTCGGGCAGTCGAAAACGGCGGTTGAATCGATAGGCGGCTTCGCCGAGATAGCGGCGCGCGTACTTGGCTTGCTTGAACGCGTGGTAGCTGCCGCCGATCGATCGTTTGACGTTGGCGAGCACGATGTTGACCCAGCGCGCGCCGCGCGCTTCGGTGGCAGCGCGCCCGCGCTTGCCGCCGTTGCGTTCGCCGCCGAGATAAGCATCGTCGATCTGCACGAAGCCCTTGAGCTGCCTCGATTCCTCGCGCTTCATCATCGCCTGCATCACCTTGTGCTTCAGTCGCCACGCGGTGCGATAGCAGACGCCGAGATGGCGTTTCAGCTCGAGCGCGGCCATGTTCGTCTTGGTCGAAGTCAGCAGGTAGACCGCCAGAAACCACGTCGCCAACGGCAGCTTCGTCGCCTGGAACAGGGTGCCGCACACCAGCGTCGTCTGATATCGACACGCGCTGCACGCCGGGCACCGAAATCCCTTCGGCCAGCGCGAGCGAAACAGCGTGCGCCGGCACTTCGCTTCGGTGCCGTAACGCTTCATGAAATCCGACATCGACAGACCCGCCTGGAACTGCACCATGTTCATCGCCACGACCCACCTCCGCTGATAGTGGGCGTAACATCGGCTGCCGCCGTCTCAAATCACGCGATTCTTGGCTGAGGGACGGCGCTAATCAGGAAAAATTTCGGAAACCATTGTTCGGTGATTGAAGGGCACATCGCTTCACCATAGAGTCATCACACTGTCAAACGGGGAGCGCGACGATGAATTCGACACAGGGGTTTTTGCGAACAACGATGCCGCGCAACGCATTGCGCAATGGTTGGATCTTGCTGCTGATGGCTGCCGTGGTCGCGACCGCACAGGCGGGGCCGGCGCCGGAGCCATCGTTGAACCTGAGCATACGCACTGCCGGGCAAGTCGCCGCGGTGGCGCGCGACAGCGCCGGGCGTACGCTGATCGGCGGACTGTTTTCCCAGGTCGATGGCGTTGCCCGCAGCAATTTGGCGCGGCTCAATGCCGATGGTTCGCTCGATACCGGTTTCGTCGCTGACGCGAACGGTTCCGTCTTCGCGCTCGCGGTTGCCGCCGATGGCACGGTCTACATTGGCGGCAATTTCTCTAGTGTGAACGGCTTGGGCCGCACGCGCTTTGCGCGTATCAGCGCTACCGGCGTCGTCGACGCAACCTTTCCAGCAGACTTGCCGACCGGCGCCTCGGTGCGCACCATTGCGCTCGACGAGGCCAACGGTTTCCTCTACTTCGGTGGAAACTTCACCGGGATGGCACCGATCACCCGCACTCGACTGGCCAAAGTCAGTACGACGACCGGAGTGCTCGATACGAACTTCAATTTCGCGATCCCGTCCGGTTCGGTGCGAGACCTTGAACTCGACGGCGCTGGCGGTTTGTACGTCGGCGGTGACTTTGCCTCGATCGGCGGTCAGGCGCGGATCGCCTTGGCGCGCGTCTTTGCCAGTGGCACCGGTGGCACAAATGGTGTTGACACCGCGTTCGCACCGACTCCGGCGTTTCCGGCGGGGGGCAGTGTGTTTTCGCTGGGCGTCACTGCGACGAATGTATTCGCGGGAGGTCTGTTCGCGTCGCCGAGACTGAATGCGACGAAGTTCGATCGCAGCACCGGTGCCGCCGATCTGACCTGGAATCCGGCGCCGGCGAGCATCGTACGCACCATCGCGATCGGCTTTGGCGACGCGCTGTTGCTCGGTGGCGGTTTCAATTCGCTGGGTGGTATTCCGCGCACGCGCCTGGCTCTGGTTTCACAATCTGGCGTCGGGGTGCTTGATACGAACTGGGCACCGGTGGTCGATAACGCGGTGCTCGCAAGCGCGGTGTACGGCACCAATGTATTGATCGGTGGCCAATTCGGTTCCGTCAGCGGTGCCTTGCGCGCGGGCCTGGTCGAGTTGCCGCTGACGGCAGCACCGGTGCCGGTTGCGGCCACCGATGCCCAGGCGACGAATCCCGGCGGGGCGACTGCAACCTACATGCATCCTGATGGCAGCCTGTGGATCGGTGGCAGTTTCATCTCCGTCGCCGGACAGACGCGACAGAGCCTTGCGCGCATCTTGCCGAACGGCACGCTCGACCCCGCCATGACCCTGTCGATACCCGGACTCGTCTATGAAATCGAAGGGGATGCCAGTGGACGCGTTTACGTGTTCGGCCAGTTCGCGAACGCGGGTGGCCAGGCGCGCAACAGCATTCTGCGTCTGACCACGGGCCGTGTGCTCGACCCCGCGTTTCTCGCGGGTGCCACGAATCTCGGGGTTCCCGCAGCGATTTATGACGCGGCGATCTCGGCCGACGCCCTGTTTGTGGCGGGCAATCTCGATCGTGCAGGCGATGTCGGCAGTGCCGGCACGCCCCGCACAGCGGTCGTAAAGTTCGCTTTGGCGAACGGCGGGATTGACCCGGCTTGGGCGCCTGTGGTTGCCGGTGCCGTCAGCCAGCTTCCAATCCAGGCCCTGACGCTCGACGAAGCCAATGACCACCTGTATCTCGGTGGCGGCTTTCAGAGCATCGACGGCCAGGCGCATTCGCGCGTCGCCCGCGTTTCCGCTGCAACCGGCGTCCTCGATAACGCGTTTGCGCCATCGGTCGAAGGCACCAGTGCTTTTGCGAGTGCCGGCGATGTCTGGAGTCTGGCAGTTGATCCCCTGGCCCAGCAGCTCTACGTCGGTGGCACGTTTTCATCGATCAACGCGACTGCCGGGTTCGAGTCCTTTGCGCGTGTCAGCACCTTGACCGGCTTGCTCGATGGCAGTTTCGATGCCGGCCTGACCGTAGCCGATCAAGTGGAGGACATCCTGTTGGACACGCCCGCGACCGTGTCGATCGCAGGCGATGGCCCGGGATTCGGCAGGGTTGCGCGCTACTACCGCGATCCCGGCACGCGCGATATCGCATTCGCGCCGAATCCGAACGGTTATGTCATCGACCTCGCGTATCGGCCCGCGGACCAGACGTTGATCGTCAGCGGCCTCTACACCATGGCCGGCGTCGATGTGCGCGATGGCCTAGCCGCGTTCAAGGTCGATCCACCGATGTTCCTCGACGGATTCGAATAGCGCCGACGAGCGTAGCGACTGGAACCGACATGGCTGGCACCCAACGCGAACTGACCTTCCGCTTTCTCGCCGAACCCACCGACGTCAACTTCGGTGGCAAGGTGCATGGTGGCGCGGTAATGAAATGGATCGACCAGGCCGGATACGCCTGTGCCGCGAGCTGGGCCGGCAGTTATTGCGTGACGGTCTACGTTGGTGGCATCCAGTTCGAGCGGCCGATCCGGGTCGGGCAGATTGTCGAAGTGCGTGCGCAACTGGTGCATACCGGCACCACCAGCATGCATGTCGCGGTCGATGTCGCGGCGCGCGATACCACCGTCGAACAAGCCGAACGCACCACGCATTGCCTGATGGTGTTCGTCGCGGTGGACGCCGAGCGCAAACCGACGCCGGTGCCGGGGTATGTGCCGCACACCGACGAAGAACTGGAGCTCTCGGCCTACGCACAACGCATGATGACGATGCGCAAGTCCCTGGAAGCCGAACGCCGCACTTTTCTCGCGCGCTTTCACGCGTGACGCGGCGAACCGGTTTCGTGGTCAGCGCGCCAGTGCTTCCACGGCTTCGGCCGCTTCCATCCAGCGCGCCTCAGTGGCGTCGAGCTGGCGGCGGGTTTCAGCCTGACGTTGCGTCGTTGCGAGCACCTTGAACTTGTCGCTGCTGTAGAACCCCGGCGCGGCGACTTCGGCGTCGACCAGTTGCATGTCCTTCTGCAGCTTTTCAAGTTCAGCCTCGGCCTTTTTCAGCGCTTCCTTCAGCTGCTTTTCCTGCTTGCGTTGCGCCTGCGCATTGCGTGGCTGTTCCTTGTTCGCATTGCTCTTCGTCGTCACCACGCCGTCGGCGCGCATGCCGCCGCTCGGACGTGAACTGAGCCACTTGGCGTAGTCGTCGAGATCGCCGTCGAATTCGCCGACCTGGCCATCGCAGATGCGGATCAGCTGGTCGCAGGTGGCGCCGACCAGATGCCGGTCATGCGACACCAGCACGACCGCGCCATCGAAATCGGACAGCGCGATTTCGAGCGCCTGGCGCATGTCGAGATCGAGATGGTTGGTCGGTTCGTCGAGCAGCAGCAGGTTCGGCTTGCGATACACGACCATCGCGAGTGCGAGGCGTGCTTTCTCGCCACCGGAGAACGGTGCGACCGGCTCGAACACGCGGTCGCCGACGAAATTGAAACTGCCGAGCACACTGCGCAGTTCCTGCTCGCCCTTCTTCGGATCGAGCAGCTTGAAATGTTCGAGCGGCGACAAGTGCCCATGCAGCTGTTCGAGCTGGTGCTGCGCGAAATAGCCCACGCGTAGATCCGGATGCCGGGTCATTTCGCCGCTGCGGATATCGAGTTCACCGGCGAGCAGCTTCACGAGCGTCGACTTGCCTTCGCCATTCGGGCCGACCAGGCCGATGCGTTGACCGGGTTCAAGGCTGAGCTTGATGCCGGACAACACGGTGCGATCGCCATAACCGACCGCAGCATCGTGCATGCGAATGAGCGGCGAGGGCAGTTTGTCCGGCTGCGGGAAATCGAAACTGAATTCACTGTCGGCGACGACTGGCGCCACGAGTTTGATGCGCTCGATCATCTTGACGCGTGATTGTGCCAGGCGCGCCTTCGCGGCACTGGCCTTGAAGCGGTCGACGAAGCTCTGCAGATGCGCGATCGTGCGCTGTTGCGATGCCGACACCGCCGCTTGTTGCGCCATGCGCTCGGCGCGCAGGCGTTCGAACTGCGAGTAGTTGCCGGTGTACAGCGTTGCCTTGCTCTCGGCCAGATGCAGGGTATGCGTACACACGGCGTCGAGGAATTCGCGGTCATGCGAGATCAACAGCAGCGTGCCCTCGTAGGCCAGCAACCAGTTCTGCAGCCAGACCACGGCGTCGATATCGAGATGGTTGGTTGGTTCGTCGAGCAGCATCAGGTCAGCGCGTGTCATCAGCACGCGTGCCAGGTTCAGGCGCATGCGCCAACCGCCGGAAAACGAGTCGACCGGGTTGTTGATCTGGTCGGGCTTGAAACCGAGCCCGTCCAGCATGCGCGCCGCGCGCGCCGAAGCGGCATAGCCGCCGATGGCGTGCAGGCGTTCATGACCATGACCGATGCGGTCGGCATCGTGGATGATCTCGGCCTCGCGCAGGTCGGCTTCGACCGCACGCAACTCGGCGTCGCCATCAAGTACGTATTCGATGGCCGCAGCCGTGGTGTGCGGCATCTCCTGCGCCACCGAGGCGATCAGCAGATTGCGCGGCAAGGAGACATCGCCCTGGTCGGGCGAGATTTCACCCTGGATCAGCGCGAACAGGCTCGACTTGCCGGTGCCGTTGCGGCCGACAAAGCCGACGCGCTGGCCTCGGTGGATGGTTGCGGACAAACCGTCGATGAGCACCCGCGGGCCGCGCCGCAGGCGTAGATTCTGGAAACTGAGCATGGGTGCATTCTAGCGGCGATGCCGCGCGAGGTCGCGCGGACATCGCTGCCGCGACCCGACTTCATTCGAAGCCGTTGGCGAAAACGTCGCGGCCTTCCAGCGCAAACACCGCGTAATCCTTGTCTTGATTGCTGGCATATCCGTAGTTGACGGCGATCAGCGGGCGCTCGCCTTGCATGGCGACGCCGGTTGCGTAGTACGAAGCGGTATTGCTGACCCCCGGAAGCGGTCCGTAAAACTGTCGGCCGCCAGCGCCGAAGCTGTCGTCGATGCTGCCGTTGGCGTTGAAGCGCAACACGGCCACGTTTTCAAGCGACAGTCCCTTGGCCCGGCTTTTCCCGCCGACCTTGCCGACTGCGCCAACCATGAGCAACTTGCCGGACGGCATCTCGGTTACGGCCGTAAGCCGGCGCGACGGAAACACATCGCCGAACAGGTCGGTCACCTTGCTCGTGCCGGCACCGAAGCTGGCCATGGTGTCGCCATCGGCGTCGACGCGGATCATGCCCATCGCAAAAAGCGGCGATGGCATTTTCTGCACCTGGAAGTTGCCGGAGATCAGAAAGTCGCCATTCGCGAGGTGATCGAAATCAGCGAGTCGCTCGCTGCAGGGAGTGGCTTCACAAGACTGAACATTGATCACGCGCCAGCCATTCAGACCGAAGTTGGTGTCGTAATCGCCGTTGTCGAGCAAGCGCAGCATCGCGACCGTTTCGTCCACGCCACCGATCTGGAACGCGACGGTGGCGCGCCCGTTGTCGTCGATTTCAAGGTGTGGCATTTGCGTTCCGACGGATACGCCGAAGTCCGTCAGCATGTTGTAGACGCGAGAACCGGTGCCGGCGAAGCTGGTGTCAGTGCTGCCGTTGGCGTTGAAGCGCGAGACGACCAGACGCCAAGTGATGCCGTTCGGGGCCGGATCGCTGTCCGACATCTGCAGCACCCAGATCCGGCCCTGCGCGTCGAATTCGAAGTCGGCCAACATGTCGAAGCCGTCGGTATACAGGTCTGCGCCAAACGCGACGCAGCCGAGTGCCGCGCTCGCAAAGGTGTTGTCGGGATTGCCGGCGACAAAGCGACGGCACAGGTAGGCGTCGACGTCGCCGTTGCCACGGATGTAGTTGCCGCCGACGATCGGCTTGCCATCTGCCTGGATGCGCACGCGCGCACCGGTGAGATCGACCATCGCCGCGCCGGCAATGGTCGTGCGGCCATCGCCACTGAAGGTCGGGTCGGGTTCGCCGCTCGGCAACAGGCGCACCAGTCCCGCCAGTGTGCCGCCGCTCACGTCGACGGTGCCGACGACGTAGACGCTGCCATTCGGCGCGACCGCGATGTCCGTTGCCGCGTCGACCCCCTGGAAAACCTGATCAAAGGCGACGACCGTCGAATTGCCTGAATTCCAGGCGGGATCGAAGTCGAAGTCCTGTGCGGACGCGGCGGCTGAAGACAGCAGGATGGCGGCGGCGAGGATCGTGCGTGTCGGTGAGTGCATGGGTTGTGCTCCGTGGAATACCAGCACATACGCGCAGCGACCAATACAGGGATCAAGGGGCAAAAAAATCAATCGTTGGCCAGATACACCAGCTTTTCCGAACGCGACAGTTTTCGGATGGCGTGCTCGGCTTTGCTGGCGGCACTGCGGTCGGGAAAGGGACGCGACCCGATCAGTCGCAGCGGCGGATTGGCACGCGTGTATTTTGCACCGCGACCGGCGACGTGCGCGGCGTAGCGTCGCTCGAGATCATTGGTGATGCCGGCATAGTAGGCACCGTTGCGGCATTCGATCAGGTACAGGCACCATGTCGCGTCCGTTTTCGCTGTCATGGTTGTCCCCGCGGCGTCGTTCACCGAAAACTATATCGGGATCGTGGCGCGCGCATGCACTCGCTCGAGGGCTGGTGTGCGCTGCTTCAGGGCGTCGATGTCGTGGTGAATGTTGCCGGCATCCTGCGTGAGCAGGGCACGCAGAAGTTTGCCGCGATCCACCACGACGGACCGCTGGCGCTGGCGCTGGCCTGCGTACAATGCGGTGTTGGCAAGTTCGTGCAGATCTCGGCGCTCGGACATCCCGACGACGGCGAATTCATCGCATCGAAGCACCGATTTGACGCCGCACTCCTCGCCTTGCCGATGGATGCCGTGGTACTGCGCCCTTCGGTGGTGTATTCCGCTGCGGGATCGTATGGCGGTTCGTCCTTGCTGCGCGCGCTCGCGGCGGTGCCGTGGATGTTTCCGCTGCCCGGGGACGGACGCTGGCCGTTTCAGCCGCTCGCCGCCGAAGACCTCGGTGAATTGGTGGTCGCGGTGCTGGCGACGCCAACGCGCGGCGTGTTCGAGGTGGGCGGGCCGCAGCCGATCAGTCTGCGCGACTACCTGCGGCTGTGGCGTCATTGGTTGCGACTGCCCGATGTCTTCGAGCCGCACGTGCCCGTGGCGTTGATCGACGCCGGTGTCGCGGTCGCCGAGTTTGTCGGCCGCGGGCCCATGGGAGCGACGACGTGGCGCATGCTGAAGCGCGGCAACATCACCGCACCGGATGCATCGGCACGACTGCAGGCATGCTTCGGATACGCGCCGCGTGCCATTGAGGATGTGCTGCAGCAGCGGCCAAGTCAGGTCCAGGATCGATGGCAGGCGCAGCTTTACTTCCTGGCGCCGGTGCTGCGTGTGGCCGTCATCGTGCTGTTCGCAATCTCTGCCTGGGCCGGTTGGTTCACACCGGCCGCGGACATCCGGCACATGGTGGAAGGCTCGCTGCTCGCGCGAATCGATCCGGTGCTGTTGGCGCGGGCGGCCGCTGGCGTCGATGCGCTGCTGGCTTTGGCCCTGCTGGCGGGCTGGCAGACGCGCCGCGTGCTCGCGTTGATGTTCGCGTTGGTCCTCGCCTACACGCTGGTGTTCGGCTTACTGATGCCCCGCCTCTGGCTCGATCCACTCGGGGGCCTGGCCAAGAATCTGGTCGTGCTGCCGGCACTCGCCGTGCTGTGGATCATCAGCGAGCGCCGATAGCCATGGACTATTTGTGGATCAAATGGCTGCACATCCTGTCGTCGACGCTGTTGTTCGGCACCGGACTCGGCATCGCCTTCTTCATGTGGCTGGCCCATCGCCGCGGTGATGTCCGCGTGATCGCCGCCACGGCGCGAAGCGTGGTCATCGCCGATGCCTGCTTCACGGCACCGGCGGTACTCACGCAACTGCTGACCGGGGTGTGGTTGGTACATGCGCTCGGCGTGCCGTGGACGCAACGCTGGTTGCTGTATGCACTCGTGCTGTTCCTGGTCGTGGGCGCGTGTTGGCTGCCGGTGCTGTGGTTGCAGTGGCGTGCACGCAATCTGGCGGAACAAGCTGATGCCAACAACACGCCGTTGCCGGCTGAATTCCACCGCGTCATGCGCTGGTGGTTCTGGCTGGGTTGGCCCGCCTTTATCAGCGTGCTCGCGATCTTCTGGTTGATGGTGATGAAGCCCGTGTGAATCAAGCGCCCGAGCCGGTGAGCCTTTTCCCGGCTGAACCGCGCGACCCACGTTTGAATGTGCGTTTCCGAACAGACGCCCGCGTGGTCTATGCTACGGCCGATGCGCACTGTGCTTTCGGCCCTGATTCTGTCGCTGTCCCTGATTGCTGCACCGGTTGCTGCTGCGGCGGAGCTGTTGGCCGAGTTGGCGGCGTTGGCGCCGGATGCGGATGTCGAGGTGCTGGGCCTGGCGCTCGCGGCGCGGGAGTGTGCGACGGCGCGGGGGCTGGCGGCGGCCGGTGAGCGGTTGGCGGTGATCGACTACTCGCGGGCGTCGACCGAACAGCGCCTTTGGGTGTTCGATTTGAGTGTGCCGAAACTGTTGTTCGTCGAACATGTCGCGCATGGTCAGGGCAGCGGTGATGATCGGGCGCGGTTGTTTTCGAACCGCGAGGGCAGCCATCAGACGAGTCTGGGGTTGTTTCGCACGGGCGAGACGTATGCCGGTGGCAACGGCTATTCCTTGCGACTGGATGGGCTCGAGCCCGGCATCAACGACCGTGCGCGCGAGCGTGCGATCGTCATGCATGGTGCGGCTTACGTCGATCCGTTGCGGGCCCTGAAGCAGGGGCGGCTTGGGCGCAGCTTCGGTTGCCCTGCGGTTCGCACGAGCGTGGCGCGGCCGTTGATCGATGCGATCAAGCAGGGTCAGTTGCTGTTCGCGTATTCCGCGGATACCGACTGGCGCAAGTCGTCGACCCTGTTGGCGTGTGGCGGCAATATCCGCGTGGCCAAGGCCAGCGGCGCCCACGTGGCGAACGACGCCGGCACCGAAGCGGGCGCGTCCATGCGGCCGTGATCGCGTGCGGCGAACGCGGCCAGCAATGTCGCGTCATGGCCGTACAGATCCTCGAAAAAGCGCAGTTCGCCATTCGCGTTGACCATCGCGGTCAAGTAAACGAGATGCACCGGGATTGGCGGATCGACCATGACCGTGACTTCCTCCTTCGGCCCCGTCATCGCGTCGCGGATGCGTTGCTCAGTCCATTCCGGCTGATTGCGTAGCACCCAGTTCGCGAGTGCCTCCGGATCCTGAACGCGAATGCAGCCATGGCTCAGGTCGCGCCGCGTGCGGCTGAACACTGCGGTAGACGGCGTATCGTGCAGGTATACCGAGTAGCGGTTCGGCAACAGGAACTTGATGCGTCCGAGCGCATTCGCGGGCCCTGGGCGTTGGCGCAGCGCGAGGCGGCCCGACTTCAGTGACGCAATCGTGTCCACGGTCAGCGTCTGGTCGTCCTGACCGACGATCTCGAAGCCTTGCTCAGTGAAATAGGTTGGTTCGCGTGCCGCGCGGGGCAGTAGTTCGCCACGCACGATCGACAACGGTACCGACCACGACGGCTGGAACACGATCGCGCGCAACGACTCGATGAACACCGGCGTTTGCATGCGTACGGCACGTCCGACGACGACCGCCATTTCCAGCGTGGAGAGGCCATCGTCACTGATCGCGCGCAGCTGGAAATCGGCGATGTTGACGACAATCGGTGCTTCACCGCCGGCGCTCGGCAGCCAGCGCCAGCGCTCCAGCGCCATGCGGATCTGTGCGATACGTTGGCCGAGCGGCGTATTCAACGCCATCAGCGTCTGCGCGCCGATGCGACCATCGACCTCCAGACCGTGGCGCGCCTGGAAGCGTTGCACCGCGGTGACCAGGCGACCTTCATATCGTGGCGCCGGCGGTCCGACGAAATTGTCGCGTTCGACATCGACCAGATCGCCGAGCGCGCGCAGTCGCGCATGCAGTTCGGCGTATCCGGTGTAATCGTCTCCAGGTTTGAGCGGCATATCTGTAAGCGGCGGCAGAGCGCCGTCCTTGAATACCCGCTGCAGACTCAGATACTGATCGAGCGCGGTTTGCAATCGTTTGTAGCCGCCGCCTGCCGGTTCCAGTTGCGCGAGAACGCGGGCCGGCTCGCTTGCGGATGCGAGCGTTTCCGCAAGCGCCGGCAGGTTCAGTCGCTTCGTGGTGATATCGATACCGAGATCGAGCGTGCCCGGATCGATGCGACCACGGTGCAGATGCGTTGCGAGGCGCAATGCGTACACGGTCAGCGCGAGATCAAAACGCGCACGCCATGGCCGACCGGCGCCGGCCTTCAGCGCGAGCAGACGTTCCGACCAGGCCAGATCGGAGTAGTCGTGCGCATCGAGGCCGCGCCGGTCGGCGCTATCCAGTGCAGCGATCGTCTTGATCGCCGCCGCGGTCGGATTGCCGCTTGCGGTCAGCCACAGCGGCCGGAAGCCGCGGGCAAAATAAAGTGCGCGAATCGAAGCACGCAGTTCGCCGGGTTCGTCGAATGTGGCGCGCGGCAATGCATCAAGTAGAACCAGGCGTTGCAACGCATCGGCGTCCGACCCGCGGTCGATGAACACTGTCGGGGTGGCCATCGTTGCGGATGCGCCCGCGCCGTAGCTTGCGCAACACATCGCGACGATTGCGAACGCACCCACGCCGCGCACCACGCCCGATCGACAAAACGTCGCTGCGTTGCGGACAGGTTTCCAGATGGCATCACGTCGCTCCATGGTCATGGAGTGCACGGTACGCAAGCAACATTTAGTCGTCGGTGGGACGGCGCACCAAGAGCGCCAATGCGCAATCCGGGCTGGGCTGAATTCCCGCAATCACGGCAATGGCGGTCTTCAGCAGCAACGCCCGCCAGTGCCGCGGTAACGCGCCACCTGACGTTCGTTGAAGAACTCGGCGTAGCTCATCGGTGCGCGTTCGGGATGGTGGTCGCGGCAATGCGCCAGATAGGCGTCGTAGTCGGGCACGCCGATCGTGCTGCGCGCGGTCTGCACGCAACGCCGCCAAAGTTCGCGCAGGTATTCACGCGGCGACATACGGCGCCTCCTGGGTACTGACGTCGGCATTTCGCCAGCCCTTCAACCCTGCGCGCAGGCCGAGGAAGACCAGTGACAACACCAGCCCCATCAGCAGCACCGTCATCGCCGAATTCACATAGTCATTCTGAACGATGCGCTGCATGTCGGCGAGCGACTTTGCCGGTGCCAGCACCGTGCCGCTCGCGAGCGCGTCGCTGAACTTCTGCGCATGCGCGAGAAAGCCGATGCGCGTATCAATGCTGAACAGTTTCAGCCAGCCCGCGCTCAATGTGCAGATGACCAGCCACAGTGTTGGCACCAGGGTGATCCACAGATAGCGCTCGCGCTTCATCCGTACCAGGCAGACGCAAGCGAAACTCAGTGCAATCGCTGCGAGCATCTGGTTCGCGATGCCGAATAGCGGCCACAAGCTGTTGATGCCACCGAGCGGATCGGACACACCCATGATCAGGAAATAGCCCCAGGCGGACACGCACAATCCGGTCGCGAGCAGATTGCCGATCCAGGAATCGGTGCGCTTCAGGGGCGCCCACACCATGCCGGCCAGATCCTGCATCAGGAAGCGGCCGACGCGGGTGCCGGCATCGACCGTGGTCAGGATGAACAGCGCCTCGAACAGGATCGCGTAGTGGTACCAGAACGCCATCATGCCCGGTCCGGTGACGACCTGGTTCAGGATCTGCGCCATGCCGACGGCGAGCGTCGGTGCGCCACCCGTGCGCGACAGGATCGATGTTTCGCCGATGTCGTTCGCGGTCTGCGTCAACATCTCTGGTGTCAGCACGAAACCCCATTGGCTGATCGTTGCCGCTGCTTGATGGATGTCGGTACCGATCAACGCCGCTGGCGCATTCATCGCGAAGTAGATGCCCGGTTGCAGCGCGCACGCGGCAATCAGCGCGGTGACCGCAACGAAACACTCCATCAACATCGCGCCGTAGCCGATCATGCGCGCGTCGGCTTCGTTCGCGAGCATCTTCGGCGTGGTGCCGGAAGCGACCAGCGAATGCCAGCCGGACACCGCACCACAGGCAATGGTGATGAACAGGAACGGAAACAGCGTGCCGGCGAAGACCGGGCCGCTGCCATCGATGAAGCGCGTTACCGCCGGCATCTGCAACTGCGGCATCGCGATCAGGATGGCCACCGCAAGCAGCACGACCGTGCCGATTTTCAGGAACGTGCTCAGGTAATCGCGCGGCGCGAGCAGCAGCCAGATCGGCAATACCGCGGCGACGAAACCATAGCCGATCAGCATCCACGCCAGCGTTGGTGCCTCGAACGTGAACAGCGGACCCCAATACGGATCGGCGGCGACATGGCCACCGAGCCAGATCGACAACAGCAACAGCACCAGGCCGATGATCGAGACCTCGAGCACGCGCCCGGGTCGCAGGTAGCGCAGGTACACGCCCATCAGCAGCGCGGTCGGAATGGTCATCGCGACCGTGAACGTGCCCCAGGGGCTGATCGCGAGTGCCTTCACGACGACGAGCGCCAATACCGCGAGCAGGATCATCATGATCAGCAGGATGCCGATCAGGGTGATGGTGCCGGCGGCCGGTCCCATTTCGGCGCGTACCATCTCGCCGAGCGAGCGGCCGTCGCGGCGCACGGAGAAGAACAGCAGCATGAAGTCCTGCACTGCGCCGGCGAGCACGACGCCGACCAGCAACCACAGCAACCCGGGCAGATAACCCATCTGCGCCGCGAGCACCGGACCGACCAGCGGGCCCGCGCCCGCGATCGCCGCAAAGTGATGGCCGAATACCACCCAGCGATCAGTCGGCACGTAGTCGAGCCCGTCGTTGCGTCGTACCGCCGGTGTTGCGCGACGGCCGTCGAGCCCGAGCACTTTCTCGGCGATGAAGCGGCTGTAGAAGCGGTAGCCGATCAGATGGATGGCGATTGTCGCCGCGATCACCCAGGCGGCATTGATCGTCTCGCCGCGATTGAGCGCCAGCACCGCGAGACAACTCGCGGCGAGCACGGCCAGCGCAATCCAGAACAGTTTCTTGAACAGTGGGGTCATCGTCAGCGTCCGCTTCCAGAGTGCGGCGAGACTACGACGAGGCCGGCGTCCGATGCCATCGCCGCGATTCACCCGAATTCGCGACGCGCTTCAGCCGTGCGTGACCTGGCCACGGCGATGCGGCACCATGCCGGTCTGAATCGGATCGGCAGGTACAGCGACGCCAATGGCGGCATTTCAATATCAGGCCCTGGATGCGCAAGGGCGCGAGCAGCGTGGCGTCGTCGACGCCGACACTGCACGTGCGGCGCGCCAGCAACTGCGCGACGGCGGGCTGCATCCGATCGCGGTGGAAGCGGCAGTCGCCGCCGGCGCTCGCGATGCGACCGGACGCCGCGGTCTCGGTGCGTCGAGGCTCGCGGTGTTCACGCAGCAACTCGCGACCCTGCTCGGTGCCGGATTGCCGATCGACGAAGCCCTGGGCGCATTGGCCGACGAAGCCGACGATCTGCGTCTGCGGCATCTGGTCGCCGCGTTGCGCGGTCGGGTGCGCGAAGGTCGCAGTCTTGCGGCGGCGCTCGCCGAATTTCCGGAATCCTTCGACGAATTGTTCGTCGCCACCGTCACCGCCGGCGAAAGCAGCGGCCAGCTCGATGGCGCCCTGCATCGCCTCGCCGAATACGCCGACCAGCGCGACAGCCTGCAACGCGAACTGTGGACGGCACTCGCTTATCCGATTTTGTTGCTGGTTGTCGCCGGCACCGTGGTGCTGGGCCTGATGACCAGCGTCGTGCCGAAAGTGATCGACGTGTTCGAGAATCTCGGACGCGACCTGCCCTGGCTGACCCAGGCCATGGTCGCGCTGTCGCGTTTCCTGTCGGCATGGGGAATATGGCTCGGTGTCGCCTTGGTGATCGCACTAGTGTTAACCAGCCTGGCTTTGCGGCGACCCGCGGTGCGGGCGGCATTGGATGCTTTCCTGTTGCGCATTCCCGGTCTTGGTCGCTTGCTGCGGGCGATGGACACGGCGCGGGCGACGCGCACACTGGCGGTGCTGATCGGCAGCGGCGTGCCGGTGCTCGATGCCTTGAAACTGGCGGTGGGCACGGTGCGGCGCGAGCCGATGCGCGTGGCCTTGCGTCAGGGCGCGATCCGCGTGCGCGAAGGCGCGACGCTGGCGCGTGCGCTCGGCGAATCGCGTGCCATGCCACCGGTTGCATTGCGCCTGATCGGCAGCGGCGAAAAGAGCGGTCAGCTCGCGTCCATGCTCGAAGCGGCTGCAAAACAGCAATCGCGCGAAGTGCGCACGCACCTCGGCGTGCTCGCGGCGATCCTCGGTCCGGTCGTGATCCTGCTGGTCGGTGCCGTGGTGCTGGCGATCGTGCTCGCCATCCTGCTGCCGATCTTCGAACTGAACTCGCTGGTCGGGCGCACATGATCCGCTTCGACGCGGTCGGAAAACGTTATGCCAATGGCGGCGATGCACTCGCCGATCTGAGCTTCGAGGTCGAGACCGGCGAAATGGTCTTCGTCACCGGTCATTCCGGTGCCGGCAAGAGCACCTTGATCAAGTTGCTGGCACTGATAGAGCGCCCGACGCGTGGCCAGATCGTGATCGACGGCGAGCACCTGGCGCAAACGCGCGGCGCGCGTATCGCCGCTTACCGGCAGCGCCTCGGTCTGGTGTTCCAGGACTATCGCCTGCTCGAAGACCGCAGCATCGCCGCGAATGTCGCCTTGCCGCTGGCCATTGCCGGCTGTGATCACACCGAAGCGCAGAAGCGGGTGCGTGCCGCGCTCGATCTGGTCGGGCTCGGCGGCCGTGAAAAAGCGACGCCGAGCATGCTCTCGGGCGGCGAGCAGCAACGCGTCGGCATCGCCCGCGCCATCGTTGCGCGCCCGGCCCTGATTGTGGCCGACGAGCCGACCGGCAATCTCGATCCGCAACTCGCGAGCGAGATCATGCAGCTGTTCGTGGCGCTTGCGCACACCGGCAGCACGATTCTCGTTGCCTCGCATGACCTGCACCTGATCCAGCGCATGAAGCGGCGCGTGCTGGTGCTCGACAAGGGGCGGCTCATCGACGATTTCCGTCCGCCGGGCAAGCCGGCATGAAGCGCAACCGGCCCAGGACCTCGCGCACCGAGGCATTGCCCTTGCCCGGAAACATCCGCATCGCCCGCAATCGCGGCATGGAGCGCGCCAGTGCCGCGCAATGGTGGACCCAGCATCGCCTGGCGGCGCGCGCCGCATGCGCCCAGTTGCTGGCACATCGCATCGGTACGTTGGTCAATGTATTCGTGATCGGCCTCGCTTTGGCCTTGCCACTGATGCTGGATTTCGCGGTGCGCAACCTTGCCGGCGTCGGCGGTGCCATCGGTGAACAGCGCGAGATCGCGGTGTTCCTCGATCCGGCCCTCGAACGCACCGAAGTCGATGCGGTGATGCGTGCGATACGCGCCGTTCCCGGCGTTGACGATGTTGCGCGACGCACGCCGGAGCAGGGCATCGACGAGCTTCGCCAGCTGCCCGGATTCGATGGCGCGGTCGCGGCACTTGATCACAACCCGCTGCCTTGGGTGGCGTTGGTAGCGCCGCGCGTAGACGTGTTGCCGGCGAGTCTGGTGCCGGCCATTGAAAAGATCGATGGCGTGGAACTGGTACAGCACGACGCTGCGTGGCGCGCACGGCTCGACGGCATCCTCAGTCTGCTGCGGCGCGTCGTGCTGGTGCTGGCGGTGTTGCTCGGGCTCGGCGCGACCTTGCTGATCGCCAATGCAATCCGTCTCGACGTGATGGCGCGACGCGAGGAAATCAGCATCGTGTCCCTGCTCGGTGGCAGCGACGCCTACGTGCGCCGGCCGTTTCTGTATGGCGGCGCGCTCTACGGCGCGTTCGGTGCGTTGGCCGCAATCGTGTTGTTGTGGATCGCCTACGCCTTCCTGCGCGAACCGGTCGCGACCCTGGCGGCCACCTATGCCGCCGACTTCCGTTTGGCTGCGCCCGATTTGCGTGCTTGCGCCCTCGCGATCGCGATCGGATTGGTTTTGGGCTGGATTGGCGCCTTCCTCGCCGCTACGCTGCAGCTTCTCTCCGATCGAGCCGATTGATATCGCCCATGAGCGCCGTATTGACATCCCACGTTGCCAGCGACGAACCGCGCGTGCTGGTGGTGGACGGGTCGAAAGTGGCGCGCAAGATGATCGAGCAGGTGCTGAAAGCGGAATTGCCGAGTGCCGTCGTCATCAGCTGTGAAAATGGCGAGCAGGCGAAGCGGCAACTCGAAGACGGCGTCGTTGATCTCGTCACCACCGCGCTGACCTTGCCCGACTGTGACGGCGCCGAGCTCGCGCGCTATATCCGCGAACACACGCCACAGGCCTACATCCCGATCATCGTCGTGTCCGGCAGCGTCACCGAAATGCTGGAAACGCGCGGCATGTCGGAAGACGTCACCGACTATTTCGACAAGGCGCTCGGCTTTGCCGCCCTCGGCGAATTCATCCGCGGCTACATCAGCGCGCAGACTTCGGCCGATGGTCAGATCCTGTACGTCGAGGACAGCCGCGTGGTCGCCCTCGCCACCCGGCGCATGCTGGAAAAGTACGGTCTCAAGGTCACGCACGTGGTCAGCGTCGAAGACGCGCTGGCACTGGTCGACACGGCCAAGGCGCAAACCGGCACGCCCGGCGCCGATCTGATCCTCACCGACGTCTATCTGAAGGGTGGACTGACCGGCAAGGAACTGCTCGAACATATCCGCGGCCCATACGCTTACTCGAAGGGCCAGTTGCCGATCCTGGTGATGACCGCGGACGACAACCCGAAGAATCAGGCGGCCTTGTTGCGTGCTGGCGCCAATGATCTGGTCAGCAAGCCGGTCGAAGAGCGCCTGCTGATCACCAAGCTGCTGTTCCAGTTGCGCGTCGGCAAGAATTTCCGGAACACCCAGTCCGCACGCCAGTGAGCGGCGAACGGGTACGACTCGAAGCGGGATGGAAGACGCAACTCGGGACCGAGTTCGACGCGCCCTACATGGACGATTTGCGCGCGTTTCTCATCGCGGAAAAACAGGCGGGCAAAGTCGCATTTCCGCCCAGCACGCAGATCTTCGCCGCGCTCGATGCCACACCCTTTGATCAGGTGCGCGTCGTCATCCTAGGTCAGGATCCGTATCACGGCCCGGGCCAAGCGCATGGTCTGTGCTTTTCAGTGTTGCCAGGCGTGCCGGTGCCGCCGTCGCTCGAGAACATCTATGCCGAGATCGAACGCGACCTCGGCCATGCACGCCCGCGCCACGGCTATCTGATGTCCTGGGCGCAGCAAGGCGTGCTGTTGCTGAATGCGGTACTCACGGTCGAACGCAGCAATGCCGGGTCGCATCAGGGCAAGGGGTGGGAACGATTCACCGATGCCATCGTGCAGCGCCTGAACGACGCCCATGCGAATCTCGTGTTCCTGCTGTGGGGCAGCTACGCACAGGCCAAGGGCAAGGCGATCGATGGCGCGCGCCACAAGGTTCTGAAAGCGCCGCATCCGTCGCCGCTGTCGGCGTATCGCGGCTTCATCGGCTGCGGGCATTTTTCTGCCGTCAATGCGCACCTTCTCGCTCATGGCCGTGCGCCGATCGACTGGCGTGTGCCGGCCGTGCCCTGATCGCGCCTGGCGCGACTTAGCGCAAATGCTGCAGTGGTGCATCGGCACCGAAGCGCAGCCAGCGTTCGGCAAATTGTTCGTTAGAAAACATCATCATCGATATGCCTTGCTCGTTGCTCAACAGCATCCCGTGTTCATTCGCCTCGGTTTCTTCATTGAGATCGACGAAGGCGATGCGGGTGCTGCAAAAGCCAAGTTGCACGAGACGCGCCACCACGGTTTTGAAAACCGAAAGATCGGGCTCGGGGAAGGGTTCGAGGTCTTCAAGCACCAGCAGGTTGGTAACGCCGGTGCGTTCGACGACGCCCCAGATCGCGGTCCAGTACGCCAGAGAAAGCGCCAACGAATCGGCGCCACCGAAAACGCGAATGCGCAGGTGGTCGGCAAATAGGCCGACCTCGAGTTCGAATCCTTCGCCCAGCACCCGTTCGCTGCTCATCCATTTCTCCTTGTGGTCAGCTAGAACTGCTGGCACAGGAGACGATCTTGGCAGCAGCGCGCCGCCATGGCGACCGCTCCTGGCGCCAAGCGATCCGATCCGGGGAAGCGGACGTTTACTCAAGGATCTCGGAGAAATCCCGATCGGGTAGTTCATAGCTCTCGGCGTCGAGCTTGCGGTCGGCGGCGGCTGAAGCCTGTAAACCCCAACGATCGAAGAATGCGCGCAAGTCGAGATCGGTCAGTTTGCAAAGCGCCAGCACCAAGGCATCCGCCTTGTCCTGATCGCTCGCGTCTTCCGTCAGCGGATGCGCACGAAAGTGTTTGTGCAGGTCCTTGTACAGATCCCAGCCGTAGACCTGCTGCAGTTGATAGAACATGACCAGGCGGATGAAAAATCCGTCACCGTTGTCGTCTTCATCGACATCGATGAGCAAGTCACCGGCACCTTGCGCGAGATAGTCGCGCGCCTTGTCGAAATACGATGGCTCGCCATCTTCAGACTTGGCCAGTGCGTTCTCCTCGCCGAATTTCTCCTGCACGAACAGCGAAAACAGATTGACGTTGACTTCGCCCAGCGCATCCCAGGTCCAGGAATTCTGTTGCTGGGTATGTCCGGTTTCGTGCCAGATGCCCCATTCGCGGCGAAGCTTTTCCGGGTCGGTCAGGTCGGTTGTATTGCTGTCCAACATGCCGATGAACTGGTCGGTCGCGTACATGTAGAACGTCTCGCGATCGCGCCTGGATGCGCGGAAATCAACGAGGTAATGCACGCGCAACGGGGTAGGCTGATCACGACGCGTGCCGCCATCGAATCCGGCCAGTTCATTCTCCAGATTGATCACCTCGTTGATCGCCGCAAATGTTGCGCGGGGGTCCGCGATCGGGTCGGCTTCATGCACCTGCGCCGGCAGCGTGATCAGCGCCTGATCACCAATCAGTTGCACAAAGGGCGCATCGGCGTGTGCTGTGAGCTCTCTCGTCCAATCCTGCGTGCTCATCACGCCGTCGACATACAGCGGCAACGGCCGGCCGCCGTCGACGCTGATGGCTACCGTTGTCTTTGGCTTATTCGATGCGCCGTCCGCCGCGATGAGCCGGAAGTACAGCGGCCCATCCTGTTCGGCACGAAACTGGGTCGCACCGGTGTCGAGTTGCGCTTCCTGCTGATCGAGCTTGGAGCCCCACATCGGCAGGAATCCGATCAATGCGTCGAGCGTGTAGCCGTCGGGCAAGTTGCCGACCGTGATCGTGATCAGTTCGGTCTTGCGTACATGCCGGCCCGCAGGCTGTTGATCGCACAACTGCATGCGATCCATGCGCTCGG
The DNA here is from genome assembly GCA_043753835.1 of Lysobacterales bacterium. GTDB lineage: Bacteria > Pseudomonadota > Gammaproteobacteria > Xanthomonadales > Ahniellaceae > JADKHK01. The sequence continues at coordinate 18,676 of JAYUVY010000020.1, read as the reverse complement.
CCTCGACCGTGGCATCCGGCAGTGCGGTCAGCCGATAGCGCCCGGCCTCGTTGTCGAAGGTCGATGCCGACAGGGCGCCCGATAGCAGCGCCAGTACGCAGGTCGCAAAACGCATTGGGTGCAAACGCATAGTCCTCAAACGGAGTTCCGGAAATTCGCCTCGCGCGGGTCTCGAAACTACTCAGTATCGTCGCCGCTGTCAGAAGCTTCTTCGCGGTCGGCGCCATCGCGCAGGTTTCTTTACAAAACCCTCACCGATTCAGGGCATACTGCGACCCGTGCCAGTCGTCATGACCGGCACACTCCAAGGGGAGTAGCTCCCGCCGCAGCAGTCGTCAGTACGGAACCGATGGTTCCCGGCCTGTGGGTAGCGCCAGTCGCTATGAGCAAGACCTTGGCCTTGCGTGGACGTTCGGGCGCAGCCCGGACGCCACCCGCCGTGCGCGGAGGCCAGGTCATCGTACCCAGCCCCTGCCACGCCGGTCGATGTGATGGCATGCGGTACGGGGCAGACGATGGAAACAATCGCGGAATGGTGGATGTGGGCGGGCTTTGCGGCCTTCGTATTGGTCGCCCTGGTGGTCGATCTCGTGGTCATGCGTGCGCAAGGCGCACACAAGGTGTCGGTCAAGGAAGCACTGGTCTGGTCACTGATCTGGATCAGTTGCGCGCTGCTGTTCTGCGCCGGATTGTGGTGGTACCTCGACGGCCATGGTGGGCGCGAACTTGCGAACATGAAGGCGAGTGAATTCCTCACCGGGTACCTGATCGAGAAATCGCTGTCGGTCGACAACATCTTCGTGTTCCTGATGATCTTCACCTACTTCGCGGTGCCGATCGAATTCCAGAAGCGTGTGCTGATCATCGGCGTGATCGGCGCCATCGTGCTGCGCGCGGTAATGATCCTGCTCGGTGGGCTGCTGATCGCCCAATTCCACTGGGTGCTGTACCTGTTCGGGCTGTTCCTGCTGCTTACCGGCCTGAAGATGCTGTGGTTCGCCGACGCCACGCCGGACCTGGAGCAGAATCCGGTGCTGCGCTGGATGCGAAGCCATCTCGCCATCTCGAACAGCTTCCGTGGCGAAGATTTCAGCTACATCGAGGCTGGCAAACGCTGGTTCACGCCGCTGTTCGCGGTGGTGGTGCTGATCGCCATCACCGACGTCATCTTCGCGGTCGACTCGATCCCGGCGATCTACGCCATCACCGAAGACCCGTTCGTGGTGATGACCGCCAATATCTTCGCCATCCTTGGCCTGCGCGCGCTGTACTTCCTGCTCGCGGACATGAAGGAGCGCTTCCATCTGCTCACGTACGGGTTGGCCGTGGTGCTGATCTTTGTCGGCGGCAAGATGCTGCTGGCCGATCTTTACAAGGTCGATGCCTTCGTTTCGCTCGGCATCGTCGGCGGCATCCTCGCGACCAGCATCGTCATCAGCCTGATGTATCCGGGCGGGACGCGACGCGAAGGCGAGGGTCTGAAGGCACCAAAAAATCCAAGTGATTCAGGCACTTGAAAATTGAACTTTTGCCCGACTTAGCACTCTAATGACCCGACTGCTAAACTTGAGTCCTTGAAGGAGTCCTCGATGTCAACTGCATTGATCACCAGCAATTTTCCAATCCCGAGTGCCATCGGCTCGCTCGACGCCTATATCGGCGCAGTGAACCGTGTACCGATGCTGGAAGTGACCGAAGAACAGGATCTCGCCTGGCGCGTGCGCTTGGACAACGACACCGAAGCTGCGAAGTCGCTGATCATGGCGCACCTGCGTTTCGTCGTGCATGTCGCGCGTGGCTACCAGGGCTATGGCCTCGGCATCGCCGACCTGATCCAGGAAGGCAACATCGGCCTGATGAAGGCAGTCAAGCGTTTTGACCCGGAGCAGGGCGTGCGACTGGTGTCGTTCGCGGTGCACTGGATCAAGGCCGAAATGCACGAGTTCATCCTGAAAAACTGGCGCATCGTCAAGGTCGCGACGACCAAGGCGCAGCGCAAGCTGTTCTTCAACCTGCGCAAGTCGAAAAAGCGCCTGGGCTGGTTGAACAACGAGGAAGTGAACACGGTTGCGCGCGAACTGAAGGTCGATCCGTCCGACGTGCGCGAGATGGAGTCGCGCTTGAACGGTCGCGACATCGGTTTCGATGCGCCGGCCAATGAAGACGACGAACATGCGCGTCCGTCGCCAGTCGCCTTCCTCGCCGACCACAGCCTGAGCCCGGACGAAGCTCTGCTAGCGCAGGATTCCGGCGACCACCAGATGGATGTGTTGCGCGACGGTCTCGACCAACTCGACAAGCGTTCGCGCGACATCGTCAACCGCCGCTGGTTGGCCGACAGCAAGTCGACGCTGCAGGAACTGGCCGACGAGTACGGTGTGTCCGCCGAGCGCATTCGTCAGGTCGAAGCGAACGCGTTCAAGAAGATCCGCGCGCTCTTCGTCGCCTGACGCTGCGTCGCCTGATCGATTCGTTCAAGCTTGACCGCGACGGCCCTTCGGGGCCGTCGCGCTTTCAGGATCGCTCAGGCGTGCGCCGTCTCTTCGAGATAGGTGTACGCGGTCAGTCCGGTTTCCAGATCGGCGGCGATGCGTGCGGCGAGCGGTGCCGCGATGTTCGCTTTCGCGACCTTGGCCGCAAATGCTGCACGCAACGCATCGGCATCGAAACCGACGTAACCGAGCACGCGATCGCAGGTGTCGCCGCGCTTGGCATTCGACAGCTTGAAGCCGGCGCCATCGACGCGCACGTCGACGGTGTCGGTGTCACCGAACAGGTTGTGGATGTCGCCGAGCGTCTCCTGGTAGGCACCGACCAGGAAGAAGCCGAGGCGATAACTCTCACCGGCACGCAGTGCATGCAGCGGCAGACTGGCGTCGACGCCTTCGGAATCGACGTACAGGTCGATGCGGCCGTCAGAGTCGCAGGTCAGGTCGGCGATCACGCCATGTCGCGTCGGTTGTTCGTCGAGGCGCGCGATCGGCATGATCGGAAACACCTGGTCGATCGCCCAGATGTCCGGCATCGACTGGAACACCGAGAAGTTGACGAAATACTTGTCGACCAATTTCTCGTTCAATTCGTCCAGCGTTTCGCGATGCGCGCGCTCGTCCGAGTTCAGGCGATCACGCACGCCATGGGCGATGGCGTAATAGAGCGCGTCGAGCGCGGCGCGTTCGGCCAGCGCCACTTGTCCAGCGGCATACAGCGACTGGCCTTCGGCGAGGTAGTGATGCGCTTCCTGGTACAGCTCAAGCGCCGGACGCGCATCGAGCGCGGCGTAAATTTCGCGCAGATGCTTGAGCGGCAGCGATTCGTTCGCGGTCACCACAGGCACGCGACCTTCCGGTGCGGTTTCGACTTCGGTCACATTGGCGATCAGCACGGCGTGGTGCGCGGTCATCGCGCGGCCGGCTTCGGTGATCAGATGGGGCGCGCGCAAGCCATGCTCACGGCAGGCCTGCGCGACCGGCTCGACGATGGTCGCGGCGTATTGTTCGAGTCCGTAATTGATCGAGCAGAAGCTGCGCGAGCGCGTGCCTTCGTAATCGACGCCGAGACCGCCGCCAACGTCCATGTAGCGGATGTCGAAGCCGAGCTTGTGCAGTTCGACGAAGTAGCGCACCGCTTCGCGCATGCCGCCGGCGATGTCGCGCACGTTGGAAATCTGCGAACCCATATGGAAATGCACGAGCTTGAGCGCATGGCGCAAGCCCGCGGCATCGAGATCATCGAGCAACTCGGTCAGCTGGCCCGGCGACAACCCGAACTTGGCCTTGTCGCCGCCGGTGTTCTGCCACTTGCCGGCGCCGATCGAGACCAGGCGCATGCGTACACCGATCAGCGGATCGACACCGAGATCGCGCGCTTCCTCGATCACCAGTTTCAGCTCGCTCGGTTTCTCGATGACGATGAACACATCGAGCCCGAGCTTGCGGCCGATCAGCGCCAGGCGGATGTATTCGCGGTCCTTGTAGCCGTTGCAGATGACGATGCCGCCCTGCGACAACGCCAGCACCGCGATCAGCTCCGGCTTCGAGCCCGCCTCCAGACCGAAACCGACCCCGCCGCTCGCCGCCAATTCACCGGCGACACTTTGATTCTGGTTGACCTTGATCGGAAACACCGCGGTGTAACCGCCGTCGAAATCGGTGTCGCGCATCGCCTTGGCGAACGCCGCCTGCATGCGCGAACGCTTGTGCCCGAGGATATCGTTGAAGCGCGCGAGCAGCGGCAGCTTCAAGCCCTGCGCTTCGGCCGCTGCGACCACCTCGGTGAGCGCCAGCGCGGTGCCTTTCGGGCCCTGCGGTTGCACTTCCACACGACCTTGCGCATCGACGTCGAAGTAACCTTCGCTCCAGTGCGCGATCGAATAGGTTTGTCGTGCGCGGTCCAGCGTCCATCCAGTCATCGATTCATTCCCATGCAGCGGCAAACCGGCCGGCCCGGTTGAGGGTGCGTAGTGTAACGATCGACACTGAATATCGTTCGATTGGCAGTGCACGCGGATCGCCCGCGTTCCTGGCAAGGATTCCAAGTAGGCGCCCGGAATCGACGAGTACCTGACTGACCGGGATCGGCCAATAACTGCCGGTCGTAAGACACCGGAATCCGGCTGCACGAATGATAGGGTGTGGGGAGCTTTTCTACAGCTACGTTAGCCGTCTGGAGCCAATTCCGTGAAACTCACAATCGCTTTAGTTCTCATGATCACTGCCACTACTGCGAAAGCAGAAGATGTTGCATCGTGCTCCAACCCAATAGGAAAGGCTTACTATCCAGACACCGGCCTTATACCTAAGGAAATGAGTGGCTGGGTAGACGACAAAATTACAGGCGGGATCACTACTCGGAGACTCATCGTGAAGTCATTGAGAATGGTGGCGGTGTTGCTCGCCGCGTTGTCGTTCGGCGTGATCGCAGCCGAAGCCGAGGAACCGGACGACACGGACGAGACGGAAGCGGCGGCGGAGATCGCGGAGCCGGCGGCGTCGAAGACGCAACACCAGGTCCGGATCGACGGGCAGGTGGTGAAGTACACCGCGACCGCGGGCTGGCTGATCATGAAGGACGACAAGGACAAGCCGACGGCACGTTTCGGCTACACCGCCTACACGCGCGATGGCATCGGCCCCCTCGGCCGGCGGCCCGTCACCTTCGCCTTCAACGGCGGCCCGGGATCGTCGTCCATCTGGCTGCACATGGGCATCCTCGGGCCGCGGCGCGTGGTGCTCAACGACCCCGGCTATTCGCCGCCACCGCCGTCGGAGCGCGTGGACAACGAGTTCAGCGTGCTCGACGTTACCGACATCGTGCTGATCGATCCGATCGGCACCGGTTTCAGCAAGCCCCTGGGCAAGGCCAAGAGCAAGGATTTCTGGGGCGTGGACCAGGACATCAAGTCGGTCGGCGCCTTCATCAAGCGCTATGTCACCGACAACGCGCGCTGGGCCTCGCCCAAGTACGTGCTCGGCGAGAGCTACGGCGGCATGCGATGCGCGGGCCTCGCGCATCACCTGCAGTCCGAGCACGGCATGAACCTCAACGGCGTCGTGCTGGTATCTCCCTACCTCAATGCGAGCTCCGGCGACGACTTCCTGGGAACGGACCTGCCGCACGCGCTCTACTTCCCGACGCTGGCGGCGACCGCGTGGTACCACGGGGCGATCGCGGACAAGCCGGCATCGCTGCAGGAGTACCTTGCCAGCGTCGAGCGCTTCGCCTACCGCGAGTACATGCCGGCTCTGCTGCAAGGCTTCACGATTTCCGCAGAGGAAAAGAGCGCAATGGCGACGAAGCTCGCCGCCTACACCGGCACCACCGCGGCGTTCTGGGAGAAAGCCGACCTGCGCGTCAGCCATCCGCAGTACCTGCAGGAACTCAAGCGCGGCGAACGCCTGATCGCCGGCCGCATCGATTCGCGCTTCGTCGGCCCGGCAGTCAATCCGCTCGGCGAAATGATGGACTACGACCCGTTCTTTCCCGCGATTGGTCCGGCCTACACCGCCGCCTTCCTCGACTACCTTCACACCGAGCTCAAGTTCGGCCAGGACCAGGAGTACCGCGTCTCGGCGTTCGAAGTGGAATGGGACTGGGAACACAAGCCACCCGGCGCGCACGAGTGGGCCACGCCGCTGCCCAACACCGTGCCTGATCTCGCGCTGGCGATGACGATGAATCCGGGACTGCACGTGCTCGTGCAGCAGGGCTGGTACGACCTCGCGACACCCTACGCGGTGATGAAATACGACATCGGGCACCTGGACATCACGGCGGAAGCACGCAAGCGCATCCGCATCGAGTACTACGAGGCCGGGCACATGATGTACCTGCATGGCCCGTCGATGAAGGCCTACCGAAACCACCTGGCGGAATTCATCCGCGCCACGGACCGCTTGTAGCGCAGCCGGCCCCGCCCGCGCCGGCGGACCTCAATACGTCTCCGGTGCCGGCGAGGGATCGGCCGGCAAGCCGACTACCCTAAACCGGCAACTTGCTGACCGGCCGAAATCGGCCAGAGGCGGCCGGTGGCCCGACGGCAGAATCGCGCGCCCGAAAGGGGACGTTCGAGACGACACACAGGCCGTCTGTCTCGCCCAATGGAGTCAGCTGCAATGACCGCTTGCGTTCGCCAGCTTCAGTGGCTGCGCGCACATATCCCGCGGCTGGTGTCGTCATGCGCGCCGCATGCGTGCCGAGCTGCTCTCTGGTGCGAAGTCCTGGTGCTCGGTAAAGCGCGCAGCGCCTGCCCGGCTCGCGCTCAGCTGTTGCTGCTGGGCGCCGATGCGAGGCGGTTCACAGATAGGCCGCGATCCGCGGCACGCGGCTGGGCTCGCTCGGCCGTTGGCGCCTTCGCTTTTGTAGCGGAGCTTGCTCCGCAAGAGGTGACAGTGTTCGTCGCGGTGGCCGAGTTGTGCGGATTCGCTTCCGCGGCGCGCTGCGCCTGATCAGTTCACATGCCTCGGGCACCGGCGTTGTGCTGAGCACGTACGTGCCGGCTGGAGTCGTCCCCACGGGCTCCTTTGGTCCAGATCAGCCGAGCGAGATGGCGCTCAATCGGCGCGCGAAGGTGACACGCGAAAGCCCGTGATGAAATCCGGCCAGTGAATCGTCAGCGACATGCGGTCGCAACGGGTTCGCCAGCGTACGGACTCATTGGGAATGGCAGCGTACTTTCTTTGACTGATCAACCGAGCTGGAGAACCACCATGAGCTACATCGACGGATTTTTGATCCCGGTGACCGCGGGCAACAAGGAGATCTATCGCGAGATAGCCTCCAAGTCCGCAGCGCTCTTGAAGGAGTTCGGCGCCACGCGCGTGGTGGAGTGCTGGGGCGATGCCTTGCCCGACGGCAAGGTCACCGACTTCAAGCGCGCCGTGAAGGCGGAGGGCGAAGAGACCGTCGTCTTCTCCTGGATCGAGTGGCCGTCCAAAGCGGCGCGCGATGCCGGCAATGAGAAGTTCATGAACGACCCGCGCATGAAGGCAATGGGTGACATGCCGTTCGACGGCAAGCGAATGATCTACGGCGGATTCGAGCCACTGCTGGATGCCTGACCGCGCGGCGGTCGATCCACTCACACGCACACCCATCAACCAAGGAATCCATCATGAAAGTTGAATCACTCATCACGTTCGGCGGTCGCTGCGAAGAGGCGCTGGAGTTCTACAAGAAAGCAGTGGGTGCCGAAGTGACTGCGCTGATGCGCTGGAAGGAAAGCCCCGATGCGGCCATGAAGGCGCCCTCCGGTTACGGGGAAAAGATCATGCATGCCAACTTTCGAATTGGCGAGACGCAGTTGATGGCGGATGATGGCATGGGCGACAAAGCAGCGGAGTTCAAGGGGATAACGCTGGCGATCGAGGCGGCCGACGATGCTGAAGCGAAGCGCGTCTTCACGGCACTCGGTGAAGGCGGGAACGTCAGCATGCCGTTGACAAGAACCTTCTGGACATCTTCGTTCGGCATGCTGACCGACAAGTTCGGCGTGCCGTGGGTGGTCAATGTGGCGGCACCGAAGGTCTAACCCCATCGCAGTCTTGTGGTCCCAGAAGCAACGACGTCTTTAAAGGAGAAGAAAGTCATGACCACACATACGGGTAGTTGCCACTGCGGTGCGGTCGCCTTCGATGTGGACGGCGAAATTGACAGCGGCCTCGCCTGCAATTGCTCCATCTGCTCCCGAAGGGCGTCTCTCCTCTGGTTCGTTCCCAGAGCAGCGTTGCGCCTCAGGACTCCAGAATCCGGTGCCAGCACGTACACCTTCAACAAGCACGTCATCAAACATCGCTTCTGCGCAAAGTGCGGCATCCACACCTTCGGCGAGGGAACAGATCCCAAGGGCAATGCCGTTGCAGCAGTCAATCTTCGATGCATAGAAAACCTCGACCTGAGCAAGGTTCCAGTGAAGGAATTCGATGGAAAGTCGAAGTAGTCCTTGCGTCGTGCCGTGACGCCCAAGGAAGGTCTGCACAAAGCGCCATCAAGATTGACGCATGCGTGATCGACCCGAAATGTCGCCATCCGAGCCCATCAGCGCCCGATTCGACGGCCACGCGGTCGCATTCCCTCCTCGTGGCAGTGCTACCCGAGCATTGCCCGCGCGGTTGATCACTCAGGACGGACACCTGTCGCCGCCGGCACCAAGCCAAACAAACCTGGATGCAAATCGTCCCGAGCCCTCAACCCGAGGGGAAACTTCGGATCATGCAATCAAACACATCCATGGGGCACCGCCCCAACGCCGAACTCCGCCGACAACAGTGCGAACGTCCGCTTTCTCGACTCGCGGGGCCCGCACCACTGGCCGTTGTGGGTCGATAGCAGAACACTGCGATCAACGAGATGCGCCGTGCAGGTGCGAACGGCGTCTGCAGAGGCGATGTCGAACACGCGGCAGATGTCGGCAAGCACCGGCTGCGTCGCTGTTGCGGTCAGCGCGAGCACGCGTTCGACCTTCAGTGCACGTGCGATCCCCGCCAGCTTCAGGTAATCGGGGCGGAAATTGTGTCCCCATTCGGAGATGCAATGAGCTTCGTCGATGGCGAACAGACTGATGCGCAGCCCCGCCATTGCCGCGCGGAAACGCTCGTTGTTGAAGCGCTCTGGCGCCACATAGAGCAGCCGCAGACTGCCCATGCGCAACTGCGACATGACCTCGCGATGGGCATGCGCGTCAAGGGAGGAATCCAGCCGGCGCGCAGCGATGCCGCGCCGCGCGAGCGCATCGATCTGATCCTTCATCAGCGCGATCAGCGGCGACACCACCAGGGTCACGCCGGGGAGCAACAGCGCCGGCAGTTGATAACACACGGACTTGCCGCCCCCGGTCGGAAACACCGCAGCCGCCGAGCGCCCCGCCAGCAGGCAGTCGATCACGTCGCGCTGCACGTGCGTAGTTCGTCATCACGAATATCCACATGAACAAAGGCAAGCATGCCGAAAGCAGCGCCAGCCGTCAGTCGGAAACCTCCGCGACAAATTGTCAGAAAAATCTGACGTAGGGCGGAACCCGCGCGCCGTAAACAATGACCATGCCGTGGTCCACCCGCGCGGATTCCGCCGTCCGGCTCACGACACACCAACGTCCGTCGTGTCGTACGCGTGACGGTGGATACCGCACGGTGAAGCGCGTGCGGGTTCCACCCGGAAGCCGCCTTACGCGGGTTGGATCTCGACCGCATCGGCGGCGATCGATTGCCGCGCGCCGCTGCGGCGCACCACCAGATAACGGTAACCGTGCGCGATCAACCAGTTAAGATTGGCGGCGGTGGCGATACCCGCATCCATAATGACCAATGCGCCACGCGTGGCGCCCAGGTCCTTCAGCATCTCGGGCAACGTGATCCCCCTCCGACACGCTGCCGGCAAAGGCTTTGGCGCGGCGCACAAAGCCGCTGCCGTCGAGCACCAAGCCCAAGGTCAGCAAGGGGCAGTCGCTGCGCTTTTCCTTCGAGCGCCCACGTTTGGCTTTCGGATTACTCAGCGCCGCGCCTTCAAACCAGGTGTTGGTCAAGTCATACAGCGTGACCGTCTCTGGCAGATCGAACAGGCCGGAAATGCGGCCGAACAGGTGCTCTTCGATGGCGCTGCGGTGGCGCATCAACTGATCCGATGCGCGGTACAGGCACACCGCGACTTGGCATTGAAATCGACGTCAATCAACTCGCCCAGCGCACTGCGCGCTTGCAGCCACTCCCAGGTCGCCAATTCCGAGGCCGGCTCCGCCATGCGCCCGATCAGATTGCCGAGAATCGCCGCACGTATCGCGCCGCCGAGGCCCAGATCGGTCAGTTTGCTGATGAAGCCAAGCTCCTTCAAGGTGCTCAGCGCGACCTGTTCGACGTCCACGGTGCGCGGCTGCGTCTGTTGCAACGAGTTGATATCCACGTCCTGAAAGTCGGTTACGGCAGCATCAGGCGCAGTGGTCGCCGCAGGCGCGCCAGGCGCCGCCGGGGTGTCGGTACCACAAGGCGCCTCCGCCAGCGGGGCGCGCGCCACCAACTGCGCGACGTAACGTAAGCGCCGCGCGCTCAATCAGCGGCGGCGCCGCCAACGGCAGCATGCTGGCCTGCGGCTGCAGCAGTTGCTGGATGCGCGCGCAGCAGTGGCCAGTCGTTCTGGCTGACGGCAAAGTGCCGCCCGAGATTGAGCACGGTGATCTGCCCGCACCTTGCCGCCGATGCGCTCGCCACGCACCAGGCGAAAGGTAAAGTACCCCTCGCCGGTGATTTTGTTGTTGGTTCGGGTTTGACGGATACACATCAAAACGAGCCTAACGCAGTAATCAAGTCATCTATTGTAACGCCGTACGATTATGGCACAACACAGCGCAGTTTGAAAATAAACGACTTATATATCAATGAAATAGAATATTAATCCGGCAGATTATCACTATTGTTTACGTGTATGTGGTTAAAGGCGGGTTAGGCCGCAGTTGACCTGGATCAAGCGACCGCACGCCGCCCGCTGTTATCGTGCGTGTGTACCGCCCTGTCCGGGGGCGGATCGTGTCCGTCTGCGACCCACCCACAGGGAGGGTAATCTGTCATGAATCTTCAGCGATCGACGTGGGTCCGGTGGTATTGCCTTGTCGGACTCGCTGTTGCTGCGGGTGTGCCAGTGCCGGCTGGGGCGCAGAATACCTATTTCGTTACTTCGAGCGCCGCATCCGGGCCGGGCTCGCTGCCGGCGATCGTTGCCGCCATGCAGGTCAACGGAACCACCCAGACAGTGCGTTTTTCGCTGCCGGCCGGCAGCATCATCACGCTGGGCGCAGATCTGGCTGGGTTGACCGGTACGCAGGTCGAGCTGATCGGCACGAACACACCAGGGCTGGTGATCGACGGCGGGGGATTCCGCATCTTCCGCTACATCGGCCAAGCCCTGGTGGTGCGCGACCTGATCCTGCGCAATGGCCGCAGTACCGGTGCCGGTTGCCTGGGCAGCAATGCCACGATCAGCACGCAGGTGTACGACACCCAGTTCCTCAATTGCCGAACCGACGGCACCCCGGCCAGCGGCAGTTCCGGTGGCGCCTTGTTTTCCTTCGGATCGCTGCGCCTGACCCGCACCCGTTTCGTCGGCAACCAGGCCTATGACAGCGGCGTCAACAACTTGGGCATGGGCGGCGGCGCGGTATCGTTCTACGGCGTCTCGCTGCTGATCGAAAACAGCGAATTCATCGACAACCTCACCGTGCGTACACCGATGCCGGCTGGCAACTGCATCGACGGCGTAGGCGCGGCCCTGGTCGCCGAGTTGCCTTCCGGCGGCTCGGCCACCCTGAATGGCGTCAGTTTCATGGACAACAGCCATCGCTGCGGCTCGCCGGGCGGCACGATTTCGGGCCAAGGTGGCGCGATCAGCATCTTCGGCCCATCGAGCGGGTTCGCGCCATTCTTCAGCATCGCCGGGAGCTACTTCGGGGGTAACCGCGCCGACAATGGCGCCGGCATCTTCGCGCGTGCAGTGGCGCTCAGCATCAACAACAGCAGTTTCTACAACAACGTCGGGAGTGGCGCCGGCGCCGTGTTCCTTACCACCGGCTTCGGCACCCCGCCGCCGCCGGAGTTGCGGCTTACCTCCACGACCTTCCGCCTCAACGGCACGGGCCTCGCCAGTTTTGGCGCCGACCTGACCCTGGGCGCAACTGCGATCGTGCGCCAGTTCCGCAATGTGCTGTTCGGTGCACCGCAGGCCGGTGAGAGCTGTGCCCCGGCGGCGTTCAACGCCGACGCCGGCGACGTCTCGTTCACCACTGGCAACAGTTGCTTTGCCTACGTCGCTGGCAATCTGGTCACGGCGCAGTTCGCCGCCGGGACCAGCTTCGGCTTGCAGACGCCGGAGTTCAATGGCGGCCCCGTCTTTACACTGGACCTGGCACCAGGCAGCGTCGCGATCGACAACGGGACCAATAGCGGCTGTCCTGTGCTCGATGCGCGCAACGAATCGCGACCCTTCGACGGCGACGGCGACGGCGTCGCGATCTGCGACGTCGGCGCGCTGGAGTACCGGGCGAACATCATCCTGAGCGACGGCTTCGAGTCGTAAGGACACATGAAAGCGCGTGGGTAAGGATAGGATCCAAAGCCCCTTTCTTGCGCAGTGTACGCCGCGGGCTCAAGCCGTCAAGCGTCCCGCACGCATGCCGCGCTACCGTCCGCTGCATAGTTCTGGGGCTCGGTGACGCTCGCGGTGCCCTCCGCCCCCGCGCGGAGCCTTCTGCAGATAGCTTCCCGGGGATGAGTTCTGGACACCCACTCCGTCCCGGCGGCAGCTGTCAGGGGCATCAGTTTTCTGGGTGTCCCGAGTCCACGACCTCCGGCAGGAACCCGGCTTACACGGGCTCACCGGCTCGCGGGAAGAGCGCCGGAGAGCGCATGAAGCCGCGCACTCCGGCCTACGCAGCGGGTCACTCCGCACGCAGCACGCTCGCTGGCGCAACGCGCATGGCGTGGACGGCGGGGAGCCAGTTGGCGAGCAGCGTGGCGATGACCAGCACCAGGGCACTCGAGGCCCAGGTGAGCGGATCGCTGGGTTCGATCTGGTGCAGTTGGGCGGACAGTGCTTGCCCGAGCAGGATGCCGAGCAGGATGCCGGGCACGATCGCGTACAGCAGCAGGCGCACGCCTTCGGCGAGCACCAGCGCTGAGAGCTGGGTGCGACGTGCGCCGATCGCCTGACGCAGGCCGAGTTCGGCGCTGCGGCGGCGCACCGCGACGCTGAGCACGGCATACAGCGCGAGCGCGGCAACACCGAGGCACAGCGCGGCGAAAACCAGCACGGCTTGCAACAGCGCTTCGCGCGCGGCCAGGGTCAGGGCGATGGTCTGATTGAGCGGCTGGTTGAGGTTGATCACGGCAGTCGGGTATAGGAAATTCAAACGCCCTTTTCTGGAAGTCAGTCGGGTAGGCGGCCGCGCGAGCGCCGGTTTGGGCAAGGATCGGACCTGCGCGAGCGCACTACGGCATCACGTGGGCGCGCAGCCTGGTCGTCCGTGGCCATTTCTCACTGAATCCCGGCATCGGGCCAAGCGCGCCCCTGCGGGATCGTCGCCGCATCTGATGGCTGTTGATTTTCGCTGTTGGTGGCGTGGCCGATTTTGCGACTACGCGGCCATGGCCACGGCCGGTGGCCCGCGCGGTCGGGGCGGTAGTGCGCATCCTCCAGCGCGTCGCGCAGCAATATCTTGGACACCCATCGTTCGGCGCGGACTGAGCGTTGCCCGCGCCTTGCCCGCACGCCGAATTGTGTGTGTCCACATCCTCCACATCCTCCACCTGAGTCCCTCTGGACTCGCGCGAGGAATCGCGATATGACTGGTGCGTCTGTGGCCAGTGCGTGGCCCCGGGATTCCCCCGGTTGCGTGGTTTTCTTACCTTCCTTGGCGCGTAGGTGACTTGATGAAATCCGTCTTCGTGCTCCTTTCCGTGGTCCTTGCGTTGGCGGGTCCCTTTGCGCCCGTTGCGGCGAAGGAAAAGCCCGTCGTCGCCATGATTGGTACCGGCACGCTTGCAAGCACGTTCGGCCCGGCGGTCGGCCACGCGGGGTATCCGCTGATTTATGGAAGTCGCGACCCCGCGCGCGAATCGGTGCGCGAGTTGGTGGGTAAGAGTGGCGCTGCAGCGTCGGCCACCAAACCTGCAGAGGCGACGAGCAAAGCGCAGATCGTGATCTTGGCTGTACCGAAGAACGTGCTGGATGAAGTCACTGACAGCCTGGGCGACCTGGACGGCAAGATCGTGGTGGACGTCAGCGGTGGCATGAAGCGGATTGCGAGCGACGGCTACCTCGAGCTCATTCCGGGCGAATCCAACAGCGAGCGCATCCAGTCGCGTCATCCAAACGCGCGCGTGGTGCGGCTCAACCTGCCGCTGATGACTTATTTCGTGAATCCTTCGCTGGTCGGCAAGCCGCCGACGGTCTTCCTCGCCGGCAACGACTCGACCGCGCGGGAAGCCGTCGCGCAGCTGATCTTCGACATGGGCCTGGACCCGTGGGACGCCGGCCCGCTGCGATTCGCCCAAGTGTTCGATGCGATGAACACGATGGCGCTTGTGCCCGCGCAGCAAGGTCGCGTCGAGGGCTACGAGTGGAGGCTCATGCCGAGTGCACCGCTGTCCTGCTTCACCGACGTGAACGAACTTTTCGGCTTTGGCCGCCCGAAGGAACTGGATGCTGTGCGGCCGTTTCCGCGGCGTGAGCCCCCGATTCCATGCGACGAGTGGAAGCGGCGGCTGGGATGGTGAGTGTTACGCGATTGCGTGAGTAACTCAGGCGAGGAAAGGCAGCTCTTCGTCTACACGACGTCCGGATAGGGAGCGGTGGATACCTTGCTCGGGTGTCCGCTTCTGGCCGAGGCTGTGTGAAAACTCCCGATGCCTGGCGAGCATCGCCTCCTACGCGAATTTCAGACTGGTCGTCTGGCTCCAGCGTAATATCTTGGACACCAATATCTTGGACACCCATCGTTCGGCGCGGACTGAGCGCTGCCCGCGCCTTGCCCGCGCGCCGAATTGTGGGTGTCCACATCCTCCGTCGCTTGGCGATGAAATCCACTGGATCCCATTCGACATGGGTGGTGCCATTCCGCCACGGGGTCTTGAGCTGGTAGCGCACTCTGCCCTGCGGCGAGATCGACAGCCGCTTTTCGCTGATCGCCGGGCGCGTGATGTAGCCGCACAGCTTTTCCAACTTCTCGCTTTCATGCGCCTCGGCGGCAACGCCGGCATGCAGCGAGAATCCACCGACCTTGCCGGCATCGCCCTCCAGCGGGCCGGCGTCGCCGGGCAGCGTTTGCAGGGTGACGACTTTGCGTCCGGCCTGCGCGCCGGTGGCGATGCGGTAGGTGATCGAACTCATCCGCAGCGCTGCCGGTCAGGAAGACGGACTCCTCCTCGCCTTCGAGCCAGCCTTTGCGCGCCAGATGCCGGCACACGCGATGCGCGATGATGTCCGCCAGCTGCGTCAACTGCGCAGACGTGGGCGCGCGGGTGCGATTCAGGCGTGGTTTGCGCGGCGGTGACTCGTTATCCTCCTCATACACGCCGTCAAGCCACAGCATGTGGAAGTGGACATTGAGGTTGAGCGCGCTGCCGAAGCGCTGGATCAGCGTCACCGCGTCACTTCTGCAATGGACCCTCATATACTGCTCAGCTGGCCGAATTGGAGACTGATTCCGGTTTATTCGAGCAGTGTCAAAGGGAATGAGGGTCAACGATGCCAAACACGAATTCACAGGAATCCCCTGAACGCGAGCGTACTGACGCGAGTCTGCGCGGCGAACGCGAAAAAGCCGATCAGGAGATGGCCGCAAGCCGCTTGGCTGTTGAAATCGACGCCGATGCAGTCGTCGAACACGCCCGGGAAAATGCCGATGCGGTGCTGGTCGCGGCCCGCGAGAAGGCGGACAAAAAGGTGGACGCCACTGCTGTGGGCGAAATCCAGACTGACATTGTCGTGGACCGGGAGGTCGAAGACGCCGTCGTACGCGCCGAACGGGCTTCCGCAGACAAGAGCGTGCGCCAGGAGCGCGAAGTCCGAGCGCGCTTGTTGACCCGGCTCGTGCCACTTGAACGGGACGCGACCGACCAATACCTGCTTACCGAGCGCGCCCGCTCCGACGACGCGCTTGCGACCAGGGACGACTTTCTTGGCATGGTCGCCCACGATCTGCGCGACCTGCTGAATGGTGTTGTAGTCAGTTCGCAGTTTCTTGCACAAAAACTGGAAAAGCATGGGGACAGCGAGCAGTTGCTTCTGGAGACAGCGCGGATCGAGCGCTACGGCGCGCGCATGAATCGGCTGATTGGCGATCTGGTGGATGTCGCCAGCATTGACGCCGGCAAACTGGCAATGCAAACGGATCAGGGCGACGTCGCGTCGCTTGTCATCGAGGCGGTGGACGCCCTGCAGGCCACGGCGTCGGCAAAAGGGGTGTCCCTCGAAGTGCAGGGCGTGCAGGGTCCTTGCATGGCCGAGTTCGACCACGATCGTTTGCTGCAAGTGCTCGCTAACCTGATTGCCAATTCGATCAAGTTCACCCCCCGGGGCGGTAGCATCCGCGTGCAGTGCGAACGTCGTGACGATGGGCTGGCCTTTTGTGTGGGTGATACGGGTGAAGGCATCCCTGCCGCGATGCTGGAGGCCGTGTTCGAGCGGTTCTGGCAGGTGGGTGCGAACGACCGGCGCGGGCTGGGCTTGGGTCTGTACATCTCGCGGTGTATCGTCGAGGCCCATGGCGGCACCATCCGGGCGGAAAGCACTCGGGGCCAGGGCACCCAGATGTTCTTCACCCTTCCTTTGCGCGCTTGACACGGTCTACGCAGACGCATGGGCTGGCCGGGCAGCCCAATGCTGCGTGTGGCGCAAGTGGCCCGAAATTCCGGCCTTAATGGCCTCCAGCCCTCGTGAAATAAGCGCAAGCCGCTACCAAATTGATAGCGGCTTGCCGGCGCCAAGGTAACGCTTTACGCCGCCTTCACCTTCAGGCGCCAGGCGTGCAACAGCGGCTCGGTGTAGCCGCTGGGTTGCTCTAGCCCCTTGAACACCAAATCACATGCTGCCATGTACGCCATGGATGTCTCGAAGTGGCCTGCCGTGGGCTGGTACAACTTGTCACCGGCGTTTTGCTTGTCCACCACGGCGGCCATGCGCTCGAACGTCTCGGTCACTTGCGCTTTGGTCACCACGCCGTGGTGCAACCAGTTGGCCATGTGCTGGCTGCTGATGCGCAGGGTGGCGCGGCCTCACCAGCGAATAGAGGCGGGTTCTGACCGGCGCTTACACCTAGTGGTAAGTGGCGCGCGCACCGGACAGAACGAGCATGGAGCGCGCGTAAGTCAAGGGGCAAGCATCAGCGCTTCGCCGCTTCGCCGCAGTAAGGATTCCGCCCGACGGCTTGTAGGAACTACTGATTCCTGGGTGTCCATTGTCGTGCGGACAGGTGTACACCCCAAGGACGCCGAGACCATGGATTCTGCGCGCGAGTTGTCCGGCAGCAGCGGGCGACTACTCGCCTTTCAGCTCGTTGATCAGATCGACGTACTCCGCCATGGCATCGTCTTTCCTCGTACCCTTCAACCCGGCCCAGCTATCGAACTTGGCACGGCCGACAAAATCTGTCGGCCCTGGGCGCATGCCTTCGACATCGCCTACGCTGCCTTGTTGGTACAAGGCATAGACCTTCAGCGCGGTCATGTTATCGGGACGTTCGGAAAGATTCGCGGAAGCCACACGTGCGCAGTCGAATTTTTGTTGGAGGGTTTCGCACGGCTGGTTCACGGAATTGGGCGCAGGTGCCACGACTGGGTCCTGCGGGTTGACCGGCGTCGGGGTTGCGTCGGGTTCGGGGGCTGGTTCCAATTCTCCAGCGTCCCGGTCCTCATCGATTGAGCTCGCGTCGGCAGGCGCAATCGCGTCGTCCTCGGCCGTCTCATCAGTATTCTGTACCGCGTCATCATCTGCATCAACGTCGCCGCGTTCGCTGGCGTCCTCGTCGGCTTCCTCGTCGGCTTCCTCGTCTGCACTTGCCAGGGCGCCTTCGTCAGTATCTGCCGCAGCATCCACCTCGCTGACCTCGTCCACCGCCCCAGCGCACTCATCGGCTGCGCTCTCGTCGTCTGTGCAGTCAGCCTGAGCCCACGCCATCGACGCGATGCTGGAACCTAACAGCAGCATGATCAGCGGCAACTTCTTGCGCATGGGTGTTTCCTCGGCGAGTGATGGGCGAAGCGCCTTGAGTAGGCTATCGCGCCTGCCGACGCTGGGGTATAGGAAATTCAAACGCCCTTTTCTGGCAGTCAGTCGGGTAGGCGGCGGCCGCGGGAGCGCCGGTTTGGGCAAGGATCAGACCTGCGCGAGCGCACTACGGCATCACGTGGGCGCGCAGCCTGGTCGTCCGTGGCCATTTCTCACTGAATCCCGGCGTCGGGCCAAGCGCGCCCCTGCGGGATCGTCGCCGCATCTGATGGCTGTTGGTTTTCGCGGTTGGAGTGTGGCCGATCTTGCGACGATGCGGCCATGGCCAGTGGCCCGCGCGGTCGGGGGCGGTAATGCGCTTGCGATAGGGCAGCGTTGTTCTCGAAGTGATCGAGGATGGCCCGGATGGTCTGCGGTTCTTCGACGCTGGCCACGATCCGTACCGCACCGCCGCAGTGGACGCAGGTGCTCA
>JAYUVY010000019.1:0-6338 GCA_043753835.1 Lysobacterales bacterium | reverse complement strand
CGATGAATGAACGCCGTGTAATCCGGTGGCAACACGTCGAGAATCGGGTCGGTTCCGCCCGAAAATGTATTGCTCTGTTGGAAGTGCATGGGGCTCCAGAGTAGGATGGTCGGCGATGGCTCAGATCCTCGCCGCCGCCGTGTTCGGTTTCTTCATTGGCATGCCGTTGACGCTTTTTATTGCGGCAACCAGCCGGGATTCATTCGGGCGTCCAACAGCCCCTTGGTCAGTCTGGACCGTGCGCCTCGCGCTGCTTTCGTCCGTACTACTGCCGGCCGTGCTGGCCATCGCTTCCGGCGCGAGCGCGCCAGCGATTGCCTTCTGGGTTTCCGCGTCAATCAGCCCTTGGGTTTGCTGGCAGATCGCGACAAAACACGACGCCGCTCGTCCGCCAACCGACGTTTCTTCTCAACAATCTTCGCAACCGCCGCCTTGAATCTCGCGTCACTGATCTTGTTGCGCTGACGCTCGCGTTTCAGCGAAGACAGGTCGAAGTCAAGCTCGCGATCAACGCGGTCGAATTCACGATCACGGTAACGGCGTTGCAAGGCGACATCCATGCCGGCCGCTTTCACGCCGAGCACGCTGGACGTGGCTTCGGTGACGCTGTAATCGCGCCCAAGTTCGTCAGTTTCGCCAGTGATGGCTTGGCCGATCTTGTCCCACGAATACGATTCGGGAATCCAGGGCGCGTTCGGCGCTGCTGCCTTCCAAGCCCACGACGCCACCTTGGCTGCTTTCTCGCCAGCGGTGTCGGTCAACGGGTCGACGATCGGTTGCTTGGTGAACGCCTGCTTGTTCAACATCAGCTCGCCGGCAATCTGCAACGGCCCGCCAAATTGCAACCACGCCGGCACACCGATCTCGGACTGATTCATGTCAAACACATCGCCAGCCGGAATCCAGCGACGCACGTCGAGGAATACCGGGTTGCCGTCACCATCGAACCACGGCATGCGAATCATGCGCGGCGTTCCGGTCCATGTATTGCCCTGCAAGGTCGACGACATCACCTTGCGCTCGTCGTCCTCATCACCGGGTGCGAACAGATAGCCCAGCCAGTTTGCCGCGGCGGCCATCGTGGCGTACTTGGCCAGCTTCCACGGCCGTTCTGCGATCGCCTGCGCCAGAATCGGGATCGAGCGATAGGTGTAGCCAATGAAGGGCAGAACCGTGTTCCGCGCCATGTTCACCCACGGCGCGCGAATGTCGTAGTCGATGAACTGACGGCGTGCTGCACGAGCAGCTTCTTCGGGTGTATCGCCCAACGATTGCCGACGCAGATAGAACGCCAGACGGAATACCTCGTCTTCGGCGCTGTAGGCGTCCAGCATCTTGCCGTCGACTTTCTTGATGCCATCCCAAATGGTCGACAACAGGTGCAGCACGCCAAGCCGCTCGTCTGCCGTGTCTTGGCCGTCCACCTTTTGCTTCGCCAGAATGTCGTCGAGAATCGGCTGCAACACTTTGCGCTTGAGTTCCTGATTGGCAAACCCGCCACCGAACGCACCGTGCGCCATCGCATCGCGATAGTCCTCGTCGGCTTCGCCGCGTTTCCAAGCACCAATCCCGCGATACAGGTCGCGCAGTCGAATGTCGGCGAGGTCCATGAACATCATGTTCGACATGACGTTGTTGACATGGACCACCGGATTGCGGGCGGTCTTATTCGTCTTCCAGAACGTCATGATCTTCTGCCATGCCGAGCCCCACAGTTGCGGGTTCTGCATTTCGCGAAGTTGATTCAGGTCGCGCCAGATCGGCGCACGAACGTACATGCCAGCCAGCGCGCCCCACCGCTTCACCGGCTTGCCATTGCCGTCGTTCGTGCCAGGTATCGCCGCATCTGGCACACGCACCCAATCCGAATCGGCATAGGTGTCGTATCTTCCACCCGCTTCCGCTGCCGTTTCGCCTTCCGGCAATTCAGCGCGCGCCCATTCCGGGTTTGCGGCGATGTCTCGCAGGAACCGGCCAGTCGCCAGATCGTGTGCCATCAGCGCGAAGGTCTTGGTGATGTTGTAGCGCGCGTCCAGAATCTCGCCCATCTTGGCGCGTTCCTCGGGAGTGAAGTCTCGCCACAACACGGCTTTGTTGCCGATCGCCTTCATCACGCGCCAATCACCCAGACTTTCCCAACCGACCGGTGCCGGACCATTCAACGGCCCTCGCTGATATTTCGTGCGCACGCCTTTTTCGGTTTTCTGGCGTAGCACCGTCACGATGTCGCCTTCTGCCAGCGATCCGCCGAGCGCTGCAGCAACGGCCTCCGCATTGCGCTCCATCGTCATGCCGCGGCCGCGCAAGGTGTCGCCCATCAGTTTCTTGCGGCGCTTATCGAGGAAGTTGCCGACGGCCTTGCCGAGCGCCGTTCGGTCCACTTCGTATTTCAAGTAGGACCGATGCAGGTAAGCGCCTCGGTTGCGTGCGTAGGCTTCCGGCGAGATCAGGCCCATTTCAACCGCCTCGCGCCCCATCTGGTCGATCGCTTCCTTGATCGGCTGGGACAGTTTGCCCAACGCACCAACCGGCATTTCCTGCCCGGTCAGCATCGCCTGCAGCACCTTCGCCTCGTCCGTCGTCAGCCCTTCCAGGTTGGCGGCTACGCTCGCGGCGTGCATCAGCACCGAACGCACTTCCGATTCTCGACGCTCGTCACGATGCACAAAGTCTTGCGGCACGCCGTAGCGGTCGATCAAGCCAGAGCGAACTGTCTTGATGATCGGCCCAATCCAGCCGAATGCGCCATCTTCGGCCGGCATCTTCTCGGCCAAAACACGCGCCAGCCAGTCATAGAGTTTCGTGCCCGGCTTGAGTCGTCCGTGCGAGTCAAGCCCGAACAGATGGAACGGCAATCGGAACAGTCGGTCGATCGGCTGGCCAGAGCGAGCGTCCTCAGCCATCTTGCGCTCGATCGGTCCGGGTGCGGGGCTCGATGCGAGAGAATCTTCGTCAGTCGCCGCAGGTTCTGGCGCTGGATTGCTCGCCATGCCGTCGCTCGGGTCGCCAGCGGACTCCTCTGATTCGGCCTCTGCTGCCTCGAACTCCGCTCCGCGGAATACTGCCGGCTTCCGGGCCGCTTCACCAGCACGCCGCAACAGGTTGCGAATCTCGGCATCGGACCACTGCAGCGAGCCGAACACGCGGCGAAGGTACTTGCGCACTGCCGCGACAATGCGGTCCATCAGCGAGCCGGTGACGCCATTCTCGGCCATGATCGCCACAGCCTCGCGGGCGAAGGTCAGATCGTCGGCCGTCGGATAGCGAGACTCGGCCGCCTTCACCGCGTTCACAACAGCAGGCGAGGCAAGCGTGCTGCCAGCGCGGATGCGCTTGATCGCATCGACCACCGCCGGCCAGTCGGCACCGATCACCCGCTCGACGCCAATGTGCCCGATGATCTCGTGCGCCAGTGTCATGCGAAGTTGCTGCAACGACTGCATGCCGCGGCGGAAGATCCACACGCGCGAGGCGCCATCGGTCAGCCCATTCGCGCCCGGATACAGACGTTTCGTGCGGTCACTGGTCGGCGCGTCCTGAATCGAGTCCATGACTTCAATCGTCACGCCATCAAACTCAGCCTGCGACTTCGCGACTTCGCGATCGACGGCTGCTTGGGAAAGTTGGTCGGTGGCGGTTTCTGCGACATCCCAGCCGGGAGCGGCACCGTTCGACGCCTTGTTTCGCTGTTGCTCCCTGAACTTGCGAAGATCGTCAGCGACGAGTATCGTTCTGCTCTGACCCCCGCTTACCGGCCGCACCTGTCTATCGGACAGGGTTTCGACCGGAACTCGGGGGTTATTTTTTGCCCCGCGATACAACAGTCTGCCGGCGGCTACCTGTTCAGAAAGAAAGCGAATTGCGTCGTCTTTTCCGAAAGCGGTTGGAACCAGGTTGATTCGGATCTCGTCACTGTCCACGTCTGGACGCGCTGCAACAATAACCGGCTTGCCATCGCGGTCGACCATCGTGGTCAGTACCAACACGCCGCCATCATGGTTCTTGAATACCGCAACAGCCTCGTCAATCGCTTCCGGAATCTGCGCGATCTGAATCTCGGTCAGCGGAGCCCGATCGCCGTTCTTGCCTGTTGCCAGTTTGAACAGAACGCCAACCGGCATCTTGAGCGGTAAGTTGGGGAATCCAAGCATGCGCAGAACAGCCGGGGTTCGTCCGAGATTGAGCGGCGCGCCACGGTTATTGCCAGACGCCAATCGTTCCTTCACCTGTTGAGCAAATGACGCTTCCGGCATGCTGAACAATTCGACTTTGCCGTCCGAGTCTTCGCGCGATTCGATGGTGTCGAAGAATTTGTCGAAAGCCGCGCTGATGACCGGTACTTCGCCAGCCGTCGGGTACGGATACGAGCCGTCCAGCTCGAACCCAATACTTTCGGCGACTGACCAAGTGGCCTCGTCAACGATGTTCGCCAGGTAATCGTTCGACGCATTCTGATCCTGCAGCTTCGTGATCAGGTACGACTCGAACGCGCGCGCCGCCATTTCACGGCCGGTCGTCCAGTATTCCTTGGTTCGCTTCGCATCCAGTTTGGCCGACCGCGCCTTGATCGCAGTGTTCTTGATCGCGCTGACGACAGCTCCGAACGCCTCCACCATTTCCTTGCGCATTTTGGCGTCTTGAACGAATGGCGATCCGCGTGAGGCAAGCGATACGTCCAGCGCTTCGGTCGCATACTCAGACTTGCCGCGCGCGCGTTGAAAGTAGTTGTCGAGCGCATGCCACCATTCATGGCCTAGAGAGCCCGCGCCGTTTTTCTTGGTCAGGTTGATGACCACCTTGCCGGGCTCGTAATGTGCTGCAGCAGGTTTGACGCCACCTGATCCGCGCGCGCCGAACGCAATGCCAAGCTCCCCATTCAGGGAGATCGCTTTCGGCGGAATTCCAAGGATGGCGGCCATGTCCATCAGCGCATCGAACGCCTCGTTCAGATCACTCTGACGCTTCGTCTGTTCGACCCAATTCCCGAATTCAACTCCTTTGAACCCGAACGCATCGCCGAACATTTGCGGCGTCACGTCCTGCCCGTTGCGCATGTCTTCGCCAACGCGCGGTTCGTTGGTGTCTCGCCGCTCGTTCGGAATTTCCTTCGAGGCTTCGAGCTTTGCGACCAGGGCGGCATTGCTGGCATCACGATACGCGCGCGCCTCGCCCACCGTCGGGAACGGGCCGGCAAGGTCAATATGGTTGCGTCCGACTTTCTTGCCGATCAGATAGCCGACAACACCGCGATACGAGTAAATGTCGAACGTTGCGACCTTGGCCTTTTCCGGGTTCAGTTGCAGCGATGCGACCTTTTCCTTGAATGCCTGCAGCATCTGTTCTTTCGTGTCGCCTGTCGCCAGTTCACGCGGCCAGTTGCTGAATGCAGTCGCAGCAGTGGCTTTCTCAACCACCCACATGTGCACATTGTTTCGGCCCATGTACATCGAGTAATGGCGTTCGTCAAAACTGACGCCAACCAGCGACTGCGCATGCCCGACCAGTTGATACAACTCGATGCGGCTGACCAACTCTCGCAAGCCGCGCGATTCAGCGAGCAGTTCTTTTGCACGGTCAGCAGAGATATCGCCATTCAGCAATTTCAGCGAAACATCACGCAGTTGCTTTACCTGCGTCGCCCAATTCTTTTGCTTCCATGAAGAATTGGGCTTGCGCGGAATTTCGTCACGCGCGGAACGAACGAATGCGACGACCCACGAATCAGCGCCGTCGTCGATCATCTTTTGATAGTCGGGCTGCGGCCACGTTTTTGATAGCGGCTCGGTCAGCACGTTGTCGTCGCTGACTTCGCGCAGTTGATCCTTGAACGATGACCACACGTCTTTGCGCGCACCGCCGATCTTCTCGCCGAAGTCGCCGATTTTATTCGGCGACTCGGCCTTTTTCCTTACACCCCGAACCGCGCCTGCGGCTTCCGGCGTGCCTGCAGCGACGGCCCCATCCCCGGTTTCACCGGTAGTGGGCGCGGCGTCACGCCCGGCTTGGCCGGCATCGGCGCCCGGATCGGCTTGGCCAGCGATGCTGTCGGCGGCATCGTCCGCGGCGTCGGCGGCATTTGCGACGCGAGATCCCTCGCCACCGAGCTCGGCCCGCGCTGTGCTGACGGGCGCGCGCGTCCGCCGGGCGCGACTGCGGGGCGAAGCGGCTTCGCCATCGTTTGCACCGGCTTCGGCTTGTTGTCTTTGAGCAACCGCGCCGGGTTGAGCGCGTTCTTCGGCTTGAGCAGTTTCAGTGCGTTCTTCGGATTGAGCAGTTTCTTGAGAAATCCCATTGCGGCTTTCCTTGGTTGGTGCGGCGAGTGCCGCAGGGTTGGTGTT
>JAYUVY010000018.1:0-19369 GCA_043753835.1 Lysobacterales bacterium | reverse complement strand
TGGCGTAGTCCGGCAGGCAGCTGGATAGGTCGGTCGGATGCGGCGCGGGACGATACGACGGCAGCACCGAACCAAGCGAAGCGGAGGGCCGGCCAGCCAGGAAATCGCCAACCCTTTGCGCCGGCGCGGCGTAGCTGCTGCCGCCGGCGAGGAACGCCTGCTGCTCCCAGTGGCGCTGGAACGCGATGCCGGCCAGCGCGTCGCCGGGATAGTCGGCCGGGGTGATGCCGACGACGATGCCAGCATTGGCGTTGCGCTCGTTGCGGGAATACTGGCTCATGCCATTGGTGACGACGCAGCCGGCCTCCGACGTGGCGGCGACCACGGTGCCGCCCGGGCACATGCAGAAGCTGTAGACGCTGCGGCCGTTGGTGCAGTGGTGCACCAGCTTGTAGTCGGCGGCGCCAAGAATCTCGGCACCGGGTGTCTTATCGCCGGCTCGGGCGCCATAGCGGCGATTGTCGATCAGCGACTGCGGGTGCTCGATGCGAAAGCCGATGGAGAACGCTTTGGCCTCGATATGGACGCCACGGGCCTGGAGCATGGCGAAGGTATCGCGGGCGCTGTGGCCGACCGCCAGGACAACGTGACTGGAAGCGATAAACTCGCCGCTTTCCAGCCGGACGCCACGGACCTGGCGTCGGCCGTCCGGGGTTTCGTCGATCTCGATGTCGACGACCTTGCTCTGGAAGCGGTATTCACCCCCCAGCGCCTCGATGGTCGCGCGCATCGCTTCCACCATGCCGACCAGGCGAAAAGTGCCGATATGCGGCTTGCTGACATACAGGATTTCCGGTGGCGCGCCGGCGCGGACGAACTCGGTCAGTACCTTGCGGCCGCGATGGGCGGGGTCCTTGATCTGGCTGTACAGCTTGCCGTCGGAAAACGTGCCGGCGCCGCCTTCGCCGAACTGCACGTTCGACTCGGGATCCAGCACGTTTCCGCGCCACAGACCGAAAGTGTCTTTGGTGCGCTCGCGCACTGCCTTGCCGCGCTCGAGCACGATCGGGCGGAAACCCATCTGCGCCAGGATCAGGGCCGCGAACAAACCGCACGGCCCGAAGCCGATGATGATCGGGCGTGATTTCAGCGATTCTGGTGCCTTCGCGACGAAGCGATAGCGCATGTCCGGGCTTGGCCCGCTGTGCGCGACCGGACGCTTCGACAGCGCCGCCCCGGTGCTCGCGCTCAGCGTCACATCGACCGTGTAGATGAGCAGGATGGCGCTGCGTTTGCGCGCGTCATAACTGCGCTTGTACACGCTGAAGTCGATCAGCTCGTCGCTGTCGACGCCGAGTCGCTGCAGGATCGCCGTACGCAACGCCGCCTCCGGGTGGCCGAGCGGCAGCTTGATTTCAGTGAGTCGCAACATCCTTCCAGCTCGAATCCAAAGCGGCCTGCATGCTAGCGTCCAAGGCGATGAGCGAGCTAGTCAATGTACGGGCGGGTCGATGAGCGAGTGGGTCGATGACTGAACAGGCAGACGTCATCGTGATCGGCGCCGGTGCCGCCGGCTTGATGTGTGCGTTGACCGCCGGTCAGCGCGGCCGCCGCGTGCGCGTGATCGAGCACGCCAATCGCGTCGGCAAGAAGATCCTGATGTCCGGCGGCGGGCGCTGCAATTTCACCAACACCGGCACCACACCGGCGAATTTCATCTCGACGAATCCGCACTTCTGCAAGTCGGCGCTGGCCCGCTACAAACCCGCGCAGTTCATCGATCTGGTCGAGCGCCACGGCATCGCTTGGCACGAGAAGGAACTCGGGCAGTTGTTCTGCGACGACTCGTCCAAGCAGATCGTGAAGATGCTGGTCGACGAATGTACCGATGCCGGTGTCCGCATCGACACGCAATGCGCGGTCGAGCGCGTGCAGCAGATCGATGACGGTTTCCTGGTCGATACCGCTCTGGGACGTTTGCGTGCGCCAGCTCTGGTGGTCGCGACCGGCGGTCTGTCGATCCCGAGCATGGGTGCGACCGGCTTCGGCTACGAACTCGCGCGCCAGTTCGGGCACAACGTCCTGGCCACGCGAGCGGGTCTGGTGCCGCTCACGCTTTCCGGCAAGCATCAGGAACGGCTGTGCGATCTGAGCGGCGTCGCGCTGCCAGTGTCGGCCAGTTGCAATGGACAGCAGTTCGACAATTTCATGCTGGTCACCCATCGAGGTGTCAGCGGCCCGGCGATCTTGCAGATCTCTTCGTACTGGCAACCGGGCGACGAGTTGCTGCTCAACCTGTTGCCGCAGGACGACGGCTATACGCGGCTGAAGGCATTGCAGGCGCAACGCCCGGCCGCAGAATTGCGCACCGCACTCGCTGAGATCATCCCGAAACGCCTCGCCGATCGTCTCTGCGAATTCATGCTCACCAGCAAACCGATGCGCCAGTACAACGACCCGGAACTGCGCCACATCGCCGCACAACTGCAGCAGTGGCCGCTGGTCGCGAGCGGTACGGAAGGCTATCGCACCGCCGAGGTCACGCTTGGCGGCGTCGATACCGACGAGCTGTCATCGACGACGATGCAATCCAAACGCGTCCCCGGCCTGTACTTCATCGGCGAAGTCGTCGATGTCACCGGCTGGCTCGGCGGCTACAACTTCCAATGGGCCTGGGCTTCGGGGCATGCGGCGGGTGTGGCGGTTTGAAGCCGCCCGATCCGCACTACGCCGCGATTTTCGACACCACCACGGTTGCACGTCGACCGAGTGCGGCCAGCGCCGATTCGAGTTGGTCCAAGGTGGACTCGTGGTGGATGTCGAGAATGCGGCGCACTTGGCGGCCATCGACGCCGAGCCGTGCGGCCAATTTCGTCTGCGTCATGCCCGCTTGCCGCATTGCCAGATGAATGGCGAACTTGAAGGCGACCCGCGCGGGCAGGGCGATCACTGGCTGATCGTGCAACGGCTTTGATGCGCGCGGCAACGGTCGGCCGGCATCGACATAGCCTGAAAGCGCCACCAACAATGCGTCTTCAGCCTGAGTCAGCGCTTCCTGCTTGGACGCGGCTGCGGTGATCGCCTCGGGTACATCGACAAAGCGCACGCCAATTTGTCCGCTGGCGTAGCGTTTGATAGTGACGGGGTAAACAAGGCTCATCGGTTCAGCTCCTTCAAGCGCGTGCCCAGTTGCTTGCAAATATCGTCGAGAAAATCTGGGTCGAAATCGGTATCGCCGTGGCTAGGCACCGTTGCCTGGCGACCGTTCAACGTGACCAGCACATGCCCACCCTTGCCACGACCCTTGTCAATCGTCGCGCCATGCGCCTTGAGCAACCTCAGGAACTGGCGCGTTTTCATGACTCAAACGTTAGGACATTAATGTCCTTAATTCAAGCATGTCGATTTCCTCTGTCAATCGCTTCAATGGGGACGGGCCTTGGGGCAAGCAGCAGAATCGGTGCAGTCGCTCCGGTCATGTCGCTCGGGGCATGGCGCCGTCCGGATGTGTACGGTATCGTGCCGTACAAGGAGAAACCGCCATGACTGCCAGCGCCGCCCGCCTTGACCTGCGCCTCAATCCGACCGACAAGGCGCGCATCGCCCGCGCCGCCGAACTGCGCGGTGTACCGCTGTCGGCGTTCGTGCGCGACGCCGTGTTGCGCGAGGCTGAGAGCGTGATGGCTGCCGAGCTCACGGTCACGTTGTCGGCTGCGGAATCTCGCCGCTTCCTGAATGCGCTCGATGCACCGTTCAAGCCCAACGCCCGCCTGAAGAAGACGATGGCGCGCGGACTGGCGCGGCGCTGAATCGTGCTGCTCGTCGCACGGCTTGATGGCCGTCGCCACGACCGCGGCGGCTTTGACTGCGGCGAACCGTCGCTCAATCATTATCTGCGCGATCTGGCCGCGCAGCACCAGCGCGACGGCATCGCCACGACCCACGTGCTGGTTGAGGACGACGCACCTTCGCGCATCCTTGGCTACTACAGATTGGCGGCCGCCCAACTGCATCTGTACGCTTTGCAGCCTGCCGACCAGCGCCGCCTGCCGCGCTACCCGGTGCCCGCGGCGCGACTCGCGCGCCTGGCAGTCGCTCTCAATGAGCAGGGACAGGGGCTCGGTGAATCGCTGTTGCAGGATGCCGTGAAACGCTGTTTGGTGCTGCGGGGTGAACTGGGCGTGCGCGTGCTGGTGGTCGATGCGCTGGACGAGCGCGCCGCCGCTTTCTTCCGGATCCATGGGTTCAACGAAACATCGGGTCAGGCCCTCACGCTGTATCTGCCGTTGGGCCAAAGCTGACGCACACCACTCCAGGGGATCGCAATGCCGGAACTGCAGGCTTCAAACGCATCAGCATCACTGTCGGTACCCATAGCCGCGACGCCAGTAATTTCACGAGATTCTTCTCCCATCGTTTCCATCCGAGGCTTGACCAAAACCTACGCCAACGGCTTCTCGGCCTTGAAGGGGATCGATCTCGACATCCGTCGTGGCGAGATTTTTGCGTTGCTGGGGCCGAACGGTGCGGGAAAGACGACCTTGATCAACGTGATCTGCGGGACAGTCAATGCCACGACCGGCACGGTGGTCGCCGATGGGTTCGACAACGTGCGCCAGTTTCGCGGTGCGCGGGCGCGGATCGGGCTGGTGCCGCAGGAATTGCACACCGACGCGTTCGAAACGGTGTGGGCGACGACCACATTCAGTCGCGGACTGTTCGGCAAGAAGGCGGATCCGGCGCACGTCGAGCAGGTGCTGCGCGATCTGAGCCTTTGGGACAAACGCAACGACAAGATCATGACCTTGTCCGGCGGCATGAAACGGCGCGTGCTGATCGCGAAGGCACTGGCGCATGAACCGACCATCCTGTTTCTGGATGAGCCGACGGCCGGCGTCGATGTCGAATTGCGCCACGACATGTGGAACGTGGTGCGCAAACTTCGCGAGCGCGGCGTCACCATTATCCTGACCACGCATTACATCGAGGAAGCCGAGGAGATGGCCGATCGCGTCGGCGTGATCCTGAAGGGCGAAATCATCCTCGTCGAGGACAAGACGGCGCTGATGCGCAAACTCGGCAAGCGCCAGATGTCGCTGCATCTGAGCGAACGATTAACGAGTATTCCGACGTCGCTAGGCGATCTCAGTCTCACGCTGGGCGATGACGGCGACACCCTGATCTACAGCTTCGATGCAGCCGGTGAATCGACCGGCATCGCCGAACTGTTGAATCGGCTTGGCCAGGCCGGCATCGCCTTCCGCGATCTGAAGACCAGCGAAAGTTCGCTCGAGGACATATTCGTGAATCTGGTGAGGGCACGCGCATGAACTGGCTGGCGGTTCGGGCGATCTATCACTTCGAAATGTCGCGCTGGTTTCGCACGATCGGGCAGAGCGTCGCTTCGCCGGTGCTGTCGACTGCGCTGTACTTTATCGTGTTCGGTGCCGCGATCGGCTCGCGCATGGGCGACATCGGTGGCGTGTCGTACGGGGCGTTCATCATTCCCGGGCTGATGATGTTGTCGATCTTGAACGAGAGCATCGGCAACGCGTCGTTCGGCATCTATTTCCCGAAGTGGTCGGGCACGATTTTCGAGATCCTGTCGGCGCCCGTGTCCTGGGGCGAAATGCTGCTCGGCTATGTCGGCGCGGCGACCACGAAATCGATGCTGCTCGGCCTGTTGATCCTGATTACCGCGCGCGTGTTCGTGCCTTACGAAATCGCCCATCCGCTGTGGATGATCTGCTTCCTGCTGCTGACTGCAGCAAGCTTCAGCCTGTTCGGATTCCTGATCGGCCTGTGGGCGGACAGCTGGGAAAAACTGCAGACCATTCCGCTGCTGGTGATCACGCCGCTGACTTTTCTCGGCGGTGCGTTCTATTCGCTCGACATGCTGCCGTCGCCGTGGCGCGAGATCACCTATTTCAATCCGGTCGTATACCTGATCTCCGGCTTCCGCTGGAGCTTCTACGGCATCGCCGACGTACACATCGCAATCAGCACCGCCGCCATCCTCGGATTTCTGATCACCTGCATCCTGATCGCACGCTGGATGATCCTGAGCGGGTGGCGGTTGAAGCGGTGAGCTCACGGCTCGCCCAGAAAGTGCATTCACGACAAATGCACGCGGGTGACGGTTAGGCTGCGTACTGAATCCGGGAATCTTCGATGAAGACAGTATTGATTGCAGGCGCGCGCGGTGGTGTGGGTCGGGCCTTGGCGGCGCGGTTGAGTTCGCATGGTGTCCGGCTTGCGTTGGTCGGGCGCGGTGAAGCTGAGCACGACAGCAGCGACGGCGCGTTCTGGATCACGGCCGATGTATCCACTGCTGTGGGTGCGAAGGCCGCGATCGATGCGGCGACGGTGCATTTCGGTGCGCCGCCCGAGGGGCTGGTGAATGCAGCGGGTTCGATCCTGATCGCGCCGATTGCGCGCACCACGGAAGCGCAATACCGAGAGACGCTTGCCGCGAACCTGGACAGTGCGTTTTTTCTGACCCAGGCCTATGTCGCCGCGGCGACCAAGGCCAAGCAGGGTGGGTCGATCGTCTTGTTCTCGTCGGTTGCGGCGCGCATCGGCATTGCCAATCATGCGGCGATTGCCGTGGCCAAGGCGGGCGTCGAGGCTTTGGTGCGTTCGCTGGCTGCGGACGTTTCGGTCCAGGGCATTCGCATCAATGCGATCGCGCCGGGATTGCTCGACACGCCGCTCGGCGCACGTTTTCTTTCGAACGATTCGGTACGCGAGCAAATGGCGATGCAATATCCATTGGGGCGCGTCGGTACCGCCGAGGATGCCGCAGCGGCGGCGGCGTGGTTGCTCTCGGATGCCAGCAGCTGGGTGACCGGACAGATCATCGGGCTCGACGGCGGATTCACCGCCGTGCGACCGGCCGTGCGAAAAAGCGCATGAGCGCTGCCATCGTCTGGTTCCGCCGCGATCTGCGCTTGGGCGACAACCCGGCGCTGGCGGTCGCCGTGCAGTCGGGCCTGCCGATCGTGGCGCTTTACATCCATGCACCGGAAGAAGAAGGCGAGTGGCGATCCGGCGCGGCGACGAACTGGTGGCTGCAGCAGAGTCTGATCGCGCTCGATGCCGGCCTGCGCGAACACGGCGGTCGCCTGATCATCCGCGTCGGCGCGTCGCTGGATACGCTGCGCGATGTCATCACCGAGACCGGCGCGACTGAGTTGCATTGGAATCGCTTGTATGAACCGGCCGTCGTCGCGCGCGATCAGCAAATCACGTCGGCGTTGCGGGCGGATGGTCTGACCGTCGAAAGCCACAACGCCGCCTTGTTCGTCGAGCCGTGGCAGGTTCAGATCCAGACCGGGCAGCCCTATCGCGTGTTCACGCCGTTCTGGCGCAATGCGGTCGCGATGATCTCGGACGTTTTGCCGAGTCCGGTGCCGTCGACCATGCACTTCCTGCAGCCCGAACCAACGTCGATCGATCTGGACCAGCTCGGGCTGATGCCTGGTATCGCCTGGTACACCGGCGTGCGCGACACCTGGACGCCGGGCGAACAGGGTGCATCGCGACATCTCGCCGATTTTCTCGACGAGGCCGAGGCTTACTCGGAAAACCGCAATCGACCCGATCTGCCCGGCACGTCGATGCTGTCGCCGCATCTGCATTTCGGCGAGATTTCGCCGCGACAAATTCTCGCCGCGCTGCAGGGCAGGGCCATCGACCATCGTGGCTACATGGATCGCGTCGAACATTTCGTGCGCGAACTGGGCTGGCGCGAGTTCGCGCATCACCTGCTGTTCCACTTTCCGGCGACGACCAACCACAACTTGAACGCGAATTTCGACGCGTTCCCGTGGGCCGAAGTCGATCCGTCCCTTTTGGCGGCCTGGCAGCGCGGCCGAACCGGCATCCCGATCGTCGACGCCGGCATGCGCGAGTTGTGGCAGACCGGCTGGATGCACAACCGCGTGCGCATGATCGTCGCGTCGCTGCTGACCAAGAACCTGCGCTACCACTGGTCGCACGGCGCGCGCTGGTTCTGGGACACCCTGGTCGATGCCGATCTCGCGTCGAATACGCTCGGCTGGCAATGGTCCGCCGGTACCGGTGCCGATGCGGCGCCCTACTTCCGAGTGTTCAATCCGATGTTGCAGGGCGAGCGCTTCGACCCGCATGGCAGCTACGTCAAGCGTTACGTGCCGGAACTGGCGCTGGTGCCGGCGCAGTTCCTGC
This sequence comes from Lysobacterales bacterium, assembly GCA_043753835.1. Lineage (GTDB taxonomy): Bacteria > Pseudomonadota > Gammaproteobacteria > Xanthomonadales > Ahniellaceae > JADKHK01. Next base: position 11,221 of record JAYUVY010000018.1, on the reverse strand, counting down.
ACAAACCGTGGACATTGAAGCCATCGGAACAGGCGACTTTCGGTGTGACTGGCGTTTACGCGCGGCCGCTCGTCGATCTGGCCAGAACCCGCGATTCGGCGCTGGCCGCGTATGCGAGCATCAAGCGCAGCTGACGCGCGTTGACGCGCTCCTCACGCAACTGTAAAACCGATGCTCTTCAAGCGGGAGCGTGGGTCATGGCGGTGATGACGATGGGACGACGCAATCGCGAGGCGATGACCAAGGTCGATACCGCCTGGCTGCGCATGGAACGCGCGACCAATCTGATGATGATCACCGGCGTGATGATGTTCGACGCGCCGCTCGACATCGATCGCTTCAAGCGCATGCTGCGCGAGCGTTTTCTTGCCTTCCGCCGCTTCCAGCAAAAGGCCGTCGACACGTCCGCCGGCGCCTACTGGGAAACCGACGCCGACTTCGATCTGGACTGGCATGTACGCCTGACCGCGCTGCCGGGCAAGGGCGGGCGCGAGGAATTGCAGCGCCTGGTATCGCAACTGGCTTCAAGTCCGCTGGACGCATCGAAGCCGCGCTGGCAGTTTCATATCGTCGAAAAATACGATGGCGGTTCGGCCCTGATCACACGCATCCACCATTGTTATGCCGACGGCATCGCGCTGATCCAGGTGCTGCTGTCGCTGACCGACGTGAAGCCGACGCCGGAGCAGCATGTCGAACTGGCCAAGACCTGGTTGAACGAAGACCGCGGCTCGGTCGTCGATCGCCTGCTGCAACCGGCGCGCGCCGGCCTGAATTCGGTGCTGCACATGGGCGAGAAGATCATCGACAAGGGCCGCGCCCTGTTCAATGACCCGGAACTGGCGCAGAAGCTCGCGATCGAAGGCGGTGAGATTGCGCGTGAACTCGGTATCGCCGTGAGCCTGCCGGACGATCCGATCACCCGCTTCAAGGGCGCGCTCGGCGTCAGCAAGCGTTGCGCCTGGGCCGATCCGCTGAAACTCGACGAGGTCAAGATCGTCGGACGCGCGCTCGGTTGCACCGTCAACGATGTGATGCTGGCCTCGGCCGCTGGTGCGTTGCGTTCGTATCTGCTTGAGCGTGGCGATGATCCCGATGGATTGACGATTCGCGCCACGGTGCCGGTGAATCTGCGGCCGCTCGAACACGCGAAAAAGCTCGGCAATCACTTCGGCCTCGTGTTCCTGAACCTGCCGATCGGCGAGCCGAACCCGTTGCGCCGTCTTGAGCGCGTCGCCGAAAACATGCGCGAGTTGAAACGCTCGCGTCAGGCGATCGTCGCGTTCGGACTGCTTGCTGCCATTGGCATGGCGCCGGCGGCGATACAGCGCACCGCGCTCGAGATGTTCAGCCGCAAGGCCAGTGCGGTCGCGACCAATGTGCCCGGGCCGCAGATGCCGCTGTATTTCGCCGGCTGCCGCATCAAGGAGCAGATGTTCTGGGTGCCGCAGACCGGATCGATCGGCATGGGCATCAGTATCCTCAGTTATGACGGTGCCGTGCATTTTGGCCTGATCACCGACGCCAAGCTCGTGCCTGACCCGGAAGTCATCATCAACCGCTTCGCGATGGAGTTCGAGAAGCTGCTGCTGATCGCGCTGATGGAGGACTGGAATACCGAGATCACCCCGGCCGATGCAGAAGCGACGATGCAACGCTTTGCGGGCCTCGGATCGACGCACGACGCGCCAAAGGGCAAGCCGCGCGCGGTAGCACGTCCACCAGTGCGAAAGGCGGTGCCAACGAAAACGCCGCGCGAGAGCAAGGCCGAGGCCCAGAAACGCAAGTTGCGCGAACTGGCTTGATCCGGGAAGCGTGCGCGTCGTGCTGATTTTCAGTCGACGACCGTGCTAAAAAGCGCCCGAGCCAATTCGAGGAAACCGCAATGCTGAAGAATCTCTTGCAACTGCTGATCGTGGTGACGTTTGCGGTCAGTTTGGGTGCTTGCAATACCGTCAAGGGTGTCGGCAAGGACCTCCAGAAAGTCGGCGAGAAGATCGAGGAAAAGGCCGACAAGAACGATTGATGCGGGTTTTCAGGGCGCATTGAGACGCCGAATCGCGAGCGACTGACCGGCCTCCGCTATCATGCCGGGTTTTCCGGAAGCCCTTTGCATGCATGTGCTGGTAAGCAATGACGACGGTGTGGACGCGCTCGGCATCAAGGTGCTGGCGGAAGCGATGCGCGCACTCGGCAAAGTCACCGTCGTCGCGCCCGATCGCGATCGCAGTGGTGCCAGCAATTCGTTGACGCTGGACGGCCCCATCCGCGTCGACGAACTTGAGCCCGGGCGCTTTCGCGTCAACGGCACGCCAACCGACTGCGTGCACCTCGCACTGTGCGGCTTGCTCACGGATGACCCGGATATCGTCGTGTCGGGCATCAATACCTCCGCGAACATGGGCGATGACGTGCTTTATTCGGGCACCGTCGCTGCGGCGATGGAAGGACGCTTTCTCGGTCATCCGGCGGTCGCGGTTTCGCTGGCCTCGCGTGATCACGATCCGCAGCATTACGCATCGGCCGCGCGCGCTGCATTGGCGATCGTGAAAAAGCTGGTCAGCGATCCGCTGCCGGCCGACACCATCCTCAACGTCAATGTGCCGGACCGGCCCTGGGCCGAGATCGCCGGATTCGAAGTGACGCGACTCGGAAACCGCCATCGCGCCGAGCCCTGCGTGCGCGCCAATGACCCGCGCGGCCGCGACATCTGGTGGATCGGCGCAGCTGGCCCGGAACAGGATGCCGGCCCGGGTACCGATTTCGACGCCGTGCGTCGCGGTTACATTTCGATCACTCCGCTGCAGGTCGACCTGACGCGCTACACCGCGCTCGAAAACGTCGCATCCTGGGTCGGTGCATTGTCGAATACGCTCAAGGTGGACGCTGCATGATGGTACGGCGTGACCCCGCTGGCCTCGGCATGACCTCGCAGCGTGCGCGCGACCGCATGGTCGAACAACTGCGCAAGGAAGGCATCAATGATCCGCGTGTGCTCGACGTGATGCGCAACCTGTCGCGGCATCTGTTCGTCGACGAAGGCCTGGAAGTGCGCGCCTACGAGAATTCACCCTTGCCGATCGGCCAAGGTCAGACGATTTCGCAGCCATGGATCGTGGCGCGGATGACGGAAATCGTGATCGCGCAGCGGCCGCGCAAGGTGCTTGAGATCGGCACCGGCTCCGGTTACCAGGCCGCCGTGCTGGCGCAGCTGGTGCCGCAGGTGTTTTCGGTCGAACGCATCGAGTCGCTGCTGCGCAACGCACGTCGGCGTTTCCGCAATCTCGGCATGGACAATATCCGCACGCGCCACGATGACGGTCGTCGCGGTTGGGTGGACGAAGCGCCATTCGACGCGATCATCGTCACCGCTGCGGGCGATTACATCGACGATGCGCTGTGCGAACAGCTTGCGCTCGGCGGCGTACTGGTCGCGCCGGTGGGGCCGGCCGGTGCCCAGCGACTGGTGCGGGTAAGCCGCGACGCCGAGGGCCTGCATCAGGAAACGCTAGAGGCGGTCAGCTTCGTCCCATTGCTGACGGGCGTCGTCTGATGGCAGTGTTTGGTGCGCTTTACCAGCGTGCGATCGGCTGGTCGCGGCATCGTCATGCGCCGGCGTGGCTGTGGTTCATCAGCTTCATCGAGGCGATTTTCTTTCCGGTGCCGCCGGAAGTGATGCTGGCGCCGATGACGCTGGCGCATCCGAAGTCCTGGTTTCGTTACGCCAGCTTGAGCTTGATCGGTTCGACGATGGGGGCATTCATTGGTTACGCCATCGGCATGTTCGCGATGCAGGTGATCGAGCCTCATCTGGTGTCTTTCGGCCTGGGCGAATCATTCAACAGCGCGCGCGGCGCACTTCAGGAGCATGGCTTCTGGATCATGCTGATCGGCGGCTTCACGCCGGTGCCGTTCAAGTTGTTCACGATTGCAGCCGGCACCGTGGCGATGCCCTTGTTACCGTTTCTGGCGGCGGTGCTGATCGGTCGCGGAAAACGCGTGTATCTGGTGGCGGGTGTGATCCGTATCGGAGGCGAACGCGCTGAACGTGCGCTGCACCGTTATATCGAACCGGTGGGTTGGACGGCGCTGGTGTTGCTGGTAGTCGGCATCATCGCCCTGTTCGTTTGGAAGGGTTGAGCATGCATTTTCGCAGTCTGGTCGTCGTCGTGTTGTTGCTTGCCGGGTGTGGGCATTTCGAACCGCGCGTGAGTGTCGAATCCGATCGGACGCGAGCGCAAGCGGGGCGCGCAACGGCTGCACCCAAGGCGGCGCCGAAGTCTACTCATGCTGACTATGTCGTCGTCCGCGGTGACACGCTGTATGGCATCGCGTTTCGCAACAAACTCGATTTTCGCGATGTGGCGGCGTGGAACAACATCAACGCGCCGCACACGATTTATCCCGGTCAGTCGCTGCGGCTCGCACCGCCCTCGCGCACCACGCGCGTAACGACAGCGCAGCGACCGCGACCGAGTACGCCGCCGCCGCGACCCTCGACGCCCCTGCAGACGATCGTGTCATCGACGCCGATCGCGACACCGAACCCGACGGCATCCGCGCCGGTTCCGGTATCGGTGACCGAGAACTCCGAAATGTTCGCGATTCGCGACGACGGCGCTGCGCCGACCAGCGAGGTCGCGGCCGTCGCGCAGCCGCTGCAACCCGTGGGCGAGCCGCTGCCTCTGGCAACTGGGGCAACATCTGCAGCAACGCCCGTCACGACAAGTGCGGCCTTGGTTGCGCCCGCAACACCGGCCGTCGTGGACTTCATCCCGCGCGCCGTCGTTGAACCCCATGCGCCGGCACGTGAACGAGACGGCGTGCGCTGGCGCTGGCCGGTATCCGGGCGAGTGATCGGGCGTTTCGTCGAGGGTGATCCAACGCAGCAGGGCATCGACGTCAGCGGCCAGTTGGCGCAGCCGGTCCTCGCGGCCTCCGATGGCGAAGTGGTTTATTCTGGCAACGGACTGCTGGGATACGGAGAGCTTGTGATCGTGCAGCACACGCCGGGTTTCCTGAGCGCCTATGGCCACAATCAGAAGCGACTGGTGGCCGAGGGCACTGTCGTGAAAGCCGGCCAACCGATCGCCGAAATGGGACGCCGCGGCGGCGTCGACATGCTGCACTTCGAAATCCGCAAGAGCGGTAAACCCGTTGATCCGCTCGCGTACCTGCCAGTCCGCTGATTCCCATGCAACGCACGCCCGACTTGCCGCCATCGAGCGACGACCTGCCGACCGATGATGTGTTTGAACTGCTCGGGCCGGCAGACGCAAGCACGATCGAGCGCGACTCGACGACGGCCTATCTCAATGAAATCGGCCTGATTCCGCTGCTCGACGCGAACGGCGAACGTGAGCTGGCGCTGCGCGCGCGTGCTGGCGAGTTGGCCGCACGTCAGGCGCTGATCGAGGCCAATCTGCGACTGGTGGTGAATGCCGCGCGCGCCTATCCGGGGCGCGGCTTGGCAATGCTCGACCTGATCGCCGAAGGCAATCTCGGCTTGATCCGCGCCGTCGAAAAGTTCGACCCCGAGCGCGGCTTCCGGTTTTCAACCTACGCAATGTGGTGGATCCGCGAGGCGATCGAGTTGGCGCTGATGCGCCAGACGCGCGCCGTGCGGCTGCCGGTGCACGTGTTGCGTGAACTTGCGCAGGTCCTTCGCGCCAGCCGCGAACTCACACGCGCACTCGGACGCGCCCCCACGCTCGAGGAAATCGGCCGCAGCGTCGGCAAGGGCGTCACTGATGTCGCCCGCCTGTATCGCTTCAATGCGCAAGTCGATTCGCTCGATGCTGCACTCGCCAACGATGACGGCCGCCTGCTCGGCGAACTCGTCGCGGCACCGCCGTTCGATGAAGACGATGGTCTTGGCGACATCGCCCAGGATGCACGCCTTGACCTGTGGCTGTCCGAACTCAGCGCGCGCAGCCGCGAGGTGCTGGAGCGCCGCTTCGGCTTGCATGATCATGCTGTGCAGTCGCTGGCCGAAGTCGCCCAGGTGCTCGGCGTGTCGCGCGAGCGCGTGCGTCAGATCGAAGCGGAAGCCTTGACGAAATTGCGCGCGCGAGCCGCACAGGAATAGTTCGGCCCGAATTCATTTGTGCGCCATGCGAAAACTGATCGGCACGACGGCGCGACTGCGTGTCGCCCGGCCGTCCACCAGCGCCGGGCGGAAGCGCCAACGGCGCTGCACCTGCTCGATCGCCACTTTGTCGAATGGCGCGTATCCGGAACTCTGGTGCAGCAACACCGATTCCGGCGAACCATCGGCGGCGATGGTGACCAGCAACAGCACGTCGCCTTGCACGCGGCGTCGCAGCAGGTTGGCCGGATAACGTGGCGGCGGTGCGCTCAAGTACGACACGGCACCAATCTGCTCGGGCACGAACGGTTCACCGGTGTCGGCGATGCCGGTCGGCATTTCGGTGATCTGCACGGGCTCGAATTCGGGGGCGATCGCGTCCGGAAGCACCGGCTCCGACGCAATCGGCGTAGTCGTCGTCGGCGGCCGCGGTGTCTGCGTCAGAGTTTGCGGTGGTTGCGGTGGTCGCGGTGGCGTGACCGGCACGATCGGCGGGGGTGGAATTTCGCGCACCTTCTCGGGCATCAGCACCTCGATCGCCGCTGGCGTGTCCGCGACGTCGCGATCCGCACGCCGCATCGGCGCCATCAGCAAAGCGAAGGCGCTGATGTGCAGGATCAGTGCAACGGCAATTGCGCCGGTACGTGCCGGGCTGATGGCGGTGGATTCATTGTTGTCGAATTGCGCTGCGTGCGATGTCATGGCTCACCCCTTTGAACCGGTTCGATCCGGTAGAGGCAACAACGGCGAGGCAGTCGATTCGGGGTTTGACCGCGCTCAGACCGGCGGAATAACGAACGCCGCCGCGACCTTGCGGCGTTCGCCGAGCAGCACGTTGTAGGTGCGCGCGGCGGCGGCGTTGTCCATCACTTCGATGCCGATGCCGCGCGTCAGAAAGTGCGCGAGCACGTCGCGCGTGGGAAAGCGTTGCGTCGGTCCGGTGCCGAGCAGAAGAACGGCAGGCTGCAAGGCGATCAGGACATCGCAGTGTTCCGGTCGCAGCAACTGCACATCTTCGACCGGCCAGTCGAAGGCCTGGACACCGGCGGCGATGACGAAGCTGGTGCGGCGTTCGCCACTACCGAGGACGACTCGATCAGCGCCGACCGAGCGGACGACGTCACCGGCGCTGAATTCGTCCTCACTGAGCTGCATGACGTGGCTTAGTCCTCGTCACGCTCGGGTTTCGGCGCGCGCGGGCCTATTGACTTGTAAGGCGACGCGCCACTCTTGCCAGCGGGCTTGCCGGTACTTGGGCGCGACGACGGTTTGTAGGCACCGCCTGCGGATTTGTAGGCCGGTTTAGCGCCCGGACTACGTGCCGGACTGCGCGCCGGTCGGTCGCCAAATGCGGGTTTCGGACGATCACCGAAGTCGCGCTTCGGACCCGCTGGACGTGCGGGGCGGTCGCCGAAATCACGCTTCGGACGATCCGCAAAATTACCGGCCGGACGGGCCGCGCGTGCCGGACGGTCACCAAACGCGGGCTTCGGTCGATCACCGAAATCACGTGCGGGTGGACGCGCGCTGCGTTCGCCGGCAACACGCGCCGGGCGCGCTGGACGATCACCGTAGACTGGACGTGCCGGACGGTCGCCAACGTCACGTGCCGGACGGGCCGGGCGAGCAACGAAGTCGCGCTTTGGGCGGTCGGCGAAATGAGCTGCCGGACGTGTTGGACGATCAGCGTAAGGACGTTTCGGACGATCACCTGCATCGCGTGCCGGGCGATCGCCAGCATCACGTGCCGGGCGTGCGGTGCGATGGGTCGGGCCATCGGCACGGCCGCCAAAGGTACGTTCGCGGCTTGGACCGGCTGCGGCACCTTCGTCGCGACGTGGCGGACGCTTGGTAAAACCAGCACCGGCAGCGCGGGCCGGCGCGCCTGCGAACTTGCCACCTTCACGACGCGGTGGGCGGCTGTCGCCGCCGGCACTGCGATCGCTACGCGGCCGATCGGCAAAACTGCGACCAATGTCTTCGCGTTTGGTGCGGAACGCACGTTGACCATCACGTCCACCGGCGCCGTCTTCGCGTCGTGCCGGCTTTTCACCCGGGAACAGGACTTTCGGATTGTCCGAGCGGCGGTAAAAAGTCGCGGTATGCCCGACCTTCTGGATCAATTCGGACTTGGTGTCGCGCACCAGCGCCTTGATGACCTCGTCGCGCGCTTCGCGGTCGTCGGCGATGACGCGGATCTTGACCAGGTCGTGACGCGTCAGCGCTTCGTCGAGCTCCATGCGCACGCCGTCGGACATGCCCTTGTTGCCGATCATCACGACCGGGTTGAGATCGTGCGCGAGACCACGCAGGAATCGGATCTGGATTGCATCAAGCGCCACGGGCGTGCCTTTCAGGAAAGAAAACGGGCGCGAGGGTATCATGCGCGGCCTTCACTCTCTCCGGTTCATTCGTGGCGACGCGCAGCAAGTCCAGCCAACGCTGGCTCAAGGAACATTTTGCCGACCCCTTCGTGAAGCGCGCCCAGTCCGAAGGCCTGCGCTCGCGAGCGGCGTACAAGCTCGAGGAACTGATCGAGCGCGACCGCCTGCTCAAGCCGGGCATGGTCGTCGTCGACCTGGGAGCTGCACCCGGCGGTTGGTCGCAGATGGTGCGGCGTGAATTGGGCGCGAAGGGCGACGTGATCGCATTGGATATCCTCGACATGGCGAGCATTCCTGGCGTCGAGTTCCTGCAGGGCGATTTCCGCGATGAAGGCGTGCTCGCAGCATTCGAAGACATGGTCGGCGCGCGACCGGTTGATCTTGTGTTGTCGGACATGGCCCCCAATATGAGCGGCGTGGAGTCAGTCGATCAGGCGCGCGCCATGCACCTGTGCGAGCTGGCAAGGGATTTCGCCGATGGGCATCTCAAGCCCGGCGGCAATTTCCTGATCAAATTGTTTCAAGGTGTCGGTTTTGATGACTACGTGCGGGACTTGCGCAAGCGTTACACGAAAGTGACGATGCGCAAGCCGAAAGCCTCGCGGTTACGCAGCCCCGAGGTCTATGCGATGTGTGCCGGCCACAAGCCGGTCGCCAGTGAAAGAACAAGCAGAATTTGAGCAGGGAGTAGGGCAGTGCTGAACGATTGGGCCAAACAATTGCTGCTGTGGATCGTGATCGCGGTGGTGCTGCTCTCGGTATTCCAGAGCCTGAGCACGAATACCAAGGCGCGCGACGAGCTCGCCTATTCCGAGTTCCTGGCCGAAGTGCGCAATGACCGCGTCGGCAAGGTGACGATTTCCGAAGACGGCAGCACCATCAGCGGTGAGCGCAAGGGCGGCGAGAAATTCACCACCATCGCTCCGGTGCGCGACTTCGGCATGTTCGCCGACCTGATCAAGCACAAGGTCGAGATCATCCAGAAGCCGGTGCCGAAAGACAGCATGCTGGTGTCGTTCCTGCTGAACGCGCTGCCCTTCATCCTGTTCATCGGCGTGCTGTTCTATTTCATGCGGCAGATGCAGGCTGGCGGCGGTGGCCGCGGCGCGATGACCTTCGGTCGTTCGCGTGCGCGCTTGCAGGGCGAGGATCAGGTCAAGATCACCTTTGCCGACGTCGCCGGTGTCGACGAGGCCAAGGAAGAAGTCAAGGAACTGGTCGAATTCCTGCGCGATCCGGGCAAGTTCCAGCGTCTGGGCGGCCGCATTCCACGCGGCGTGCTGATGGTTGGTTCGCCCGGTACCGGCAAGACGCTGCTTGCGAAGGCGATCGCCGGCGAAGCCAAGGTGCCGTTCTTCACGATTTCCGGTTCCGACTTCGTCGAGATGTTCGTCGGCGTCGGTGCATCGCGCGTGCGCGACATGTTCGAGCAGGCGAAGAAGCACGCGCCGTGCATTATTTTTATCGACGAAATCGATGCGGTCGGTCGTCATCGCGGCGCCGGTCTCGGCGGCGGTCATGACGAGCGCGAGCAGACGCTGAACCAGTTGCTGGTCGAGATGGACGGCTTCGAAGGCAATGAGGGCGTGATCATCATCGCTGCGACCAATCGTCCCGACGTGCTCGACCCGGCCTTGTTGCGTCCGGGTCGATTCGACCGTCAAGTCGTCGTGCCGCTGCCGGACCTGCGTGGTCGCGAGCAGATCATCAAGGTGCACATGCGCAAGGTGCCGCTGGCCGATGACATCGATCCCTCGCGCATCGCCCGTGGAACGCCCGGTTTCTCCGGTGCCGACCTCGCCAATCTCGTCAACGAAGCGGCCCTGTTCGCGGCGCGCGAGAACGCGAAGAACGTGCGCATGGAGCATTTCGAGCGCGCCAAGGACAAGATCATGATGGGCGCCGAACGCAAGTCGATGGTGATGAGCGAGGACGAAAAGAAACTCACTGCCTATCACGAGGCTGGGCATGCCATCGTTGGCCGCATCGTTCCCGATCATGATCCGGTCTACAAGGTCTCGATCATTCCGCGCGGTCGCGCATTGGGCGTGACCATGTACCTGCCGGAGCAGGATCGTTACAGCCACAGCAAGCAGCATCTGGAAAGTCGGCTGTGCTCGTTGTACGGCGGCCGCGTTGCCGAGGAAATCATCTTCGGTGTCGACAAAGTCACCACCGGTGCATCCAACGACATCCAGCGCGTGACCCAACTCGCCCGCAACATGGTGACCAAGTACGGCTTGTCGGACGAACTCGGTCCTGTGGCCTATAGCGACGAAGAGGAAGAAGTGTTCCTCGGTCGCTCGATGACGCAGCAAAAGAGTGTCTCCGACGACACCGTGCGACGCATTGATGAAGTCGTGCGTGGCATCCTCAATCGGGAATACGCGCGCGCGACGAAGATACTCACCGATCATCTGCCGCAATTGCATGCGATGGCGGGGGCGCTGCTCGAGTGGGAAACCATCGACGCACATCAGATCGACGACATCATGGCCAACCGCAAGCCGGGTCCGCCGCGCGACTGGGTCAAGTCCGACAACAACACCCCGGATGCACCGACGCCGGGTTCCGGTCCGGTCGAAGGGACGCCAGCACCGCAACCTTGATCAACGCGTCATTGAAGTTCCAAGGAGACCCGTCGCAAGGCGGGTTTTTTTGTGCGCCCGGCACGGGCGCATTCTTGGAGGTGAAAGTCCTCTCGCAAGCTGACCACAGTGAGCGAAGTGAAGCGCAACTGCGGAAGGGT
>JAYUVY010000017.1:0-6412 GCA_043753835.1 Lysobacterales bacterium | reverse complement strand
TACACCCTGGGTGACCAGCAACTGCCGGCGGGTTGCGCCAACGATGACCCTGACGCGAAGGCTTTCGGCCTGTTGCACCGCCCGTGCCATGAAGAGGGTCGCCACGTTGATCACAGCGATACCCAACAGCGTAGCGGCCCCCAGCAACATGATGAGGCTGAACCTCCTGCTATCGCCCAATTCCGCCTCGCGCAGCGGAGTCATCCGAGGCACGACGCTCTCGAGCTGGGGCCATTCGCTGCTCCATTCGCTGCGAATATCGGCGATTTTGTTGGCGAACTCGCGTTCGGCGGCTTCGACGCCGCCCGCACCCACGCGCCCCAGCGCATGCACCGAGGCATAAGTGCTGTCCCATGGCGCGTTGTAGTGATCGCCGGCGTCGAATGGCAGCCAGACTTCGGCGCGGCCTCCGTCAAACAGGTGAGGTTCCTTGAAGCTCGACGCGACGACCCCGATGATCGTATGGGACTTCTTGCCGACGGTGATTTCCTTGCCGAGAACTGCCGGGTCTCGTCGATAGAGTTCGACCCAGGCGCGCTCTCCGATCAGCGCCACCCGCGACTGCTGATCGAGGTCCTCGTTGGCGTTCATCGTGCGTCCCAGAACGAGCGGGACGCCCAACACAGCGAAATACTGCGGAGTGACGAACGAGACCTGGAGGCGGGGCGCGCCGTCGAGATTGGTGATCAGGTCACTGGAAGTGGCGACCAGGGTGAATTGGTTCAGCGCGGTCTGTTCGCGGTACCAATGCTGCAATCCGCGCACCGTCTGGTACTCATCGGCTTCCTTGCCCTCGACCCGGGTGACCTGCTTTACAACCAGGACCTCCGCTTCCTTCGGATAAGACAGCGGGCGCATCACGTAACTGTTGTAGATGCTCATCGCCGCGACGAATACCGACAAGGCGATCGTCAGCGTGCCGATCGAAGCAACCGCGAATGAACGGGAACGGAGCAACGACCATGTCGCGACCTTGAGATGATAGCGGAATTGATTGAGCATCTTCAGCCTTCCGCTTCGCAACTCAACCTGCCATCGGCAATGCTGAAACGCGTCCTTGCATAGCCGGCATACAGCGGGTCATGCGTGACCAGGCATACGGTGACGCCCGCCTCATTCAACGCTACAAGCTGCTGCATGATGGCATCGCTGGTCTTGCGGTCGAGATTGCCGGTTGGCTCATCGGCAAGAACGACGCTGGGCTTTCCGACGATCGCCCGAGCGATCGCCACACGCTGTTGTTGCCCACCCGACAGCTGGCTCGGTCTTGACGAGGTCTTCTGCGCCAGCCCTACAAGCTCTATCGCCTTGGCCACGGCATCACGGACCTCCGCTTCGGGGGTGCCGTCCGGACGAAATCGCAGCGGCAGGGCTACGTTCTCGAAAACATCCATTTCTTCGATCAGATTGAACGACTGAAACACGAATCCGATATGGCGGTTGCGTACCCGCGCGAGATCATCTTCGGAAAGAGTGTTGGTATCCACGCCCGCCAGCGAGTAGTCCCCGCTGGTGGGGCGATCAAGCAATCCGAGAATGGAGAGCAGAGTCGACTTTCCGCAACCGGATGGGCCGCTGATCGACACGAAGTCTCCGGCATTGATCCGCAGCGAGACATCGCTGAGAACCTGCGTTCGAGTGTCGTCTTCGCCGTAATACTTTTGAAGTGACTTGAGTTCGATGATCGCGTTGGTCATTTCGTATTGCCCGGTCATTGGTCGTCAATCGGCTTTCGTCGTCGAATTGCTCGGCAGGAGCACCATCACGTCGCCCGCGCTCACTCCACTCAATACCTGCGCATAGCCTCCGGAGACGACGCCGAAACTCAGCATCCTGTTCTCCTCGTCATCGGAACCGGCGGGAGACACAGCGGCTCGATATTGACTGTTGCTCATCACCCCTGGTGGCTGTCTGACATACAAGACGTTACGCAAGCGGCCTATTTCGATAGTACCCTGCACAGCCAATTCCGGCTTGGCGTTCGCCGGCAACTGGGGGTCGAGAGTCATCTCCACGCGCACCCGCCCATCCACTACCACCGGATCGATTCGCTCCACGCGCCCCTTGATGACCCCACCATCCGTATTGATGATCACCGGGGCGCCGATTTTCACCGCTGTCGATTCGCGCTGAGCGATGAAAAGCTCGGCCGTAAGCGATTCGACACCGCCGACATCGGCCAGACGATGGCCCGCCTCGACGGCCTGCCCCGGGGAAACCGCGAGAGACTTCAGTACGCCATCCATTCGTGCGGTGACGCGCATGGACTCCACGATCGCCAACTGCACATCCAGGCTGACCTGCAATTGTTCCACCAGCTTGAGTCGCGCTCGCAGATCCTCGGCATGATCCCGGCGCAGGCGTTTGTGCTGCTGGCGACGCAGTGCGATCACTCGCGTCAATTTCTGGACCTGGAATTCGGTGTATTGGTAATTGACGGCTGAAATGACGCCGGCGTCGAGAGCCTGTCTCTCTGCCTGCTGGCGCACCTTGGCGCCTGCAAGATCGCTCTCGAGTTCGGCCAGCTCGACCTCGCTTGACGAAATCTCGCTGGACTGCTCGCCCTGGCGCTGTTCCAAGGCAAATTCGACCTCCGCCAGCGCCGCGCGAGCGGCTGACACGCGCCCCTCGATCTCTGCATTGCTCAGCCTGAGCACCACGGTATCCTTGGTGACCGCTTCGCCCGGACGCACCAGTATCTCTTCTACGGTCGCCTGCAGAGGGCTCGCGAGGTAACGCTCGTCTTTGGACTTGAGACGTCCGTACCCGAGCACGTTGAGCGGCATATCGCCCCGCTTCACTTCAAATCGCAAGCGTTCTTGGTCATCCGACGTCGCACCGGAGTCGCCGGCAAACCAGTAGAAGGCGAAGAGGAGTGCGACTGCGCCGAATCCGGCTCCCACCCACCACTTCTTCAGCTTGCCTGACCTGCTTCTGCCCCTGATTTCACCACTGATGTCCATAGCTTCGCCCATACAGCCACACAACCCGTGGTGCCCATCGTTCAGTCATGCAATGACCGACCATTGCGCTAGGGCCCAATGCACCCTGCCTGCGACAGCGACGCACCCACTCCGCGCACCGTTGCGCGGGATGAAACGCCGCCGGACCAACCGCCCGTATTGTCCGGGCCTGCATGCAGTTGACAGGTTTGTCCGCTGCACGCGCCCTCAATATCGTCCTCAAGTATAGCTCATATCGATGCCACATCAAACAGATCCGGAGAGTAGAACCTCTTGGCTTTAGAATCGGCGAAAACCATGACCATACCGGTCCGATCGCTCTCGCTGAGGTTTGGACCGCTGGCGTGAATCATGTAGCGATCCCACACCAGCATTCCCCCCGGCCTGAGCGGCCTCTCCACCGGCTCGATGCCTATGCCCGATGGATCGCAACCTTTCTGCCATCGATCGCCATGCTGCTCGTCGTGCGCCAATCGCCCCAGGCGATGAGACCCTGGCCAGAATTTGAGGCAGCCATTCCTTTGATTGGTCTCGACGAACGTCATCCAGAACGAGAGGGCGCCGGGATAATCCAGCGCCCACAGAGCCTGGTCCTGATGCGGTACGACAGCCGACCCGGTTCGCGCAGGCTTCAGGAAGGTCGCGTGGCGAATCAGGCAAGCGCCCGGCCCCACCAAGTCGAGCACCAGCGACGGCAACCCCGCGTCGACCAGCCACGCCTTCCAGAACCCGGTGTCGTGCCAGAACAGACGCCTCAGCTTGCGCAGGCGTCCGTCGACCTCATAGGCAGGCTGGAGCTCGTTCGGTATCACGGACTGCGCGCGCGCTGCGCCGATCCAATGCAGCGCGCTGGACACGCACCGCTCGGGCAGGAAATCCTCGAACGCGAGATAGCCTTGGTCATTCAAGCTGGACATGACGTATTCCTATGTAGAAGACAAATGCGACGCATCGTGCGCTTCTGGAGGCCGATGCTTGATCTGGATACTCGAGATGACGCCGGAATCCATATGGATGGTCTTGTCGGCCACATCGAAGAACTTCTCGTCATGACTGATGACCAGAACCGCTTTTCCGCGATCCTTCAGCTCAAGCAGGATTGACCGGTAGAAGAATTCCTTGAACTCCGGATCCTGATCGGCCGCCCATTCGTCAAAGACATAGAGCTGTTTGTCTTCGAGGAAAGCGACGAGCAGCGCCAGCCGCTTCCGCTGCCCCTGCGAAAGGGCCAATGTGGAAAACTTGCCGTCGCGCCAAGCCACTTTGTGCGCCAGCCCCAGCTTCTCAAGGTACCCGTCGATCAATGCTGCTTCGCATTGTCTGCCGCCATAAACGGTGTCGAACAGGAAAAAGTCGGCGAAGATCGCGCCGACGCCCTCGCGGCAGGCCTGCAGAGTAGCGTCGTCGACAGCAACGTCGCCGAATCTGATTTCGCCCGAATCGCGGCGATAATGCAGCGAAACCAGCTTCGCGAGCGTGGATTTTCCCGAGCCATTGCCGCCTACGACGAAGACGATTTCGCCGCGATTGATATGAAAGTCCAATGGCCCGACCATGAATTGACGGTCCTCGACGACACCCTTCTCGCAATAACTGAAGGTGACGGCATCGAAGCGGACTTCGTTCCAGGCGATCTCGGCGAGCGGCGGATGAGCCGGTTCCGGCTGGATCTCCGCGAAAAGCGCATCGATATGCGCCAGCGACACGCGCGCCTGAGCGATATGCGGAATGTAGTTGAGCAACAGTGCCATCGGCGCCGTCAGATACAGCAGAGGCATTACTACCGCCGCTGTCTGGCTGGAGCTCAACGGGATGGCAGCGGCCAGACAGAAAGCGACGAATCCGATGACCAGAAATCCGATCATGTCGCCGTAGTTCATGCCGAGGCGGTATATGAGCTGTCCCGCGCTATCAAGCTGAAGCATGCGATCTTCGGTTGCGTCGAGCTCCCGGGCTTGAAAGTGCCTGCGCTTGGCTTCGCTGAGCTTCAACTCCTTGGCTCCGTACAAGAGGCAGCGGATCGCATCCTGCAGTGCATCGGCCTGAACGCGCGCTCTTGCAAAAAAAGTCGATGCGATCCGCACGATCAACAGGTAGCTGGCCGCACCGAGCAGGATCGCGACAGTCACATAACCCAAAACTTCGGGCGAAATGATCCATATGAACATCAACATGCCCACGATCGACACCACGCTGATCAGAATGTCGGGCAGCATCCGCGCACCGGTAACGACTCGTGCGACATCGATATTGATGACGGAGATGACTCGCGACGGCCCCAATTGCTCCAAATCGCGCGTCCCGGTGGCCATCACTCTCGCATAGATTTTCTTGCGCATTGCGCTGACCATCTCGACCGATATCCGGGTCAAGAGCAGTTGCGAACCCGTGCGCAGCAGCAGAACGACGCAACAGACCAGAAAGTAGGCCGCCGCTGCCTTGTAGTGCCATATTTCGAAGCCGAGCACGCTCGGCGGCGCGCTCTGCCAGTGCTGGCTTCTGTCGATGGGCTCGAATGCAATCTGCAGCAGCGGAATAAGCAGCGCATAGCACGCGCCCGCCAGAGCCCCCAGGACTATCGAAGCGAAAGAACGATTTGGCGCATGCGCGCATAGTGCCTTCAACAGTGCGAGCATGGAGTGGATGTTTCCAGTGGTAGCAGGCGGAGTCGGGTCGCGCCACGGGCTTGCGGGCCATCAATGTCTCGAAGCTCTCCGGACTGGAACAGATTCAGCATGTCATCGTAGTGCTTGCTGAGAGGATGCTCCGATTGCCCCGTGGAGTTCATGTACTGGTGACGCAACGGCCCGCTCGGCGGCAGTTCGATCAGCTGGCGGAAGCTGGCCCCGAAAGACTGACGATAGCCTTCGGCCTCCTCGAATTTGGCGCCGGCGACATTGATCGTGTTTTCCGAACCTGCGCTGGGTTGACGCCTGCGCAAGTACCGGCCGAGCGGTTCCGGATAGACGATGGGCACCGGATCATAGACGGCGTTATGGACCTGCCCCCATGTCGGGAAGGATTTTTTCGTCGCTCCGAACGGCTTGAGTTCGACCACTGCGTCGGCTAGCGCGGCTTCGATGATCGCTGCACAAGCCGCGGAAGGTCTTTCGTTCGTCATCGGGCACCATCGTCTGCGACCGCTCTCTTCCATCTCGATAATGGCGGCGAGTTCGCGCGCACCGATCGTATCGATCGCTCGACGCATCCAAACTGCTTTCTCGCCCTCGCCCCAGACGCCAGCGAAGGCAGGATCGAACAACCGCTTCCGCAGCGCGCGAACGAAGCCCTGAAAAAGCGCGGGAGCCGGACTGTCGACTACGTAGCTGCCATCCCAGGCCTTCAACAGCGCCAAAGCCTGCCTGAGGTCGGGATCGTCAAACTGCGCTCTCTGGAGCATCGCCAACAGCGGCTGCACCGAGAGATCCAGCGTGTCCAACTGGATTCGT
>JAYUVY010000016.1:0-6413 GCA_043753835.1 Lysobacterales bacterium | reverse complement strand
CGATGAATGAACGCCGTGTAATCCGGTGGCAACACGTCGAGAATCGGGTCGGTTCCGCCCGAAAATGTATTGCTCTGTTGGAAGTGCATGGGGCTCCAATGAAAACGACGCACCGAAGTGCGTCGCTGGTGGTTGTTTCTGGGATGAAACGTTATGCCGCCTGTTCGGTCCCCGCAGCCAGCAATGTCGCAAGCTTGGTCAGCCCTTTCGGCGTAACGCGCACCTGGTCCTTGGCGCAGTCTTCGCCGGAACTGTTCCGGTAGGTGACAACCTTGTGCGTCATGTAGCCCGCGCGCTCCTTCTCGGCATGCCCGATCCAGTCGGTTCCAAAACGGCGATAGATCCAGCCATGCGCATGCAGCCAGCGGGTGAACTTGTCCCGCCCAATCTTGAGCGCCTTCGCAGCGTCGGTCAGGCAGAAACTGCCGCCGGCTTCGGTCAAATGGTCGAACGCGTTCAGTTTCGGGGCGTCCGCTTCGATCTTTTCGGCCTGCACGGTCACCTTGTGCTCAAGCGCAAGCCTCTCGGTTTCTACCTGTGCCGCGAATTGCAAGAGGTCGACGCGGGACATTGAGACGAACGGATTCGCCCTTGCTTGCTGCGCCAAATCGAAGAACGCCTTCACCAGTCGTTTCTTGAAGCCGCGGACGATATCGCTGTTGCGCATGTACGTGATCAGGAGTGTTGCCTGCTGCTCGTTCAGGATGGCAAATTCGACATCGCCACCGCCATGCTGCTCCGTCAATCTTGGTCGGATTTCAAATCTGACCAAGCCGAAGTCCTGCAGATCCGTGGTGTAAGTGCGAACCAGCTTGATCACGCTCGCGTGGTCCAGGTCCGTCCCGTCAGCAATCGCCAGCGAATCCGTCACGGCGGTGTCGCCGGCCAACCTCACCAGAGCGCTCATGCCGACATCGCCGCGATAGCCGCATTGAGGCGACGCCGCGCCGCCGGGTCGACGTAATCGCAGCCGACCTTCTCGGCGACACAATTGATGTGGTTGTTCGCGTTCTCCGCCGTTTCCCAGATCGTTTCGAGCGCTTGCTCGATATCTTAGATGTTCTGGCGGCCTTGCGGAGTCTCCAGGCTGCGCAGGACGAAACGGGCGATCATTGAGATCGCCCCGAGTCCGGACTGCGACATGCTATCCATTTCCTCGACGGCGGACCGAAGCGATTCGATGTCCGCTTTATTGTCGGTCGGTGTGCTGGTATTGTCGTTCATGAGCTTAATCCTTGGTAGGGTGGGTTCGGAAACACGACGCCTCGGTGTGCAATCACCGGGGCGTTTTTCTTTTAAGTCAGGCTGCTTTCTGCTCATCGTTCTGCTGTGACTTTTCCAGCCGATGCACGATTTCAGAATTTTGCGAGCGGTGGTTCTTGGCCGCCTCTTCCTTCAGCCAGGATTTCAGGCGTTCGGGCAGCCGGACAACAACTTGTGCGTCTTCTCTGGACACGACACTCTCCAAAACATGGCACCGTTTAAGCACGGTGCTATATGTAAGCACCGTGCTTTATGGTTGTCAAGCACCGTGATGGCTAGACTGTGAACATGTCACGCCAAGACCCTCAAGTGAATTTCCGCCTCCCTGTCGAACTGCGAGACAAATTGCAGGCGGCGGCGGAATCAAACGACAGAACGTTGACCGCCGAACTTGTCGCGCGACTCAAGGCTTCATTCGTTGGAGAGGGAAGCTCGGCGTATCGCGCCGTTGCTGAGTACCGCCTCGGCCTATTGCGCGTTAAGGCAAAGCTGACGGCAGACGAAAAAACCGAACTTGCCTACATCCTCTCAACGTGGAAGGAGTTGCAGTCATGACTGATCGCCTCTTCGTGGCTTTGTTTTTCATGCTCATGCTGGTCGTATCCTCCGCTCGCGCAGAAACCAGCGAAGTAATTCCAGACGTTGATGTCACGTCAAGATGCGATGACGATCTCGCTGGCCAATCGATTGTTTACAAGTTCAAAGAAGGCTTGCGTGAATCTTCTTCCATGAATCTTGTTGGCGCGAATGGAAAGCCATTTTTGATCGTCAGCGTAATCTGCCAACCATCGGCGATGGACGGCGAGCAATACTCCACCAGCATTTCGTACGCAATTTTTTTGGTCGACAGAACCGGCCGGCAGTTCAATCCGTTTCCAAATTTCATCACTCACGGAGTGATGGTTTGCGGCACTGAAAAGTTGGACTCTTGCGCCAATAGCTTGATCGCAACTCTGGATGATGAATGGCAAAAGGCAATCAACATCCTGGCTGAGAATTTTGTCCGTCGCGAAGCTGAAGGAAAGAAACAATGAACACCGCCAGCACCGGCCAACCCTGGTCCCGCCGCACCTGGAAATTCATCGCGTTCACTGCGCTTGCGGTGGCTGCGATTACAGGGTGGTGGCACTCGCGGGTTACCGACTTTGAAACATGCTTGCTTCACAATATGTCTGACGCAGCTTCAAACGAAGCGGCGCGCTCAATCCAGTACGCGTGCAACGAAATGTACGAGCGACGCGATACTATTTCTGATCAGAAAAGCCAGATACCTTCTGGTAGCGCTCAATAACTCGCTCGCTGGCATCTTCGCCAAATGTAGCTGACGCCTTCTCTGCTGAATCTCGCACCGTCTGGTTACTCAGCACCCATGGCGCAATTTCACCGTTGGCAATAAAGGCAGCATCAGACCGAGACATGCCGCTTCCGATCAATGCGCGCAAAATATTTTCCTCATCCATCCCGCTTTTCTCCGCCGCTTTGACCAACCTCGCCATGTCTCGATACGCGCGCTCGCGAAGCTGCATGGTGGTGTCGTACGCATCGCGCAGATCGCCATCGCTGACATCGCCAGGGTCGCGAATCACATCGCGCAGTTTCTTCTCTGCCTGCGATTTCGCGTCCTTGAACTCGAAGCTTCGGTAGTAGAGCGCCGTCTTTGGGTCCAGGGTTGAAATTCGAAATCCAAACAGCGCAGCGGTCTCGTCTTCCACGGTGTACTTTTTCCCGGACTTCGACACTTCCCCGTTGATCGCCTTGTAGAAGCGCTCGATGTTGGATGCGATGCCCGGCTGCAACTTCTTGCGGATGTAGTCGGCGATGTCGACCGTTTGCGATCCGATGTTGTCGTGCTCGGTGAACACCGGCCCGCCAGAATCGGTCTTGTTGGCGATGACCTCCTTGGCGGTAGCAAAGGTCATATCAAGACCAAGGAACGGAAGAAGCATTTCGCTTCCGACATCCTTAATGGTGTCGCCGATCGGTTGCCCGCGAAGGATCGCGGTGATCGGGCGCTTCAAGTACGAGTAGGCGTCAAGCGATGATGCGTCCAGGTATTGAAGATTCCCGTTCTCATCGCGCCCGGTGAAGATCAGCGTAGCGTTGCGCGACCACGGCGCAGCCATCAAGCGCACCGCTTCCTCTTCGTCATCGTCAATGCCCATCCACCCGCGAGAGATCGCGCTGAGCGCGAACATCAGCCCACCGGCAACCATCATCCCGAATGCTCGACGAACCGCCAGCTTGCGGCGTTTCGGATGGTTGTAGTCTTGTTGCAGGTAGCGCGCCAAGTTATAGCTGGTTCGGATGATCTCCGCCGGAAAGCTGACGAACGTTCCGACCAGTGGAAATCGGCGCAACTCCTGAATGCCCTTTCCGATCATTGAGTAGGTCGGATAGGTGTTTCGGATTCGCTCTGCCGCTTCGGCTTCGGCCTCAGACTCGGTCATGCCGGTATCCATCAGCGCGCGCTTTTCGTTCTCGAAGCCGAGCATCTTCCAGAAATCGTCGCCGAATCGATAGAAGTTCGTTGCACCTTCGAACAGCGATTTGAGCCCTTTCATGTTGTCCGGGTCGGCCAGCCATCCGACGCTCTTGGCATCATCAATCAGGCGCAGCATTTCGCCGGCCATCACGGTGTCGTAAGTGACCCCAAGCGCCTTCATCTTGCGGACGTACTGCAGCTTTTCCATTTCGGAGCGACGCGTCAGTAGCGGCGACGGATTCAGGTGGCCACTCGCCGCGGCGATCAGCCCGGAACTCATGAAGTTTCGCATTGCCGTGGTCGGTGACAACACGGTTTTGCCGTACTTCACCAGCCCATTGAATTGCACCCAGCGCCGATACCAATCGGCCATCTGCTCTTTGCCGAGCGAGTCTTGGAACGCTTGATTGATCTCTGGTGTCGTCCACAACCCATTCAGCGGTGCATAGACCTCCGATCCGTCGGCAGCGATCTTCGTCGTTGCCTCCGGCGGCTTGGTCTCGTCGGTGAATAGGAACTCGCCCATGCCCAGCGCGCGCACACGCTCAAGGAACGCCTGGTTCCACACCAGTCGACCCATCTTCGTCGCCGACTTCGCAAAGTTGATGCGGGGGTCGGTGTATTCGCCGAGCAATGCGCGAATCTCAGGGGCGATCTGCTGCCGCTTTTTCAGAACACTCAGATCCTTTGCGCCGAGCTTCGACTCGCGCACGAACGATTCGACGTTCTCGTATGCGGTGCCGGTCTTGAGGATTTCGTTGATGACGACTTCGACCCGCCGATCTGGATTTTGCTCGCTTTCTTCGATCATTCTGGCGCGCAGGTATTCGCGCGCATCGTTGAGCACTTTGTCCGGCACCTTTTTCGCCCAGGATGGATCGTCGAATGCGCGATAGCTTCGATGCACATACGTGCCGACATTGGAGGTGATCACCTCCATCAGACGGATGCGTTCCTCCGCGTCTCGAATAGCTTGCTCACTACCGTCGCGCTCGGCGACTTCGGCCAAGTCCTTCGCTTGTTTTTCCAGGGCGCGGATGTAACGCAGGCTCAGTCCGTCGATGTACTGACGCATGCCGAGCAGTGCGTTTTTCGTCTTGGCTGGGATATCCGCAGTCTTGCCGGCCATCATGTCGGATAGCAGTTGCTGCGTCTTCTCGTCCAGCCTTTTCGCAGTGACGCCGTAGTCAGCGGCGATCGCACTCTCAAGCTCGCCAATCAAGTGCTTCGTGTCGAACTCAATGACATCAATCGCCGAGTCGCGCTTGATCTTTTGCTCGAACACTTTCTGCGGCAACAGCCCGGCCGGCGTCAACTGCTTGCGCAACCACTTCTTCGCCTTGGTCCATGCGGTAACGTCCTGTTCGCGAATGCGCGCATTTTCGGCGGCGTATTTCGATTCGGCGGGCGATGGTTCAACGACCGTCGCGTCCTCGGCGTCTGCGCGCCGAAATCGAATGTCGGTATCACTCAGATCATCGACCTGTTCGACAACACCGGTCTCAACGGCTTGGCGAGCGCGCCCCAGGATGTAGCGCAGATCCGTGTCGCCATATTTGGCGAGCGTCGCGAAACCATGTCGGCGCAGCCATGCGCGCAGTGCGCCAACCAACTCCTTGACCTTGGCCATGATGCCCTTGTTTGAAGATTCGGACAGATGGGCGAGCAACTCTTCGACCAAGATGCGATCTCGCGTTCGATCGAATTGGGCCGATTTCAACCCCGATTCGTAGTCCGCCAGACTGATGCCGTTTTCAGTAGCAATGCGGCGAATTCCATCAATGCCACCGATGGCGTTGAGCAGGCCATTCAGTGCGGCGCCGAGTCTGAAGCCGAACAATTTTCTCACTCCATAGTGTCCGATCACTTCATGCAGTATCGATGCTTCTGCATCGGCCGCATCGGTCAAGTTCTCGCGCACGAGATAGACTGCACCGTCATGAGCACTGAATACGGCTTTTACCTCATCGGGCTTGGCGCCTTGGCGCTCAGCTTCCTGCTGTATCGCCGCCGGCAGTTGCGCAAACGAATCAAGCGGCACGAGCCGTGGCCCGCCTTTCCAGTTGGCCGAGACCCGATTTACGACCGCACGGAGTTCTACAAGGGAAAGCCGCGCGACCCCGGTCGGTGACTGGCGCTTGAGAAGCGTGCCATGGTCATCTTTCGTTGCCGGCTTGTTCGCGGCGGCGACCTTCCGTTTTCCGTACCGGATGACCAATGGCGCATCCGGCGTGTCGTCTACTTCTCCAATCGACCCATCGGCTTCCGGCGCGCCGCCAGCGACGGCCCCATCCCCGGTTTCACCGGCAGCGGGCGCGGCGTCAGGCCCGGCTTGGTCGGCATCGGCGCCCGGATCGGCTTGGCCAGCGATGCTGTCGGCGGCATCGTCCGCGGCGTCGGCGGCATTTGCGACGCGAGATCCCTCGCCACCTGGCTCGGCCCGCGCTGTGCTGACGGGCGCGCGCGTCCGCCGGGCGCGACTGCGGGGCGCAGCGGCTTCGCCAGCGATTGCACCGGCTTCGGCTTGTTGTCTTTGAGCAGGCGTGACGGGTTGAGCGCGTTCTTCGGATTGAGCAGTTTCAGTGCGTTCTTCGGATTGAGCAGTTTCTTGAGAAATCCCATTGCGGCTTTCCTTGGTTGGTGCGGCGAGTGCCGCAGGGTTGGTGTT
>JAYUVY010000015.1:0-6507 GCA_043753835.1 Lysobacterales bacterium | reverse complement strand
CAACGACACGCGCTCGGCAAGGCACTCGACATGCACGCGATAACTGTCGTCCTCATGTGTACAGGCGAGCAGGAACAACGGGCATTTGAGCAGACTCGCAAGTACATACGGCCCCACCGGAAATTGCGCGGCGTGCCCGAGAAAATCGACGACCACGGTCTGACTCGCCTGCACCGGCACGCGATCACCGGCGATCACCACGAACTCGCCGGCATCGACCTTTTCCGCCAACAGTGCCGCGGTCGCCGCCGTCACTTCGCTGACTTCAAGCAGGGCGATCGCGTGCGTCGGCGACAGCCGCTGCAGGATGCGATTGAACTGCACCGCATGGCGCGTGTGCACGAGGATGTTCAACTTCACTTGACCGCGCCGTTCAGCCATGGCCCGGCACACCTCGATACAGCCGAGATGCGCGGTAACGATGATCGCGCCATGCCCGGTCGCCGCCTGTGCATAGAGTTGTTCGCGGCCGCTGGTGCGCACCGTGTCGAAGCGATAGCGCCCGGACACCGCCAGCAATTTGTCGAGCATGCTTTCGGCAAACAGGGTCACGTGGCGCAGACTGTCGCGCCAACCCGGCGCATGACCCACCGCACCGGTCGCCTGCTGGATGCGCGCCAGATACTGCATCGATGACTGCCGAACAACCGGGCGCAACAACCAGTGCGTCAGCACGACCGGATAAAGGCAAATGCGGAATGGCCAGCGCCCGAGCAGCCGATGCACGCCATACAGCAACCAGATGCCGAACACGAAAGTGCTCTCGCCCATCGCCGCCCAGTGCATGCGCGCCACCGGCACCGTCATCGCGACACCTTGCGCCACAGCAGCCGCGGTGCCCGCCACAACATGCCGAAGAACAAGCGGGCGTGCATGCGCGAAATCATCACGTTGTCGCGCCATAACTGAAAATGCGACACGCCATCGGCCGGATAGCGCACGCGCGTCGGCAGGTTGATCACGTCGACGTCGCGCCAGTAAAGCCGCACCAGGATTTCGACATCGAAGTCCATGCGCGCGCCGATCTTCGCCGAGTCGATCAGTGCCATCGTCGCTGCCAGCGGATACACACGAAATCCGCACATCGCATCGCGAATGCGAAACGACAAGGTATTGATCCATACCCAGACATGCGTCGCATAGCGGCCATACAAGCGTCCTTTCGGCACCGATTCGTCGAAGATCGGCACGCCGCAGATCACCGCATCAGGTTGCTGTTCGGCCAGCGCAACGAAGCGCGGCAAGTCGTCCGTGTCATGTTGGCCATCGGCGTCGATCTGCAACGCGTGGCTGTAACCCTCGGCGCTCAGCGCGCGGAACCCGGCCATCATCGCGGCACCTTTGCCCTGATTGGGTTCCAGGCGCAGCATGCGCACGTCGCCGGCCGGATCGTCGGCGAGTTCGCGGATGACCGCCGCACAACCGGGTTCGCTGCCGTCATCGACGAGCAGGCAGGTCAATCCATGACGCCGCACGGCAGCGACCACGGCGCCAACCGCAGCCCCATGGTTGTACACCGGGATCACGACACCGAGCTTCATGCGAGCGCCTTGAACACGATGCGACCGCTGGCATGCGCGCCGGCATCCGACTGGATCTGGAACGCGATGACGCCATCAACGCAACGCAGGCTCAGCTGGATACGCACACCGGCACCGATCCAGTGATGGAACTTCAACGCGTCGATGCGCACGAATTCGCCCGGAACTGCGAACAGTTCACGCGCGAAGAGGATGGTCCAGTCGATCTGGGTGACGCCGGCGAGGATCGGCACATCCGCGAAATGGCCATCGAAATAGGGTGAGTTGGCAGCGACGTCGATCAGCAAGGTCGCGGCTTCGGCACTGCGCTCGAGCAGACGCGCATGCGGGCGGCGCGGGTCGAAGAGCGCCAGCAATGCCGCTTGTGTCGTCTTGCCAGTGGCATTGCTCGGCAGTGCCCATGGAAAGCGCCAATGTCGCGGCAAAGCGACAGCTTCCAGACCATCGGCGAGTACCCGGCGCAGCAGATCGATCAGGACCCCACGTCCGCGCGCATCATGAAGCTGCCAGGCGTCCGCACTGGGCAGCGCAACAACGCCGATCCGAGTGCGCTCACCCGGCAGCACCAGAGCGCGCGCATCGGTCACCAGACCGCTGTCGCAGAGCGCACGTTCGACCGCATCCAGAGACACGCGCTTTTCTTCGATCTTGACGATGCGGTCCGCACGTCCCAAAAGTTCGAATCCGTTTTCCGTCGCCGCAACTAGATCGGCGCTCGTTTCCCAGTCGGCGCTGTCCAACCACGCCGCGCGCAGCTGCAGATTTTCGCCGGAGATGCGTGACTGCATGCCCGGCAAGGCCTGCCAACTGGAACTTGAAGACGCATCGTCACAGCGTTTGCGCCAGGCGATCGCGCCGGTTTCCGAACTGCCATAGACCTCGAACGGGCGACGCTTGAACAGACGGTCGGCAAGCGCCAACGCGTCGTCCGGCAAGGGTCCGCCCGAGGAAAAAACCGCGGTCAACGCAGATTGCGCCTGCGTCCAGTCGAGTTGTTCGGGCAAGCGCTTCAGATGCGCCGGGCTCGCGATCAACACGGCATCGTGCGCCGCATCCAGCGCGGCGACGAGATCTTCCGGAAACACCATGCGCTGCGCGGCAAACGGCCGACCACTGGCCAACGGCCACAACACGCGGAAACTCAGGCCGTACATGTGCTGATGCGTAACCGTCGCGTACACGCCGCCGCTGCCGGCCTGCGTGCCAAAACAGGCTTCGAGTGCGCGCGCTTCCGCACTCAACTGGCCGAGGCGCTTGCTGATCAGGCTTGGCACGCCGGTCGAGCCCGACGTGAACACATGCAGCGAAATGGTCGCGGCATCGAGTTCCCGCCACGCCGGGGATTTCGCGTGATCGTGATCGCTGACATTGACGCGCGGGATCGCAGTTGTCGCAGGCCAGTCGCCAGCCACGGCTGCAACCAGGGTACTCAGGCGTTGCTGCGTATCGGACAGGACATCGGCCGGCAACACCGCCTGTTTGCCGGCATGCCAGGCACCGAACAGCGCCGCCGCGAATTCGGCACTGTCCTCGAAATACAAGGCGACGCGATCGCCATCGACGCGTGTGAAGGCATCGCGCCACTGCGCAGCGCGCGTCTGAAGCATCGCGAAATCGATCATTTGACCATCGCGCAATGCCACCGGCGCGTCCGCCGGGCGCGCTGCACCGAACAAGCGCTCCAAATCGATGAACTCAGACATGGGGATCAGACATGGTCTTGGTGCGCATATCGCGTCAGGGTGCTGCCGGTTCGTCGATCATCGCCAGCAGCGCATTGATGACGTCTTCGACCGTGCGCACCGCCTTGAAAGCATCCGGCTGCAGGCGTTTGCCGACGAGCGGCTTCAGCTTCACGATCAGGTCGACGGCGTCGATGCTGTCGATGTCCAGATCCTCGTACAGGCGGGACTCGGGCGTGATCCGTTCGAGGCTGATCTCGAACGTCTGGCTCACAATCTTCGACAGCGCGTCAAATAATTCTTGTCGGTTCATGGCACGTCTCTGGATGCGTGGAATTACTTGGTGCGACTGCCGGCGACAAAGGCCGCCAACGCGGTGACGCTGGCGAAGTGTTTGCGCGTCTCGGCGGAATCGGCCGACAGTGCGACGCCGTAGCGCTTCTGCAGCGCCAGCCCGAGTTCAAGCGCGTCGATCGAGTCGAGGCCGAGCCCTTCGCCGAACAGTGGCGCGTCGCTGACGATGTCGGCCGGCGTGAGGTCTTCGAGATTCAACGCGTCGATCACCAGCGTCTTGATCTCCAGTTCGACCGCTTTCAGTTCAGAAATGTCCAATTCAGGCGCCGGCATGAGCGGGTCCCTCCGTCTCGAAATAAGATTGCAGATGATCCGTCAGACGACGTGCGGCAATTGCCGCTTCGCCGCCCGCTTGATCCAGGAATGGTTGCACGGCGATATCGTCACGCACCTCGATCGAGAACTGCATGCGCGTCGCCGGTACCTGCCACCAGGGCAGGCCCTTGGTCAGGCTGCGGGGAAGACAGTCGATCAGCACCGGCGTGATCGCGATGCCCCCGCGCACCGCGATATTCGCGGCGCCACGTTGCAGGTGCATGTGGCCATCAAGCGGCGTGCGCGTGCCCTCTGGAAAAATCACCAGATTGCTGCCCGTCTGCAGGGAGCGGATGCAGTCTTCGATCAAGTCGGCACCGGAGTCATTGCAGATGTAGTTGGTCGCCCGCACCGGACCACTGGTGAACGGATTGCGCTTGAGCCTGGCCTTGACCACGCAGTCGGCATTGGGCACCAGCGAGATCAGGAACACGACATCGATCAGGGTCGGATGGTTGGCGAGGATCAGCAGCCCGCTGCGGTTGAGCTTCTCTGCACCGATGATCCGGTAACGCAGGATGCCAAGCACGCGCATCAGTCCGATGAACACTCGGAAGCAGCGACTGACCATTGCCCGCGCCAACCGTGACTTGCGTGCGGTGTCGGCGACCAGCAGGTTGAGCATTGGGAAATAGACGAGTCGCAGCAACAACCCGCCGATGCCAAACGTGGTGAAGGCGATGGCGGTGGCGAGGATGCGCCAGGCTCGCTCAATCGCGGCGATCATGGCCGCGTCCAATGCCAGACGCGGTCGTCGACGGCCCGCGTGTAGTCGGGTGCAGCGGAAACCAGAAACCGCAACAGGGCGATATCGCTGGGCATGGTCACCGGCACATCGTCTGCGACAGGCGCAGTTGCATCGGCATGCTGCGTGGTCACCGCGATACCTTTCGCGTCATCTCGGACTATCCGGCACGCGAAAGCACGCGGAAAACTCGGGCCACGCTCGAATTGCTGCACGGGTTCCGGCAAGGGCTCGTCGCAACACACCACGAGCACTTCATGCGCGCCCTCGTCGAGCAAGCCCATCGCTTCGATGAAGGCGCACTCGGCGGTCTCTTTGCCTGCGGAAATCGCGCTGTAGTTCGATCGATCCTGTCGTGCAATCGAGAACAGCGCCGCAAATGCGTTGTGCACCGACATGCTGAATGCGGCGGGAGACATGGCACCCTCGAGCGCCAGTTGTTTCATCAAGGCGACCGAGCGCTGCATGTCGCCATAACGCGAAGCGAATACGGCCGGGCACGGCGCGGCATCCAGCATCGCCCGATAAGCCACCTGCAATGCAGCGCGTCCCAGGCGCTCGACGCGCCGCCGCATCATCGCCGGCATCTCGGACAGGGCCGGCATCTCATCGCCAAGCACGGCATAAGGTGCCGCGAACCAATCCAGCCATGCAGCCTGATCAGTCAATCCCGGCGCCCAGGCGGCCCAGGCATTGATCGAGAAACGGACACTCATTCGGATCTGCTGCTGCGGGATGGATGAACACGGGTGCCGGCGACCATGCGTCACCGTCCAAAACCCCGGCGATTGGCCTCCCCCCGGAGGGCGCGCATGCTAGCAGATTTCACCCCGCCTTCACGTTGCTGGGCTTCGCTTGACTATACCCAGCGATTCAACTGGCGCCGGACGAACGGGCAATTTCGGAGGCTCATTCTGCCTCGACAAATTTGAACTCATGGACGTCGGAACCTACTTGGATTTTCACGGTGAAAGAGACCACTTGGCGACGAATCGGCCTCGGGATCTCGATTTCGATGTCCCCGAAGATATCCTCGCCAGGATCGACAGTGGTGCGCTGCAAGAGGCGTGAATGCGCGTCGACAGCGCGCTCGTTCGCTCTCTGTTCCACAGATGTAAAGAGCTCTTGGTTTTCTTGAGCAGCTCGTGACTGTGCTTGAAATGCTGCGGCGGAATCGTATGTCGTACCGCTATACGTCCCATCCACCGAACTTGACGAGCGCGAATAGCCGCCCGAACCCGTCGATGTCGTCTCAACCTGTCCAGCAAATGTTCCTGACTGGCTCGAATAGCCAGCTTGACCTGCATTATATGAGTTCAATCCGGAGGCAAGCCCGGCGCCGAGCATTGCCCAACGAGCAGACCTGCGAAGCTTCTTTTGAACTTCGGCGAAAGTGAAGACATGCAGATCTTTACCGTTCGAAGCCACAGACGCTGACTGCTCACTGACGTCTACAGGATCAACGCCGATGTTTGCGACGTAAACACTGAGCCAGCCACAGCAGCCTGCCTCTGGTGAATAATAAATGCGAACGAAGCTTCGCTCGGCCAACGAGGAAACCGACCCAGTACCGCTATCGAACTTGACCCGTTGTCCGTCCAATGCTTCAGGCTGGAACGGCCGCCCAGCATGTGCGGACATGCAGCCAAGCATGAGCAGAGCAGCCGTTGCCTTCTTCATGGAAATCACGCGTCACCTTCCCATCGCCGCTTGCTTTCGCACAGAGTCTACGCTCAAGAGTTTGCTACAGGGGCGTGATTTTGCCACGCCAGGCTGACCTGCTGGCCGATTTTCGGACGAGCTGAAAGTTGAGAGGATAGCTCCCGCCCCATAGCGAGGAGCGTATGCGAAAGTCCCGATTTACCGAAGA
>JAYUVY010000014.1:0-52308 GCA_043753835.1 Lysobacterales bacterium | reverse complement strand
CCCTTGCGGTAATGCACATAGCCCTGGCTGTCCTCGACCTTGTACAGCGGCAGTTCCTCGATGATCTCGCCGCCGCGATTGCGCAGGTAGTAGTCGAGTTCGTATTTCAGGAACTTGCGCATGCGGGTCGGCCCGTATTCCTGTTCCAGCACCATCAATGCCGCGTACTGCGACAGCGTCTCGCTCATCAGGGTCGCGCCCTGGGCATCGGCGCCGATCACCTGGTGCGCCCACCACTGGTGCGCGAGTTCGTGCGCGGTGATGTA
The DNA here is from genome assembly GCA_043753835.1 of Lysobacterales bacterium. Lineage (GTDB taxonomy): Bacteria > Pseudomonadota > Gammaproteobacteria > Xanthomonadales > Ahniellaceae > JADKHK01. The sequence continues at coordinate 52,042 of JAYUVY010000014.1, read as the reverse complement.
GAACACGTCGTCGACCGCGTCTTCGCCTCGCAGATCCGTGATGAAGCCGACCGATTCCGAATACGGGATAGTGTTCGGGAACGATTGCGCAAAACTCGCGTAGCCGGGGAATTCCAGGATGCGGAATTGGCGATGCTGATAAGGCCCGAAGGCTTTGGTGAAATAGTCGAGCGACTTCTTCGTCGCCGAAATCATGCGGTCGACGTTGTACGGATGCTTGGGGTCGTAATAGACCTCGATCGCGACATCGTTCCAGCGGTCCTTCTTCACCGCCCAGTCGGCACTCAGGTATGACCAGAACGCCAGGATCGGCGCGTCCATTTCGTAGCGGAAGCAGCGACGAGCATTCTCGGTCCATTCGCGTTTCAGGTAACCCGGTGCCATCGCGATCTGGTCGGCGCTGGTGCAGACCGTGCTCTTGAAATCGATCCAGTCGGCGTCGTTGGTGAGGTAGGTTTCGGTGCGTGGCGCGGCCTCCAGCTTCGGCATGCGCCGCGGTTCGCCAAGGTCACGCGAACGGCGTTCGTTGCGGTCCTTGATCTCCAGGCGGCGCTGATAACCGAACTGCGGGAAGTAGTCCGTATTGTCGAAAAACGTGCCGTTGTAGTGAATCTTGCCGACCGCGCCGTTGTTGGTGAAGCCCTGATTGCGCACTTCGACCTTGAAATCGAAATCGAATTCGGCGCCGGCTGCGAGCGGTGTCGCGAACTGGAACACGCGCATGCCGAACTCGGCATCGTGCCGCTTCAATTTGGCATCGACCAACCTGGCGTCGGCCAGTGTGAACTCGGCGGCGTACAACTCCGGATCGAGAAACACCTGCAGTTCGCTGATCGGCGCGGCGGTCTTGTTCTTCATCCGGTAGTGGCCGGCGATGGTGGCGCGGCGTTCTGCCGGGAACAGTTGTACGTCGGCGTCGACGGCAATAATGCGCGGCTGCGGCAGGTTCTCGGTGGCGCGCCACGTCTTCTCGTAGGCCGCGCGTAGATCGAGTTCGGTGTCGCTGGCGCGATAGTGGTTCAGCACATTGGTGTTGTAGAAAATGAAGGTGCCGACGGCGAGCGCGGCCACCACGGTGACGGCGAGCGTCGCGCCCGGCTTGCCGCGCAAACGCTGCCTGGCAATCTGCGCGCGCACCCGCAGCGGTTCGGCGTTGCCGCGCACCCAGAATGCAGCGGCAACGAGCAGCGCGGCGAGTGTGAACAGTGTCCAGTAGGTCTGAAACCAGGCCCAGCCGGTGAGTAAATGACCATAGCCATTCATGTCGGAATAAGGCGTGGCGGCCGGCCATGCGAACGACAGCAGGTAGTGATCGAAGTCGAGGCTGCCGAGCACCAGCCACGACATCAGGATGCCGATGGTGGCGAGATAACCGACCATCTTGTTGTTGGTCAGCACCTGGAACACGATCGACAACCAGCCGATCAGCACGTAGGACACCGAGATCAGGGCCAGACCCTTCACATACAGCAGTGGCTCGACATTGGTGTAGCCCTTGAGCGCCTGGCCAACCATGCAGAACAGCGCACCGGCGACCATGAAGCAGGCGACCACTGCGACCAGGGCCGTCGCCTTCGCCGCAAGCGGCACCCAATTCGGCAGCGGGAAGGCATCCACCACGCCATCGAGCTTGGCGCCGCGTTCGCGCCACACCAGTTCGCCGGCATAGAACATCACCACGATCATCAGGATCCAGCTGTAACTCTCCTGGATGCCGATCAGCATCTGTGCCGTCACCGGATACAACGGCGTGTCGTAGACCGGCCCAGGGCCAGTCAGTACCGCGACCAGATTGAGCAGGCCGAACGCGACCATGATCAGGAACGGAATCGAGCGCAGCACGTGCAGGGTGTCGAAGCGCGTCTGCTTCAGGTACTGACGCAAGGCACCAGTGAATCCGCTGTCGGTGGGTGCCGCATAGCGCTTCATCGCGATCGCAGACCGGGGCGCAACGGCGGCTTCGGCCTTCGCAACCGTGGCTTTGCCCGGTTTGCGCACTTTTCCAGTGCCGGCACGTTGCGCCCGGAACAGCGCCAGCGTGATCGCGATCAAGACGCCGGCTGCCGCCAACCAGAACGCGCGATTGGCAAGGATGTAGCCGGTGAATTGTGGGATCAGGGTATTGCGATCCTCGGCCGTCCAATAACGCGTGGCGATACTCATCGCGCGGATGCCGAACGGGTCGGCGATGGCGCTTATCCAGAGATTGTCGAGGTCGCGCGTGAACGAACCGGCCACGGCGAACGACACCAAGAAGGCGAGAATCGCGAGATAGACACCGAGCATCGAGCGCGTGAGTGCTGCGAACAGCATGATCAGCGCGCTCGAGAAGATCAGGTTCGGGATCACGAACACCGCGAGGCCATAGGCGAACGGCGCGAGCGAAAATGGCCCGAGTCGCGCCGGGTCGATCCACGGCATGACGCTGCCGAGCATGATCGCGAGCGAGATGCCGAGATAGATCGTCAGCGACACGATGACGCCGGCACTGAAGCGGCCGAGCAGATAACTTCTGGCGCCGATGGGTTTGGAGAAGAACAGCTCGGACGTGCCCATCTCGAAATCACGCAGCAAGGTGCCGCCGACAAACGCGCCGGAGATGAACAGGCCGAGGAGGGTGAACACGTTCAGCCACTGCACGATCACGAACGGCGCATTGCGATGCACATTGCCGATCGAGCCGCCGATCTGGATGCCTTCGGACGTGACCGCGCCAAAAGCGGCGAAGGCGAAGACGGCGATGCCGATCCACAACAGGGGTGTGCGCCATTGATAGCGCAGGTCGAACTTGAGGAATTCAGTGAACATGCTCGATCCTCACGCCGCGATCTTGGCGCGGTGCTGGAACAACTGGCCGAAGTAGACGTCTTCAAGACCGGCCGCGACGCGTTCGAAACCGGCTTCCGGCTGCGCGTCCGCGAGCACGTGGATGCGCGGCTGGCCGCCGACCAGGCGCGTCGACAACACGGTGTAACGTGCCTGCATCGCTTCGAGTTCGTGCTTGTCGACGCGCTTGCTCCAGACCCGGCCTTCGACCGAGCGGATCGCTTCCAGCGGTTCTCCGGTCAGCAGCACCTGGCCCTTGTTGATGATCGCCATGCGCGGGCACAGATCGGTCACGTCCTCGACGATGTGCGTGGACAAGATCACCACCACGTTCTCGCCGATCTCGGCGAGCAGATTGAGGAAGCGGTTGCGCTCCTCGGGATCGAGACCGGCGGTCGGTTCATCGACGATGACCAGACGCGGCGAACCGATCAGCGCCTGAGCGATGCCGAAACGCTGACGCATACCCCCGGAAAAGCCGCCGAGCTTCTGCTTGCGCACGTCCCACAGGTTCACCTGATGCAGCAAGCCCTCGACAATTTCACGGCGTTCGCGCGCATTCACATAACCCTTCAACGCGGCGAAGTGATCGAGCAGGTCGAGCGCGCTGACTTTCGGATAGACGCCGAAATCCTGTGGCAGATAACCGAGCACCCGGCGCACCGCGTCCTTGTCCTTGAGCACGTCGATCTCGGCCAGTTTCGCTTCGCCGCTATCCGCTTCCTGCAGGGTCGCGAGCGTGCGCATCAGGCTCGACTTGCCGGCGCCGTTCGGTCCGAGCAGTCCAAACATTCCGGTCGGAATATCCAGCGTGACCGACTTCAGCGCCTGCACGCCATTGGGATAGGTTTTGGACAAATTGCGAATGGACAGCATGCGGAACGCCCCTGAAAGTCAGTGTGTTGGTTAAATAGAACACCATCATTGCCTCTTATGCCGCATCCGGCATATGCGAAAGGTCATGGTGGGCGCAGATTCGACGCCGCTTCGGGCAAGATAGCGGAATGACTTGGCTTCCCATCGCGCTGCTGGCCGCGTTCGCTTTCGCGGCCGGATTCGCTGTCGCCACTTGGCGTCGGCGACCGACTGTCGTCGCCGTGCAGGAGGATGACGACATCGCCGCGATCACCAATGAACGCGAACGCATCTATGCCGACCTGCACGACGACCTTGGGGCCAAGTTGCTGCAACTGGTGCACACCGCCGAAAGCCCACGCCAAGCCGATCTGGCGCGCGCCGTGTTGCAGGATTTGCGCGATGTGGTCACGCGTGCCCGCGGCGCACCGGGCACGCTGTGCGATGTGCTCGCGGATATCCGCAGCGAAGCGCAGCAGCGCCTGAACGCCGTGCAGATGCAACTGGACTGGCAGCAGGCAGACGACATCGCCGACCCGGATCTTGAACAGCATCAGGCCCTGCACCTGTTTCGCATCGCGCGCGAGGCGATCAGCAACACCATTCGCCATGCCCAGGCCACGCGTCTGCGCGTGCGCGTGGATGCCACCGAATCGCGACTCACGCTCGAACTGAGTGACGACGGCATCGGTCGCGGCGGCCCCGGCGGCAAGGGCCGCGGCACCGACAACATGCGCGACCGCGCGCGCGAACTCGACGGCAATGTCACCTGGCGCGATGCCACTGGCCATGGCACCAAGGTCATCCTCAGCGTCGCGCTTGGCGCCGTCACGGATTCAGCCGAATGACCGCCTTCCCGTCAGCGCTCGTCATCGATGACTTGGACCACTGTCGGGACTGGTTGGCGCGCGCACTTGCACAGGCTTTTCCGGGCATCGAGGTCGAATTTGCCGATTCGGTGGCGAGTGGCCTGAAAGCGCTGCACTCACCGCCGCCGCTGGTGCTGTGCGACCTTGGTCTACCGGATGGTTCCGGCCTGCAACTGATCGAACATCTGCAGCGGCACGCGCCGCAAAGCTATGTCGTGGTCACCACGGTGTTCGACGACGACGCGCATCTGTTCCCGGCCCTGCGTGCAGGCGCCCAGGGGTATCTGCTCAAGGATGCGACGGTCGAAGCCATCGCCGATCTGCTGCGCGGCATCGTCGAGGGCCAGCCGCCCTTGTCGCCTTCGATCGCAAGACGTGTATTGCGGCACTTCCAAGCGCCGCCGAGCGCGGTCGCGAATACGGATGCGCTGACTGCACGCGAACGCGATGTGCTCAAGCTCATTGCAAAAGGGTTGACCGTCGCCGATTGCGCTGCGGCACTGACGTTGACCCGGCACACCGTGGCCGGCTACGTGAAGGACATCTACCGCAAACTGCAAATCAATTCGCGCGCCGAAGCCACGTTGGAAGCGACCCGGCGCGGACTGGTTGATCGCGGGGCGCATTAAGATCCAGAACGACCGCGGCCAAGCGAAGACTTATCAGGTGCGTCAAGTACTGGCCGCAATCGGAAAGCTCGAGGAAATGAAAAATGCAAAGTGACCATTACACCTACCGCGTCACCTGGTCGGCCGAGGACCAAGAACATGTGGGACTTTGCGCTGAGTTCCCGTCCCTGTCCTGGCTGGCGCGCGCGCCGGAGTCCGCATTGAAAGGCATTCGCGCGCAAGTTCGGGATGTCGTGGCTGATCTGGAACGATGCGGAGAAGCGGTTCCCATGCCGCTGGCCGACAAGACCTACAGCGGCGAATTTCGTGTGCGTATTCCCCCGCAACTACACCGCAGCCTTGCTCTCGATGCGGCCGAACAGGGGGTCAGCCTCAACCGGCTCGCCAGCGCCAAACTCGCTTCTGGCTGAATACAGTCGTTAAAATCGTCGCGACCGGCAGCGCTTCCCTGCATGCCGGTCGCGACGGGGCACAGTGCATCTTCGGCACTTCATCGTCACTACTTGCGACCTGAATGCTACGGCGTGCTGCGGCGATTGCGTACCCCGCGAATCGGGGGTGCGGTTTATACGAATGCGTCGATGAACAGGTCGAATCCGCTGCCGCGGGTCAAATTCAAGACGGCCGCACCCGATGGCCGGAAGTGCTCGATGAAGGCTCCCGGCCAGCGCGTGCCGTCCGGCCAGCGCACAGTGATCGCGGTGACATCGTCGACGCCGACGCCGAAGTGCGCCTCGATCGGATGCGTGCCAAGAAAACTGCCGCCGGTCTCGAGTTCGCGCATCTGCGTCAGACCATCGCGCCGCCGCACATGGATTCGCGCGCCGACGGCGTCGCTGTCGTCGAGTTCCGCTGGACTGGTGTCGGATGCCAATGTGCCGCTGACCGCCGGCGTGTTGTTCGTTGACAGTTTCGAGTCGGGTTCGTGACGATTTTTGTCGCGGCATCAGGAGACATCGCGGCCATTTGAGTCAGACTCGTCGCGACAATCGACCAGGAGAGTTAGCTCATGACCGCGAAAATGCGAATGGTTTGCACTCTGCTGCTCACTACGCTCACAGCGTTTGGCACCGGCCCGGTTCAGGCCGACAGCGTGCCCGAATTGTTGCATTACAAATTCAACACCAATAGCGGCACCAGCGTGCCGAACCTCGCGAGCGCGCCACCCGCTGGAACAGAAACGGCGACCTTGATGGGCGGCCTGACCCAGAACGGCGCTGACTTGAATGGCGCCGGCGACGGCTACTCGATTCTCGGCACCGGTGTCGCCAGTACCACCGACTTTTTGAATACCAGTTGGGCGACAAGCCTGCCCAGTTCATTCACGATTTCGTTCAAGACCCAGAACATCTCGGCCTCGTCGACGCTGTTCTATATCTTTGGGGACGCCACGGCGGGCAGTTTCCGTTGCTTCACGAATGGCGTTGCAGGTCCGAACAACTGGATCTTTCGGGGCACCGGCATCACTGACGTCACCGCGTCGGGTGCCGCCACTGTCGCGGCGCATCGCACTACCTTTGTTTACGACGTGAGCCTCGCGAACATCAAGGCCTATGTCGACGGCGTGCTGGTCAATACCATCGCGCAGGGTACGCCGGTCATCGCTGGTACCGGCCCGTTCAAGGTTGTCGGCTACAGCACGAACGTCGGCATGCCGGCGAACGGACAGCTGGATGATTTCCGCATTTACAGCCGCGCCCTATCGCCTCAGGAAGTGGCCGATCTCGATGTCGAGGCTGATATCCAGGTCAGCAAGACGAATTTCGAAGCGGGTCTGCTGCCGGGACGCCCGACGACGTACACGGTTCAGGTATTGAATGACGGCTGGAGCCCGTCCGGTGCCGTTCAGATCGTCGACGATGTGCCCGATGTGTTGACCAATTCGACTTGGACGTGCGCCTCGACCCCGGTCGGTTTGTGCCCGAATGCGAGTGGCGGTCCGGATATCAACGAGACGACCGGTCCCTTGCCGGTTGCCGCAATGCTCGAATACACGGTCACCGCGACGCCGAGCGGCAGTCCGCCCGAATTCATCAGCAATACGGTGACGGCGGCCGGTGCCGGTGCCATCGATTCGGTGACCGCAAACAACACCGCGACCGATATCGATCCGGTCGTCACCGAAGGTATCTTCATCGATGGTTTCGAAGACCTCGGCAAAGCGCTGTTGCGCACACCGATCGGGCAACACACAAAGTAGTGCGCGTCGTCGCGTCGGGAATTCTTGCGGTAATCCTCAAAACCCGTCGCGCAGAAAGCCACCGTCGACGGCGACGGTTTCACCAGTGACGTACGACGCCGCCGGCAGACACAGGAAGGCAATGACCGCAGCCACTTCCTCGGGTTCGCCGACACGGCCGAGCGGCGTGTGCGCGATTACCTCTTCAAGGAATTCGGCATTCGCGAGTTTCGCCTCGGTGCGCTGGGTGCGGATGTACCAGGGCGCGACCGCGTTGACACGGATGCCGTCCCCAGCCCATTCGATCGCCAGATTCTTCGTCAGTTGGGTAATGGCAGCCTTGCTCATGCCGTAAGCCGAGCCGGTGCGCACCGCAGTCATGCCGGAAACCGAGCCGACATTGACGATGGCGGCTTCGCCGTGACGCGACAGCAGCGGATGCGCCATGCGGCAGACATCGAAGGCAGTGATCACGTTCAACTCGAAGACGTGCCTGACTTCGTCGAGGCTGTAGTCGAGGGTGTTGCGGGTGATGTTGCCGCCGACATTGTTGACCAGGGCATCCAGTCCGCGCCCGAGGTCGTTGATCCAGTCGAACAGGTCGAGGCGCTGTTCGGCCTCGGCCAGATCGGCCGCAAAGGCGAGGGCACGTTGCTTCGGATACAGCGCCTCGAGTTCCGCACGCCGGGCTTCAAGCACATCGCGATCGCGCGCGACCATCAGCACGTCGCAGCCGAGCGCGGCGAATTCCTGTGCGGTCGCGAGACCGATCCCCTTGCTCGCACCGGTGATCAGCGCGATCTTGCCATCCAGTCGCCAGCGCGCATTCATCGTCGGCCTCGCAAATCAGTCAGGACGTCATTATGGCTGCGTGTTCGCCACAAAAAAGAACCCCGGCCGCAGCCGGGGTTCGAAGTGTCGACGTAGCGTGCGGATCAGAACGTGATCGACCAGCTGTTGAGCCTGCCGGTATCGCCTGCCGCGTTGTCGTTCACGCGCATTTTCCAGGTGCCATTCAGCAGTTCGGTCGACAGGTTCAACGGCATCGTCTTGATCACGTTGTCAGTGCCGGCGCCGGTGCGGTTGTGGATGTTGTAGAGCGAGCCATCGGGCGCGACCAGGTCCACCTTCAGGTCGCCCTGGTAGGTGTGGGTGATGTTCACCGACACCGAAGCGGATGCCGAGGCATTGCCGGTACGACCGCTGACGGTGATCGGCGAGTCGACCGTGGTGTTGTCACCGATATTGAACCCCGTCGCGTTCGAGTAGGTCTGCGTCGGGCCGGAGATGGTGTAGCTGCCGGTCAGCGATGCACCCGAGAACGTCGTGTAGGCCTTGACGCGCACATGCCAGGTGCCCGGCGTGGCGCTCGCCATGTTGCAGGTCTCGGCATTGGTCGAACCTTCCGACTTGCAGTCAAAGACCGTGTCGGTCGGCGCCGAACCGAACTTGACGAACAGATCGGCATCACCGGTGCCGCCACTCATCACGAACTTCAGGCCGGTCGAATCCGAAGGCACGACCATCGTGAAATTCAAGGAGGCACCGGTCGCGGCGCCGAGGCCGGTCTTGGCGACGCCATTGGTCAACACCGTGCTGGTGGTGCCGACGGTGACCGACGACGACCTGGTATTCGTCGCACCGGCATTGTCAGTGACTGTCAGGGTGACGTTGTAGGTGCCGGCTGCCGCATAGGTCTTGCTCGGGCTGGTTGCGGTGCTCGTGGTGCCGTCACCGAAGTTCCAGCTGCGCGACGCGATCGTGCCGTCGCTGTCACTGCTGCTGTCGGTGAAGGTGGCGACGAGTCCGCTCGTGGCGACCGAGAAGTTCGCGACCGGCGCCGCATTGCTCGGCGTCCCGGTATCGCCGCTCGGCACGGTGCCACCGAAGATCGTGCTGACCTGTGGCCAGATCAGCGAGAACTTCGCGCCCGAGTTGTTGCAGCCACCGAGATGGTGCAGGGCGATCGCCTTGTTCGACGAACGCGCGATCACCGGCGAACCCGACGAGCCTGGCTCGGTGTCGCACTGGTAGCCGGAATCGGTATTGGTGCCGTTGCCGTTCTGGGTTGCGGCATCGATCTTGCAGCGGGTGCCGCCGTTGCGATCGGAGACCGTGGCGATTTCCTTCATGCGTCCACCCGGATGCTGCGGGATGAAGATCTCTTCGCCGGTGGTGGCATTGCGCACATCGAGACCGAGATAGCCGAAGCTCGCCAACGAAGTGAAATTGTTGACGCTGAACAGGGTGTAGTCGAGTGTCGCATCGGTCTTCAGCATGGTGTTGCCGGTGACCTTGGTGACGGTCGCGCCGGTGGTGCCGGTGCACGTCGTCTTCTGGTAGTTGAACCACACTTCCGCAGCCTGCGCTTCGGCGGTCGTGGTGAAGCAATGGTTGTTGGTGAAGATGTGGTTGCTGGCACCGACGCGCCAGGCGGTGCACGAGCCACCACCACTGAGGATCAATTTGCCGACCGGACGTGCGCGGTCATAGGCGCTGGCGTCCGAGCTCTGGAAACAGGCCGTCGCCTGCTTGTCGTCGACGCCGCAGATGGCCTTGGCGAAATCATTGCTGGCGAGCAGGCCGGCAGCGGCAAGATCGGGCTTCAGGGCTTCTGGGTAGCCTTCGAGAATGCGGCTGACGCGAATGCCGTGCGCTGCGGTCCAGCGCTCTTGCGCCTTGCCGACGATGCGCAGGCGCGCGACATCGCCCTGGATGGAGAGTGCCGCAAAACTGTTGATGCCGTTCTGGCCGAGCTTCGGATCGAACGTGTATCCATCGCGCTGGTCGTTGCTGTAACGATGCACTTCGCTGCCGTCGCGATTGAATACTTCCAGCGACAAGCCCTTGGGCAAATTGAAATAGTCGAAATGCACCTTGATGAAGGAAGCATCCGGCGCCAGGACTTCGAATTCTTGGCGCGTCACGCGCTTGCCGAATCCGACTTCGAGGTCATAGGCACTGAAATCGGCGACGCGGTCGATGGCCGGGCGCATTTCGAGCGCGCCTTGATCGGCGGCGTGCACGATCGGGCCGACGGCGAGCAGTGCGGTGGCAAGCGATACGGACAGAAGCAGTTTTGCGTGAAGCGACATTTGAACTCCCCAGTGAGTAGTCGTGGTCCTGCGTTAGGCCGCGCATCTCCCTGTCGCCTGTTCGCGATGCGAACGACGATTTTATTCTGGAGACCCGAGTGATGAAGCGTCGACCCATGCGACGCATCGCCCCCTGCACGGTGCGGACGGAACCTAAGGCTGAAGTAACAAAGTGTCAATCGTGCGCTGCAGCACGGATTTCCAACGCGGATCGCACATGTCGACACATGTCGCGTGCTTTGCGGCGCTTGCAATGCGCGTGATGACGTGAACTGATCGAGCCGTCGTTTCGACGGCCAAAGCCGACTCTCCAGCGAACATCACGAGCGCGCACATGACCACGCCATTCTCCAAATCAGCGATCACGGCGATGGCCGTACTGATGCTTGCAGCCTGTACTTCCGACGCTGTGCCCAAGCCGCCGCAACAAGCAGCAGCCAAATCGGCTGGCCCGAAAGACAATCCGTTCGCGGGCACGGTTTACGAGACCCAAGGCGACGCGCTCGACAAAGCGCGGGGTGTGCAGGACACGATTGATCAGTCGGCGCAAAAACGTCTTGATGACATTGACAAGATCGAGTAATCGGACATGAAAAAGGCGAGCCTCGCGGCTCGCCATTTTTTTGATGATGCGACTTCAGTGAAGTGGATCAGCGCAGAATCTTGCCGTCTGCGTCCAGCACTTTCACTTCGCCGAGGTTGAGCGCGCGGATGCCGGCTTCGATCTTGCCGAGATCACCGACAATGACCCAGGTCAGCGCCTCCGGTTTGAAGTAGGTGCTGCCGGCGGCGCGGATGTCGGCTTCGCTTTGCGCTTCGATGCTGGCCTTGAGCGTCGCCACGTAATTGTCGGGGCGGTCGAACACGACCATGTCGGTGATCGCGCCCAGCACCGACGCAGCGGTTTCGAACGAACCCGGCAGGCTGCGCACATCACCGATTTTCACCTTGGCGATTTCCTCGCTGGTGGCTGGGCGCGTGCTCGCAAATTCCGCGAACTCGCGCTGCAGTTCCTTGATCGACTCGATCGTCTTGTCCGACTGCACGCCGGCCGAAGCGGTCAGAGGTCGTTGTCCGAGCGCGGCACTCGCACCCGAATAGGCGCCGTAGGCCCAGTGCTTGTCTTCGCGCAGGTTCATGTTGATGCGCGCGGTGAATTCGCCACCGAACACCGAATTCGCGGTCTGCAGCACCTGACGATCGGCGGCCTTGCTTGAAGGCACCAGTTGCCCGGCCATGATCACCGACTGTTCCGCGTTCGGCTTGTCGATCAGGAACACGCGTGGCTTGGTTTGCACCGCGACATCGGCGATGTTTTTGGTCGGCGTCTTGATCCGCGTCGCCGGCCAGTTGCCGAATACGGCATCGAGCTTGGCGGTGATTTCGGCGAGCGTGGTGTCGCCGACGACGATGATGCGGGCGTTGTCCGGTCGCACGAAATCACGATGGAAGGCGGCGAGATCTTCCGGCGTGAGCGAGCTGATCGACGCCTCGGTGCCGGTGCCGGTCAGCGGAATTGCATAGGCATGGCCTTCGCCGTACAGCAGCGGCGGCAGCACGCGCAGGCCAAGTGCGTTCGGACTGGTTTTTTCCTGCGAAATCTGCGCCAGCCACTGGCCTTTCACACGATCGATTTCGGCCTGATCGAACTTCGGATTGCGCACCACGTCGGCAAACAATTCGAGCGAACCGTCCAGCGCCTTCTTCAAGGCCGACAGCGTGGCACCCGAGATATCGAGCGAGTTGTAAGCGCCGATCTGTGCGCCGAGTTCTTCCATGCGTTGCGCGATCGCGGTCGCATCACGGCTGCGCGTGCCTTCGTCGAGCATGTTCATGGCGAAGCTCGCGGTACCGAGTTTGCGACCCTGGTCGGCGGCATAACCGGCGTCGAAGATCATGCGCATCTGCACCACCGGCACTTCGTGGCGCTCGGCGAGCACCACCTGAATGCCGTTCTTGAGTTCGCCGCGCTGAATCTTTGGAAAGGCGAGATCGGGGAACGAGGTGGCTTCCGGCACGCCCTTGCTGCGGTCGACCTGTGCCTTGCCGGATTTGTAGTCGGCGAAGGGCGAGATCGTCAGTGTGTAGTGGTTTGGGGTCAGCCACTGCTTGGCAATCGCGGCGATCGATGCCGGTGTGGCGGCATCCATGTTCGCGAGCGAAGTCTTGTAGCAGTCCGGGTCGCGCGCATAGGTCATGCACTCGGCGAGGATGTCGGCCTTGCCGCCGAAGCCGCCGATGCGCTCGGCACCGCGGATCACGCCGGCTTCGATCGCCACGCGGGCGCGGCGAAGTTCTTCCGGCGTCGGACCATTCGCGATCAGCATCGCCAATTCCTCGTCGATGATCGCCTCGACCCGCGCCGCATCGGTGCCGGGCTTGAGGTCGGCCTGGATCATGAACAGGCCGGCGATTTCGAAACCGTACTGGAACGCCGAAACACTGCTGACCAGCTGCTCTTTCAACACCAGACGCTGGAACAGCCGCGAGGTCTTGCCTTGGCCGAGCACGCGTGCCAGCAGATTGAGTTCATCGGATTCACGCGAAATCGAGTGCGGTGCCATCCACGCGCGGGTGATGCGCGTCTGCGCCACGCGGTCGAACATCTCGTCGCGTGCCGGTGATTCCAGTTTCGGTGCGTAAACGTCGCGACGCGCAAGCGGGCCGCCTGGCGCGATATGGCCGAAATATTGCTCGACCTTTGCGCGCGCGGTTTTCACGTCGATGTCGCCTGCCAGCACAAGTACGGTATTGGACGGGCCGTACCAGGTGCTGAACCATTCCTTGACGTCGGCGATGCTGGCGGCATTGAGATCCTGCATCGAGCCGATCACCTCCCAGCGATACGGGTGGCCTTCCGGAAACACGCCTTCGAGGATGCTGTAGAAGGCCTTGCCATAGGGCGAGTCGTCGCCCTGGCGCTTTTCGTTCTGGACGACGCCGCGTTGTTCATCGAGGCCGGCTTGATCGATCGCGCCGAGCAGGTGACCCATGCGATCGGACTCCATCCACAGCGCGGTATCGAGTGCGGTCGTCGGCACGTTCTGGAAATAGTTGGTGCGGTCGAAATCGGTGGAGCCGTTCTGATCGGTGGTGCCGACCTTTTCGAACGGCTTGAAGAATTCGTCCTTGTAGTTTTCAGAGCCCTGGAACATCAGATGCTCGAACAGATGCGCGAAGCCAGTGCGCCCGGGCTTCTCGTTCTTGGAACCGACGTGGTACCAGAGGTTCACCGCGACGATCGGTGCCTTGTGGTCCTCATGCACGATCACGGTCAAGCCGTTGTCGAGCTGGAATTTCTCGTAGGGGATATCGATCGGGGCCTGATAGGCCAAAGCGGGCGCAGCGACAAGCGCCGCAGCCATGATTGTGGCAAGTCGGTTCAACAGCATGGGCATTCCTCGGAAACAAGTGGGCAACCGCTGGATCAGAGCGGCAGGGTCAAAACGGCAACTTCAAATCTGGATCGATCGCGAGCAGCTGCGTGCGGAAGCTTTCCTGGATGCGGTCGAGGCCGTTCTTGTTCAGGGCGTCGAAACGCAGCACCAGGCAAGGCGTGGTGTTGGAGCAACGCACCAATCCGAAGCCGTCCTTGTAGTCGGCGCGGATGCCGTCGATGGTGGTGAGCTTCGAGCCGGGGAATTTCGCTTTCTCGCGGAAGCGTTCGATGAACGCGTAGTGCTCGCCCTCATTCATCGGGATCTTGAGTTCGGGCGTGCTCACGCCCTTCGGCAGGGTCGCGAACACGGCGTCCGGGTGCTCGTCGCGTTGCGCCAGGATTTCCATCAGGCGCGCCGCGGCATAGATGCCGTCGTCGAAGCCGTACCAGCGTTCACCGAAGAAGAAGTGGCCGCTCATCTCACCCGCGAGCGCCGAGTCTTCCTCACGCATCTTGGCCTTGATCAGGGAATGCCCGGTCTTCCACATCACCGGGCTGCCGCCGTTGCGCAGGATGTGTTCGGACAACTGGCCGGTGCATTTGACGTCATAAATGATTGCGGCGCCGGGATTGCGCGTGAGCACGTCCTCGGCGAACAGCATCAACAGGCGATCCGGATAGATGATTTCGCCGGCCTTGGTCACGACGCCGAGGCGATCGCCGTCGCCATCAAAGGCCAAGCCGATGTCGGCACCATATTGCTTGATCGCAATCTTAAGGTCTTCCAGATTGTGTGCGTCGGACGGATCCGGGTGATGGTTCGGGAACTTGCCGTCGACCTCGCAATACAGCTGCATCACTTCGCAGCCGATGCCTTCGAGCACGGCCGGCGCGAACGGTCCGGCGATGCCGTTGCCGGCATCGACCACGACTTTCAGGCGGCGCGTCGCCTGCACGTCGGAAACAATCCGGTCGATATATTCAGCCTTGACGTCGACCGCGCTGACGCCGCCATTGCCGTGTGCCAGGCGACCTTCAACGATGCGTGCGAAGACGTCCTGGATCGCGTCTTCGGCCAAGGTGACGCCGCCGACGACAATCTTGAAGCCGTTGTAGTCCGGCGGGTTGTGGCTGCCGGTGACCATGACGCCGTTGCCGGTGTTGAGGTGATGGGTCGCGAAATACAGCACTGGCGTCGGTGCCGCGCCGATGTCGATGACGTCGCAACCGGCCATGCGCAACCCGCGCATCAAGGCCTGCGACAGTTCCGGGCCGGACAAGCGGCCGTCGCGGGCGACGACCACTTCGGTCATGCCGCGTTCGCGCACGATCGAACCGATCGATTGTCCGATCAGCTGTGCGGTACCGGCAGTGAGATTCTTCTCGACGATGCCGCGGATGTCGTAGGCACGGAACATCGTGCGATCGAGCGCACCGGCCGCTGCCAATTTGGGTTCTGCTGCCGCGTGAGCCGCGGCTCTGGCCGCCGCCGCTTCGTTCGCCGAAGCCTCGGCATCGGCGGCGTTGCTGGCGAGCTTTTTCTGCAGGTCCTCGGGTGAGGCTTTGGGCTTCAGTGCAACTTCTTCCTCGGCCGATTTCTCCAAGAGTTTCGGCAAGCGCTGGCGCAAGAAGATCAGTCCAGCCAGTGCTGCGAGAGACAGGATGCCCTGGAAGAACAGCGAGGTCGAGCCGCGCGATTCGAACAGGCCAACGATGCTGCCTAGCCGGAAGAATTGCGGTGCGCGCGTAGTGACCGACAGCAATGAGCCGGTGACTGGTTCGTTGACATCAGCCAAGCTTTCAGCCGCACTGCCGTGGTCGACACTGACCACGCTGGAGGCTGATTGCGCAGATTTCCCCTGACGCAGTTCGAGCCGTCCAGCGCCGATATCCGCGGCGGCAAAAAGTTGTGAGACCGGGGTTAGTGGCATCAGCACATAGGCATAGCCAACCACGACATCGGCGCTCTTGATCGGCTCGGCCAACGCTATGCATCGCGCATCAGCGCTGCAGGGGTGGACCTGTACTTGCGCCGCAGCAGCGTTCTCGCGCGCTTCGGCGAGAATGTCGGCCTTGGCGTAGCCGAATTTCGCGAGATCGGCCTCGATCAGATCAGGCAGGGACACATCATGGAACTCGGCGTCGACCAGGGTCGGCATCAGCTTGCGCAGCCGCTGTGACGCACGCAGCTTGGCGGCGGCATCGAAGCCAAGGACCGCCGTCTGCAGTTCCGGATCGATCACCGCTCGGTGCAAGGACTGAACATGGGTTCGCAGTTCACCGGCGACCGAGGCCGCCAATGCCGTGCGCGCGGTATCCAGCGCGCTGGCCGCTGATTCTTCGCGGAGACGCACCACACCGTCGAAAAACGACAAACCGGCCAGAACCACCGCCAGCGCCACGCCGAGCGTAATGCCGATGCGTTGCGCGTCCAGCGGCGCCTGCTGCTGCTCCATCGCGGCCTGCAGCGCAGTTCTCTTGCCGAGATTGAGGTTCACACCAAACTTCATTCGCTACGTACTCCGTTCGTCATTGCTGGCCGGTATGGCCGAAGCCGCCGGTACCGCGATCACTTGCCACAAATTCATTCACGACGTGAAGTTCGGCGCGCACGATCGGCACCAGCACCAGTTGCGCCAGGCGATCTCCGGGCTGAATGGTAAAGGGCTGGCGGGAGCGGTTCCAGACCGAGATCATCAGTGGTCCCTGGTAATCGGCATCGATCAGTCCGACCAGATTGCCGAGCACGATGCC
Source organism: Lysobacterales bacterium (assembly GCA_043753835.1). Taxonomy (GTDB): domain Bacteria; phylum Pseudomonadota; class Gammaproteobacteria; order Xanthomonadales; family Ahniellaceae; genus JADKHK01. Next base: position 35,456 of record JAYUVY010000014.1, on the reverse strand, counting down.
ATGTTTGTGGCCGAGCCCGGAACGCGGCAACAGGATCGCGGCCAGTCCGGGATCACCGATATGGATGCTCAAACCGGTCGGGATCAGTTCGCTGGCGCCGCCCGCCAATTCCAGTGGCGTGGCGATCATCGCGCGCAGATCCATGCCAGCCGACGCCGCGGTGGCGTACTCGGGCAACGGAAATTCGCGGCCGATGCGCTCGTCCAGAATCCTGACTTCGAGCCGATGGTTCATGTCGCGCTGTCCGCTGCACCGGCACCGAGACGGTCGGCAATCAGTTCAACCAGACGCCGTGCGAGTTCGGTCTTCGGAGCCTGTGACCAGTGCCATTCACCGTCGCTGCTGACGACATCGAGCGCGTTGTCGGCGCTTTCGAAGCCGCAGCCGTCAATGCCGACTCGATTGGCGCAGACCAGATCGACGCGCTTGCGTGCGAGCTTGCCGCGCGCATTTTCGACCACGTTCTCGGTTTCAGCGGCGAACGCGACCACCAGCTGCGGTCGCTTGGCGTGCGCGGCGATGTCGGCAACGATGTCGGCGTTCGGCACCAGGGTCAGATTCAGATCGGCGCTGCTGCGTTTGAGCTTGTTCGGCGCCGTGTTGGCGACGCGATAGTCGGCGACTGCAGCGGTGGCGACGAACACGTCTGCCGGCAATGCGGCGAGCACAGCGGCATGCATATCGCGCGCGCTGCGCACATCGACGCGCCGCACGCCCGCGGGTGTGGCCAAATCCACCGGGCCCGCGATCAGCACCACTTCGGCCCCGGCGCGCGCTGCGGCATCGGCGATTGCGAAGCCCATGCGCCCGGAACTGCGATTGCCGATGAATCGCACCGGATCGATGTCCTCGAACGTCGGGCCGGCATTGACCAGCACACGCACGCCCTTGAGCACGGCGTCCTGGCCGCGGCGGGCGAGCAGGGCGGCGACGATTTCGGTTGGTTCAAGCATGCGCCCGGCCCCGATTTCACCGCAGGCCTGATCGCCACTGGCTGGACCGAGCAGGGCGACGCCGCGCGCTTGCAGGGTGCGGGCGTTGTCCTGGGTGGCGGCATGCGCCCACATCACCCGATTCATCGCCGGCACCAGCAGCACGGGCGCTTCGGATGCGAGGCAGACGGTGGTCAGCAGATCATTCGCGTGACCATGGGCGAGTCGTGCCATCAGATCGGCCGAGGCCGGCGCGATCAGGATGACTTCGGCCCAGCGCGCGAGTTCGATATGCCCCATTGCTGCTTCGGCATTCTCGTCCCAGAGCGAGCTGCGCACGGCGCGCCCGGACACGGCCTGAAAGGTCTGCGCGGTGACGAAACGCGCCGCGTTTTCGGTCAACACCACTTGCACCTCGGCACCCGCGTCGCGCAGACGACGCACCAGATCAGCCGATTTGTAGGCAGCGATGCCGCCGCTGACGCCGAGCAGACAGCGCAATCCTTGAAGAGTCGAAGCCACGGTCGGATCCAGTGCGAGTATCCGCCAATCCTAGCCGATCCGCTGCCCGCAGCCGCAGTGTCGGTGCCGGAATCAGCCTGCGCAGGCGGCGAGAAACGCCTGCATCAGCGGCGCGCGATCCATCAGCGCGGCGTCGCGGCCGTCGTGGAATTCCGGATGCCACTGCACGCCGACGATGAAACGCGTGCGATCCATGCTTGAGATCGCCTCGACCACGCCATCGTCTGCCTGAGCCTCGACCACGAAGCCGGGCGCGACGACCTTGGCCGCCTGGTGGTGAATTGAGTTGATGCGATAGCGCTCGCCGGCGCCGTACCAGTCGGCGAAGCGTCCGCCCATGCGAATCGTGATCGCATGGGCGTGTTCGTCATATTGTTCGCTGATCGCATGCGTCTGCGTCGTCACGCCGTCGCCCACCAGATCCTGATGCAGGCTGCCGCCGAAGGCGACATTGATCAACTGCATGCCACGGCAGATGCCGAGCATGGGCTTGCCGGCGCGTTCGAAGGCGCGCAGCAGGTCGAGCTCGAAGCGGTCGCGCACCACGTCGATGCCGAGCGTGCACTCGCGTTGCGGCTCGCCGTACAGGCCCGGATCGAGATCCGCGCCGCCCTGCAACACCAGTCCATCGAAGCGTGCGGCAATGCTGTCGACATCGACTTCGTCGCGCAGCAATTCGCCACCGCGCTGCACCGTCGGCACCATCGCCACGATCGCACCGGCACTGGCGAGCCAGTGCGCGACCGACTGTTCGAGGAATTGCAGTTTCTTGCCGCGGAAGCCGAGCTCTTTCGGCACCTGATGCAGCAATCGCGGCGAGACCGCGATCAGTGGAACCTGTGCACTCATGCGCTCACTTTTTCTTCGGAATATACAAATCCGTGACCGTGCCTTCGCACACTTCTGCGGCCAGGCCCATGGTTTCACCGAGGGTCGGATGCGGATGGATGGTGAGTGCGATATCGCCGATTTCGGACTGCATTTCGATCGCGAGCGCGGCTTCGCAAATCAGATCGCCGGCATGTGGGCCGACAATGCCGACGCCGATCACGCGATGCGTGGTCTCATCAAACAGCATCTTGGTGAAGCCCTCGGTGCGACCGATGCCGATCGCGCGGCCGGACGCGGCCCACGGGAACACGCCCTTGCCGTAAGCGACGCCCTTGGCCTTCGCTTCGGTTTCAGTGAGCCCGACCCAGGCGATTTCCGGATCGGTGTAGGCCACACTCGGAATCACGCGCGCGACGAATTCGCTTTGGTGGCCGCTCGCGTTCTCGGCGGCCACTTTCGCTTCATGCGTCGCCTTGTGCGCGAGCATCGGCTGGCCGACGATGTCGCCGATCGCGAAGATGTGCGGCACGTTGGTGCGCATCTGCTTGTCGACCGCGATGAAACCGCGCGCATCGACATCGACGCCCGCAGCTTCTGCATTCAGCTTCTTGCCGTTCGGCGTGCGCCCGACCGCGCAGAGCACACGGTCGAACACGTTATTCTTCGGGATCGATTCGCCTTCGAAGGTCGCGTACAGCCCGTCCTTCTTCGCATCGAGCGCCGTGACCTTGGTCTTCAGATGGATGCCGGCGTAGCGCTTTGAGAGTCGCGTCTGCAGCGGTTTGACCAGATCGAGATCGCAGCCCGGCATCAATTGTTCGGCGAGTTCGACCACGGTGACCTCCGATCCGAGCGCATCGAACACGCAGGCCATTTCGAGACCGATGATGCCGCCGCCGATCACCAGCAGGCGCTTCGGAATCTCGGCGAGCATCAGCGCATCGGTCGAATCCATCACGCGCGGATCATCCCAGCGCAGGCCCGGCAGTTTCACCGGTTGCGAACCGCACGCGATGATCGCTTTCTCGAAACGCACCAGCTTGTTGCCGTCGGCCGCTGCAACTTCAACCTCGTTCGCCGACACGAACTTCGCGATGCCATGCACAACCTTTACCTTGCGCTGCTTGGCCATGCCGGACAAGCCGCTGTTCAAGGTCTTGACGACTTTTTGCTTGTACGTACGCAGCTTGCCGAGATCGATCGTCGGCTGACCGAAACTGACACCGTAGTCGGTCGCATGCGCGGCTTCGTCGATGACCTTCGCGGCATGCAGCAGAGCCTTGGACGGAATGCAGCCGACGTTCAAGCAGACGCCGCCGAGTTCGGCATAACGCTCTATCAGCACCACGTTCTGATCGAGATCCGCCGCGCGAAATGCCGCGCTGTAACCACCCGGTCCGGCGCCGATCACCACGATCTGGCATTCGATGTCGGCCTTGCGGCCCGAAGCCGCTGCAGCCTGCGTTGCCGCAATCGGAGCGACTGTAGGAGCGGCCCCGGCCGCGACCGCTGGTTTCAAATTTGCCGCGTCACCGGTCGCGCCCAGGTGCGCTCCTACAGGTGCGGCAGCCGCGATGCTCGGTGCGGGAGCGACGGTAGTCGCGATGCTCTTCGCATCGGTCGCTTCAATCACCGCCACCACCATGCCCTCACTCAACTTGTCACCCAGCTTCACCCGCAACTCGCGCACCACGCCAGCCGCAGACGAAGGCACTTCCATCGATGCCTTGTCCGACTCGAGCGTGACCAGCCCCTGATCCTTCTTGATCGTGTCACCGACCTTCACCAGGATTTCAATCACCGGCACATCGCTACTGCCACCAAGATCGGGGACTTTGACTTCAATCGTGTTCGACATGAGCCGGTGCCTCTGTTTCAACGTCGTTCAAGACGGGACCACGGCGGCCTGACGCCGGGTGGGAATACCAGATGTGTGTCACTACGCCCGAGATCACGGCGCGCGGGAAAGTGCCCGCGTAGCGGCTATCGTTGCTGTTGGCGAAATTGTCGCCGACCAGAAACACTTCGTCCGCGTCCAGCGTGATGCGAGTGCGTTCCAGCCCCGCCGCGGCACTTCCGGCGGCGGTCGCCACGACTTCGCCATTCACCGCCAGGTACTCATGGTCATACTCGACTTCGTCACCAGTCATCGCGACCACGCGTGAAAGCCACAGCGGCTGTCCTTCGTCTCGTACATAAGTCACGACATCACCTCGGCGCAACGCAGCGAGCCTGCGAGCACGCGAATCCGCCACGATGAAGTCCCCCGGGTCTAGCGTCGGCGACATCGACACACTCGGCACACGATAGGTGTCGAAGCCAAACCAGGCCTCCCGCTTCGCGTGCAAAACGTTGACGAACACCAGCATGCCGGCGAGCAACAGGACGTAGACGTACCAGCGGTTGTACCAACGCGGATGAAACGCCCCCGCCTTGTTGGCGAGGTCATAGGCCAGGCCAATACCGCCGACGCGATACAGGGCGGTGAGCCCGATCAGCACGGCAGGAAACCACAGGTTCTGCATCAAGCCGCTGAGCCCAGCCACGCAAGAGAGCGCAATCAGGCCGCTCCACATCAGGAAGCCGAGTTTCGGCGCACCCGTGTAGGTGAGTCCCAGCACCGGATCCAGGAGCGCGAGCAACGCCGCGAGCCACGGCTTGCGCGGCTGCGGTGCGACCAAAGCCGCGTTCACAACATCGCCCGCCGGAAATCGGCGAGGAGTTGGGCGAGGTAGGCGGTGAAACGGGCGGCGGCGGCGCCGTCGATTACGCGGTGGTCGTAGGACAGCGACAGCGGCAGGATCAGGCGTGCATCGAAAGCGTTGCCGTTCCAGACCGGTTTCATCGCGGATTTGGACACGCCGAGAATGGCCACTTCGGGTGCATTGATGATTGGCGTGAACGCGGTGCCGCCGATGCCGCCGAGCGAGCTGATCGAGAAGCAACCGCCTTGCATCTCGGCCGGGCCGAGTTTGCCCTCGCGGGCCCTCAAAGCGAGGTCGGAGGATTCCTTGGCGAGTGCGAAGACGCCTTTCTGGTCGACGTCACGGATCACCGGAACCACGAGGCCGTTCGGCGTGTCCGCAGCGAAGCCGACGTGGAAATATTTCTTCAGTGTCAGATTTTCACCGGACGCATCGAGCGAGGCGTTGAAGTCCGGGAATTTCTTCAGACCGGCGACGACTGCCTTCATCAGGAACGCGAGCATGGTCAGTTTCAAACCTGCCTTCTCGTTTTCCTTGTTCAGTTGCACGCGGAAGGCTTCGAGCTCGGTGATGTCGGCATCGTCGAACTGGGTGACGTGGGGAATCATCGCCCAGTTACGCGCCAGGTTCGCACCGGAAATCTTCTTGATGCGCGACAACGGTTTCGACTCGATCGCGCCGAACTTGCTGAAGTCGACGTTCGGCCACGGCAACAGGTTGAGGCCGTTGCCACCGCCACCGCCGCTGGCTGCCGCTCCCGGTTTCGCGAGCGTCGCCTTGACAAAATTCTGGACGTCTTCCTTGGTGATGCGACCACTGCGTCCGGTACCGGAAAGCTTCGCCAAGTCGACACCGAGTTCGCGCGCGAACAGGCGGATCGCCGGTGAGGCATAGGGCAGGGCGTTGCCGGAAAGCTGCGTGTTGTCGAGCGTGTGTGCGGTGACCGGTGCCGGTGCTGCATGCGCGATCGATGCGGCTGTAGGAGCGGCCCCGGCCGCGACCGGGGTTGCGACGGGTTGCGGTGCGGGCGATGGTGTTGCGGGCGTTGAAACGGGTTTTGGCGCGTCGCGGATCGCGGCCGGGGCCGCTCCTACATCGGCACCGATCACATCGCTGGTTTCAATGATCGCAACCAGCGCACCTTCCGAGAGTGTGTCGCCGAGCTTGACCTTGATCTCGCGCACGATGCCGGCGAAAGCGGACGGCACTTCCATCGATGCCTTGTCGGACTCGAGCGTGACCAGGCCTTGATCCTTCTTGATCGTGTCGCCGACTTTCACCAGCAATTCGATGACCGGCACATCGGCGCTGCCGCCGAGGTCGGGGACGCGGGCTTCCTTCAGATCGGCCATGTTTCCTCCAAGACGAGATTCGCCCCAAAACGGGGCAACAAGGCCGACATTGTTGCGGCTTCCCGGTGCAACGGGAAGCCGCAGGTGTTTGATTGCGTGCGTCAGTCAATCACGCTGAGTTTCACTTCGATGTTGTTGCGCGTCGCCTTCGAGTACGGACAGACCTGATGCGCGGCTTCAACCAGACCTTCCGCGGTCGCGCGATCGATGCCCGGCAGGCGTACGTCGAGTTGTGCACCGAGCCCGAGACCACCGGCGTCGAGCATGCCGATATCGACATGGGCGGTGACGAAGATGCCCTGCAGCGCGATTTTCTTCTGTCCGGCGACAAACCCGATCGCGCCTGCGAAGCAGGCGGAATAGCCGCTCGCAAACAGCTGCTCGGGATTGGTCGTGCCCGGCGCTTCATTGCCGCCGAGGGCTTTCGGCTTGTTGAGCTTGATGTCGATCATGCCGTCGGACGACTTCACGGCGCCATCGCGGCCACCATCGGCGGTGGCATGAGCGGTGTACAGAACTTTCATCAGCGCATCTCCTGGTTGGGGAAGTTGGTTGGGGAAGGCGATCCTACGACGAACCGAACCCGGAAGCGCCAGCCTCGCTAGACTGGCCGATCCACATTCGAGTTACGCCATGTCCGACGCCCCAATCCCTCATCTGCTCGCCGACCTCAGCGTGCTGCCGACGCTCGAATCGGCGCGTCTGCGCCTGCGCCCGATCCGCGAGCACGATCTGGCCGATCTGTACGCCGTGTTCGCCGATCCGGATGTGATGCGCTATTGGACCCGACCGCCGATGCGCGACATCGATGAAGCCCGCGCCTATCTCGCCGAGATCGAGAAAAATTTCGGGGCGCGCACCGGATTCAAATGGGGCATCACCCGGCTCGACCATGATCGCGTCATTGGCACGACCTCCCTGTTCCGGCTGGACACGCCGCACCAGACCGCGGAGATCGGTTATGCGCTGGGTTCAGCGCATTGGGGCAATGGCTATGCGGCAGAAGCGGTGCATCGCACCTGCCAGTTCGCGTTCGAAGCCCTGCATTTGCGCCGCGTTGAAGCCGACATCGATCCGCGCAACCACGCCTCGATCCAGGTGATCGAGAAGGCCGGCTTCCGGCGCGAAGGCGTGTTGCGCGAGCGCTACATCTACAACGGCGAAATCCAGGACGTCGTCTATTACGGCTTGCTCGCGCGCGAATTCGTCGCGCCGTCGGTTAGCTGACCGCGTAGCGCTTGCAGTCGGGCAGGGCATCGAGCCGCAGATCGCTGTCTGCCGCTCAATCTTGATTCTGGCTCAATCGCGATCCTGGCGATCGTTCTTCTGCTTGACGATGCGGCGGTTGGCGCGGTCTTGCGAGCGTTCCAGGCTGGCTTTTTCGCGCTTGGTCACGACGCCGTCGGCCTCGGCGCGATCTTCCTTGTTGTCGATGTGATCCTGCTGCGCGTCGAGTCGGGCGGCTTCGCGCTTGGTCAATTCGCCGGAAGCGACGCCCTGATCGATGCGGTCATCCTGATTGTCCTGACGCGCATCGGCGCGCGGCGTATCGGCAAATGCGGTGGTAGCAGCGAAACTCAGACAGATCGCGAAGATCAACTTGTTCATGGATGGCTCCTTGACGCGGGATTGCGTGCTTAGGATAACGCCGCTTCCAGCAAATGGTTGACTGCTCCCTCAAGCACCGGCGCGAATGTCGCTACACTGCGCGCCCCGCCCGTTCTGGGTGTTGATGCAATCGGAATGAACGACGAACCTCCCAGTAGCAGCGCGCCACCAGCGCGCTCCTGGCTCGACCGACTGGGGCAGATGCTCTCCGGCGAGCCGCGCAACCGCGAGGAACTGCTCGAGGAACTGCGCAACGCGAAAGACAACGGACTGCTCAGCGGTGACACGCTGGCCATGATCGAAGGCGCCATCGCGGTCACCGACAAGCAGGTTTCGGACGTGATGGTGCCGCGCGCACAGATGATCTCGGTGCCGGTCGACGGCACACTCAACGACATCCTCAAGATCGTCCTCGAAACCGGTCATTCGCGATTCCCCGTCACCGGTGAAGACCGCGACGAGATCATCGGCACCTTGCTCGCCAAGGATTTGCTCAGGTGCCTCGCCGAGCCGAACCGGCCCTGCGACATCCGCGGCCTGATCCGTCCGGTGCGGCTGATTCCCGAGTCCAAGCGACTGAATGTCCTGCTGAAGGAATTCCGCTCGTCGCGGCATCATCTGGCCGTGGTCGTCGACGAATACGGCGGCGTTGCCGGACTGGTGACGATTGAAGACGTGCTCGAGGAAATCGTCGGCGACATCGACGACGAGCACGACGACGAAAGCAATCCCGATGCGCACATCCGTCTGTTGCCCGACGGGCGCCACAGTGTCAGCGCATTGACCCCGATTGCTGACTTCAACAGCGCTTTCGGTTGCGCCTTTTCAGACGAGGAATACGACACCGTCGCCGGTCTCATCACGGCGCAATTCGGACACTTGCCGGAAGTGGGCGAAGACACGGTGATCGGCAAGTTCAAGTTCGTCGTCTCGAAGGCCGACGCGCGCCGCGTACACCAGTTCATCGTTGCAACCGTGGTCGCGTGAGTCTGATCACGCGCATCGCGCTTTGCGGGTTACTCGTCCTTTGCGGCATGGTGCGTGCGCAAGGTGTCGACAAGGACAGCGGCGAAGCTTTACGCGTTGCGCTGATCACGGCTGCGCCCGGCGATATCTACTGGCAGCGCTTCGGCCACAACGCACTGCTGGTGCAGAATGCCGTCACCGGTGAAGCACGCCTTTACAACTTCGGCATGTTCGATTTTGAGCAGGAGAATTTCCTGCTGAATTTCATGCGCGGGCGCATGCTTTACCAACTCGCGGTGTCGCATCCGGAAGAGGACATCGCCAACTATGCGGCTGAAGGCCGCAGCGTCTACGTGCAGGAACTGAATCTGCTGCCCGAGCAGCGCTACGCGGTCGCGGAAATGCTGGCGCAGAACGCGCTGCCGGAAAATGCCGAGTATCGCTACGACTACTTCGCGGTGAACTGTTCGACGAAGCTGCGTGACGTGCTTGACGCCGTGCTCGAAGGTCGGTTGCGTGAAGCGACGGTGGTGCGTGCCCGTGGCGAAACCTATCGCTCGCTGGCCATGGCCTATGCGCGGCCGGAACCCTGGCTCGCCATCGGTATCGATCTCGGTCTTGGCCCGGCCGCCGATCGCAAGCTCAACTATTGGGACGAGATGTTCCTGCCACTGCGCCTGCGCGATCTGCTGCGCGAGATTCAAGTCACCGACACCAACGGCGTGCGCGTGCCACTGGTCAGTCGCGAATGGACTGCGTTTGCCGGTCGCCTTGACGGTAGTGAGCCGGAATCCCCGCGCTGGTTCTGGGGCTTCGCCCTCGTCGGGCTGATGTTCGCGGTCGGCCTCAATCTCGCGCTCGGATCCGCTCGCCAACGTATCCGCGCGGCTGCGGCGTTTACGGCTGCGGCCAGCGCATTGATGCTCGGTCTCGGCGGCTTGATGCTTGCGGGGCTGTGGGCGTTCACCGATCACGCGATCGCCTATGCGAACCTGAACCTGGCGCTGTTCAACCCACTGTGCCTGCTGTTGGTCTGGCCGCTGTGGTGCCTGCGCAAGTCACAGACGACGGCATCATCGTTGATGCGTGTGATCAGTGTGCTCGTGTTGCTGATCGCGCTCGCCGGACTGTGCTACACGGTGTTACCGGGCACGCAACAGGCGAATGCGGCGTGGTTCGCGCTGGTGTTGCCGCTGCTGATCGTGTTCGCATGGCGCAGCTGGATGTCGGCGGCACGTTGAGTTTGCTACGCGGGAGCGTGCGCAGGCATGATCGCGTGTCCCCGGAGCAAGCGCATGACCCTGAGTGTCACCACCACCCCAGCCAAGCCGCCGATGGTCGTCAACTGCGTCGGCTACGCCGCGAACGGCACACGTCTGCCGGACATCAACCTCGACCAGATCAGCGATGTCCTGCAGCAGCCGGACACCTTCGTCTGGGTCGGTCTGCATGAACCCGACGAGAAGCTGCTCGACAAGCTGCAGGAAGAATTCGGTCTGCACGATCTGGCGATCGAGGATGCGCACCATGCGCACCAGCGCCCGAAGATCGAGGTTTATGGCGATTCGTTGTTCATCGTGCTGCATACCGCGCAATTCGTCGGCGGCAAGATCGAGTTCGGCGAAACCCACATCTTTCTCGGCCCGCGCTATCTGCTGACGGTGCGTCATGGCGCGTCGCTGTCGTACTCGCCGGCGCGTGCGCGCTGCGAGAAGGAACCGGAACTGCTCGCGCATGGCCCGAGTTACGGCCTGTATTCGGTGATGGACTTCATCGTCGACAACTTCTTCCCGATCGTGCGCTCGTTTCAGGACGAACTCGCCGAACTCGAAGGCGACATCTTCCAGTCCACTTACAAGCGCGAAACCATTTCGCATCTGTACGAGCTGAAGAAGGAGCTGGTGACGCTGCGGCTCGCGGTCGCGCCGCTGCAGGACATCCTGAACCAGCTCACGCGATTCCATCCCACCATCATCCGCGAGGAAGTGCGCCTGTACTTCCGCGACGTGTTCGACCACGCCGTGCGCGTCAAGGAAGCCTGCGACACGATGAGCGAAATGCTGACCGCGGCGATGTCGGTGTCGCTCGCAATGGTCACCGTTGGCCAGGGCGAAGTCGTCAAACGCCTCGCCGGTTGGGCCGGCCTGCTCGGTGTGCCCACCTTGATGGCAAGCTGGTACGGCATGAACTTCGACCACATGCCGGAACTCCCCGGCGTCTACAGCTACTGGATCTTCACCGGCGTCACCGTCGCCGTCATCGGTGTCGTCTACGTGATCCTGAAGCGGGCGAAGTGGTTGTAGGGGATCGGCTGTGAACCGCGTCCCTTCGCTCAACCGGTACTGCGCACCGCCATGACCATCGCCATCACGTCTCGGCAGCGATCGCGATGATCTGATTCAGCTCGGCGCAGGCGAGTTCGAACGATTCGGCAGAGGCACGCTTCCATGGATGCGGCTTCGCCTTGCGCAATCGCCAGTCAAAGGACTTCGGCTGGTTGATGATGATGTATCCGACCTTTCCGTCTTCACCCTCCATGCGCACCGCGAAGGGATTCGTTGCATTGTAATCCTGGCTGCTCAGCGGCAAGCCGATCACGATGCTGGTCTTGTCGTTCACTGCTGCGGGTGACAGCACAAGCATCGGATGACGCGCTTTCATCTCGCGCCCGGCGTGCGGGTCGAAGTCGATCCAGATGATGTCGCCACGCGCGGGTACCCAGCGCGTGACCATCAACGAAACTCCCTGCCGGCTGGCGCATCGGCCATCACTTCGCCGCCATGCAGTTTTGGATCGAAGGCCTTGAGCTTTTGCGCGAGGCTCAATCTCGGCACCCGTCCTTGCGGCTTCACGACGACATTGCCGTCGATCACTTCGACCGTGACCTCTTGTCCGCTTACAAGCCGAGCCGCTCGCGCAACCGCTGATGGAATGCGTACTGCGAGGTTGTTGCCCCAGTTCTGGATCTTCAACTCCGCCTTCGCGCCCACGATCCCACCTCCGCTTCGAGATGACGCCATTCTAGTGGCAGAGCCAGCGACGTTTCAACACGTCGAAACATTGGCGCTACCGACTCGATCCAGTCCCGACTTCGTTCAAAATCGTCATGAACAGAACAAGCCGATCCCCTTGCAAGCTCGCACGAACCGCTGCTAGCTTCGAGTCATGGCACAGATCCGCGCGTACTTTTATTGGTATTACTTTCCCAGCCCTCGGGCGGTGGAAGGCATACCGGTGCGCGACTGACAGCAAGCGACCGAACCTTCGAAAACCGCCAGCAAACCTGGCGGTTTTTTTATGGCCGCCGGGATCAAGAACCCCCGAGGAGCCCTGCGATGTCGACGTCCCTGAAACTGGTCAGCAATCCGAACGTTCCCGCCACCGACGATCTGCGTGTCCGCGCGATCCGCGAACTCGCTCCACCGGCGCATCTGGTCCGCGAATATCCGAGCACGACGCGTGCCGCCGAGACGACCGTCGCAGCGCGGACCGAAATCCATCGCGTACTCGACGGCAGCGACGATCGCCTGCTGGTCGTCGTGGGCCCCTGTTCGATCCACGATGCGCAGGCTGCGCTCGAATACGCAGAACGCCTCGCTGCGGTGCGCGAGCGGTTGCAGGACGATCTGGCCATCGTGATGCGCGTCTATTTTGAAAAGCCACGCACGACCGTCGGCTGGAAAGGCCTGATCAACGATCCGCATCTCGACGACAGCTTCGACATCAACACCGGCCTGCGTCTGGCGCGTCGCCTGCTGCTCGAGATCAACGAGCTCGGATTGCCGGCTGCGACCGAGTATCTCGATTTGATCACGCCGCAATACATCGCGGATCTGATCAGTTGGGGCGCGATCGGCGCGCGCACCACCGAGAGCCAGTCGCATCGTCAGCTCGCGTCGGGGCTGTCGTGCCCGGTCGGATTCAAGAACGGTACCGACGGCAACATTCGCATTGCTGTCGATGCGATCAAGGCCGCAGCGGCGCCACATCATTTTCTCGGCGTCACCAAGGGCGGCCATTCTGCGATTGTTGCCACGGCCGGCAACAGCGACTGCCATCTGATCCTGCGCGGTGGCAAGCAACCGAATTACACCGCGTCCGATGTCGCCGAAGCATGCGCCGAATTGAAGTCCGCAGGTTTGGACGAACGCGTGATGATCGATTGCTCGCATGCGAATTCGAGCAAGCAGTTTGCGAAGCAACGAGAGGTGGGCGTCGACATCGCCGACCAACTCGCGGCTGGCGAACGTCGCATCGTCGGCACGATGATCGAAAGCCATTTGTTCGAGGGCCGACAGGATCTCTTGCCGGGCCAGGCATTGCGCTACGGCGTTTCGATCACCGATGCCTGTCTTGGTTGGGAGCACAGCGTGGCGATGCTCGAAAATCTTGCTGCGGGGGTGCGAGCGCGCAGGCAATTTTGACGCGATAGGTCAACGGGGCCTTGCGGTCCCGTCGTGCAAAGCTGGCGAAATGCTGCAGCGGCTACTGCAAATGCGCCTTCAGCCAGTCATTGACTTCGTGATGCCACTGCACCGAGTTCTGTGGCTTCAGGATCCAGTGGTTTTCATCGGGGAACATCAGGAACTTCGATTCGATGCCGCGGCGTTGCAGGGCGGTGAACAGGCTGATGCCCTGTTCGATCGGCACGCGGTAGTCGAGAGCGCCGTGGGTGACCAGGGTTGGCGTCTGCCATTCGGAAACGTGGTTGATCGGGTTGTAGCGCGCGTGGCCGTCAGGGTTGTCGTAGGGCGTGCCCTGCATCTCGCGTTCGATGAAGCCGGTGCTGTCGATGGTGTAAGCCATGAAGCGCGTGTCGAACACCGAGCCGTGCGACACGATGCAGTCGAAGCCGTCGCGCCAGTGGCTGGCGATCCAGTTCATCATGTAGCCGCCATACGAGCCGCCGAGGGCGCAGGCCTTGTCGCCGTCGAGCCAGTCGTATTTCGTGATGGCCGCCGCCAGGCCCTTCTTCAGATCCTCCAGAGGTCGGCTGCCCCATTGGCCGGTGATGGCATCGGTGAATTTCTGGCCGTAACCGGTCGAACCGTGGAAGTTGATGGCGATCACGGCAACGCCTTGGCCGGCAAACGTTTGCGAATTCCAGCGGTAATGCCAATCATTGCCGAACGCGGTCTGTGGGCCGCCGTGCACGAGGAATGCGATCGGATACCTCTTGCCGGCCTCGTAGTGCCATGGCTTCACGACATAGCCTTCGACGCGCTCGTCGTTCCAGCCTTTGAAGTCGAAGAATTCCGGTTTGCCCATAACGACATCGGCGAGTTTTTCGGCATTGAAATTTGTCAGTTGCCGCTCGCCGCCGCGCTTTCCGTCGTGCACGAACAAGTGCGCCGGCGAGGTCAGCGATTCGCGCGCGAACACGTAACCGTTTACGCCGATCGAGACCGCGCTGACATTGCCGGCGCTGGTCAGGTCGCGGGTCTTGCCCGACTTCACGTCGATCGCGAACAGCGGGCGCTCGCCATCCGACTCCGTCAATGTGTACAGCTTGCGGCCATCGCGCGATACCTGCAGTGCTCCGGCGGAGCGATCCCAACCAGCGGCGATCTTGCGTGTTGCGCCGCTCGCGACATCGCGCGCCATGATCTGGGCACGATCGGCGACCATTTCCGGTCGCTGTCTCGCGAGGTAGAACAGCGTCTTGCCATCCGGCGCGAACAGCGGATGACTGTCGCCGGCCAGGTTGGTAGCGGTCAAATTCTGCGCCATGGCCGATGCGTCGGCCGGCGCGAGGTAAAGATCCGAATTGAAGTTCCAGATCGCCTCCCGGCCTTGCACATTGGCCGAGAAGGCAAGCGTCTTGCCATTCGGCGACCACGCATACTCGTTGGCGTCAGGGCTTGGCCGCGACAGCACATGACCGTCGATGCCCTTGCTGATCCAGGCGGGCTCAGCTTCGGTCGTGCCGTCTGCGTGCAGATCGGCGACGAACAACTGGCTGCGACGGCCATCGATCCATGTATCCCAGAAGCGCGTGGGCAATGCGTCGAACACCTTGCCGGTGTGCTTGCGCGCGGCGACCTCGTCGAGCCGTTTCTTGCTGCAGGCGAGGGTGTCGCAGTCGATGAACACTTCGAAGGTCAGGGCGACTTGCGTTGCGTCCGGCGCCAACTGGAAGGTGCTGACGGGCAGCGGGTAGTTGCTGACCTGCATCGCTTCGCCACCCTCCAGCGGCAACCGCCACAACTGCTGCGAACCCGAACGTGGCGACAGGAAATAGATCGAGCGACCGTCCGCCGACCAGCGCGGGCTGATGGAAGGTTGGCCATTCTCGGTCAATCGACGTGGCGGCGATGAACCGTCCGCCGGCACCAGCCACAAACTCATCAAGCCCTTGTTCGCCGCGTAGTCGGTTTCGCGCAATTGGAATGCGACCAGCTTGCCATCCGGCGACAGGCGCGGATCGCTGACCCGATCGAGATTGACCAGGTCTTCGACGGTAAAACCGCGGGTTGTGGCGAGGGTTGATCCACAAACGAACAGCGCGAGAGCAAGGGCGGCGAGGATGCGCATGACGTGATACTCCGAATGGCGAAAGCGGTGCGTCTGGTGCCACAGCATGCGCGAAGGTAGCAGTGCACTGGCACGGCCCGTAACCGTCTGTTCAAAGCCTCTCAGATCGGCGCTGCTGCTGCGGTTTGCAGGGTTCGGCTGGCGATCGCCCCATCGACATAACGCTGCAAACCCTCGCATTCGCTCGGCCACGAACAGCGGCGAAGTTTGTCAACCTGCGGCGGTTCAATGCTCAGCCGATAAATTTCATCGACCAGCACGTTTCGCAACACCGCAGTGAAGCCGGACAGGTCAGGCACGATGAGCAAACCAGAAAACCCGGCATCGATTCGGCCACGTGCGCCGACTTCGGTGCTGACACATACGCGTCCCGCCGCCAGAGACTCGATGACCTTCAGGCTGGATCCGCGCAAACTCGCCTGCGGGTTGATGGTGACGGCATGGGCCTGGATCAATGCCGGCATGTCCTCGACGTGCTCAAGCAGAGTGATCGACGGGTGCCCGAAGCAGGCATGCCGGGCCGCATGCACATGCGACCCGGTGCCGCCGACGATGGTGAGCGTCACGCCGTCGACGCTGGCCAGCAGTTCGGGGTAAACGATTTGAAGGAACGCGACGATACCTTCGAGATTGATCGACGCGCGAAACGGACCGACAAAGAGGATGCTGCGCTTGCCGGCCGAGTCCAGGTAAGTCGCGGCCACTTCGGTATCAACGCCATTGCCGACAAGAATGGACGGCAGTGCGCCGAGCAACTGCTGGTCTTCGCGCGAACTGACAATGCGGCCTTCGTAGCGCCGCATGCACGCAAGCTCGTATTCGTCGGCATGCCGCTGATCGGGCGCATCGGGCCGCAGCAGCACGTCATGCAGGCTGAGTAGCCAAGCCGGACGATGCAGCGTCGGCACGTCGATCAGATCGCCGAGTTCCATGTGTTCGACGATGACCGCCAGCGGCCGGCGCGTTTCGACAATTCGCCGCAGTTCGCTGCGCAGGGCGCGATGCGCGTGGCTGCGCATGCGCAAGACCCGATCCGGGCGTTGTGCGGTGGGTAGTTCCGGGCGTCCGGAAACCAGATGCACCGCGGAAAACGGCGCGTCGATCAGTGGCGCACAGTCCGGATAAATCTCGCGCTCGTCGCTGAGCAGGATCACGTCGTACTGTGCGGACAGCGATTGCGCCAGTTGCAAGCTGCGCACGGCGCCACCATGGCGCGCCGGGAACAGCGCGAACGGCGAAACCATGAGGATGCACTCGCGTCCGCTCGGCGGCCGCGAGACCTGTGTAGCCATCGCGTCATGATCCAGATCACGACACGGCGCGTGTCGGGCATCACGCCGCGCCCGCCAGAGGGCGGCAAGCGACGACAGCGAAACAAGTTCGCGCAAAGTGCGCGCGTCCAGCATCATCATCCGCTGCAGTAATGCGCGCCGGAAAGAATCCGGCATTGGATTGCGCAGGTGCCATTGCACGCGATTGCGCTCGAAAACGCGATGCACTTCGGTGGCGGCGTAATAGCGCTTTACCGTCACCCGATGCTTGTGGATGACCCGCGATGACGGACAAACGAGACTGTCGTAGCCCAATCGCCACGCGCGCACGCCCAGATCGACGTCTTCCCAGTAGAACGGATCGAACACCAGACTCGCCGGCAGCAACTTGCGCAACAACCCCGTCTGGAACAGCGCCGACCCAGCGCCGGCCCAGACCGTGCCTCGAAGCACCTCGCCGCCAGGCGGTGCGTGATAGGGATTGGGCAATCCCGCGTCGATCTGCATTCGTGCCCAGCCGGTTTCCTCACGACGGCGGCCGGGTTCGAAGTCAATTTGCGACGCGATGCCGAAGACATGGGCGGCACGCACCGGCATCAGTGCCGACAATGCATTCGGCGCGAGAATCATGTCGTTGTTGAGCAGATACACGGCACCGTGACGCACATCGTCCAGTCCGTGCAACACGGCGCGAGTGAACCCGAGAGGCGCCGCGTGAAACTGCCAGCGCAGGTCGGGATAACGCGCTGCAAGCTCGGCATAGTGTGACTGCGGTGAACCATTGACGATGACGATGACTTCGGTCGGCTCAACGACTTGTCGCCTGGCGATCTCAAGGCTCGCAAGACACTGCGCCAGCATCTCACCGCCACCGCGCTCTGGAATCACGATGCTTGTGCCATGGCCCCAGTCGAGTGGTCGAATCGCTGTGGCGACCCATGCGCTGCGGCGCGCACGCGATATCGGCCAGGCATCCAGCGCCAACAAGCACCCAATGGGCGTGAGCAGAAGATGACGCGGACGCAGCCGACGCAGTATCCCGAGAAACCTGCGCAACCGACGCCACTGGTTCAAGCCAGAACCTCATCGATCGCATCGCAGACTGCATCACACTGGGCCGCCGTCAACGCCAGTCCGGAGGGCAGATAACAGCCCCTTGCGGCGATATCGCTCGAGACAGGAAAAGTTTCGTCTTGCGGCACAATGCCGCGCATCAGCGGTTGCGCGCTGCATGACGGGAAGAAGTCGCGCGTTTCGATGCCACGCTGCCGCAGCGCCGAACAGAATCCGTCACGACTCAGGGACGCATCCGGTTCGATCAGGATGGCGAACATCCAGTGGACATTTTCAGCCCATTCCTTTGTGACGGGCAGACGCAAGTGGGTGTGCGGTGTCAGTCGCCGGTGGTAGTGCTCGGCCATCGCTCGTTTGCGCGCCAGCAGCTCATCGACATGTTGCAATTGCCCGAAACCGAGTGCGGCCTGCAGACTGCTCATGCGGAAACTGAAGCCCAGTTCGGCATGCCGAAAACGCTTGTCCGGATCATGTGCCATGTCGCGCAGGCTGCGGACACGATTGGCCAGCGCATCGTCGTTTGTGACCACCATCCCGCCCTCACCGGTAGTGATCAGCTTGTTGCCGTAGAAGCTGAAGGCTGCGATGTCACCCAGGCTCCCGCACAACCGTCCGTGATAGCGCGCGCCGTGTGCCTCGGCAGCATCTTCGACCACGGCGAGACCATGCTCGTTCGCGAGTGCAGTGATCGGCCACATGTCGGCGCTGTGTCCGTAGATATGCACGACAATGACGGCGCGGGTTTGCGGGGTGATGCGCTGCACGATCTGCGCCGGATCGATCGCGAACGTATCCGGATCGACATCGACGAACACGGGCTTGGCGCCGACATAAAGCACGGCATTGACGGTGGCGATCATCGTGAAGTCGGGCACGATCACTTCGTCCCCGGGCCCGATGCGCAGTGCCAGAAGCGCGAGATGCAATGCGCTGGTGCCACTGTTGGTCGTCAGCGCATGCGCGACACCGATGTAAGCGGCGAATGCGGCCTCGAAGCGCGACACCATCGGACCTGCAGAGGAGACGAATCCGCTCTCGACGACTTCGTTGACCCAGTGCTTCGCACTGGTCGTGATGTACGGTTCATTGACCGGAATTCGCTGGCTCATGGCAATGCTGGCGTCACTGCCGCCGCGCCGCGAAACCGCTTCGTCGGCATGGCCGCATCCCTTGATCCCTGCTTCACTTCGATCAGTCGCACCGGCTCAAGAACCTTGACCGCGTGCCCGCCACGAAACATGACGATGTGATCCCCGGCGGCAAGTTCGCAAACGCCGAGTTCGCGCCAGTCGTCATCGAACAGCGTGACCAGGATGCGTCCACATTCGACATAGACAAACTCGGACAAGCCCGGTCCCGCAATTGCGTGCCCGGGATGCGAGTGCGCCTCGACAACATACCCGGCGGGGCGATCCAGCACGCCGACTTGAAGCGGGGCACTCAGCGGCGTCACAAAGCGCACGGTGTCCGGGCGGGGACGGGCACAGGCGATCGCGTAAAGGACACCCTGGTGTAGAAATTCCCTCACCCCTTCCATGCCGTCTACTCCAGTCTGCACAAGCCTGCGATGTCCCCCTGTGATCACATGACTTCAGCCAAGTTCCGGTGCTGAGTCGGCTGACCGTTGGCGCTGCATAAAAACAACAGGGCCGAAGGGCCCCGTTGTTTGCCGACAACGCATGATCGCGGCCTTACTGCAGGTGCGCCTTCAACCAGCCGTTCACCTCGTTGTGCCACTGCACCGAGTTCTGCGGTTTCAGGATCCAGTGGTTCTCGTCCGGGAAGAACAGGAACTTGGATTCGATGCCGCGACGCTGCAGGGCCGTGAACAGCGCGATGCCTTCTTCGACCGGCACGCGGTAGTCGAGCGCGCCATGCACGACCAGCATCGGCGTTTTCCAGTTCTTGACATGGTTGACCGGGTTATGTCGCTCGTAATTTTCCGGCTTCTCGTACGGCGTGCCCTGCATTTCCCATTCGTCGAACCACAACTCTTCGGTGGAATAGCCCATGAAGCGGTTGTCGAAGATCGAGGCGTGCGAGACCAGGCACTTGAAGCCGTCGTTCCAGTTGCCGGCGATCCAGTTGGTCATGTAACCGCCGTAGGAGCCACCGAGGGCGCAGGCGTTCGTGCTGTCCAGCCAGTCGAATTGCGCGGCTGCAGCG
Organism: Lysobacterales bacterium; assembly: GCA_043753835.1. GTDB lineage: Bacteria > Pseudomonadota > Gammaproteobacteria > Xanthomonadales > Ahniellaceae > JADKHK01. Next base: position 15,495 of record JAYUVY010000014.1, on the reverse strand, counting down.
GCCATGCCCTTCTTCAGGTCTTCGAGCGGCTTGCCGCCCCAGTCGCCCGAGATCGCGTCGGTGAATTTCTGGCCATAACCGGTCGAACCGTGGAAGTTGATCGCGACGACGGCATAACCCTGACCGGTATAGGTCTGCGGATTCCAGCGGTAATGCCAGTCGTTGCCGAACGCGCCCTGCGGGCCGCCATGGATGAGAAAGGCGACCGGATATTTCTTGCCGGCTTCGAAGTTCGAGGGCTTGACGACATAGCCTTCGACGCGTTCGTCGTTTGCTCCCTTGAACTCGAAGAACTCGGGTGCGCCCATGGTGATGCCGGCGAGCTTGTCGGTATTGAAGGTGGTGATCTGCTTCTCGCCGCCATTCTTCGCATTGCGCGTGTACAGGTGTGCCGGCGAGGTCAGGGTGTCACGCGAGATGACGACACCATTCGCGCCGAGCGAGAATGCGCCGATGTTGCCGGCGCCGGTCAGATCGCTGGTCTTGCCGGACTTCACATCGATCGCGAACAGCGGATGCTCGCCATCGGAATCGGCCGTCGCGTACAGTGTCTTGCCATCGGCCGAGAGTTGCAGCGGGCCCGGCGAGCGATCCCAGTCGGCGGCGATGTCGCGGGTGCTACCGGTGGCGATATCACGCGCCTTGATCTGGAAACGATCCGCCTCGAACCCGGCACGGCTCATCGCCAGGTAGTACAGCGTCTTGCCGTCACGCGAATACAGCGGATAGCTGTCCCAGGCCGGGTTCGCTGCGGTCAGATTGGCCGGTGCCAGCGAGCCGCTCGCGGGTGCGGTGAACAGATCGAAGTTCGTGCTCCAGGCTTCGGTCTTGCCGGCAATGCGCGCCGCGAACACCAGGGAATTGCCATCGGGCGCGAAGGTGTATTCGGTCTCGTCACCGAAAGGCTTGGACGGTACGTCGCCGTCGATGCCCTTGCTGATCCACGCCGGTGCGGCTTCAGCCTTGCCGTCGGTGCCGAGTTCGGCGACGAACAACTGGCTACGGCGGCCGTCCATCCACGTATCCCAATGACGGATGAAAAGTTTGTCGTAGACCTTGCCGGTGGTCTTTTGTGCCGCGACTTCGTCGACGCGCTTCTTGGTGCAGTCGAGCGTGTCGCAGTCGGTGAACACTTCAAGGGTCAGCGCCATCTGCGTGCCGTTCGGAGACAGCAGGAAGGTGCCGACATCGAGCGGATAGTCGCTGACCTGCATCGCTTCACCGCCATCGAGGGCGAGCTTCCAGACTTGCTGTGAACCCGACCGCGGCGACAGGAAATAGATCGCGCGGCCATCGCGCGACCAGCGCGGACCGACCGAGGTCTGGCCCTTCGCGGTCAGGCGTCGTGGCGCGGACGAACCATCTGCGGCCACCAGCCACAAACTCTGCACACCCTTGTTTGCCGCGTAGTCGGTTTCGCGCAATTGGAAGGCGACCTGACGGCCATCCGGCGACAGCCGCGGGTCGGCGACTCGGTCCAGATTGACCAGATCATTGATGTTGAAGCCGCGTGGTTCGGCAAACGCCGCTCCACAGGCCAGTAGCGCCAAAGCGCCGGCCGCTGCCACAAAGTTGAACGGAACACGCATGAACGGACTCCTGATGAGACGAGCCGGCATGGTAGTGACCGGCGCGCCCGGCACCAAGCGCCGCGGGACTGGCCGTGCTCGACACGGGCCGGGCATACTGCGCAATCGATTGAATTCGGGACAGGGCATGAACACAGCGGTCAACACAGCACCGGGCGACTTCCTCGGTCACCCAAAGGGCATCTACATCTGTTTCTTTACCGAAATGTGGGAGCGCTTTTCGTTCTACGGCATGAAGGCGCTTTTGCTGCTGTACCTGACCAAGTACCACCTGTTCGGCGACACCGGCGGCTTGAATCTGCTCGGTGCCTACGGTGGCCTTGTCTACTGCATTCCAGTGATCGGCGGCATGCTCGCCGATCGTTATCTGGGGTTGCGCAAGGCAGTGGTGTTCGGCGGCGTGCTGTTGGTGCTCGGCCATCTCGGCATGGCGTTCGAGGGCGAAGCGGCACGCAAGATCGGCGAGACCGTGGTGCGCGACGATGCGGCATTGCTGGTGTTCTACCTGTCGCTGTCCCTGATCATCATGGGGGTCGGTTTCCTGAAGCCGAACATCTCGGTGATCGTCGGCAAGCTCTATCCGGAAAACGACCCGCGTCGCGACGCCGGCTTCTCGCTGTTCTATGCCGGCATCAATCTCGGCGCGATGCTGGCTTCGCTCGTCTGCGGCGCGCTCGGTGAGACCTTGGGTTGGCGTTATGGTTTCGGTGCGGCCGGTATCGGCATGGCGGCGGGCCTCGCGATGTTCATCTGGGGCCAGAAATATCTCGGTGGTCATGCCGAGGCCGCCGATCCGGCAAAGATGCGCGAACCGCTGTTCGCCGGTGTGACGCGCGAGTGGGCAATCTATCTCGGATCGGTACTTGGTCTGGTGCCGATCGCGGCGCTGATGTGGGCGACCGGCAATGACGCGTTCACGCTCAACATCGGCCTCGACGTGACGCTCGCGCAGATGTTGATGCTGCTGGTGTTGGCCGTGGTGCTGGTGTGGTTCACACGCTTCGTGTTGCGCGAATGCACGCGCGCCGAGCGCCAGCAGATGATCTCGCTGATGGTGTTGATCTTTTTCGCGCTGATCTTCTACACCTTGTACGAGCAGACCTATGGCTCCTGGGTGGTGTTCACCGACCGCATCCTGACCAAGGATTTCTTCCCGTCGATGCTCATCGAAGGCGGATTGCCGCTGTGGTATTTCGTCGCTGCCACCGTGCTGATGCCGGTGACGTTCGTGCTCAGCAGCCTGTGGCAGGATCGCGAACCCGGCGCCAAGGCACCGGTGGCGATGTTTCTGGTCGCGTGCGTGGTGACGATGGCGATGGTGGTCGGCATGGTCGTGCTGCAGCCGCAAAGCGCCGGCTCGCTGACCTTTATTTCGGGTGTCTTCATCCTGAGTCTGGCACCCACTCTGTCCGCACTTTGGGCTTGGCTGGATCGTCGCGGCTTGAACCCGAGCACACCGACGAAGACCGCGCTCGGCCTGCTGTTTGGGGCGCTGTCCTTCGTGCCGTTGATGCTGGCCGCGCAGGCCGCGGCCGAGACCGGTACCTGGTCCAGCGTCTGGTGGCTGGTGCTCGCTTACGGTGTGCTGCAGATCGGCGAGATCTGCCTGTACCCGGTTGGGCTGTCGGCGGTGACGCGACTTTCCGTGCCGCGCGTCGTGAGTCTGATGATGGGCACCTGGTTCCTCGCCACCGCGTTTTCGGAAATGCTGGCGGCCAAGCTCGGCACCATTGCCTCGATCGAGGACAGTGGCGCGGTGATCGAACACACCCCAGCCTGGGTCGCGGCGGCCACCACTTATGGCGACTATTTCTGGCATTTGACCATCGGTGGGTTGGTTTGCGCTGCGATCGCCTTTGTCGCGGTGCCATTTCTGAACCGCGCCATGCACGGCGTCAAATGATGTCGGTGTGACAGCAATCGATTGATACGGAAGGCGCGCGTCTGCGACACTGTGCGGGCCCAGACGACGGGTCCGCCGCGGGTCGTGGCCGGTAGATGTGGCAGTTGAGTTGGGTAGTTGCGTTGAAGCAGGGGCAGGGCATGAATCCTTTCGGTTTTCTGAAGCGATGGTTTGGCGGCGGCGTGAGTCGCGAAGTCAGCCGTCCTGACGGCAAGACGGTGCGCGCGCCGGAACGCCGCGAAGCGACTGCGCGCTCTGGTGCCAAAGTCGGTACGCGTATTCTCGTTATCGACGATTCCACCACCGTGCTCGCGGTATTGCGGCGTTATCTCGAACAGAACCAGTACACCGTGCTCGAAGCGGAAACCGCTGAAGCCGGTATCCAGATCGCGCGCAAGGAAGTGCCCGACCTGATCTTTCTCGACATCGTGCTGCCCGGCATGAATGGCTTTACCGCGCTGCGCACCCTGCGTCGCGAACCGGGGACCAAGGATGTGCCGGTGATCATGATGAGTGGCAACGAGCAGGCGACCGAGCAGTTCTATGCGCAACGCATCGGTGCCGACGATTTCATGAAGAAGCCGTTCTCGCGTCCCGAATTGTTCGCGCGCATCGAACGCTTGCTGGATGCCGACAAGGTGCCGAAGCGTGGTTCGGTCGGTGCGACCGCGAGCAGCTTCGGCACACCGCCCTGAGTATTCGGATGCGCTGACACGGGGTCTGCTGACTCGATCAGCGCGCCAGCATCGGTGGCAGCGGACAGTGCAGTGCCGCACACGCCACGCGCAACAACTCCGCTTCGGCGACGGCGATCCGTCCATCGTGGCTGATCGCCGTGACCATCGCCTCGATCAACAACTGTTTGCCCATGGCGTCGAGTTGGTCGAGCGTATTCAGTGCCGGCACCAGTTCGGTGTGCCAGCCACTGCTGTCCGGTATCGCCAGGTTGCGTGTGGCAAACAGCGCCTGCATACCGGCCTGAAAACTGCGCTGCGCGTCGACTGTGCTGTCGTGGCCGGAATGCGCGAGTACCGCGAACAGCAGAGCCGCCTCGCGTTCGCACTGCACCAGCTTGCGTCGACCAATGGTGCGCGCGCGTGCCGGGTCGAGCGCCTCGATGACGTGGATCGAAATCAACCGGGCCAGACAGAATTCGAATAGCCCTTGTTGGCCGTCGGCGTGGATCAGTTGATCAATGACGCTCACGAAGTCGTTCAACCACGCGCGCGGCTGACGGCGTAGCGCCGGAAACGCGATCGCCGCGAGCGGCATGCGCTGCATCGGATGCAGGGCGTCGACGGCTTCGCGCATCAGCTTGGCTTCGGCATCTGCTTCAGCCCCCGCGTGGCTCACGATCATTGCGAGTTGGCGGTCGCGGATCAGCGGATCCGTGTCGAGCAGCAGCGCATAGATCACGCGATCGGCCGAACGCTGGCTGCGTGCCGCTTCCAGCAACAACGGCGGGATGCGGTTCTGGATGTTGTCGGCGGTCGAGAAGTCGTCCTGCTTGGGTGCACCGACCTGATTCATCACGGCGCGCGGTTGCACTGCCATGTCCGAACGCACGTCCGGCAGGGGCGGCGGTGCCTTCGGGTTGCGACCGGCCAATCCGAGGCTGCCGTCGAGGCCAAGTTCCGCATCCAACGCGAGCACATCCACCGGCTGCGACCACTGTTTCGCGATCGCGGTGTAGTCGGACGACTTGAAACTCTTGTCGAGGCGCTGAATGCGCTCCAGCAGGGGCGGATGGGTCGCGAACATCGAGGAAAAACTCATGCCCGAACCGAACAGCATGTGGCTGACTTCCTCGACTTCGGGATTGTCGATTTTCGATCCCGAGGGCAGGCCGCCGACTTTCTTCAGCGCGCCGGCCAAGCCTTCGGTTTGGCGCGTGAACTGGACGGCGGAAGCGTCGGCGAGATATTCACGCGAACGCGAGACACCGGCCTTGATCCAGCGTCCGAAGAACACACCGACGTAGCCGATGACCATGACCGCCAACGCGATCACGAAGATCGGCATCGTGCCCTTGCTGTCGCGCGAATGGCGCATGCCTTCCAGGATCTTGCGGCCGGCGATGCCGATCACGAGGATGCCGAACAACAAACCCATCAGGCGGATGTTGAGGCGCATGTCGCCATTGAGGATATGGCTGAACTCGTGCGCGATCACGCCCTGCAATTCATCGCGCTTGAGCTTCTCGAGCGCGCCGCGCGTCACTGCAACGACTGCATCCGAAGGCGAATACCCCGCCGCGAAGGCATTGATGCCTGCTTCCTGTTCGAGCACGTAAATCTCGGGCACCGGGACACCCGAAGCGATCGCGATCTCCTCGACCACGTTGCGCAGCCGGCGATAGTGCGGGTTCGAAGTTTCCGAGGAGACCAGGGTGCCGCCCAGCGACTGTGCGACCGAGGCGCCACCGGACCGCAGGGTTCCGATCTTGAACAGGGATGACAGCGCGACCACGGCGATCACGGCGATGCTCGAAAACACCAGGGTGCCGGAATGCTGGGCGATGATTTCGGTCGTGCTCAGGTTCGCGAGGCGCGCTTCTTCCGAATTCGCCAGCAAAGCGATGACGACGACGGCGTCGATGGCGAGCACGATCGCGACCACCGCGAGCACGAACATCAGCACCAGCCGCTTCGACTGCTGCCGCGCCTGATGCTGGAGTTCGAAGAAATTCATGGGCTGAACATCTGTCGGTCAGCGTTGGCGCAAGGCAGCGTTCACGGCCATGCGCCGAGCGATCAGTCGAACTTGACCTTGACTGCTTCGCGCTTGACCACGTCCTCGATCTGCAGCAGTGCTGCTTCCTTGAAGTTGAACATGCCGGCGATGATGTTGTTCGGGAATACGTCGCGGGTGACGTTGTAGCCCATCACCGAATCGTTGAAGGCTTGCCGCGCGAACGCCACCTTGTTCTCGGTCGTGGTCAGTTCTTCGCTCACCTGCATCATGTTCTGGTTGGCTTTCAGGTCCGGATAGGCTTCGGCAACCGCCATCAGGCGCCCGAGCGCGCCGGTCAGTTGGCCTTCGGACGCGGCCAGGGTCTGCATCGCCGCAGCTTCACCGGGGTGAGCCTGAGCCGCCTTGAGGCCATTCATGGCCGCATTGCGCGCAGCGATCACCGCTTCCAGCGTCGCGCTTTCGTGTTTCATGTACGCCTTGGCGGTTTCGACCAGGTTTGGAATCAGGTCGTAACGCCGTGTCAACTGCACGTCGATTTGCGCAAACGAGTTCTCGTAAGCGCGGCGGGCGCGGATCAAGCCGTTGTAAATGCCAATCACGAAAAATGCCAAACCCACAACAACACCCAACAGGATCAACATGCCCCACATCGCTACGTCCTCCGCTTGTCGTGAATTTGCCCGCATCAAGCGCGACTGCTTGATAGAATCGAACCATCAACATCGAGCATAACATGGCTGTTTTTCATCCTTTCGCCGGCCAATTTTCCCGCTTCGCCCTTGCATGGATCGCGCTCTGCGCCTTGTCCGAAGGTGCGTACGCGGGCGTCGAGGCGGCGCGGGTCGCGACCGTGATCGAGCAGTTCGAGCGCCTGACCGACGACGTCATGAAAACAGGACAGACGCCGGCTCTGGCTGCGGTCGTGGTCAAGAACGGCGCCATCGTCAGCGTGCGTGGCCTCGGTACGGCCGAGAACGGCAAACGGATGGCCGTCAGTGCGGACACCGTGTTCCGCGTCGCGTCCCTGTCAAAGTCATTCGCCGCTTCGCTCTCGGGACTGCTGGTGAACGAGCGCGCGTTGCGCTGGGAAGATCGCGTCCAGGATTTGGTGCCGGCACTGGTCTTGAAGGACATCGACGGTGCCGGGCGCTTGCGCATCGACGACTTGCTCAGCCATCGCGTCGGTCTGCCGCACAACGCGCTCGATCGTGCGCTCGAGGCCGACTCTCCCTATCCGCTGCTGGTCGACCAGCTCGACGAATTCACGCCGGTGTGTTCGGTGGGCAGTTGCTACAGCTACCAGAACATCGCTTTCAGTCTGATCGGCGACGTCACTTTTGCGGTTACCGGCGACTTCTTCACGCATCAGGTCGAGAAGCGCATCTTCCATCCGCTCGGCATGGAGACCGCGACTTACGGGCGCGATGCATTGGAAGCCAGCGGTGACTGGGCACGGCCGCATATCAAGCGCAGCGGGCACTGGCAGGCGGTCTATCCGAAGCTCACCTACTACCGCATTCCGCCGGCAGCCGGCGTCAATGCCAGCGCACGCGATCTCGGGCAGTGGATGCTGGCGCATCTCGGGCATGCGCCGGATGTCTTCGACGCCGAATTGCTCGAGACGCTGCACAAGCCGCAGATCGCTACACCCGGTGAAGTGCTGGGTTCGCCCTGGCGGCGTGGTCGCGTGCGCAGTGCTTCGTATGCGCTCGGTTGGCGCATTTTCGATTACAGCGGCCACCGCATGATTTTCCATGCCGGGGCGGTGCAGGGTTATCGCGCAGCGCTGGCGATGTTGCCCGATCAGGATTTTGGTGTCGCCCTGCTCTGGAACAGCGAGTCGGCCGTGCCGGCTGGCCTGTTGCCGACCTTGCTCGACCGTGAGCTCGGCTTGCCCGAACATGACTGGCTGCAACTCGACCGACTGACACCAAAGCGAACACGCCGCGTCGCCCGCTAGGCATTGCGATGATCCTTGCCGAACGCCTGTGTCTGCTGGCCCTCGATCCGGGCAGCGGCGCGGTGTATCCGGCTTGCGACGTTGACCGCTTCCCCAGAGCGCTGTCCGCCTTGATGCTGGTCGATCTGATCGGCAGCGGTCGCTTTGAGCGCAACGACGATCGACTTGAGGTCGTCGATACCATGCCGCTGGCGCATCCGCTGCTCGCCGAAGCCGCGGCACGCTTGGCGCGACTCGGTCCGGCGTTTTCAATCGGCGCTGCAATGACCCTGCTCGCAGGTGCAGCCGCGCGTTGGCAGTCGCGCATCCGCGATGGCCTCGTCGCGCGTGATGTGCTCGAGTTGAGCAAGTCGTTCCCGTTCAAGCGACGTTACCGGCTGCGTTCGCGACAGGCGTGGAACGAATGCGTCGATCCGTTGAAGGCATTGGCGACGCGTGATACTGGCGACGATGCCACACGTGCGCTGGCGATCGCTATTCAACACGTGGCCATCCTCGCCGAGGTGATGGATACCACGACCGCGCGCGCCTTGACCGTGCAGATTTCGAGCGCGGCAAACGTGAGCGACGAAACGGCCTGGCTCGACCGATTGCTGGACCGGTCGAAATGAAAACGGCACCCTCGGGCGCCGCTCCCATCCCCGATCTGTCGCGTTACTGGCCTTTCAGCGAGAACTCGATGCGGCGCGTCAGCGACGACACGACTGGCTTGCCGGCGTTCAGCGCTGCCTCGAATTTCCACTGCGAAACGGCACGCACGGCATCGCGGTCAAATACACCGCGTGGCTGCGACCGCACCACGTTGACGTCAGACACATCACCGTCGACGCCGACCTTGAAGGTCACTTCCACCCAGCCTTCCTGACGGCGCCGCGCCGCTGCTGCTGGATAGGTCGGTCGCACTTGGCGCACCAGCACCGGATCACGATTCTTCTCTACCGCCGGCTCCGCAACTGGCAGTGTAGGCGTCGCCGCCGTAGTAGCCGGCGTGCTTGTTGCCGATGTTGGACGCTCATCCGGTGTGGCCCGCGGCGGCGTGGCCGCAGGTGCCGCCACCGGCGCGGCCGCCTGTTGTGCGGCAAGTTCACGTTGTTGCTGGGCCGCAGCTTCCTGAGCCAGACGACGTTCCTCTTCGCGCGTCATCTGCGTACGCGCGGCATTGAGCTTCGACTTCAGCGTCGACACTGTGTACGAGCCCGGACTCGCCTGGTCGAGCAGACCGATGATGCGCGTCGCTTCATCGAGATTGCGATTCACGATTTCGCGTTCGGCATTGCCGGCCGCAAGCGGGAACAGATCGACCAGTGCCTGGGTGGCGCTGACGTTGTTCGCCTCCTTGGCAAGCGCCTGCAGGTAATACTCGACGGCATTGTTGCCGCTTGGTGCGACCAGTCGATCCTCGTTGACTGCAAGCGTGGCCGAAGCCAGCAGTGTGGCGACTGTCACTTCCGGTGCCGCCGGAGCAAGAACCTGCGGCGACGCGCCAGCAGCAGGCGCGGCCGCTGCGACAGGCGCAGTTTCTTCCTTCTTGCCGCAAGCTGCGAACGTGAGTACGCAGATCATCGCCAGCAGCCCGAGGGGCAGTCGGGACATTGCGACACGGTTGCGATTTTGGTGCTGCATTTCACTTCCCCAATGAGTCTTGATCGAAGGATCGCGCGCCGCGCGCGAGGCCGTGACGAACGTCATGGTGCGATTTGTACCGCAATTCACGCGGGTGTTCACGCGATCGCCGTATCCGGGTGCGCGCCATCATACCTGCCCACATTACCGCAAAGCGGCCGCAGCGCCGTTGCATCGAGGTCCGACCGGCCTCTCAGCCAATGCAAAAGAAAAGTGTCCAAGGGGGCGAGTGGTGCGATCGGTACATCGGAAGCGTTGCACTTCCGGGAAATCGTGATTCGGTGGTGACATGTTGGTCGAAAGTGACCATCGCGCGCCGGGCGGCCGCGCGATGGTCTGACCCGAAAATAATTGCGACGATCTAATTACTTTTTCGCAGCCTTCTTGGCTGGCGCTTTCTTTGCTGCGGCTTTCTTGGCTGGTGCCTTCTTCACTGCAGCTTTCTTGGCAGGCGCTTTTGCTGCCGGCTTCTTGGCTGCGACTTTCTTGACTGCTGCTTTCTTCGCCGCCGGTTTCTTGGCGGCTGCTTTCTTGGCTGCTGGTTTGGCGGCGGCTTTCACCGTGCCGATTTTCTTCTTGGTAGTTGCTGCTTTCATTGTGGTGCTCCTTTTGGTTTTTGCAGTGGTCGCCCGGTTGAAACTTTTTCAACCAACCTGTGCGGCGACTGCGGGCGCGCGCACAGGCTTGATGGATTCGACATGACGCATCAGCAAGAACATCCGGCTTCCTGCGTCATGACATTGAATGGGAGTCGTGCGCAACTGAGGCCAGGATGGCCATGCAAACTGGTGTGATTCGGTTTTTGCGAGAGGCGGGTTTTCGATCGCGAAGTCTGCGAGGAGGATGTTGCGATCGAGCCATCGATGAAATTTTTGCCACTCATTTCCGAAGCATGTTTGTCACGCTGCGGCAAAACTAATCGCACACGCGTTGACTGTCAACACGTTTTATGACCACGAAAAAAATTCAGCGCGCGCGATGCTCGCGCATCGTGCCGTGACCACTTCGAAAATGTGCGCAGCAAGCGTGCGACGAATCACACATCGACTGCGCGAAGAAAACGTATCGAGTGCGCGCGCAACCCGCGCCACGATAAAAAACGGCCGCTCTCGCGGCCGTTTGTATGCGTCACTGCGAAACGATCAATGCTCTTCGCTCTCGATCATTTCGGCGTAGTCATCGGGACTCAGCAGTTCTTCGATCTCCTTCATGTTCGAAGGCTTCAAAACGTAAAGCCAGCCTTCGCCGTAGGCGTCACCATTGATGGTTTCGGGTGCATCGGCGAGTGCTTCATTCACTGCGATCACCGTGCCCGAGACCGGGCTGTAGACATCAGACGCGGCCTTGACCGACTCGACCACCGCGGCACCGTTGCCGGCATCGATGTGATCGCCAAGCGTGGGCAGTTCGACGTAGACGAGGTCACCGAGTGCCGCTTGTGCATGGTCGGAAATGCCGACGGTGATGTTGCCGTTGTCTTCGATGCGGGCCCATTCGTGGCTTTTCAGAAACTTCAGGTCACCGGGAATTTCGATCATGGCTTGCTCCTCAAAGCAGTGCGGTCGATTGCAGGGATGGCGAAGTGTAGCGACGGATGATTCGACAACAGTGATTGGAACGGTGAAAAATCGATTGGAGTCCTCAGATGCCTGCGCAAGCCTTGCCGTCGCGGACGAACGGAAACTTGACCGCACGCACCGACATCGCCTTGCCGCGGATATCTACAGCGAGTGGCTGTGATGGCGCGCCCTTGGGCACGCGTGCGAATGCGACCGACTTGGCGAGCGTGGGCGCAAACGAGCCGCTCAGAATTTCACCGTCGCCGTGTGCGGTGATGACGCGCTGGCCGTGGCGCAATACACCCTTGTCGTCGAGCACGATGCCGATCATCTCGCGCGCGACGCCGGCGGCTTTCTGGGCGACGAGCGCGGCTCGGCCGATGAAATCGCGATCTGCCGGTTCCAGTGCAATCGTCCAGGCCAACGCGGCTTCCCACGGTGACACGGTTTCGTCCATGTCCTGACCATACAGGTTCATGCCGGCTTCGAGCCGCAGCGTGTCGCGTGCGCCGAGTCCGGCGGGCTTCACACCGGCACCGAGCAGTTGATTCCAGAACTCGATGGCGCGCGACTCGGGCACCATGATTTCGTAGCCGTCTTCACCGGTGTAACCGGTGCGGGCGATGAACAGACCGTCGATCTCCTCGGCCACGAACTTGCCCAGCGCTTCGGCGCGCATGGTGCCGTCGGGCGAAAGCAAGCTGTGCACGCGCGACCGCGCCGTCGGTCCCTGTACCGCAATCATCGCGTAATCGCGGCGCTCGGTCAGCGTGACGCCGAAGCGTGAACCCTGTCGCGCGAGCCAGTCGAGATCCTTGTCGCGCGTCGATGCGTTGACGACGACACGGAAAAACGATTCATCGAGGAAGTAGACGATCAGATCATCGATGACGCCGCCGGCTTCATTGAGCATGCAACTGTAAAGCGCCTTGCCGGGCGTCTTGAGTTTGTCGACATTGTTGGCGAGCAGATGGCGCAGGAATTCGCGCACGCGCGCACCACGGATGTCGACGATGGTCATGTGCGAGACATCGAACATGCCGGCGTCGCGCCGCACCAGATGGTGCTCGTCAATCTGCGATCCATAATTCAGCGGCATGTCGAAGCCGCCAAAGTCCACCATGCGTGCGCCGAGGGCGCGATGCGAGGCATTGAGAATGGTCTGGTTCAACATGGGAACTCCGCGCCGCGAATCGAGGGCGCGGAGCATAACGACTCAGGCGTCTATTTTCTCGACACCGAGATTCTGTCCGTCGGTGCGGGTGATGCGCACGCGTGTTCCGGCCGGCTGGTCAGCACCTTCCACGGTCCACAGCGCATCGCCGATCTTGAGCTTGCCGCGACCGAGCTCGATCGGTGCATCGAGCATGAATTCACGTCCGACCAGTTGGTCGGCTTTGCGGTTGAGCAGGGGCTGGTCGCTCGCCACCTCGTTCCTGCGGAACCATTTCCAGTAGACCCAGACCGCGCCGATCGAGGCGACGCCGAACACCATCATCTGCCCGAGCACCGGAAGCTCGGGCACGAAGATCACGACCACGCCGACGATGAAGGCGGCGATCCCGAACCACAGGATGCTCGCGCCCGGGATCAGGGTTTCGGCAGCGAGCAGCGCCAGCGAGATCGCCCACCAGGTGTAGACGAGCTTGCTCATCTCAGGCTCCCGGCAGGGTCGGCGGCTTGGGCGCGCTGCCAGGCTTGTCGAACGCGCCCTTGGCGATCTCGGCGATGCCGGCGATCGAGCCAAGCAGGCCGGTGGTATCCAGCGGCATCATCAACACCTTCTGGTTCGGTGACGAGGCGATCGCTTTCAGGGCCTCGACGTATTTCTGGGCGATGAAATAGTTGATCGCCTGCACATTGCCGCGGTCGATCGCCTGCGACACCATCATCGTCGCCTTCGCTTCCGCTTCGGCCAGGCGTTCGCGTGCTTCGGCGTCCTTGAAAGCGGCTTCGCGACGGCCTTCGGCTTCCAGCACCGCGGCCTGCTTCTCGCCTTCGGCGCGCAGGATTTCCGACTGCCGTGAACCCTCTGCTTCAAGCACCTGGGCGCGCTTCTCGCGCTCGGCTTTCATCTGGCGTGCCATCGAGTCGACCAGATCGCGCGGCGGCTGGATGTCCTTCAGCTCGATGCGATTGACCTTGAGCCCCCAGGGGTGGGTGGCTTCATCGACCACACGCAGCAGCTTGTTGTTGATCTCGTCGCGCTTGGACAGCGACTCGTCAAGATCCATGGACCCGATCGCGGTACGGATATTGGTCATGATCAGGGCGGTGATCGCCTGCTCGAGATTCGAGACTTCATAGGCGGCCTTGGCGGCGTCCAGCACCTGGTAGAAGACCACACCATCGACTTTCACGACGGCATTGTCCTTGGTGATCACTTCCTGCGAGGGCACATCGAGCACCTGTTCCATCATGTTGATCTTGCGACCGACATTGAAGATGTAGGGGATGATGATGCCGATGCCGGGCGTCTGCGAATGGGTGAACTTGCGGAAACGCTCGATCGTGTACTCGAAGCCCTGCGGCACCATCACCACGCCTTTCCACAGGGTGAAGACGATGAAGACAAGCAAGAACCAGCCGATGTATTCCATAGAATTGCTCCCGGTAGATGCCGCAAGTATAGGCATCCGCCAATGATCGCGCAGCGGCCCGGACGCGTTACTATCGATGCGCTCGCCGCGACGCGAGGATTCCATCCAAGTCAATGAGGAGTACCCGAATGAAAAAGATGCTTCCACTCGCCATCGGTGCAGCGCTGATCGCCGCATCGTCCAGTGTTTTTGCGATCACCGACGAGGAAGGCAATGCCTCGTTGCAGTTCAACTTCTCGGCACCGGGCGCACGCTCGCTGGCGATGGGCGGGGCCTTCATTGGTCTCGCGGATGACGCAACGGCCGCGTTCTCGAACCCGGCCGGCTTGGTGCAGCTGGCTTCGCCCGAAGTTTCGCTCGAATATCGCGTCAATGACTTCACCACCGAATACGTTGATTCCGGCAGCTACAGTACGGATCCGTTCTCGACTGCCGGCGTGAGCTATCGCGATGCCGAGAGCGATACCCGCGGGCCGTCCTTCCTGTCTTACGTTTGGCCGCAGGAAAACTGGGCGGTGGCGGTGTATCGCCACGAATTGCTGAACTATGAAACCGCGTTTACTTCGCGCGGCTTGTCCGGCGACGACGGTTCCTCGATCTTTCCGTTCGACGCGAATATCGACGTCTCGATCCTGAGTTACGGCCTGTCCGGTGCATTCAGGCTGTCGGACGATGTTTCGATCGGCATCGGTCTGAACAGCTACAGCCTCGACATTGATTCGAATACGCGTCGCTTCACGACCTTCGGCGACTCGCTGATCCGTTTCTCGACGCAACAGTCCGGCGGTGACAGCGGCTTCGGTTTCAGTCTCGGTGGCCAGTACAAGATCAACGACCAGTGGCAGGCCGGCCTTGTCTATCGTCGCGCGCCGGAGTTCAAGTACACGGCAAGCATCTTTGCCGGCAACACGCCGGGCGTCAATTTTGCGCGAATCGACAAGACCGCCTATCTCGACGCGCCCGACGTGTTCGGTGCCGGACTCGTGTTTCGGCCTACCGAAGCAATGACCTTCGCGCTCGATGTCTCACACATCGCCTACTCGCAGCTCACGAACAACATGCAGTCGAACTTCATTCTCAACGACAGTGGTGCCGTTGCGCAGGCGGCGCTGGACCCGCTGAACATCGAAGATGGCGTCGAAGTGCGCCTTGGCATGGAATACACGTTTACCGAAGCGAAGGTACCGTTCTCGCTGCGTGCCGGTGTCTGGCGCGATCCCGAGCACACCGTCCGTTTTGACGGCGTGCCTACGAATGCCGGCGACGCACGTGCCAATGCCGTGCTGTTTTCGGCCGGTGACGACGAACTGCACACATCCGTCGGCTTTGGTTGGGCGTTCGAGAAGTTCCAGATCGATGCCGCGTTCGATGCTTCGGATCGCAACGAAGTCGTCGCACTCTCGGGTGTGCTTCGCTTCTAAGACCGGTCGACAATTGCCAACAAGAAAACGCCGCAGTTTGTTGCGGCGTTTTTTTGTGCGCCCGGCACGGGCGCATTCTTGGAGGTGAAAGTCCTCTCGCAAGCTGACCACAGTGAGCGAAGTGAAGCGCAACTGCGGAAGGGTGA